>NZ_JAKUHD010000016.1:0-84974 GCF_022664325.1 Bacillus cereus group sp. BfR-BA-01310 | reverse complement strand
ATCAAACTCTCCAATAAAGTTAGTTTGTCTAGCATCTAAAAATAAAAATTGACGTTTCACGTTGTTTGTTTCGTTCAGTTTTCAAAGAACTAAAAGCGGGTGAAGAGAATCGAACTCTCGACCAGAGCTTGGAAGGCTCTTGTTTTACCACTAAACTACACCCGCGTGGTCGGGAAGACAGGATTTGAACCTGCGACCCCCTGGTCCCAAACCAGGTGCTCTACCAAGCTGAGCCACTTCCCGTTATGGCGCGCCCGAGAGGAGTCGAACCCCTAACCTCTTGATCCGTAGTCAAACGCTCTATCCAATTGAGCTACGGGCGCTTATTCATGATGTTTTTTCGTCGTTGTATTTTGGCGACTCAATTATCTTATCATACTACATTTTTAAATGCAAGTATTTTTTTAAGATTTTTTTTTTGATGCGGCCGAGAGGACTTGAACCTCCACGGGGTTTCCCCCACTAGGCCCTCAACCTAGCGCGTCTGCCGTTCCGCCACGACCGCGCGGAAAAAACAAAGAGTGAGCCATGAAGGATTCGAACCTTCGACCCTCTGATTAAAAGTCAGATGCTCTACCAACTGAGCTAATGGCTCGTAAATGGCTGGGCTAGCTGGATTCGAACCAGCGCATGACGGAGTCAAAGTCCGTTGCCTTACCGCTTGGCTATAGCCCATCGAAATAGTTATGTTCTTTTCAAAGACAAATGTTATTGTACCATAATGACCAATAAAAAACAACTGCTATACAGCAGAAGTTAAAATGGCGGTCCCGACCGGGGTCGAACCGGCGATCTCCTGCGTGACAGGCAGGCATGTTAACCACTACACCACGGGACCATTTGGTTGCGGGGACAGGATTTGAACCTGCGACCTTCGGGTTATGAGCCCGACGAGCTACCGTACTGCTCCACCCCGCGACAATATTATTCATATAATTTATATGGTGGAGGATGACGGGATCGAACCGCCGACCCCCTGCTTGTAAGGCAGGTGCTCTCCCAGCTGAGCTAATCCTCCGAAGTGGTGACCCGTACGGGATTCGAACCCGTGTTACCGCCGTGAAAGGGCGGTGTCTTAACCACTTGACCAACGGGCCAATATGTATGGCAGAGAAGAAGGGATTCGAACCCTCGCACCGCGTTAGCGATCTACTCCCTTAGCAGGGGAGCCCCTTGAGCCACTTGGGTACTTCTCTGTATGGCTCCGCAGGTAGGACTCGAACCTACGACCGATCGGTTAACAGCCGATAGCTCTACCACTGAGCTACTGCGGAATAATAAAGACAATTTGTATCTTATAAAATTTCTCATCGTAAGTCAAGAAGTTTTTTCACACCATCTTGCGCAAACGTGACATGTTTATAATATACTGGATTGCGTTTTTACTGTCAAGATGTTTTCGTTATCGGTTTTAGTTTCCCTTTACACTTTCCACAGACATATCTTTTTGTATTTATTTGACGTCTTCTTACATATCGAAGTGAACACTCCATACATTCATACGTATAAACTTTTGTTTCCTTCCCTCCATTAATCATTCGTTTACAAAAACGCGGTGCACCTACCTTCTTTAGCAACTCACGAAAGTCTCTATCTCGGTGCTTATATCCCCTTCCTTTGATATGCAAATGATAATGGCAAAGCTCATGCTTAATAATCCCTACTAACTCTTCTTTACCATACATTTCATAATATCGATAATTCAGTTCTATATTATGACTCTTCAATAGATAGCGTCCACCGGTTGTACGCAATCTATTATTAAACATCGCTTCATGTAAGAAGGACGTCCCAAAGTATTGTAACGACACTTCTTCAACTAACCGTTGAATTTCTCGCTCATCCATTCTCATTCCTCCTAAACTAAAAAATAATTTTACACTTTTCTCCCTTCTTATACATATAGTAAATAGTACATATACCCATCCTCATTCAAGAAGCGTGATTTCTAAAAATGCAGCATTGATAGAAATCCACTCACCAACCTCTCATCAAAGTTACCTTAACTAAAAGGAACTACTTTTTTGAGAGCAGGATTAAACAAGGAGGGATTCCTATGCCCACGTGGCTAAAAAAGCAAATGCAACGTGCATATTTTGAGAAAAACCGGTATCAAATCAAATTGTTAAATGAATGCTGGTTTTATTATAGCAAAATACATCAAAGCTCATAATCAATTAAACTTTCCAGTTCATAAAAAAAGAGCAGTTTCATCTGCTCTCTTTTCTTACTATTCAATCGGTAACATTGATAATGCAACACGACCTTTTTTTGTATCAATATCATCTACCCATACCTTTACAATTTGTCCCACGGATACGATATCTAATGGATGCTTTACAAATTGTTTGCTTAGTTTAGAAATATGTACTAAACCATCTTGCTTCACACCAATATCAACAAAGGCACCGAAATCAACAACATTGCGAATCGTTCCCTCTAATTCCATACCACGCTTTAAATCTTCTAATTTTAAAATCCCCTTTTTCAAAAGTGGCTTTGGCAACTCATCCCTCAAATCTCGTTCTGGGCTAATTAAAGCATCCATAATATCAACTAATGTCGGCTCACCAATCTCCGTCTCTTGAGATAATTTAGAAATATCTACTCCTTCTAAACTCTTTTGCAAGTTTGGTTTCCCCACATCACTCTTCGATAACCCTAAGCTCTTTAATAGCAATTCAACATTTTTATATTGTTCTGGATGAATCCCTGTGCGATCTAACGGATTCGCTCCTTCTAATATACGTAAGAATCCGATACATTGTTCATATGTTTTTGCACCTAAACGCGGGATTTTCTTTAACTCAGTTCGCTTCGTGAATTTTCCATCTTCCTCACGCTTAGCTACAATATTTTTCGCAACTGTTTTCGATAACCCCGAAACATATTGCAGCAGCGCAACTGAAGCTGTATTTACATTAACACCAACTCGGTTAACTGCTGTCTCTACCACAAATGTTAATGATTCATTTAATCTCTTTTGAGATACATCATGTTGATATTGTCCAACCCCAACAGATTTAGGGTCAATTTTCACAAGCTCTGCAAGTGGATCCTGTAGACGTCTCCCAATTGAAACAGCACTTCTTTCTTCAACCTGTAAATTCGGAAACTCCTCTCGAGCTACATCCGATGCGGAGTACACACTAGCACCCGCTTCATTTACAATAATATAAAATACATCTCGTTCTACATTTTGTAATACATCTACTATAAATTCTTCCGTTTCCCTCGAAGCTGTACCATTTCCAATCGCTATCATTTCAACTTCATATTTATCTATAATTGAGAGGATTTTCGTTTTTGCATCCTCATATTTACGAACAGGGGGATGTGGATAAATAACATCTATGTGAAGAACTTTTCCTGTATCATCTACTACTGCTAATTTACAACCAGTTCTATACGCTGGGTCTACCGCTAACACAACTTTCCCTTTCATCGGAGGTTGTAATAATAAATTACGTAAATTCTCAGAGAAAATATGAATCGCTTGTTCTTCCGCTGTTTCCATTAACTCTTTACGAATTTCTCTTTCTATTGAAGGTTGAATTAATCGCTTATATCCATCTTCCATCGCTAATTGTACATAATGCGCACTTTTAGAAGCTTCATCAAGAATCATTTTTTTATGTAAAAACTGAAGAATTTCTTCAATTGGCGTGATAATAGAAACTCTTAATACATCTTCCTTTTCACCACGGTTCATTGCTAGTACACGATGTGGCACTACTTTTTGCAACGGTTCTTCATAGCCATAATACATTTCGTATATATTCTTTTCATCTTTTTCTTTATCTTTTACAGATGAAGACATAATCCCTTTTCGGAAAGTAGTATTACGAATCCAGCTACGATATGCCGCATTATCCGAAACAAGTTCCGCAATAATATCTTGTGCACCTTGCAACGCATCTTCTGCAGATGCTACTTCTTTTTCCACACTAACAAATTCCATGGCCTTCTCTGCTGGATTTTCTTTTTTATATAATAATAGCCACTCAGCTAACGGTTCCAATCCCTTTTCTTTAGCGATTGTCGCTTTCGTTCTTCTTTTTTCTTTGTAAGGACGATATAAATCTTCTACTTCCTGTAGTTTGGTTGCAGCAACAATATGACGACGCAACTCTTCGGTTAGTTTGCCCTTTTCACCAATAAGACGAAGAACCTCTTCTTTCCTATCTTCAAGTTGCATCATATATTGCCATCTTTCTAAGATTGCACGAATTTGCACCTCATCTAAAGAGCCTGTCCATTCTTTTCGGTAACGAGCAATAAATGGAACTGTGTTACCTTCTTCTGTTAAATGAATCACATGACGAACTTGCTTTTCGGTAAAGCCTAATTCTTTCACTAACATTTTCATTAACGCTTGTCGATTATCTACCATTTCCATATCCAACCGTAACCTCCTCTATAATAAAAAAAAGTTGCCCTTTAAAGAGAGCAACTTAAACTGCCGATTTAAAAATCTATTAGTCCTAAACTAATTTGTAACGCTACATCTACACGACTCATCATCACTTCATCCAAATGAGTGATTTTGTCCGTTAAGCGTTGCTTATCGATTGTTCGAATCTGCTCAAGTAAAATAACAGAATCTCTCTCAAAACCGTACTTTTTCGCATCAATTTCCACATGAGTGGGTAATTTCGCTTTTTGAATCTGTGCAGTAATAGCCGCTACAATCACAGTCGGACTAAAACGATTTCCGATGTCATTTTGAATGACAAGAACCGGACGAACGCCTCCTTGCTCAGAACCAACAACTGGGGAAAGGTCTGCAAAATACACGTCGCCGCGTTTTACAATCAAAATATTACCCCCCGCTAACTAAGCGTTCTACTGTATGAGCTGCTTCATACTCTGCTAAGAAAGCTTCAGATGCAATACCAAGATTAATTTTTCCCATTTCAATATACCCACGTCGCATTGATTCATGTTGGTAGCGTTTCTTCGTCTTATGTTGACGCAATAACAGTTGTGTTGCCTGGCAAATTAGTTCATGGCGATTCTTATTCTCTTGTTTTCCAATTCCGTCCAATTCCGTTACCATTTGCTTTGGCAACCGAACCACGATTTCAGTAGTTACACTTGATTCGGACACAAAAATACACCTCCACCGTCAACTACACACCCAAATATATATATGACACCTATTGTAATAATACCATTGTATGGAGCCCGTTGCAAAGACTTCCTTATTCCATGCTTATGTTTTCCAATTCATAAACAAAACATTCATCTTCTTTTACTTTTTGTCTCTTTCAAACAAGAATTAACGGAATCTTTCCCGCAACATGTAATTGTAACTTATGTTAAAAACGATTATAAAAAGATGCTTCTCATCGAGAAAAGAGCTTATTCTCTACCAGGGAAAAGTCCCCTCAAATGACAAGAAGCGAATAATAATACCTTCTATATATTGTTTAAATAATTTATTACTTCTACAACTTTACCGTGTCGTATAAATATTCTCGGCACACGGAAGCTTATCGTTGCGATAATTTCATAATTAATAGTTCCGGAATATTCAGCAACCTCAGTAGCGCTAATATACTCATCACCTTGTCTCCCAATGAGTGTAACTTTCGTACCAAGTGGCACTTCCCAAGGAAGAAGTATCATGAATTGATCCATCGTTACTCGCCCTACAATCGGTACCCTCTCTCCATTTACAAGCACTTTAAATCCTTGCAATCTTCTAAGCCAACCATCTGCATATCCAATCGCAACTGTTGCAATCCATTCTTCAGTTCTCGTTCGGTAAGTGACATTATAACTAATCCCATCCCCTTTAATCATTTGCTTAATATGAGCAACCTTCGTATGAAGCGACAACGCTGGCTCCAATTTAAACGGTAAAAACGGCCGTATTTCTACAGACGGCGTTAATCCATACATCGCAATACCAATTCGTACTGCATTGAATGTAATCCCTTGAAACCTTAACGTTGCAGCACTATTGGCTGTATGGACAAATTTAGGGTTCACTCCAAACTCTTTCAACCAACTTAACTGCTGCAAAAACGTGTTGTATTGCTTATCAAAGTAAGAAGTCTCAACCTCATCTGCTGTCGCAAAATGTGTATACACCCCTTCAAGTTCTAAAAATGGCGCACCTTCTAAACTCTTTAAGAATCCTTTTAATTCTTTACGCTCGCGTATTCCAATCCTCCCCATACCACTATCAAAATTAATATGGAATTTCATTATAAACGAACCATCCCAGAGTTTTATCGCTTCGTCCACCCATTCCTTTTGAAAAACGGTTAATGCTACATCATTTTCAGCAGCAACATTTACATCACGGGGCGGGGACGGACCCAATACTAAAATCGGCACAGTAATACCAGCCCTTCGAAGTACTAAAGCTTCATCTAAAAAAGCAACTGCTAATCTTGTTGCTCCTGCTTCTAATGCAGTTTTAGCCACCGGTACATAATCGTGCCCATATGCATTCGCTTTAACTACAGCAAAAATCTCTACATCACTTGGAATGGACTCTTTAATATGCGTAATATTATTATAGATCGCGTCTAAATCCACTTCCACCCAAGTGTCACGGTAAAATGGTGCTTCTTCCATAAATACACTTCCTTATAAACGATATGCGAAGCTTATTCTTTTATATGCTTCTTTTATGAAATCTACCCCTCAAACTAAGAAAAGACGTGGTGCACATATACCACCACGTCTAAGAAGTTTACTTTACTTGCTTCGCTGTAACTGAACGAGCGACCATTAACAACTCATTCGGCTCTAAACCTTTAGACACGAGCATATACTCTACTCCGTTATGCGACCACGTTAAAGAGTCTTTCGTCAATGCACCAATCGTGAAACCGAGATCAACTAACTCACCACTTACACTTACCGCTGACGAAGCCTCTGCAACTTTCGCCTTTTCTTGTATTAAAGTAAAGGATTTCTTACTTCCAGTGTATGTGAGTATCGCACGCTTGCCACTGTCTGTCTTCAACTCCTTTTCGTCTTTCAAAGTCATACCTTGCGGCGTATCACTTGGATACAAAATAGCAAACGGTTTGTCTTCTTTCGCTGCCGTCTGAACATCCACTTGTGCTCTAGACATATTTTGTTTCGTATCAAATGCACCTTTATCAAACTTTGCATCGAACTTTACTTTAGTGAAATCTACTTTTACAAGGACATTTTGATCATTATCCATCAGTTTCACAGAAACTGGTGTTAAATCACTTTTATTCAGCTTAATTTCTTGTTTCGGCAACATATTTTGATGTTGATAATTTGTTTTTGTTTTAAATACATAATACTTATCTGTTTTCTCGAAAGAGAGATTTTTCTTGTCTTGCAAAATATCCCTTACAAGTGATTCATATAAATAAGCCTGACTACTATTTTGCGGCCAATCGCTTTGAAAACGGAAACTCTTATTAAGCGCCGGTGTTAATACAAATACACCTTCATCATTTCTTAAAATAATTTGACTCTGATCCTTTTTCGCATTCTGCAAATTCACACGATAATACGAAGGTTCTTTATGCCAAATCTCTACGTTGTACTCCTGAGGCTCATTTCCTGTTTTAATAGATAATTTCGCTTCAGCTTGATAACTCTTCATGCTTTTAACTTTCGATTCTAAATCTCTCACAACATCTTCCTGTTTCTTTTCCATACAACCCGCCAACACAAAAACGGTCAATAAACCGATAAGAACTAAAAACAGACGCCTTTTCATCACTTCAGCCCCTTTGCCCCTATAAATGAATGGAAGATATGCCTTCCTTATCGCTACCTCAAATATATGAGACAAAGATATAAAATATGCAGACTAGCGTGACGAGCTTTCCAAAACAACTTGAGCAACGGCAAATTCTTTACTATGACTAATTGATAAATGAACAATATGCTCTGTATTTGTAATGATAATCGGCTTACCTCTATCATCATTCCTTACTTCAATATCTAAAAAACTCACTTCTTTCCCGATACCGGTCCCTACTGCTTTAGAATACGCCTCTTTTGCTGCAAATCTTCCAGCTACGAATTCTGTAAGACGACTTCCTTTCAGCCCCTCGGCAACACCACGTTCTCTTTCAGTTAAAATACGGTCCATAAATTTAAGCTTTCCATCTAGCATTTTTTCAATTCGATTTAACTCAATAATATCGATTCCAATCCCTACAATCATTTCAAAATCCCCTTCTTCTATTTAGCTTTCTTCATTCATATTGTAAGAATAACAGAGAATCTTTCTGATGCAAAAGGAGTGATACTAACAACATGCTAATACCATCCACTCGCATTTCCTTACAACCGATCATCATCTCTTTACTTCTTATACAATTAGTCATGATTATGTTAGGCGACTTTTCTCTCTTTCCCATGGCAGCCTCTAATGAATATATCGCTAAAGGAGAATGGTGGCGTGTCATAACTTCCCTACTTGTACACGTAGATTTACAACATTTTCTTTCTAATAGTATTTGTTTATTTGTGCTTGGTTCTTCTATTGAAAAACAACTAGGGCACTTTCCTTTCATTATTATTTTTTTCCTTTCTGGCATTCTCGGAAATATTTCTTCTTATATTATTATGCCCCTTGAATATATTCACGCCGGATCATCTGGCGGTATTTTCGGATTACTAGGTGCCCAATTATTTTTATTGTATAGTCGATATCGTTCTTCAAAACCAAGAGACATTACTATTTTTTCAATAATGATACTTATATTACTACTATTTACTTTCTTTAACCCCTCTGCCAATCCTATAAGCCATTTAACAGGATTGATAATTGGCGGCATTTGCACACCTCTTTTAACAAAAAAATTCGATGGTGCAGAGCTTATTTAATATAGAAGCTCGCACCATCGACAATTTCCACATCTGTTTGTTTACTTAAATCTCTCATTAGTTGAAATAAAGACTCATCCTTCTTCTTCGCCTCAATCATACAATCAATTTGCGGAACACTCCCCTTTATCTTTTTCAAAAAAGATAAGAAGCTATCTACATCAATAAAATCTGCATGCGCTCTCGGGTCTTTTCCATCTCTAGGACTAGAGATGTGCATTTTAACTGGTAACAAAGACGATTCCCACGTATGGACAACACGCGCCCAATCTTCATGCCAATCTTCTCGATCATTATTCATCATATGATGATGCAAATCAAACACGACGGGAATGTCTAATTTCTCACCTAAATACAATGTTTCTTCTAAAGAAAAGGTCGTGTCATCATTTTCTAATATAATCATCTCTTGAATACCCCTTGGAACACTTGACCAATTTTCGATAAAACGCTCTAATGCGAGCTCTTTATCTTTATATCCCCCGCCCACATGTAGTACACACCGTTGCTTATGTTCAATCCCCATACCCTTTAACAACTTTTTATGCATCTGCAATGTCTTTACAGATTGTTTAAAAATACTCTCTTCAGGTGAATTTAGTACAACAAAGTGATCTGGATGGAAATCAATTCGCATATTCATACGAATTGCATACTCACCTAACACTTTTAAATTTTCTTTTAACGGGCGAATATAGTTCCACTCTAACAACTCCTCATGATTCGCTAAAGGAATAAGCTTGGAACTAAGCCGAAAGAAAGATATATCATGCCCTTTATTATGCTTTAATAACCGTAAGCAATTTTCCAAATTCGAATTAGCAATTCTCTCGAGTTTACGAATCGCAGCCTCTCGATCATCAATTCGCTGAAACTGTGCATATGTCATCGTTTGAGATGGAGATGCATTCTTCAAATGTACGCTCATCGCAACATACCCAAGTCTTACAAGCATATAGCACCTCTTTTCTATACAAGTTATTATGTAGTATGCACAATTACAGAAATAAAAAAAGAGAATGCCCACAAAGGGGCATTCTCTTTTTTTATTAAGCTTGTGGACGGCTATGATGTTTTCTTTCGCCGCGTCCGTTTGAAGATCCTGGGCGACCTTGACCTTCACCTCTACGACCACGGTTACCATCACGGCTACCACCATCACGATTACGATCACGGTTACCGTCACGATTACGACCATCACGGTTACGGTCACGGTTACGACCATCGCCGCCACCGCGTCCATCACGACTACGATTACGGTTACCATCACGGTATCCGCCTCCGTTACCACCGCGTTTTTTAGAACCGCCACCTCTTGAAACAACTGGTGGTTCTGATGTTAAAGCGATTGGAGTTGTATCCGGCTCTTTTGTCATCATTTTTAAAGCAGCAGCTACTACTGTTACAGAGTCATTCTCTTCTAACATTTCTTCTGCAATACGCTTGTAGTATGATAAGTTTTCATTTTGGATTGTGCTTTGAAGCTTTTCTGCGATTAAACGTTGTTGACCTTCTAATGCCTCGTCAAGTGTCGGTGCTTCCATACGATCAACCTTACGTTTTGTTGTACGCTCGATATTTTTTAATTGTCCTGATTCACGTGGTGTTACAAATAACATTGCAATACCTTTTTTACCTGCACGGCCAGTACGACCGATACGGTGAACGTATGATTCTGGATCTTGTGGAATATCGAAGTTGTATACGTGTGTTACGCCTGAAATATCAAGACCACGTGCAGCAACGTCCGTTGCAACAAGAACTTCAATAGCACCTTCTTTAAATTTACGTAATACAGACATACGCTTCGCTTGTGTTAAGTCACCATGAATACCTTCTGCTGCATAACCACGTAAGTTTAATGCTTCTGATAATTCATCAACACGACGCTTTGTGCGACCGAATACGATTGCAAGCTCTGGAGATTGAATATCTAGCAAGCGTGTTAACACGTCAAACTTTTTCTTTTCTTGCACTTCTAAATAGAACTGCTGAATGTTTGGCATTGTTACTTCTTTTGCTTTTACTTTAATGTGTTGAGGCTCAGTCATGAAACGCTCAGCAATACGACGGATTGGATCTGGCATTGTCGCTGAGAATAATAATGTTTGATGTGTTTCTGGCACATCTGTTAAAATCGCTTCAATATCTTCAATGAAGCCCATGTTTAACATTTCATCCGCTTCGTCAAGAACAACCGTCTCTACGTTTTGTAAGCGAAGTGTTTTACGGTTAATATGATCTAAAATACGACCCGGCGTACCAACAATAATGTGTGGGTGTTTTTTTAGAGCACGAATTTGGCGGTTAATATCTTGACCACCATAAATTGGTAGAATACGAACACGTTTATGTTTACCAATTTTGTATAGCTCTTCTCCAACTTGAATTGCTAATTCACGCGTTGGCGCGATAACAATACCTTGAACTGCTTCTTTATTTGTATCCACTTTATCTAATAGTGGTAATCCGAATGCTGCTGTTTTCCCTGTACCTGTTTGCGCTTGCCCAATAATATCCTTACCTTGCAATGCATGTGGAATTGTTTCAGCTTGAATCGGCGTAGCCTCTTCAAAGCCCATACTTTCAACAGATTGCAGTAAAGACTCACTTAATCCTAATTCTCGAAATGTTGTCAATGTTACTTCTCCTTTTCTATCCTATACTTATCATTTAAAAAAAGGCGTTTTCCGAACTTGCGGAAAAGCCCTTTTCCTGAATGCTCACGTATATAACCGGGCGTATATTCTTCACGAAAATACTTCTAAACGTTATTACACTTTATCAATTATAAGTTTTGTATGTGTAAAAAGCAAACCCCAACTGTTACCTTATTTCATATTCAGAGCTTTTTTCTTTACTTTTATTTTTTTATCATTTGCTGTAAGCGCTTATTATAAGTTTCCACTATTTTCGTGGCTATCATCCCTATTTATATACACCAATTATTTCAACATCGCTATAACTTCTTCTAATTTCATACCGCGAGACGCTTTTACTAACACAACATCTTTCGCATCAACTACTGTTTGTAAGTCTTTTACAAGTTCTTCTTTATCATCATACGCTTTAACACGTTCTTTAGGGAAATTAATTTTTGCTCCTTCAGCAATTTGAGCCCCTAATCTACCATACGTGAATACATATGAGATTTTTGCTGGATCAATTAATTTACCTACTTCATAATGAAATTGCACTTCTTGATTTCCAAGTTCTAACATATCACCAAGCACAACAATTTTTTTTGCAAATCCATCTAAACCATTCATTAGGTGGAACGCAGCTTCCATAGCCGTTGGACTTGCATTATAAGCATCATTGATAATTGTTAAACCACTATCTGTTTTTACAATTTCCATACGCATGCCTGTCATTTGAAGCGTTACTAAACCTTTTTTCATTTCTTCCCACGTTACACCAAAATGTTTCGCAATTGCCATTGAAGCAAGTGTATTATATACATTATGCTTTCCTAGTACCGGCAGATAGAATGCCAAAGTTTCATCCCTGTTCATCTTAAAGTGTGTTCCAGTTGCCTGTAATGTTACAGTAGTTGGATAATAATCATTTGCTCTCGCATCACCAAATGTAACTGTTTCAGCTGCTAAATTCATTTCTGGAACACGATTCGTTAATAGCGGCTCATCTCCATTATATACGAACACTCCACCTTCTTGTAAACCTGCAACAATTTCTAACTTCGCTTCAGCAATCGCCTCACGAGAGCCTAAATCCATTAAGTGTGCCTCACCAATGTTCGTGATAATAGCCGCATCAGGACGGGCTAACTTAGATAGAAATTCAATTTCACCCTGGCTTGACATACCCATTTCCAATACAGCTACTTCTGTATTTTCTTCTAGGTTTAAAATAGTAAGAGGTAAACCGATATGATTGTTGAAATTACCTTCTGTTTTTTGAACTTTAAATTTAGTCGCAAGAATACTTGTTACAATATCTTTCGTAGATGTTTTACCATTACTACCCGTTACACCAACAACTTTTACATCCAATTGATCACGATAGTTTTTCGCTAACATTTGTAAGGCCGATAGCGTATCTTCTACAAAAATAACAGGAAGATTTGCAGGTGGATTCGCTACATCTTTCATCCATAATGTGGCAATAGCCCCATTTTCAACAGCTTTATCTACAAAAGCATGTCCATCGAAACGTTCACCTTGAATCGGAACATATAAATTCCCTTTTTCAATTTTTCTCGTATCAATAGACACTCCTTGTATAGTAATTCCCTCATACTGCTCTGCTAATCCCGTACCATTTATCATCTGTTCTACTTGTTTTAACGTTCGATTTATCATGAAAACACTCCTTACATAGAGGAAGCACTATTCCCTCGAATAGTGCTTCCTCCTTTTTTGTTAGATTGTATATTTAATTTTTTGTTTTTCTTCGTGACGCTCAATCGCTAAGCGAATTAGCTCTTCAATTAATTCTGGATACGGTAATCCAGTATGTTGCCATAATAGAGGGAACATACTAAACGGCGTGAATCCTGGCATTGTGTTTACTTCGTTAATATACACTTCTCCATCTTTCGTTAAGAAGAAATCAGCTCGTGTTAAGCCAGAACCATCTAATGATTGGAATGCAATAATTGCATCTCGCTTAATTACATTAGACTCTTCTTCTGTCATTTCAGCTGGAATAATTAACGCTGTATCACCATCGATGTATTTCGATTTGTAATCATAAAAATCTTTTTTCGGTACAATTTCGCCTACAACTGAACATTTCGGCTCATCATTACCTAATACACCAACTTCTACTTCACGACCTACAATATTTTCTTCAACAATAATTTTACGGTCAAATTGGAACGCCTCTTCGAATGCATTCTCAAGCTCTTCACGATCTTTACACTTATTAATACCAACACTTGAACCAAGGTTTGCTGGTTTTACGAAGCAAGGATAGCCTAACACTTCTTCTACTTTTTCATACGCTGTTTCACGATCTTTTTCCCATGCACTACGAATGAAAGATGCATATTTCGCTTGTTTCAATCCAGCTTCTGCAAAGATATTTTTCATAACAACTTTATCCATACCAGCAGCTGATGCTAATACACCGTTACCCACATATGGAATGTTCATTAATTCTAATAATCCTTGTACTGTTCCATCTTCACCATTTGGTCCATGTAATAATGGGAAAATAACATCAATTGCATCTTCTTGCTTAGAATTTGCAGTTGGGATAATTTCTGCACTTAATGATACAGGAGAAATTGCATTTTCTTCTCCACTCATTTGTAATGCTTCAACCGTCGTTACTTCACCTTCAATACGCTCACCGCGCATCCACTGACCTTGCTCTGTAATATAAATTGGATGAATCTCGAATTTATCTTGATTTAATGCTTTAATAGCAGCAAGAGCCGTTTGTAACGAAACTTGATGCTCAGCTGATTTTCCACCATATAGTAAACCTAATTTAATTTTTGTCAATGAAATCACCCTAACCAATTGTTTTCATTTTTCTATTTTAGCACTTTTTATAAAAATAGGTAGTTCCTATTTGAAATAAAATGTAACTTCCACAAATAATTAAAAGACACCACTTATTGGTTTTCTACACTTTTCCTACCTAATTTTCTACATGACTAAACAAAATTAAACTTTAAAGTAAGAATGCAATCTGATCTAGTTATGTACCTAAAATATGTAGAAATCCACTTTTTTGTGTATGTCATCTATATTATCCCACCATTTGTGGAGGATGAAAAAATACTGATTAAAGTTTCACTTCATCAAGAAGACTGTTTTGTAAGCGTATCTTTTTGCCTCTGCTCAACAAGACGGTCTAAAGAAACGTATACAAAACCTGCAACTACACACCCTACACCTAAAATTGTAAATAAGAAATGACCAAGCAAACGATCCAATAGAAAACCACCAAGAAGTGGGCCAAATGCATTTCCTGTAATCCACTGTAAACTTGCCGCTCCCATGTAAGTCCCTCGTAAATGTTCTGGAGCTAAATTTGCTACAAACGTCATTTGTACGGGGGACATAATCATCTCACCTAACGTATATATTGCGTAAACAAGCAGTAACGTTATTAAAATCATCGTAGCATTGGTGTCTAATCCTCCAAACCACTTCGGTAACCATCCTATAAAAAATAAACCAATTCCGAACAAACACGCTCCGTACAACATTGTCTTTCCAACAGGTTTATCTGTTGCCCATTTTGAAATTTGAAATTGAAACAAAACAACTAATAGACCATTTAATGCCATTAAATATGGGTATGGATTGTTAGCTCCAAAAATATTCTTCATTTCGTTATCAAAGTGAAGCGGTAACATACCTTCTGTTTGAGAAAAACCCATAGAAATAATAATACCCGCTAACAAATAAATCATTAACGCCTTATCTCTCATTAAAATTTTCCAAACTGCTCCGGATTCCTTCTCTTTATTTCTTTCCGTTACTTCCGTAATTTTCGGCATTGTTTCTTTAATAAGTACTAACATAAGTAGTGCATAAAACAGCATAGCAGACGAAGCAATAATAAACACGAGGTTCTTCGATAAAACAACTACCGATGCTCCCATTATCGGCCCAATTGCAGCTCCAATATTGTGTCCCATTCGTAATAAACCATATGCTTCTGTTCTTTTTTCTGGCGCAGTTACATCCGCAACCATTGCTGATGCCGCTGGATGAAATAGAGAATTACTTAACCCTAAAAAAATAGATAAAATGGCGTACGGGATAAATCCTTCTATAAATAAAAAACCGAGCATTAATAATGCATTACTTGCCATCGAAAATATCATAATCGGCTTTCTTCCATATATATCCGCAATTCTTCCTCCTATAAGCGAGCCAAAGCTTGCGGCAATTGGAGAAAGCGCCATAATAACACCAACTTGCAGTAAAGAATCTACCTTATCTTTTAAATATAATGCAAAAAACGGCATCAACATCATCATCGCAATTCCATTCAATGTCTCACCGATAAATCGAATCCATACGTTACGATCCATCTCCCTTAGCTCACGCCAAGTGTTTTTCATATTTCCACCCCTTTAATTTGCCAACAATTATCTTATAACATATTCAGAAAAATGTAAATTTTCAAAACAAAAAATCCATTCTAATAGAATTAGAATGGATTTTTCCACTTATAAATTTGCTACATCTTCTTCTTTATTATCATTATTTAAAGCGCTATGCTTTCGGCTATATAAAAAGTAAACTGCTATACCAATAACCATCCATACTCCAAAACTAATCCATGCTGTTCCGGATAACTGAAGCATTAAGTATAAACAAAAAATTACCGTTAACGCTGGTAAAAATGGTACGAGCGGCGCCTTAAATGCCCTTGGTAAATCAGGGTGAGTTCTTCTCATGACAATAACTGCAACTGCTACAAGTGCAAAGGCTGACAATGTCCCCATATTTACAAGGTGTGCTAAAACATTTAAATCTATTAATCCTGAAATAAGTGCTGCAATAATTCCAGTTGTCCATGTATTTAAAAATGGTGTTTTAAATTTCGGATGGACTTTAGCAAGGCGCTTTGGCAACAGCCCATCTCGGCTCATCGCATAGGAAACACGAACTTGCCCATACATCATAACTAGCATTACAGTTGTAATTCCTGTGATTGCTCCTACTGAAATTACTCCCGCTAAACTATCTTGTCCAATAAATTGAAGTGCAAAGGCAACTGGATCTGATATATTTAGCTGTCCGTATGGAACAATCCCTGTCAAAATAAGTGAAACAACGATATAAAGAACTGTACAAATTAATAACGATGCGATAATGCCGATTGGTAAATCACGTTGTGGCCGTTTCACTTCTTCTGCAGCTGTTGAAACTGCATCAAACCCTATGAATGCGAAGAATACTGTAGCAGCTCCAGCCATTACACCATCTAAACCAAATGGCATAAAAGGTGTCCAGTTTTCAGGTTTTACGTAATTAAAACCAGCAAAAATAAAGATAAGAACAACCGCTATTTTAATAAACACCATAATATTATTTACGCGTGCACTTTCACGAACGCCTCTAGATAAAAGAACTGTCATAACTAAAATAATTAGAACTGCAGGTAGATCAATTATTCCACCCTTTCCTGTACCAGGGGCCGAGGAGAGAATGGTCGGAATATGAATTCCAAATCCCTTTAATAAAGATTGAAAATAAGCGGACCATCCGTTTGCTACTGCGGATGTAGCAAGTAAATATTCAAGCATTAAGTCCCATCCAATTAAAAAAGCGAACACTTCCCCCATCGTCGCGTACGTATACGTATACACACTGCCCGAGACAGGAACTGAAGAAGCAAATTCAGCATAACAAAATGCAGCAAATGCACAAGCTAGCGCGGCTATCGCAAATGATAATATAATAGCTGGTCCAGAATGTTTTGCTGCTACCACGCCTGTTAGAACAAAAATACCAGTTCCAACAATTGCCCCAATGCCAAGCATCGTTAAATCCAATGCGCCCAATGTTCTTGCTAATGTCTTTTGCTTACTTTCTTGCATTAACTTTGCAATAGGCTTCTTTTGAAAAATTTGCTTCATAGCATGCTCCTCCAAGTTTTAAATTTTCTGAAAATTTTTAATTCGCATTTTCATTTTACTCATAACGCTTTTTACAGTCAATACTTTTGTCGAAATAAGCGGAAATATTTCAGAATATGCAATTAATTATTTTTGTCATTCTTTCTAAATAGAAGACTATCGTCTATTACAAAGAAAAATTCGACAAATATAAAAAAAACACGAGATCACATCTATATATCTTTTCATATTTTTTTTTGGTATTATTATACATGTCGATTCCAAAAAAGAGGCATGCTCCTTTATTGAGCATGCCTCTTTTTACTTATTTCACAGTATATGAACCTTCTTCAATCCAGCTATACATGTACTTTTCATCTTCCGTCTCATGTGCTTGTTTTACAATACGAAGCGGACGGAATGTATCTATCATAACAGCCAGTTCAAGTGTCTCTTTCTTCCCTATACTCGCTTCTGTTTTCCCTGGATGTGGCCCATGCGGAATCCCGCTTGGATGAAGCGTAATAGAACCTTCCTCTACACCTTTTCGGCTCATAAAGTTACCTTCTACATAATAAAGTACTTCATCACTATTCACATTACTATGATAATATGGTGCCGGAATTGATTCAGGATGATAATCATATAAACGTGGTACGAAAGAGCAAATAACAAAATTATGTCCTTCGAACGTTTGATGTACTGGCGGCGGTTGATGAATACGACCTGTAATTGGTTCAAAATCCTCTACATTAAAGACCCACGGATATAAATATCCATCCCATCCAACAACATCTAACGGGTGGTGCCCTAAAACATGCTTATGCATATATCCTCTGGACTTTGTCATTACGACAAACTCACCTTTTTCATCATATGTCTCCAATTTCTCCGGACCACGAATATCTCTTTCACAAAACGGACTATGTTCTAACAATTGCCCATATTCATTGCGGTAGCGATGTGGTGTTGTAATTTGGCTATTTGCCTCTACAACAAGAAACTTAGTCTCTCCTTCATCTGGAATGACACGATAAATTGTTCCAATTGGAATCGTTACATAATCACCTTTTCTATAGTGAATCGTTCCAAACATCGTCTCAATTTTCCCTGTTCCATAATGAACGAATAACATTTCATCGCCATCACCATTACGGTAGAAATAATCCATTTTTTCCGTTGGACTTACTACTCCAATTAACAAGTCTTCATTCCCAAGTATGAAATTTCTCCCACTTATTGCATCGCCAGTTTTTTTATTTTCTTTCGTGCGAAAATGACGATGAGCAAGAGCAACATCCTCTTCATACTGTAACTGACAAGAATGGGATAATGCTGCATGTCCTACTTCTGTTGGCATATAATGATGATACAAAATAGACTGCGTACCAGAAAAACCTTTTGTCCCCATTACCTGCTCACGATAAAGTGATCCATCTTTTTTACAAAATTGTACATGTCGTTTATGAGGTAGCTCCCCCATGTGACGATAATACATGCCCATCACCTGCTTCCATTTCTTTTTTTACCGTATTACGTAATGTACCTAAACCAGTAATCGTAAGTTCTACAACATCACCATCTTGCAGCCACTCTTCCGTACCAAGCTCTAAAATACAGCCCGTTCCTACTGTTCCAGACCCGATAACATCTCCTGGATATAACGTAACATCTTCCGAAGCACGTTCAATCATTTCAGCAAATGTATAGTAAATATCTTGGAAATTCCCCTTTGATAACAGCTGTCCATTTACATGAGCAGTCATCTCTAAATCATAACGATCACCGTTACGATAAACGTCTAATTCCTCTTTCGTAACGAGATACGCTCCTAATGAAGTTGCAAAGTCTTTCCCTTTCGCTGGACCGAGCCCCACTTTCATCTCTGTCGCTTGTAAGTCTCTTGCACTCCAGTCGTTCATAATACAATAACCAAAAATATATTCCTCCGCTTTCTCACGAGAAATATTGCGTCCTTCTTTTCCAATTACACAAGCAATCTCTAACTCGTAATCAAGCTTTTGAGACTTCTTTGGACCAGTAACAAAATCATCTGGTCCAATAACAGCACGGTGGTTAGTAAAATAAAAAACCGGGATATCATACCATTCAGGTATAACATCTAACCCTCTTCTCCCGCGGGCTGTTTTTACATGCTGTTCAAAGGCATAAAAATCTCGAATGCTACTCGGATTAGGAATCACCGCTGCCAGTTGTACTTCCTCTAAAGGATATATACCCTTTTCTGGATTTCTAATATTACGCACTACTTCTACATACGCATCCGCTTTCTCTAAAAAGGCGAACATAGAGGAAGGTAATTTCCCATCACTAGCAAGATTCATATCGATTACTTTGTCACCTTCAAGCCAGCCAGCTCGCATTTCTTTCGAAGGGAGACGAAATGTAACAAATTTCATCATGATTCCTCCCTATGAAAAATGAAATTTCCACCAACAAAGGAATTCTTGCTGGTGGATATAAATTTTATAAATTCCCGCGACGCTCTTGTTCTCTTTCAATTGATTCGAATAAAGCTTTAAAGTTCCCTTCACCAAATCCACGAGAACCTTTACGTTGGATGATTTCAATAAATAAAGTTGGACGATCTACAATTGGTTTCGTAAAGATTTGTAATAAATAACCTTCTTCATCACGGTCTACTAAAATCTTCAATTCTTTTAATTTATCAATTTCTTCATCAATTTTCCCAACACGTGCTGTTAACTCATCGTAATACGTATCTGGCGTATCTAAAAACTCCACGCCATTTGCACGAAGCACTTCAATTGTTTTTACAATGTCACTTGTTAATAAAGCAAGATGCTGTACACCCGCTCCGTTATAGAACTCTAGATATTCTTGAATTTGTGATTTTCTTTTTCCGTCTGCTGGTTCATTAATCGGAAACTTAATACGGCTTCCATTCGTCATAACTTTTGACATTAATGCCGAATACTCTGTGCTAATATCGTCATCATCAAAGTGAATCATTTGTTTAAATCCCATGACGTTCTCGTAATAGCTAACCCATTCTTCCATTTTTTCAACATTACCAACGACATGGTCTACAGCAATTAAACCTGACTCTTCAAATGGAAGATTAAACTCTACCTTTTGGAATCCCGGCATAAATGTTCCTTTATAATTTTTACGCTCTACAAGCGTATGAATTGTATCACCATACGTACCAATAACTGCTTTTTTCAATGTACCTTCCTCATCTGTTAACTCTTCAGGAGGAGCAATTGCAACAGCACCACGTTTTACCGCTTCAGAGTACGCTTTATCAACATCATCAACAAGAAGGGCCACATCCTTTACTCCATCACCATGGGTCTTTACAAACTCTGCAATGCGATTATCGCTACTTAAAGCTCCAGACACAACAAAACGCATGTTTTTTTGCACAAGAACATAAGATACCTTTTCACGGTTTCCTGTTTCTAATCCCGAATAAGCTACAATTTTGAATCCAAATGCTCTCGCAAGATAATAGCTCGATTGCTTTGCATTTCCTACGTAAAATTCAATATGATCTACATCACGTACCGGAAAAAAATCCTCCATTTGTGCAGCTAGCGTATCCATAGATTTTTGTTTCATAAATTCCTCATCCCCCTATAAATAGATTAAATGGTCCATACTTAAACCTAACCGAAAACGCTTCCAACATTAATTGATAGAAATTAGTTAGCAAGCTAACGAATTCTGACTTTTAAAATTTTCTATCTTTTCTGTCAAATTCCTCTTTTTTTCTTACATATAAAATTCGACTTTTTTCTCTTTAAAATAAAATGAAACTTTAGTCAGTCGGGGTTTTGTTCATTCCCCACTGATTATTAGCCCACACCAATCGGGCTTTTACGGGCAGTTAATGCGGGATAAGGGGATAATATCAATACTTGAGAGGATATATGGGAGGAAAATAAAAAAGACCCCAACATATTAACTATTTACTAATATGCTAGAGTCTTTATTTTTTTAGAATAATGGTACGTAAGGTGTATAAAAACTTATTGTTATCAATATTCATCATACTAATACATTTGTAAGGAATACAATAAACGCTGTCAATACGGCTGCTCCACTTGCTGATCCTAAAACATCCCTTTTTGTTACCTGTAATACTTGTTCCTTGTTCATATTCCTCATTCTCCCTTCTCTTGTTTTTGTTACAAAACTTTTATTATACTAATACGCTTGATAGAAATACGATTAATGCTGTTAATACTACCGCTCCGCTTGCCGATCCTAAGAAGTCACCTTTTGTTACGTTTAATACTTGCTCGTTGTTCATAATTTTCATTCTCCCTTCTCTTATTTTTATTACAAAACTTCTATTATACTAATACGCTTGATAGAAATACGATTAATGCTGTTAATACTACTGCTCCGCTTGCTGATCCTAAGAAGTCACCTTTTGTTACGTTTAATACTTGCTCGTTGTTCATAATTTTCATTCTCCCTTCTCTTACTTTTATTACAAAACTTCTATTATACTAATACGCTTGATAGAAATACGATTAATGCTGTTAATACTACCGCTCCGCTTGCTGATCCTAAGAAGTCACCTTTTGTTACATTTAATACTTGCTCGTTGTTCATAATTTTCATTCTCCCTTCTCTTATTTCGTTATAAAACTTCGATTATACTAATACGCTTGATAGAAATACGATTAATGCTGTTAATACTACCGCTCCGCTTGCTGATCCTAAGAAGTCACCTTTTGTTACATTTAATACTTGCTCGTTGTTCATATTATTCATTCTCCTTTTTTATAAGTTATCTATATGTAATTTCTAAGAAATGATTAGTTCATAGTTTTTATGTTAACGTTACATTAAAATTAATTACGTAACGTTTGTAACATTAATGTAACATAACTATTATTACGTTGCAATATAATTACGTAATTTTTATTACATTTTTTTTACGTTTTTTATCAACACATCCTAAAAACCTTTATTTATAGCGTTTTTCAACACTTACATGTTTGTAATATTAATGTAACATTACAGTTACAAATGGAAATATAGCATTATATCTACTTAGTTTTGTTACAAAATCATTCTTAACTATATAAATAGGAAAATTTACTCAAGCCGTGTATATATGTTTCCTTTTCATAACTATGTATAATGAAAACAAAGAGGTGGTCATTTTGAAATTAATCGCACTAGATATGGATGGTACATTATTATCATCTAATCTTGAAATCTCCAAAGAGAACTTACAAGCTATCCAAACTGCAAAAGAAGCCGGTCATATTGTAATGATTTGTTCTGGTCGTGCAAAAGAGGATGCTTTAAAACTATTGGAAGAATATCAACTCTCTCTTCCAGTTGGGGCAAGCAATGGGGCAATTGTTTATGTGGATGGAAAGGTAATTAACTCGCGTTGTTTACAAAACGATAAAGTGTACAAGCTTGCAAAGTTACTAGAATCTGAAGGATTTCCATATAAGTTGTACACAAATAAAGGGGTTTATTCTCCTTATACATGGCAAGACCAAGTGATGCAAGCGTTCGAAGAAAACAAGCATACACTAGATGTTACACTTGAGGATCTTGAAAGAATTACAGAAAAACAAAAGAAATCAAACCTAATTACCGACTTCCAAAAAATAGAAGATGTCGTAAATAATCCAGAATTAGAAATATCTAAATTCTTCATTTTAACATTTAATGCTGCCCATCGTTCGCAGCTATTGCAAACTTTACAAGAAGATACGGACATTTCAGTTACGGCATCGGCCCCTACTAATGTAGAAATTATGGATAAGCATGGTCATAAAGGAAACGGACTACAAGAAATGGCAGCTTATTTCAATATACCAATTGAAGATACTGTTGCAATCGGTGATAACTTTAATGATGTGCCAATGTTACAAGTAGCTGGCTTATCAGTTGCAATGGGTAACGCTGAAGAGGACGTAAAAAAATTATGTGACGTTGTTACATTAACGAATAATGAAAACGGTGTTGCTCACGCAATTGAGCAATTTGTATTGAAACAAACTTCATCAAGTAAATAAAAAAAGGGCTCTTTCACATTTTGAAAGAGTCCTTTTCTTTTACACATGATGACAAGCAACAAAATGATTTTCACCAACATTACGAAATTCCGGTACAGCTTTTTTACAAACCTCTGTTGCAAATGGGCAGCGTGTATGAAAACGGCAACCTGAAGGTGGATTCGCTGGACTTGGAATATCCCCCTCTAAAATAATTCGCTCTCGTTTCACCGTTGGATCTGGTATTGGTACAGCTGATAACAATGCTTTTGTATACGGATGAAGTGGATTTGCAAATAATTCATCACGAGGCGCTGTTTCCACAATCGTTCCTAAATACATAATCCCAATTTTCGTACATAAATGCTCCACAACACTTAAATCATGCGAAATGAATAAATAGGATAATCCCTTTTTCTCCTGTAATTCACTAAACAAATTAATGATTTGTGCTTGAATAGATACATCTAATGCCGCAACAGGTTCATCAGCTACAATAAATTCTGGATCTAATACCATTGCCCTTGCAATAACGATACGTTGACGTTGTCCTCCAGAAAATTCGTGCGGATATCGGTCAATATGATACGGAGCTAAACCACATAACTCCAGTACCTCTATCACCTTTTCACGGACATTTTCTTTCGTTGCTAGTCCGTGGGCCAACATCGGTTCCCCAAGTGCTTCTCCAATTCTCATTCTTGGATTTAATGAACTAAATGGGTCTTGGAAGACAAGTTGCATATTAGGACGATGCTTTCTTAGTTCCTCTTTTGATAAACTATGAACATCTTGACCTTTAAATTTCACTTCACCTTCTGTTTTTTGAACGAGACGGAGAATTGTTTTCCCTATCGTCGTTTTCCCACTTCCAGATTCCCCTACGAGGCCAAACACTTCTCCTTTATCGATTGTAAAGCTTACTCCATCTACCGCTTTCACATGTCCAATCGTTCTACTAAATACGCCGCCTTTAATCGGAAAATATGTCTTTAAATTTTTCACTTCTAATAATGGTTCACTCATTATTCCGCACGCTCCTCATATAACCAGCAAGCCACTTTATGATTCTCATCATGTACATTCAGATTTGGTGCTTCGTTTTTGCATATTTCCATGCAATGCTCACAACGACCGCTAAAGTAACAAAACTCATCTAAGCCAACTAAATTCGGAACTTGCCCTGGAATAGAATAAAGTTTATCTGTTCGTTTCCCCATTACTGGTTTTGATTTTAGCAACCCTTTCGTATATGGATGTTTAGGATTTTGAAATAGCTCTACTACTGGCGCTTCTTCAATGACTTTACCACCATACATAACAACAACGTAATCGGCCATTTCCGCTACAACACCTAGATCATGTGTAATTAATAAGATAGACGTTTTAAATTCCTCTTTTACTTGTCTTAATAAGTCTAATATTTGTGCTTGAATCGTAACATCAAGAGCTGTTGTCGGTTCATCTGCAATTAATAACTTTGGATTACAACTAAGCGCAACAGCAATCATAATACGTTGTAACATTCCACCGCTCAGTTCGTGAGGATAAGAATGTACAATTTCATCAGCACGAGCTATACCGACTTTACGAATTAATTCAATTGCTTTTTTGTATGCTTCGTTTTTGCTAAGTAGTTCATGCTCCCTTAACGTCTCAACAATTTGCTCTCCGACAGTGAAGACTGGATTAAGCGATGTCATCGGTTCTTGGAAAATCATCGCGATATCATTTCCTCTTAAACTACGAAGTTCTTTCTCTTTCATTCCTAAAAGGCTCTTTCCTTCATAAAGAATATCGCCACCAACGATGCCACCAGATTCAGCAATAAGTCCCATAATAGATAAGGCCGTTACACTTTTCCCGCAACCTGATTCGCCTACTACACAAACTGTTTCACCTTCTCGAACTGAAAAGCTAACATGATTGACAGCCTTTACTGTACCTTCTTCCGTCTGAAAGTGTGTTTGTAAATCCTTTAGCTCTACTACTGCTTTACTCATGCTTCCTCACCTACCGCTTCATCTTTGGATCTAATGCATCACGAAGTGCATCGCCAAGTAAATTAATTGATACGACTGTTATAAAGATTGCAAAACCAGGCGGAATCCATAACCACGGACGTTTTTGGAAATCGATTAATGAGTTTGCTGCACTAATCATATTTCCCCACGATGGTGTAGGTGGAACGACACCAAGGCCTAGGTAGCTTAGTGCAGACTCCCCTAAAATAGAACCCGCAACACCTAATGTTGATACAACAATTAATATTGGCAAAACATTTGGGATTAAATGATATACGATTTTCCGGTAATCTTTTATCCCGAGCACGTCAGCAGCTTGCATATACGATTGTTCTCGAAGCGATAAAATTTGACCTCGTACGAGACGGGCAAGTCCTGGCCAACCTACTAAACTTAAAATAATCATAATGACATAAAGACGATAATCAGATGGTACTTTCCATTCTGATAAAATAGCCCCCATTATAATAAGTAACGGTAATCCTGGCATCGACATTAAAATATCGGCAAGACGCATTATAATATTGTCGACGATACCACGGTAAAAACCTGCAATAGCTCCTAATAAAGCACCTAGTATAACTGATAAAACCATTGAGGCTAAGCCAATTGTTAACGAAATCCGCCCCGCTTGCATAAGCCTCGTTAAAATATCCCTTCCTAATTGATCTGTACCAAGCCAATGAGAAAAACTAGGTGGTTTGTTAATTAGCGTAACTTGTATTTTTCCTGATGCATACGGTGAAAAGAATGGACCGATAAAACAAAATAAAAACATAAAAATTAATGCATAAAACCCTATAAGTGCCATTTTATTTTTCTTTATCCTTTTAAAAGCTTGTCTCCACGGCGATGATTCATTCCGTCTTTTCTTTTTTGCTTTTTTCTCTGTAATTGCTGTAACAGTTTCCATCTCTCTCCCCCCTTACTTCAACCGAATACGTGGATCAACAACGGCATATACAACATCCGCTAAAAAGTTTGAAACAATTGTCAAACAAGAAAGAAACATCGTAAATGCCATTAATACTGTATAATCACGGAAATTAAGTGCTTCCAATTGAATATTACCGATACCTGGCCAGTTGAAAATTTGTTCAATAATAATTGCCCCTGAAAACAACCCTGGTAACTCAAATGCAAGCAATGTAATAGCCGGTAAAATTGCATTTTTTAATGCATGTTTATAAATAACGGTCTTCTCCTTTAAACCTTTTGCTCTAGCCGTCCGAATGTAATCTTGTCTCACAACCTCTAACATACTCGTTCTAAAATAACGAGTTAATGAACCCACTCCAAGAAGAGTTAAAATAAACACTGGTAAAACCATATGCTTTGCAACTTCTATTACGTAAGTAATCCCAGTTGAGTTACTCCCAACATCAATCATTCCGCCTATCGGTAATAACTTAAAGTCAACCGCGAACACTTTAATTAAAAACAAACCGATAAAGAATGAAGGGAATGACATCGCTGCAAAGACACCAATTGTTACAAGCTTATCAAATAAGGAATGTTGCTTTGTCGCGGAAAATACACCGATAATAAGTGCAATTAGCCAAATAAAGAACAATGCAATAACCGCTACAATAAAAGAATTCCAAATAAATTTATTTAATAATGACGTTACAGGTTCTTGATATTGAAGCGAAAAACCAAAATCCCCTTGCAATGCATTACCTAACCAATGAAAATAACGCTCAACGATTGGCTTATTTAATCCATATAATTCCCTAAGTTCAGCTGCCCTTTCTGGTGTAATCTTTGGATTTGAATCAATATAATCCCCTGGAAGAAGCGCGAACAAAAAAAAGATAATAACTGACGTACCCAACAGTGTAGGAATCATTTGTAACAACCTACGAACGATATATGTTTTCACCCTTTTTCTCTCCAATCTTATGCCTAAAATAGAAGAACATTTTTTCAAAGCGGTACATTACTAACCGAATGAAAAAATGTCTTCTACTTATACATTCTTATCGTTATTTTTCAATAGATAATACTGGTAAGTTTGCACTAATACTATTGTATTTTTCAGGGTCAATTCCTTTTATATTCCCGTTGTATCCAGTAATTGTTCTACGATAGTTTAATAGAATTACTGGTGGATCATCACTTAACTCTTTATATAATTCTTTATAAATCGGTTTACGTTTTTCAATATCAACTGTCTCAATACCTTTTTTAATTAGCTCATCTACTTTCGCATTTTTATAACCAAGACTCTTCTCATTGACACCAGATAAATATTCACCAGCTGTTTCACTTGGATCACTTGTAATCGGTGTCGAAACAGAAGCCAAATCATAATCACCTTTGTTTACCTTCGAAAGCATAGTATTAAAGTCCATAAATTCAGGATTAAACTCTACACCTATCTCTTTATAATTCTCTTTCGCAATTGGAATTAATAAATCACTATCTTTAGCCGAACTTGGACCGAAATAAGAAAGCTTTAATTTTTGACCATCTTTTTCACGCACTCCATCCGAACCAACTTTCCATCCTGCTTCATCTAATAATTTTTTCGCTTTTTCTTTGTCGTATTCATATTTATTAACCCCTTCTTCCGTATAGGCCCAAGAAGTTGGATGAATTGGTACATTAGCTACCGTACCGTATCCTTTTAATGCTGTATCAACATACTTTTTACGATCTAATCCGTAAATAAGTGCTTGGCGAACCTTTTTATCCTTTAAATACGGCTTATTATTATTCATATAAATATAACTAAATGATGCCGCCGTTTCGATTTGAATGTTCGCGAATTGTAAACCTTTCGCCTGCTCAAGAATTTCATCACCAGTACCTAGGCCAGTGTAGTCAACTTCGCCTGTTTGGAACAATTGTAGTTTCGTATCACCAGCAGTAATTTTATAAATGAAGTTTGGAATTTTCGGTTTACCTGCATAATAATTTTCATTTGCTACAAATCGAACTTCTTGGCCTGGAATATACTTTTCGAATTTATATGGGCCCGCAGCTATCGGTTTTCCATATAACTCTTTTAAATAGTCTAAACTTGTATTTTGTTTATAGTCTTTTCCATAATAAGCTTTTGATAACACTGGACCACCTAAAGCAGTTAGTGTTTGAGAGTTAACTTTTTCAGTCGTAATTTTAATTGTCTGTGGATCTATAACTTGAAGGCCTTCAATAGAAGTTGCTTTTCCTTCTTTATATTCTTTACCACCTTTAACCGCATATTGAGAAATGTCTATTTCACCTTCATATGCCTTATCATGTAAAAGCGTCAATGTGAACGCTACATCATCTGCTGTTAATGGCGAACCATCACTAAATTTTAAATCTTTACGTAAATGGAATGTATATGTTAACTGATCAGAGGAAACATCCCACTTCTCAGCTAATTCTGGAATTGGTTTTCCTTGTTTATCTGTTGATACAAGAGATGCAAAAATAACAGACGTTACGTTTCCATCCCAACCATTTTGCTGGAAGTATGGTAAAAAGACACCACCTGGTTTATTAATTCCAACAACTAACGTGTCTTTTCGATTTTTTGCTTTATCAGGTACTTTCGTCTTATCTGTAGCAGCAATCTTTTCGATTTTTATATTCTTTAAATCTTGCTGTTTAACTGGTTCTGTAGAAGCCGTATCTTCCTGTCCCCCACAAGCAGATAACACAAACGAACTACTCAGTAATACTGAAAATACACCAGCCCATTTTTTTGTCTTTGTCTTCATTGTCCCCACCCTAACTTTTTTTAATAATTACACTTTATGAACTGCTTGCCTTATGTATGCCTCCCACAGCAACATTTTATAGCCAATCGGAAAAGTCGGTTTTAAACGTAAAAAAACAGATGTTTTTGAGGGGTAACAATCTTATTCCGACCTTTCCGGTAGACTTTATGGTTATTAGCTTATATCGTTCACTATATTTTGTCAATTCTTTCTATATAAATATTTTTAAGAATTTTTTTAAAATTATTGATCAATCTTTAATTTAGGTAAACTTAGCAAAAAATTCATTCTATTATCTACTAGCCCAGCATAGAATAATAACAATTAACTACCAAAAAGGGGGCGAAAATATAGACAACCTATTCCAATATGTCCTGCACTATGTGTTATTAACAATCATGATAGTCGGGGCATTATTACTATTCCCGTTCTTCCCAAAGTTCGTCCTCTTTTTAGCTTTTTTCGTTATGTTAGGGATCGCAATTATTATCTCTATGAAAGAAGACGATACACAAAAAGAAAGCAGAGTTCAGCGCTTAAAGCTGTAACTCTGCTTTCTTTTTTTCAGTCGTAACGTATTCTCGTTAAACCAATTACGAAAAATACTCCTGCAAATAAACTGAGTATACCAATATATCCTCCTATATCTGCTAATGTGCCTCCCCTTACAATTAGCTCCGTAAAGCCACGCATCGCCCACGTTTGCGGAACAAAATTTGCCGCCGCCTGCATCCATGCCGGCTCAATTTCGATTGGCCAATAAAGACCACTAATCATACATGTTGAAATTACAACGATATTACCTAGTGCGGACTGCTGTTCTGTTGTTTTTACGATACTTGCCAATAATAAAGCTAGACCAATGACGGCTAATAACAATACTGAAACGAGTGTAATAACCCCTAATAAATTTCCCCACTGCACATCAAATAATGAATGCGTTAATATCATTAAAACACCAAATTGAATCCACCCTATTAAAAAGAAGGAAAGGATATATCCTGCTAGTATTTGAACTTTTGAAACTGGCACTCCTAATAAACGAGACCAAACACCAAGTTGTCTAGCTTTCAAAATAGTTCCCGTCGCACTTAACATGACAATCATGACGAATAGAATTGAAAAACCTGCAGCTCGCCCTGTAACGTTATTTAACTTTTGATCATCATGTAAAATCGATTCTTTTTGAATCGAAACAGGATCTACTTTTGTATAAATTGTTTCATACATCGTTTCCCACGAAGTGTTACTTTTCTTCTCAAAATCTCTTGCTGCACTAACTTCTATCTCCATCTTTTTTAATGCACTTGCTAATACTTGCTCTACAGAAGTTCCACCAGTAAAATCAGCACTAGCTTGAAATTGAATATTTTCTACCTTTCTATCTAGCATACTCTTTTGAAAATCCTTCGGGATGATGATTATACCAGATGATTTCTTGTTTTCGATCCTCTGTTTCCCTTCCTCATACGTTACCTTTTCTATAGAAATTAAATCACTTTTCTTTATTTCCTCGTAATACTTGCTAGATAATACAGAACCATCTTTATCTACTAAACTAATATTTACTTTCGCATTCCCACTTCCACCTAAAAGCCCGCCGAAAATGAGTGTGAAAATAATAGGCATTCCAAACATGAGTATATAACTTTGTGGCCTAATTAAAATTTGTTTTAATTCTAGCCAACAAAGTGCCCAAACCTTCTTCATCATTTCCCCTCCTATCTCGTACGTAAACGTAACGTTCCAATCATAACGGAGATAATTCCTGCACTACATAAACTTAAAATAACAGGAAGTAGCACATCCCAAGATGTTCCCGACATAATATTTAAGAAGCTCGTAAGCGCCCATTTATTCGGAGCAATATTCGCAACTGTTTGAAGTGTATCGGGAAATACGTAAATCGGTAACATTGATCCCCCTAATATAGCTAGTATTTGAATACCCATTCCCCCCATTAAATCTGCCGTTTTTTCCTCACGAATAAAGGCCGCAATTAACATAGATAAACCAGAAACACAAATTGCATAAGAAATTCCCAACACTACTATTTGAGACACGTCTTCGCCCCATTCCACATGAAACATAAAGTGTGTAGCAACTATAAATATTCCAAATTGTATACAGGCAAATAGTAATGTACCTAAAAACTTCCCGAATAAAATTGAAAATGAGCTCGTCGGTGTACTAAACAAACGCGCCAACGTTTCAGTTCGTTGTTCTGTTACAACTGACTTTGCACCTACTGTTATGTTATATAGTAAAAACATGACTAACATCGCTGCTGCATAATATTGCATCGCCGCAACTGTTTTTTTACCTATCGTTCCTCTTTCGATGTTATCCGCACTTGTAGTTGCTATCGTCTGTAGACTTCCACTTACCTCTTTTGCAACTTGTGCTACATCACCCTGCTGAGATTTTGCTAATTCTGTTACAACACTTTTAGTAGATACTGCGACTGTTTGAACACGTTCTGAAAAAGAGTGGATCATTGACTCGGCAATTTTTGCTTGTATATCTTTTGATGGGTCTATAAGCACCTTTGGTTCTTTTAATTTTCCATCTTGTACTTGTTCGCTCCATTTATTTGGGATGACAATTCCTACATCGATTTTCTTTTCCTTTAACATATCTTCAAGCTCTACCTGGGAGTTAACTACCTTTACTTTCACATCATCTTTTATTTCCTTAGACTGCAATACATCTTTTTGAAAGACATCTGCAAACTCATCCGTTCCCTCTTGATAATAGCCAATTACTGTTTTCGGTAGTCCACCACTATCAAATACATTACTTAACGCTGAACCTAAAATCGCTGTTAATAAAAGCGGCATAAGTATCATCATCATAAATCCGCGGCGATCAATTAAACGGATTTTTAAATCTTTCCATGCAATAATGAAACTTTTCATCTCGCACTAACCTCCTTAATCACGCAGTGAACGTCCTGTTAATTGTAAAAAGAGTACCTCTAAATTCGGTTCTTGCACTTCAAGTTTTAAAATTTGAGCGTTGTTCTCAACAACTACTGACACAACCGTGCCAATTGCCTCTCCACCGTTTAGTCCAATGTCAATCGTGCTATTATCTTCGTCAAAAATAATACGCTCAACAACAGGTAGTGCTTTCAACTTTTGTAGCAGTTCCGTACTATAGCGATTTAATTGCAATTTCACTATAAACCCATCTGTCAGACGATTGCATAACTCTCTTTTCGTTCCTAGTGCAATTACCTTTCCGTGATCAACGATGGCAATTCGCTCACATAAATACTCAACTTCTTCCATGTAATGACTCGTATAAATGACCGTCATACCTTTTTCATTTAATTTTTTAACCGTCTCTAAAATATGATTTCTCGATTGTGGATCAATTCCGACTGTCGGTTCATCCATAATTAATAACTCTGGTTCGTGCATAAGTGCTGCACCAATATTAATACGCCTTTTCATTCCACCTGAAAATGTTTCAATTTTATCTTTTCCCCGATCCTGTAAACCGACGTACGCTAACACTTCCTCTGCCCGCTCCTTTGCAGCTTTTCCATTTAAACCGTACATCTTTCCCCAAAAAATCAAATTTTCCTTTGCTGAAAGTGTCGGATACAGCGCAATGTCTTGCGGGACAATACCGATTTTCTTTTTTGCTTCTAATGGATACTCTTTTACAGATTTCCCACCAACTTTTATATCACCACTATCGTATGGAATTAACCCGCAAATCATTGATATCGTCGTTGACTTCCCCGCTCCATTTGGACCAAGCAATCCAAATGTTTCACCCTTTTTCACTTCAAAAGAAACACTCTTTACAACTTCCTTCTTGCCAAATGATTTCGTAATATGATCAATGACTAACATATTGATTCAGCCCCTTTGCATTCATCTACACTTTCATTGTAGAAAAATTTCTTCTTCTCTCCATCAGTCTTGAGATAGAAATACAAAATAAAAAAAGCAGCAAATTTTGCTGCTTTTTCACACTTATATATGCCAAAAGTCATGTGTATGTCGTAACACCATATCTTACTGCGTATATTGCTGCTTGTGTTCGATCTCTCAGTTCGAGCTTACTAATTAAATTAGAAACGTGATTTTTTACAGTTCCCTCTGTAATGAATAACTTTTCAGCAATCTCTTTATTATTTAAGCCAAGCCCAATTTCCCTTAAAACATCTACTTCACGCTCAGTTAATTGTTCTAGTTGTTCTGGTGGGGGGCACTCTACTGCTACTTTTGTCTTTTTTAATTCCTTTACAATTTGCGCTGTTATATCTTGAGGAAGCACAGCGCCTCCACCGTGTACCGTTAAAATAGCTTGAACGATTGCATCCGTCTCCATGTCCTTCAATAAATATCCGCTCGCTCCTTGCTCTAATGCTTCAAAAATAAGCTCACTATCACTAAAAGTCGTTAACATAAGAACCTTTATATGAGGAAACTTTTCTCTAACTAAACGAGTTCCTTCAACACCATTCATACGAGGCATCCGAATATCCATCAAAATAATTTCAGGCTGTAATTGTTTCACCTTTTGTACGACTTCATCCCCATCACTAGCCGTCCCCACCACTTCCAGTTCCGGACGTAAATTTAATATCATTGCCAATCCATCACGAATCAGTGATTGATCATCAACAATCATAATTCGAATCATAACGCTCCCCCTATTATCCATGTTTTTTCTCGGAGCGGGAATTCGATTTTTAGGCGAAAACCTTTTTCTATTTCACTCTCAAATTGAATGATTCCACCATGCTCCTCTACACGTTCTTTCATATTAAGTAACCCAAACCCAGGGCTTACTTCATTGACTCCCATACCATTATCCGAAATACATAACTTAACTTGTTCCACTGAACAAACTAAACTTACTTCACATAAACTAGCTTTCCCGTGACGTTTTGCATTCGTTAAAGACTCTTGCATAATACGAAGTAACGTAGGCTGTAGTGACAACGGAATCACAACCGGATCCCCTTGTAATTGAAAAGATACTTGTACTTTCGTCGCTTTAGAATATCCATGTAACATTTCACGCATATTCTCTATTATGTTCCCTAGTTTACTTTCCTCTTTTAAGGCATGCACAGAAGTTCTCACTTCTTGAAGTGATTTTCTAGCTAACCCATGACATGTATGTAAAACCTCTTCCGTAGCGTCCGATTTTTGTTTCCATAAAGCCTCCGCTAGTTGTAACTGAACAAGTAAAGCTGTCATATTATGACCAACGGTATCATGAATTTCTCGGGCAATATCATTCCGCTCCCGAACGGCAGTCAATTCTTCCACCTCTTTAGCATATAGCCGTAATTGTTCATGTGCTTCTTTTAAAGCTGTATGAGATAATGCTAATTTCCCATATTGCTCATCTACCATTTGCCGAGCAGCTGTAAGTTTTTTTATTAAGTTTCCAGCTAAAGCACTGAAAACGATGAACATAAAGTTAATTGCATTACTCTCCAATTCCAGACTCCCTGTATGTTGGTACGTATGCATTATATTTATAAACCAACAAAGAAAGAAAAAAGCGATAAAAAAATAAGTCGTACTTTTACGCCAATCATGAATAAATAATCCTATTGCATCAATTCCAAATATAATTAAATACAAACATGTCTCGGGAAATAAAAATCCTAATAACGCTGTGACAATACCGTTTGCGATCAAGGTATAAAAAACGAGTTTCCTACCCCCTTTTTCTTTTACAAGTAAAATATGATTCACAATATAAATGAAAAGTGCAATGCCAACAAAAATTTGTAAATTTGCTGTTTCACGTGAAACATGATTTGCGTAAACTAAACAAATCATGACGATTGTAGCAATCCGCGCGTATCCTAACATAAAATTCTCCTCACGTTTCCGTAGCATAAAGCTCATTTTCTTATCATCGCGATAAGAAAATTATACCAATTTTTATCTCTTCGTTATACAAAAAAAAGAGCAAGCCCTCCCTCAAAATATGAGAAAACAACTTGCTCTTTTTCATTCTATTTTCTTTACTCCACAATATTCTCTAACTCATTATATAAATCTGCTCGTAACAACTCTTTTTTCGTTTTTTCTTCATACAATTGTTCAAGCATTTCAACATCAACTACATTTGCCATTTTACATTCAAGTGCATATATATCTTCTTCTATATGCATTAACTCGTTTTCAACTTTCTCTAAATTTCTAGACTCCTGCTTTTTTATAGGTATCATTTCTAACGCTTTACTCCCTTGCTGCTTCTGTTTCACTACTTGTTTCTCAATTCTTTCTTCCCACTTTTGACGAGCCCATGCATAATTCCCTGCAAACTCAAATAATTTGTGCTCATCAATCCAATATGTCTTTTCAAATAATTTATTTAAGAAATAACGATCATGTGAAACAGCTAAAATCGTCCCATTATATTGTTCAAGTGCTTCCTCTAAAACTTCCCTTGATTCAATATCAAGATGGTTTGTCGGCTCATCTAAAATTAAAAAATTGATGTCTTGATACATAAGTTGCGCGAGCCTTAACCTCATTTTTTCTCCACCACTAAGTTGCGTGACTTTCTTAAAAACAGCTGGACCATAAAATAAAAATCGAGCTAATATGTGTCTTGCTTCTCCCTCTGTTACAGCTACACACTCTCTGAAAGCTTCCAGTACATTGTTCTTCATATTCCCATACGCGTGCTGCGATAAATAACCGATTTTCACACTACTACCAATCCGAATTTCTCCAGCATCTTGCTGTATTTCTTCTAGTAGTAATTTTAATAACGTAGTCTTTCCTGTACCATTACGTCCAACGATAGCTGCGCGCTCCTGAAAACGAATATGCAAGTTTGCTTTCTCGAATAAAGCTCTGTCAGCAAATCCTTTACTAACTTCTTTCATTACAACGACATCTTTTCCGCTTCTCTCTTGCCCTTCAAACTGAAGTCCCATCTGTTTTCGTTCTAAAATCGGTCTCTTTAATTTCTCTATACGCTCTAATGCACGTTCCATATTTCTCGCTCTCTTATGCAATCCTTCATTCGGAGGATTCGCTTGATTTGCCCATTCACGTAGACGCTTAATTGCTTCTTTCATTTTCTTTATTTTCTTTTGTTGTTCTTGATAAGCTTGAAATTCCTGAAGCAACCTTTCTTCTTTTTCCTCAATAAACTGTGAATAGTTCGTATGATATACGTGAATTTCTCCATCCTCTAAATCTAAAATTTTCGTTACAACTTCATCAAGAAAATACCGATCATGCGAAATGACCATGACCGTCCCAACATATTCTTTTAAAAACTGCTCTAACCATTCAACTGCAAATAAATCTAGATGATTTGTTGGTTCATCTAATAAAAGTAAATCTGGTTTCTGCAATAGCATATACGCAAGACTTACCTTTGTCTGTTCACCACCGCTTAATTCCGTAAATAATCGAGAGCATAGTTCCGTCACTTGTAGGCCATTTGCTACCTTCATAATATTTGCTTCTATTTCGTAACCACCGAGAAATGCGAATCTTTCTTGAATTATTCCGTATCTCTCCATTAATTTTTCTAAAGCAAATGGTTCCAGCTCTTCCGCCATATTCTTTTCTAAAGCATGCATTTCCCTTTCTAATTCCTTTTCTGCTTTAAAAGCAGAACTTAATACATCATATACGGTTATTCCATCATCAAACTTTGGAATTTGTGCCACATGACCAATACGTGTTCCTTTCTTCATATGGATAGCTCCTACATCCACATTCTCCATCCCTGTTAGAAGCTGAAAGATCGTCGTCTTCCCACTTCCGTTACGACCAACTAAACCAACACGTTCACCATTCTTTATTTCAAGCGATATATTTTCAAATATGATGTTTCCACCAAAGGATTTCGTTATATTGTTCACGCTACAAATTGTCATTTTCCGTACTCCTTTCAATATAAAAAACCATGGGAAAGAAACGTTCCCCATGGTTTTTGGCATAGAAAAAGGAAGCTAAATAGCTCCCTTTTCACACGTTTTATCAAAAATGGGTGAAGAGATTTCTATCGTTCAATAGCTACTATGCAATTGTTAAAAAAGGGCATACGTATCCCGTTAACAACTACATCATGAAAAATCGCACGACAAATATAGATATAATCTAAAAATTTTGCGCGCGTAGCTAAAGAACATTTCATCTCATTCACTCCTTTCGTACGGAATTTAATACTTACTTCTTTATTATACTTTCCCATTTCATGTTTGAATAGTCATTTTTCTGAAAATAATGAAGATAGACTAAACATTTCAATAAGTGACATCAAATCTTACAAAACTGTTATGTTCACGTAATGGAAAGCGATAGTACGAAAAGATGCCTCCCTATACAATAAAGATGTAAACAAGAGAGACAAATAAAGGAGGAAACAATCATGATGAAAGAAATCGTAAAAGCAATCTTTGAGGTATTAGTGAACGGACAAGCAGTTGTAAAAGAACTAAACGAACTATAAAAAGGAGTGAAGAGATATGATGAACATGGTAAAAATGATCTTGCATGCTTTAGTTGATGCGAAAGCAGTTAGCCAAGAATTAAATGAACAATAAAAAGGGGTATATGAATATGAAGAAAGCCATTATTGTAATCGCAAGTACAGCAATTGCTTTATACACAATGAAAAATAGAAAAAAGAAACAAAATGAAAATACTCCATATTATCCATACACATTATTAAAGAAAAAATAAAAGACAAGGTACCCTATTGTAATGAGGATATCTTGTCTTTTATTTTTTGCTCTGTTTCCTTTAAAGGATTTCCCCCTCCCTTTCCCGAATGTATTAGACGGCAGTTTTACACACATTTTAAAGGGGTATAGAGAAATGGATACACAACAACTTTATTTTTTGAATGATATCGGCAAACAAAAACCAGAAAGCATTCGTAACAGAAGCGCTGCTTGTCCTTTTTGCGACAGAGAAAATTTAACTGATATTTTAGCAACCGAGGGCTCTATTATTTGGTTAAAAAATAAATTCCCTACATTAAAAGATACATTTCAAACTGTGCTAATCGAAACCGATAATTGTGATGATCATATCGCAACATATACAGAAGAACATATGAGATCACTAATTCGTTTCTCCATTAAACATTGGTTAGACTTACAGGAAAGTAATGAATTCACATCCGTTATTTTATATAAAAATCACGGCCCATTTTCAGGCGGAAGTTTGCATCATGCACATATGCAAATCATCGGAATGAAATATGTAGACTATCTAGAAAACGTAGAAAAGAAAAATTTCCAAGGGGTAATTGTACAAAAAAACGAGCGCATTGAACTTAATATTTCAGAGCGTCCCATTATCGGTTTTACTGAATTTAACATCATCATTGAAGATATTTCATTTATAGATGAAATGGCAAATTACATTCAGCAAACTGTATGTTACATATTAACAGATTTCCATAAAGGGTGTAGTAGTTATAATTTATTCTTCTATCACCTGAATGGAAAAATCATTTGTAAAGTTGTTCCCAGGTTTGTAGTTTCACCATTGTATGTAGGATATAAAATACCGCAAGTTTCTACAAAACTTGAAAATGTGAAAATACAACTATCGCAGTATTTCACAAGACAAAAGGATTAAACTATTCAAAAAAAACAGAGTAGGTATAGAAAACCTACTCTTTTATTACGCCTTTATTTCGATAGTATACATCCTCTAATCCGACGTTATACTTCATATTGTTATCCGTCCACTCTGGTCCTAAATTCCCTGGCCATCCAGATGTATTCGCTATATATTTTAGTAATGCAAAATCAGTCAAACCTTTTTGCACCCCACGTTTGTACCCTTTCATTAAATGCGGCATTGCAATTTGTGCATTTGTACGTGGATCTTTCAACTCTTCATCTGTTAAATGATCTGGCGCAAGCCCACCACCGCGATGTAATTGAAACAACCCGAATGAAGTCCCGTTATCTCCAACGCTTCTTGGATTTAACCTACTTTCATGTTCGGCAATTGTAAGAGGTATCCATTCCGGGAGATTTACTTTCTTTGCTTCCTCTATAATGATCTGTTTCATCTGTTTTGCTTCTTCTGAATCAACATAGCTTGTCTCATTCATTAGCTTATCCATTCCTTCAGACTTACCTTGGAAATATAAATACACTCCAAGAACAACTAAAAATCCTACAAAGAATTTCTTCACTACCTCTACCTCTTTCTCCGCTGAAATTTGTCCCCTTTCAGCCTTCCCTTTACAATTACCACACTCTATCACTCTCTTACTCTTTAATCATAGCAAATAATTGTACATATTATCATCATGCTTTAGACCGATTTTGTGAAAAAACATATGATAAATACGTGCAAAAATGTAACTTACATAGACTACAATTATTTTTTTGTATATAATTGTAAATTGAATTACATATATAGAATAGGAGCATACAACATGAAAAAATGCCTAATATTCTTGTTCAGCATTTTACTACTCATCCCTATACACACCTCTGCACAAACGTCATCAAAACCAAAAGTACTTATTTTGTATAGTACAGAAGACGATAAAATTACAAATAATATACAAATCCTTAATACTCAGTTAGGACATTTTACAAATGATATAACAGTAAAAAGTTTGAAGGAAGTAAAGGAAGGTACCGAATCATCACCTTATACACATATTGTTTATATCGGAGAGAAAAAAGAAGATTTTTCTATTGCAGCAAAACAATTTCTAGAAAATTTCTCAGGTCCAGTATTAGTTTTAGGACAAAATGTTGAACAATTATCTAATCGTTTTTCTTTCATTACATTGAGAAATGATGATATACGAGTTAATAAAATTGAATATCCAGCACATAAGCTGAAAAACATATTAGAAGAAGAACGGTTAATTCAAACGCTTGATACAAATGGAACAGTTCTTGCTAATGCTTTCAGTTCAAATGGAACCCACCCATTAATCATTCAGCAAGGAACATCTTATTATGTTGCAACTCCAAACCTTTTTGATTGGATGTCCCATTACGTCGGTGAAATGTTATTTTCTTATTTCGGACAAAAACCTAAAACAAATAAAACTTCAGCTTATTTACGTCTTGAAGACGTTCATCCAGCTGCAGATGTAAAGCAATTAAAAGAAATCGCTGAATTACTAAAAGAGAAAAAGCTTCCTTATATGATTACTGTTATCCCTGTTTACAAAGATCCAGACACAGGAAAAACAGTACATTTAAATGATAACTCTGAATTAATTGATGTTTTACAATTTATGCAAGATAATGGTGGCTCTATCGTTATGCATGGTTACACCCATCAATTTTATGATAGTGAAACTGGAGAAGGTTTTGAATTTTGGGATGTAAAAACTGATCAACCAATTCGGCAACCGAACCATGAAAAGCCAAAAACAAAAGACGATTTTCAATCTACAGAGGACTATAATAAATACGTGGAAAACGGAAAAGCTTTTGAAGAAAAGTATATTAAAGAGCATATTGAAAAAGGGATTACAGAGCTTGTAGAAGCTAAATTGTATCCAGTTGCTTTTGAAGCTCCACACTATACAATGTCTCAAAAAGGATACGAGATACTTTCTCAATATTTCTCTACTTATGTGGGACAACTACAACTAAACGATACAACTTGGAAATCTATGCATTCACCAGCTTATACGAGTACACCATCATTTTTACATGGGATGAAATTAATGCCTGAAACGGTTGGATTTATTGAAGAAGGTAAGCCACAAGATATTGATAAAATGAAAGAACGTGCTTTATCTATTACTAAACTATCCGATGGAATTATCGGCGCATTCTATCATCCTTACTTAGGCGTTCAACCATTAAAAGAAGTATTAAAGGAACTTGAAAGCATTCCAAACGTAGAGTGGATTAATTTACAAAAAGAAACGAATGAAGTAAAAATGAAGGATATTCATATTACTACTAATAAAGACGGTATTCACGTCGACAAGCCAACCACTACGGATGACGTAATTGATTATGTAAAAAAATATGGATTCTTCCTTATACTTGGGTTCATTATCATTGTCTTTCTATTGTTATTAAGACGTGCGAAAAAATTAGAATCCTAAAATAAAACCACCAAGCAAAATGCTTGGTGGTTTTTTTAGCTTAAACCAAAACGTGGCATTTTATTAATAACCCATTGATTATTTTCATAAATAAATTCAACTTCTACTTTTTCCGTTACATTATCATAGTCATTATACGTTTCTACCTGCGCTTTTATTTTTCCATCCTTTAGCTCGGCAGAAATAATTTTTGTAAATTTAGTTCCTGCTCTTGACCCTGGGTCTCCAATAACATAGTGCATTTTCCCATTTAATTCTTTAAGGTACTTACTCTTCATATACTCTGCTATAAATGGTTTTGAGAAGTACGTAGATAGCGTGGTCTCTAAAGTGTCCTTTGTATTATAAGCAGGATTCACTAATTCCCCGTACGAAAAATCCCCTACTCGTTTTGGGTTTCCTGTTAGTGCAGCCATTTGAATATTAGTAAGTTCCTTCTGTGCATTCCATACTTTCTGTAACATAACTTCATCTGCTAGCTTCTTATCTTGTACTTCATTTGATTTCTTTGTATCTAGATTTAAGATAGTTCCATTATCCGTATAAAGATACATATCTCCTGCTACAAAATATAAATAGGATTTAGTTGGTTCAACCGCTTTATTATAAATTACTTTTTCATTTCCACCATTAATTTTCTTCTTATACACTCCGTCCTTTTTTAAATAATAAAAAGTATCCCCTTTCACATTCATCTGCAAGGCATCCTTTACCAATAACTTTTCGTTATTTTGTTGAATGTCTATTTCATATATGCCATGCTCAGCTTGATTTGTTTCAAAAGGTAACGAAAAGTCAACAACAGCATATAATTTTTCATTATTATAAGTAGCGCTAGATATTGTTGCATAACCTTCTTTTGACCAAGTTTTATTATCTTTTGTTACTTGTGTTCCACGATTTTTATTCCAATGTAGAATACTATCGTCTATCGTCCTGGACCAACCAGAATTTTTAAATGCCGCTTCTTCTTCCTGTCCCGTTTTTAAATCCATTTTTACAATCCCTACAATATCAAAACCACCATGCTCTGAATATTTTTTCGGATAAAATAAAGTTTGGTCTTTTATATAAACATAATTTGTATCTGCTTTTAATGTATCTAGCTTTTTGCTAGGTATATCATACTTCATTAAAGAAGATAATCCCGCATTCTTCTCTTCATCCGTATGAATAAAATATAAAGATTTGTTTTTTATATTTATGTAAGAAGCATTCACACCTTTTACTACAACCTCTGATGTTTGAAATTGATCTTTCGTACGATAAATGCCTCCTGTATTTTTATCACCATTCACCGCATAATAAACCCATCCATCACTTTCTGCCATTTTCCCCTTGTTAGAACTGTTTCCAACCGTATTCCCTTTTTTCTCATTTTCTTTCATCTGTTTTTCAACTTCTGGATTAATTTGTTCTTCCTTTTTTTCTTGTGCTACGTTTGTATTAGTCACTTTTTTTTCAGGTTCACATCCAAACACTGCAAATGAAAGCGCCCCAGCCATAATCGTAATAGCTATTTTTTTATATACTTGCCCCATTTTCTCCCCTACTTCCCTCATCAAATTAAGCATATGATAAATTATAGAAAATATTAGAAAAAATATCCATAATAAAAAGGATAAGAGTGACTCTCCTATCCTTTCAGATAAAATTGAATTGTATTTTCATATATTGTTTCCGCAACCTTATCAACGGATATATTTTTTATGACACTGATTTCTTCTAGTACCTCTCGAATTATCCTTGGGTGCGTCATAACATCTTTTTGAAATTCCCACGGTCCATCTGTTTCTACCATCATATATTCAAGCGGATAATACGAAACGATTTTTCTAATTTTTTCCTTATGCAAAACATCCGGTGTGATAGAAATATAATAACCATTCCTCATCATCCGTTTCATTGTCGCTTCACTTCCCTTAAACCAATGGAAATGTGCACGTGAAACTTTATATTCTTCAAGTAAGTCACATACAATGTCAGCATCTTCATAAACTGCGTGTAATACAATCGGCAAATCATACTCACTAGCTAGTTCTATAAATCTTTTCAATACTGATATGTATGAATGTATAGTAATACCCTCATCTTCTTGCCTTAAATAATACGGTAGTCCCACTTCGCCAATCGCAACGATTTCCTCAACATGAGCTTCAATTAATTTAAATATACGCTCACATTCTTCTTTATGAATCGGTTGCTCCGGATGAAATCCTATCGCTGGGTGTATAAAGGGATATTTCTTTGCTAATGATAAAATTTCCTTACATGATTGATAATTCATAGATACTGCAACAAGCCCCTTTATCTCTTTACTATTCTCCACATCTTTAAGTAATCTGCTTTTCTCTCCATCTTTGTATTGATCAACATGTATATGACTATCAATCCATTTCATCTTTATGCCCCCATAAAAAAAACAAGAAAGGATCTCCCTTCTTGTTTTTCATCTATATTATTTAACAACTAAGTTTGTTATTATATCAAATAATCCAATACACACTACGGCAACAGTAAAGTAGCTACAGAAATCTTTAATTGGAAACTTCACTACTTCTTCTTTACGCATCCCTTTCTTCTCCCTTCTTACTATATCCCTAATTATTTTATCTATTTGTATCTATTATGCAAAAAATATGACAAAATTACTATCGAATTAACTTACGTAAACCTTACAATATTGTAAGGTTTAAAAAAAGGGCCTCATCTTAAGCTAAGATGAAGGCTATTCAAAGTTAGTTGGTTTTTCGTTCTTCATTAACATTACAAAACAGAAAGTAAAAAATTAAAACTTTATATTTACATTATATTTAGTTTACTAACATCTAACTATCGAATTACATTACAGGAGGCTTACATGTTTGTAAGATATGTGTAATGTAATTCGATAGTTCTTCTTACGTATATTTCGTAAAATAAAGTTAGAAAGCGAACCAAATAAGAAGAGCACTCACATAACCAAATTACATTGCTAGTAGCCTACTCTTCTTATATCTTTCACTTATGCTACTTCAGTGTGTCCCCTTCCCCTTTATATAAAAAATGCCCTAGTTTATATGAACTAGGGCATTTTTTTATGCACAACAAAATACCCCCACCTAGTATTTTACCTTTCGACAAAAAATAGATGGGGGTATATTTTGCTATCTCATCACCAAAAGTTTGCTCTTCGCATTTATTGGAATGCTTGCAGTCTCAATCTCTTCAATCGACTCACCATAGCGGCCTTTTGCAAAAACTCTTAACGCCTCGTCTGTCTTTAACATATGTTTCACTGTTTTCTTTATTTTTTGTTCTCTTCCACGTTCATCAAATGCAATAAATTCATATTCATACCATTCATCACCAACGTGCTGACCAATCGTATTTACAATTGTATAGTACTCTTTCGTCGTATAAAGCGGATTATATTTATCAATAACTGGTCCAAGTTTCGTAGGTAATAACAATACCACTATCGCTATCATCGCTATTACAGTAGTAATCATTTTTTTCTTCATAATATTGATCTTCCTCCTCTGCAGGATACTTATACATCCATTCTAAAGAGCAGGAAATGAGTCTATCATTCAATCCCCTTACATTTTTGTAAGAATAAAAAAAGATGAACGAATTTTCTCGCTCATCTTCTAACTCGCTTTAAAGCCACCGCCAAGTACATCGCGTACATCGTGAATGACAACGAAGGCATCTTCATCGACTCGACTAATAACTTGCTTTAACTTAACAAGCTCTTGCTTATTAATAACAACATATAACACTTCTTTATTTTTACCAGTATATCCGCCGCGCCCTTCCAATACAGTAACGCCGCGTGTCATGTTGTTCGTAATGGTCTCGCGAATTAAATCTGGTTGATTCGAAATAATCGTAACAGCCGTTTTTGTATCCATACCTTCTACAATGAAATCAATCACTTTCGCTCCGATGAATACAGCAACAAGTGTATACATTGCCTTTTCTTGTCCTATTATAAATACAGAACCAACAATTACAACGATATCAATAATAAGCACACCTTTACCAACGCTCCAACCTAAATATTGGTTTGCTAACCGTGCTAAAATTGCTGATCCTCCTGATGTACCTCCAGCTTTGAACATACATCCTAATCCGATACCTACAAATACACCAGCAAATAAAGCTGCTAATAATGTATCACCATTCACTTGATACTGAATGTGCTCTGTAACATATAAAAACAAAGATGTTTCCACAATACCTATAATTGTGTAAACCATCGTTTTCTTATCAAAAAATTTATAACCTACAGCTAATAAAATTGCATTCAAACCAAAATTCACAATTCCTGGTGACCAATCAAATAAATAATAAGTAACAACCGTTAGACCGATGATTCCGCCTTCTGATAAACGGTTTGGAATTGCGAAGTAATTAATACCAATTGCAAATAGTAATGAACCGATTGTAATTAATGCGATTTCCTTCACACGTTGATTAACCATAGTTCATACCTCCCCCCATTTGACATTGTATCACTATCTCCTAGAGGTTTAGAAGTGGTTTTTATTACGCGTTTTTTCTCATAATGACCACGACATTATGTTTAAACAAGGGGGTGATTAATTATTCATATTTACTCTAACTGTACGAACAAATCGCTCCACGTTCCCCTTCTGAATATACTTAGCTCTAACCATTTCATGATTACAAGTAAATTCGAAACATGGACGGAAATCTATGTCATCTATATGCAAATACGAATACTCTTCAATTATTGCAGGATAGCACGAAAATTTCCCGTAAAAAAGGAGACGTCTAGTAGTGGCTGCGAAAATCCCATGTCGGTAAGCTAAAGTGAAATCATCCTTCTCAAATATCCCTACCACAAAAGCTAAAATCTTTTCGTCATCCTCTACATATTTTTTCATACTCGATAAAAGCTCATTCATGCATATTCCTCCAAATTCTATTCATTGTTTTAAACACTTGAAAAGAATCCATGGATTATTACAGACCGGTTTAACTCTTTTATAAAGTATGAAACGCGTTTCCTGTCAAAGGCATTTCAAAAAAATAATCCGTTATGCGATTATACACATAACGGATTCCAGCTAAACGGTTGAGCGTTCCACAAGTTCATACGGAATTTCCACCTTTTCTTGTTTAGAACTCTCGTCGCTCACTTGCCGATAAAACATTTCAAAAGCTGTTTTACCTATCTCCTTTAAATTTTGATCAATAGTTGTTAATTGTAGCACTTGTGAGATCGGCTGATTATCAAAGCCAATAATCGCTAAATCTTCAGGAACTTTTATACCTAACTTTTCAACTTCTGTCATGATTCCAATAGCAACTTCATCTCCTGCTACTATTAATGCTTCAGGGCGACTCTTCATCTCCTTTAACCTATAAGCCACTCTTACACCATCTTCCAATGTAAAGCATTCTGTAAAAATCCATTCTTCAATGACTTCCTCATCTATGGATTGCAATTGCTGTTTATAAACATCAAAACGCTTTTGACTACTCGGCCCTAACTTTCTTCCCGTGCAATAACCAATTTTTTTATAACTTTTCTCAATAAGATAATCCATTCCTAATTGAAAAGCTGCCGAATGATTTGTATATACACTTGAGATATTCGGAATATCATTATCTTCACAGGCAATAATTGTCCCATAAGAAGCATAGGGCTCGATCGTTTCCCAATCATTTGCACGCGAACAAATAATAAGACCATCTAATTGCTTTGTTTTCAACATATGTAAACTTTTCATTTCTTCTTTTTTGTTGTAATTCGTTTGGCAAAGAAGCACTCGATAATTGCGAGCCAATGCGACCTCCATCATTCCACCCACCATCGCATCAAAACATGGGTGATTAATATAAGGTAAAATCACACCAACAATATTCGTTTTCCCTTTTGATAAATGGACAGCATTTGCATTTTGTGAGTAATTCAATTTCTCAACTATTTCTAAAACAACTTTCCTTTTTTCTTCGCTTACATATGGATGATCATTTAACACCCTTGAAACAGTCGTAACTGAAACCCCAGCCATCTTTGCAATATCTTTAATATTAGCCATACACTCACCTCTACTTTTAACTTAATGAATCCCATGAACATATGTCAAATCTTCTAATCATTACACCTCCATTCGTTTTTCTTACAAAAGTGTAATTTTCCTGTAAGCTAATTCGATAGTGACTCTCCGTAATATTTCATACAATTAAGTCAGAAACAGGGCAACAACCATTTGAAAAGGAGCGGATCTATATGATGAACAAAATGAAAACGAACAATTTCTTAAATACAATGGGCATGATATTATCCACTCTTATCGATGCAAAATCTGTTGCTTCTACATTAAACAAGTAAGGAGAATTCACAATGAATAACATGACTTTTAACAAATTAGATTTTTTAGGACTAGCTAGCGGCTCGATTCTTCTTACTGCTTTCATTTACGCTGCTACGCTTATATAATTTTGTGTCCCCTTTCCCCTTTATATAAATAGTAATAGAAAAGACGACCGTCTATGCCCGGTCGTCTTTTCTTATTTTTAATTTGTCTGCAAAATTCCCTTTAGTTCTTCAAACTTTTCATTTAATTGATCTGTCATCATTTTCATAGCTGTTTTTCGATCCACTTGTTCTCCAGCATCGATTTGAATTGGGTCCCCAAAAACTAATCGCGCTTTTTTTCCTTTTATCAATTCTTTTACACTCGATGGACCAATATAAGCCGCTGGTACTAACGGGACGTTAGAACGCATTGCAATCGTAACAGCACCCGCTTTTAATGAAACGTCTTCTGATGACCTCGTCCCACTTGGAAAAATCCCTACTACTTTTCCTTCTTTTAATAAACGTGAGGGGATTTTTAGTGTACTTGGCCCTGGATTCGCACGATCTACGGGGAATGCATTTACATTTTTAAAAAACCAATTTTTGAATTTACCTTCAAACAATTCTTTTTTTGCCATGTAATGAATTTGGGTTGGATACATTCCTGCCGCTAACATTAGAACATCCATAAAACTTGTATGTGTGCAAGCAACAACATAAGGGCCACCTTCCGGTAATTTCTCTCTCCCTTGTACTTCTACTTTCCCAGCCATTTTAAATATATATTTCAACGAAAATGTAATTGGTTTATACATTTGTTTCGTTCCTTTCTGAATATCCGAAGTATAATCATTTTCTTATAACGATTATAACACTAAGTTTTAGGAGTTGGTAATAAAAATAAGTATTTATTGTTAAATTTCAATTCTTACAAAAGTGTAATTTTCTTGTAAGCTAATTCGATAGTGACTCCCTTCAATATCTTATACAATTAGGTCAGAAAGTAACAACAACCATTTGAAAAGGAGCGGATCTATATGATGAACAAAATGAAAACGAACAATTTCTTAAATACAATGGGCATGGTATTATCCGCTCTTATCGATGCAAAAACTGTTGCTTCTACATTAAACAAGTAAGGAGAATTTATTATGCAAAACATCACTTTTAACAAATTAGATTTTTTAGGATTAGCTAGCGGCTCGGTTCTTCTTACTGCTTTTATTTACGCTGCTACGCTTATATAAACTTTGTGTCCCCTTTCCCCTTTATATAGAAGAAGACGACCGTCTATGCCCGGTCGTCTTCTTAAATTTTTCTTTCCTTTAATTCTTTTAGAAGCTGTATCAGTTCAGCTTGTTGCTTTATCTTCTTACGACCATTTCGATTAATTGCTGCAAGCTCGCAAGCAACTCCAACAGCAAAGAAAAACAATAAACTTTCTAACATGTAAAATCCTCCAATTGCCTATTAAACGGCTTGGCGTAATTGCTCTTCTTGTAAAACTTGCTTACTTATATTTTCTTCTTTTCTTTGACAAACGTTATTACGAATAAGCGCTGTAATAACAAGTAATGTTCCTACAATATCAAACATTGTTATTTTGTATCCTTGCATCATCATAATAACTAACGTAGTAATTGGCACAAAATTAATAAATAAAATCCCATTAATTGATGATAAGATTTTTACACCGTAGTTCCAAGCAAGTAGCGCTACAATACCTGGTAACGTCATCATAAATAACAAATCATATTTCACAATAGAAATCGTTCCCATGCTTGGAATTGATACATATCCAAGTGCCGTAATGATTATTGTTATAACCCCTGTAACTGCTGTCCCAAATACACAAGTTAACGTTGAGTAACGTAATGTTGACCAATCGCTACACGTTTGACCACCCATCGTATAAATAACCCATCCTACAACACCAATAAATATGAATGCTAGTGAAAACATGTTATCTTTCAATGTTAAAAAGAAACTCATGTCACCTTTGGTAATAACAAATATAGCCCCTACAAACGCGATAATCATGCTCGTTATCATATACTTTTTCGGTTTTATATGCTTGTATCCCCATAAAATACAAATTGAAATCATTGGCATAAGTGCTTCCATAATAGAAGCTACCATTACACCTGGCTTTCCCATTAACATTTGTCCTAGAAAAACTAATACATTATATACAGTAAACGCCATTGTTCCAAAAAAGACGAGTAACTTCCCTCTTCCTTCTAAGCGAAATGCTTTCTTCCCTTCTTTCAGCAGCAATAATACAATCAGTACAATTGCTACCGCCCCATAACGAATAGACGAAAAATAAAATGGATCTATGTATTCTAGTGCGTGATCAGCAACAGGAAACATCGCTCCCCATGACATACTCGCAATTAAACATGCTAAAGCACCTATTATCATTTGACCTTTTCTCACCACAATCCCCCGCTTCTTTCTTTTTGCACAAAGAGAATTGTAAAAGAAAAAATATATCACGTAAAATGATTCAAAATGATGTTAACTATCATTTATAATGATAGTTAACATCAAGGAGGAGCATAAAATGGAATTACGAGACTTACAAATCTTCCAGAACGTTGCCGATCGCGGTAGTGTAAGCGGCGCAGCAAAAGAATTAAATTACGTACAATCAAATGTAACAGCACGCATTAAACAATTAGAAAATGAGCTGAAAACACCGCTCTTTTATCGTCATAAACGAGGCATGACTTTAACAGCTGAAGGAAGAAAAATGCTTGTTTATGTTAATAAAATTTTGCAAGATGTCGAAGAACTAAAACAAGTATTTTTAGACAGTGAAACACCATCTGGTATATTAAAAATCGGTACAGTCGAAACAGTCAGTACATTGCCTACCATCTTATCTTCTTACTATAAAAGCTACCCAAATGTCGATTTATCATTACAAGCTGGTCTAACGGAAGAACTTATTAGAGAAGTACTCGATCATCAATTAGATGGCGCTTTTATATCAGGTCCTATTAAACATCCACTAATTGAACAATACGATGTTAGTACCGAGAAATTAATGCTTATTACACAAAATAAAGCTTTTCATATAGAAGAATTTACTACGACGCCCCTACTCGTTTTTAATCAAGGATGTGGATACCGTTCCAAGCTAGAACGATGGCTTAAAGATGAAGGTTTGCTGCCAAAAAGGATTATGGAATTTAACATATTAGAAACAATATTAAATAGTGTGGCGCTCGGTCTTGGGATTACACTTGTCCCCCAATCTGCGGTGCAGCACCTTTCTACAGCAGGTAAAGTGCATTGCCATCCAATTCCCGAAAAATACGGCAGTATTTCAACTGTTTTCATACGCCGTAAAGATAGCTACATGACCAATTCGATGCGTAGCTTTTTAAAAACAATTACGGAGCACCATCATATCAATATGCTTTAAAAGACATTCTTACACGAATGTCTTTTTTTCTTACAAAAGTGTAATCCTCTCGTAAGCTAATTCGATAGTTGCAACTACCTATATTTCATATAATTAAGACAGAAAGCAGGGCAACAACAATTCGAAAAGGAGCGGATACACATGATGAACAAAATGAAATCAAACAAATTTTTTAACACAATGGGCATGGTGCTATCCGCACTTGTCGATGCAAAGGCTGTTGCAACTACATTAAACAAATAAGGAGAGATTATGATGAACAACATTACTTTCAACAAATCAGATTTTATCGGACTTGCAAGTGGAGCAGCTCTTCTTACGGCTTTCATTTACGCACTTGCTCAAAGTCTCGTTTAACAATTTGTTTCCCCAAACCCCTTTATATATAGAAAAAGTTGCTCGTCTTATAGACAAGCAGCTTTTTAGTTTGTTTCATATATAATTTGGCCTGTTTTGCTTATATCATATCCACCAATTGCTTTTAATTCATTATGAAACTCTTCAGATTGCAAAACTTCTTTCATAACCTCAATAAGTTCCTCATTTTCTTTATTCTTCAGAAGTACTAAATCATATTGTTCTTTCCTTATCGGAATAAAGTCTACGTTTACAATTTGCGAAAACTTTTCTGATCCTACTCCAACATCAGCCTTTCCATTCGCAACTTGCGAGGCAACACCAAGGTGATTTGATTCTCCCCATTCATATCCGCTAATATCTTCTTTATTTAATTTTTGAATTCGCAATTGCTCATCCACTAACACCCTAATACCAGAACCTTTTTCTCGATTTACAAATCGTATAGATGACTGAGATAAATCAGCCCATGTTTTTATATTTTTGGGATTTCCTTTTTGCACATAAAACCCAACATTTCTTGCTAATAAATTAATCATAATACATGGTTGTCCAACTAAAATACGTTTTACGTAAGGAACATTATATGTACCCGTTTCACCATCAAACAAATGCAAACTAACGACGCTTCCTTCTCCTTGGTACATCTTCACTAAACTCGTTAAACTACCTTGATACGCCCTTAATATATTAGAATTTGGCAAACGATTTTCTATATGTTTTGCCAGCATATCTAACGTTAGTTCTTGACCACTAATGATGCGTGTATTCGAACTACTAATTTCGTCCTTCTTTACAGGAGTAACTTGTACCTTACCTGTTTTCATTTGCTTTATATATTGTTCTAGATCCGCTGCATCAATGCGCATTTGTCTACCAACCCTATAAGAAGGGAGTTCGCCCTTTTTAATTAAGTCGTATACAGTTAATTTTGATACTTTTAATCGCTTTGCTACTTCTTCCGTTGTGTAGGAATGATGATCCATAGACGATTCCTCACTTTCTCCCTTCATTGTAACAAAGAAAAGAATATTTCTCCTAGTTTTTAAAAACAATCACATATTTCTAAATATGTTCAATTATAACTATTTATAATTAAATATAATTAGTTATAATTAATATGGTAAACGAAAGGGGATTTTTTTATGAACAAATTCACATTACGATCCATTAGGGTACTTATACTTTCTTTTCTTCTTATATTCAGTGCAGCTTGTTCAAGCGGAGAAAAGAAAGAAAGATCAGTTGCTAAAGAAGGAAAAACAGTAGAGCTTACTATATCAGCTGCTGCAAGTTTACAAGATGCATTAAAAGAAATTGAAAAGCAATATAAAGAGAAAGAACCAACTATTAAGCTTTCTTTTAACTTCGGTGCTTCCGGTGCACTTCAGCAACAAATTGAACAAGGTGCGCCTGCTGATTTATTCTTCTCTGCAGCAGAAGATAAATTCCAAACCCTCGTTAAAAAAGGATTCATTAATGAAAAAGAAGGAAAAAATCTTCTTGGAAACGAACTAGTTCTAGTCGTTCCAAAAAATAGTTCTCTTACAAAATTTCAAGATTTAAAAGATGAGAAAATCAAAAAGTTAGCACTCGGTACACCCGAATCTGTACCTGCAGGAAAATATGCAAAAGCTTCTCTCACACATGAAAATCTTTGGAATGACGTTCAAAATAAAATCGTATTTACAAAAGATGTTCGCCAAGTGTTAACATATGTAGAAACAGGTAATGTTGATGCCGGTATCGTATACAAAACAGACGCTCTCGTTTCAGACAAAGTAAAAATTGGAGAGGCGGCAGCAACTGATTCTCATGAGCCAATCCACTATCCTTTAGGTGTTATAAAGGAATCTAAGCATAAGAAAGAGGCGACTTCATTCTATGAGTATTTGCAGTCAAAAGATGCACAATCTATCTTTAAGAAATATGGATTTACAATCCTGTCATAATTACTATGAGCTTTGATACAATTTTGTCACCTGTCTTTCTATCCTTACGAGTAGCTGCATGCGCCACCGTTATCGTTACGATTTTGGGAACGATTATTGGACGGGCGTTAGCACGCTCCTCGTGGCGATATAAAGTACTACTAGAAACCATCTTTTTATTACCGATGGTACTTCCACCAACTGTTATCGGCTTTTTTCTCATTATCATTTTTGGAAATAACAGTCCCATTGGAAAGTGGATTGAATCATTATTTCAGCAGTCCATTATGTTTACATCTACTGCTGCTATCATTGCTTCTACAGTCGTTGCATTTCCACTCATGTATCAATCAGCAAAAACAGGATTTTCTATCGCAAATGTACAAATTGAAGATGGCGCGCGCGACCTTGGTGCAAGTGAGTATCAAGTTTTTCTACACGTTACACTCCCGCTTGCATTCCCCGCACTACTTAGCGGTATGATTTTAAGCTTTGTTCGCGCACTCGGTGAATTTGGTGCCACTTTAATGTTTGCAGGAAATATACCTGGCAAAACACAAACGATTCCAACGGCAATTTATATGGCTATCGATGCAAGTAATATGCAACTCGCTTGGACACTTGTCATCATAACGATTAGCATGTCACTTCTATTTTTATTATGTATTCAACTCATTAATAAGCGAATTACCACTTCCTAAAGCAGCTTTCGACAAAGGCTGCTTCTTTATTTCCTAAGAAATAAAATATATCGCTATAAAATAACTGAATCTTATTTTTTATTAAAATATACATTCTATTTGAATTTACTTTCTAAAATAGTCAATTTCCTGTTATTATATGGAGGTGTTTCAAAAAATGAAGAAATGAAAACGCATTTATATCGTAAGTTCTTCATCCTGTTTTAGCGATCGGTAATCTTCTACTCTATTAGTGGGGCATTACCGATCGTTAGAACGATATGTAATTATATTGGTATAGAAAACCGAAGGGAGTCTTGTAATGGACATTTTATTAGCGCTTCTTCCTGCAATCGCATGGGGAAACATCTTATTAGTAAGCGTAAAAATGGGCGGTGGTGCATATAGCCAAACGGTAGGTATGACAATCGGTGCTCTATTCTTCGCAACAATTATGTATGTATTTACTCAACCAGCTTTAACAATGACAATCTTGATTGTTGGTTTTATTTCAGGTTTATTCTGGGCTTTAGGACAAGTAAACCAATTAAAAACAGTTGAAAAACTAGGTGTTTCAACTACTGTAACTATTTCCACTGGTATGCAACTTGTTGCAACTTCTATCTTTGGAGTTATCGCTTTTCGTGAGTGGACTACTACTACAACGATCGTTCTGGGAACGATTGCAATCCTATTAATCGTAGTTGGTGTTGTATTCACATCACTAGATGATAAAGAAAATGCACAGCCACCAGGACAATTGAAAAAGGGACTTCTTACTTTAATTGTTTCTACTTTCGGCTATCTTGTATATGTAATTATTATTCGTTGGTATAACATTGATGGTTGGTCTGCTATTTTACCACAGGCAGTTGGTATGTTTGTTGGTGCAGTTGTACTGACATCTAAACATAAACCATTTAACAAATACGCAATTCGTAATGCTTTATCTGGTTTACTATGGGGAACAGGAAACTTATTCTTACTTCTTTCACTACCACGTGTCGGAGTAGCAACAAGCTTCCCATTATCTCAAACTGGAATCGTTATCTCAACATTTGGTGCGATTGTCTTCTTAGGTGAAAAGAAAACAAAACGTCAATTGATCTTTATTGCACTAGGTAGTGTTTTAATTATCGGCGGCGCTGTATTACTTGGTATGACGAAATCATAAATTTATACTATATTTAAACCCCCTGAAGCGTATATGCTTCAGGGGGTTTTTCATTGCAATTATTTTTTAAATATAATTATTTATATAATTTTGTTTTTATAGCTTCTCTTCCATTCTAGCAAGCCATCAATACATAAAAACAGATTAATAACAGATAATATTAGCATGACGTATAAGCCAGTTGAAATATAAATCACAATGCTAACTATGTTATACAAAATCCATAAATGCCAATTTTCTAAGACTTTTCGGCTTAGCAAAAGCCTTTTCTTTTTACAAGAAGCTCTTAAAAATGGTATCGTTTTTTATAACATTTTCTCATTAGAAAGGAATAAAGGATATGCCTAATAAACATCGAATTTTATTTATTGGTGCCGGCCGTATGGCAGAAGCTATATTTTCCGGATTACTCAAAACTAGTAAAGAATACATCGAAGAAATTATCGTTTCCAACCGAAGCAACGTAGAAAAACTAACGCAATTACAAACTCAATATGATATATCGATTACAACGGATTGGAAGCAGCATATTAAATCTGTAGATACAATTGTTTTAGCAATGCCGCCTGCTGCACATGAACAGTTATTAAAGGAGTTATTTCCTCTTCTAACCGACCAATTTGTCGTAACAGTTGCTGCTGGAATCGGACCATCTTACCTAGAAGAAAGGCTTCCTCAAGGGACACCTGTTGCCTGGATTATGCCAAATACAGCTGCTGAAATTGGAAAGTCTATCTCCTTATATACGACGGGACATTCCGTAGATGAAACACATCAAGAAACGTTACAACTTCTTTTAAAAGGCATCGGTACCTCGCGATCTTGTACCGAAGAGGAAGTTCACCAACTTACCGCAGTTACTGGTAGTGCACCTGCTTTTCTCTACCACTTTGCTGAAGGGTTAATTGAAGCAACGAAAAGCTATGGAATTGATGAGGAAACAGCGAAACACCTTGTCATTCAAATGATTGCTGGCTCTGCCGCTATGCTCCAGCAAAATCAGGATCCAGCTGTGCTCCGCGAACAAGTAACAACACCTGGAGGTTCAACCGCCGAAGGCTTAAAAGTTCTATATGAAAATAATTTTTCAGAGGTCATTCAACAAGCAATTGAAGAAACCAATAAAAAAGCTAGGGGGAATTAATATGACTTTAACAAGTTTAAACGACTACACAACATTACATAATGGCGTGAAAATGCCTTGGCTCGGTTTAGGTGTTTTTAAAGTAGAAGACGGATCAGAAGTAATTGATTCTGTAAAAGCAGCTATAAAAAATGGATACCGTAGCATCGATACTGCTGCGATATATAAAAATGAAGAAGGCGTTGGTCAAGCAATTCGCGAATCTGGCATCCCTCGTGAAGAACTATTCATCACTTCAAAAGTGTGGAATAGTGATCAAGGTTACGAGTCAACATTACAAGCATTTGAAACTACATTAGAAAAATTAGGTCTAGAATATTTAGATTTATACTTAGTACATTGGCCTGTAAAAGGAAAGTACACTGAATCATGGAAAGCTTTAGAGAAGCTTTATAAAGATGGTCGTGTTCGTGCTATTGGTGTGAGTAATTTCCATATTCACCACCTGCAAGACGTATTTGAAATTGCAGAAATTAAGCCAATGGTTAACCAAGTAGAATACCATCCACGTTTAGCGCAAGAAGAATTGCATACTTTCTGTAAAGAGCATGGCATTCAGCTTGAAGCTTGGTCACCATTAATGCAGGGACAACTACTGGATAATCTAACATTACAAGAAATTGCTGCAAAATATAACAAATCAACTGCACAAGTGATTTTACGTTGGGATCTACAAAATGAAGTTGTAACAATTCCTAAGTCTATTAAAGAACACCGTATTATTGAAAATGCGAATATCTTTGATTTCGAATTAAGCACTGATGATATGAAAGCAATTCAAGCTTTAAATGAAAATCATCGCGTTGGTCCAGACCCAGATAACTTTAACTTCTAAATAGGAGAACCGCTGTACATATGCAGTGGTTCTTTTTTAAAAACTGAAAATTTAAACTATTTTACATTCAATTGACACCTCATTCTCTAAGGTGTAAGATTTCGAATTATCAAAGAAACAAAAAAATGAATATAGTCAATTTGTTTACTCATTGTATCAAGAGAGGTGGAGGGACTGGCCCTTTGAAACCTCGGCAACAGGTTCATTTTGAATACTGTGCCACTTCCTGCAAGCTTTATGCTTGAAAGATAGAATGAGGGACTTCGTTTATATACGGGTGCATAACTTGTACGTAAAAATCCCTCTTTCTCAATACGAAAAGAGGGATTTTTTATTTTTCATTCCCTCATCATCATCCAATCTTATTAATTATTTAGGAGGAAAATCAAATGAAAAAGAAGTTTGTACCCGGTATTGCATCAGTTGTAGGAGTAAGTATTTTATTAACTGGTTGCGGTAGTTATAAAAACGAAGCGAGCGGAGCAAATGCAAAAGATGAGGCACCTAGTAAGCAAGTTTTAAACTTATCTTCCCCTACCGAGATTCGAACAATGGATACGGCTCGTGCTACTGATACTGATTCTGGTCAAGTAATGAGAAATGTATTTGAAGGTTTATATAATCTTGGTGAAGGTAATAAACCTGTTCCTGGTGTTGCAAAATCTCATGAAGTAAGTGGTGATAAAACGAAATACACATTCCATTTACGAGATTCAAAATGGTCGAACGGCACACCTGTAACAGCGAAAGATTTTGTCTTCGCTTGGCAAAGAGCTGTCGATCCAGCAACAGCCTCTGAATATGCTTTTTTATTCTTTGATATTAAAAACGCTAAAAAAATTAACAGCAAAGAGCTTCCAGCCGATCAACTTGGTGTAAAAGCAGTTGATGACCATACGTTTGAAGTAGAATTAGAGCGTCCTGTTCCATACTTTATTAGCTTAACGGCGTTCCCAACATTTCTACCAATCAACGAGGAATTCTTTAAATCACAAGGTGATAAGTATGCTTTAGAAGATAATAAAATCTTGTACAACGGAGCTTTTACACTAAGCGATTGGAAGCATGAACAAAGCTTTAAATTTAAGAAAAACCCTACTTATTGGGATAAAGATAATGTCAAACTCGAAGAAATCAATTTCAACGTTGTGAAAGAAAAATCAACGGAAGTAAATTTATTCGAATCGAAACAATTAGACCGCATAAAATTAACATCTGATTTCGTTGATAAGTATAAAAAGGATGGAAACTTTAAAGAACGTCCAAACGTAGGTGTACAATTTCTACGTATGAATCAACAAAACAAAGTACTTCAAAACGTCTCTGCACGTCAAGCAATTGCTCAAACAATTGACCGGAAATCCTTTGTAAATACGTTATTAAATGATGGCTCTATACCAGCTTATAGTCTCATTCCGAAAAATTTTGCAAAAGGTCCCGATGGAACAGACTTCCGTGCTGCAAACGGCGATTTAACAAAAATCGATACAAAATCTGCACAAGAATTATGGAAAAAGGCAAAACAAGAACTTGGATCTGAAAAAATAACATTAGAACTATTAACAAGTGATGGTGACCTTGAGAAGAAAACAGGGGAATTTTTAAAAGGACAATTAGAAAAAAACCTAGATGGCTTAACGATTAATATAAAACCTCAGCCGCGTAAGCAGCAGGTTTCATTATTATTGAAAGGTGAATATGAAATTGGAATTGACGGTTGGAGCCCTGACTTTGCTGATCCAATTACATTCCTTGAACTATTTACAACAAATAATCCTTACAATTTAGATCATTACTCTAATAAAGAGTTTGATGACACAATTGAGAAAGTCAAAACTACTTTAGCTGGTGATGAAAAAGCCCGCTTTGAAGCATTACTAGCATCAGAGAAAATATTATTTAAAGACTCTGTTATCGCTCCTCTCTATCAAAAAGGAGAATCTTATCTTGAACGTTCTTATGTAAAAGGAATTGTGCAAGTTGACTTTGCAGGCCAGTTAAACTTCAAGTGGGCAAAAATCGAAAAATAAATTCATAGAAACAGATTTAGCCGGTGATGAAAAAGCTCGCTGGGAAGCAATGAAACAAGCTGAAAAAATCTTATTACAAGATGGTGCTGTTGCTCCTTTATATCAACAAGGTCGTTCTTACCTACAACACGGATTTATTAAAGGACTTGTAACAACTGACTTCGGCGGTGAGTTTAACTACAAATGGACAGAAGTTGCAAAATAATAAAACCTAGTAAAAAAGGTATCCATATGAAGGATACCTTTTTTACATATAACAATTACTACTACCAGTTGTGTAACTAAAATAATAAACAATAATGAAATAATATTTTTCTCTAAACTAACTCCGTCGAATATTATTGTATAATAACCATTTGCTGCGTATGTTGCGGGAAATAATCTCGGAGAGTATACCTGTATTTCCAAATACAGTGATAAGCATTTGTTTTAATAATAAGAAGACAAAAAGGACTATTGTCAGCTCTCTTTTTGTATTGAACTAAAACTCATAATAAATATAAACATCAAATATGTTTTCCATATCAAAGAAGGTATATGTCCTGACCAAAGATAACTAATTAAATAGTTGATTCCCATAATGCACGAGGATACTACTAAGCTAATACTTATCAGTTTCACACATTTGAGCATATCTTTTCTCCCTACTTTTTATTTTTCTACTTCTTCAAATTGCAGATTTGCCAGCTCTTCTAAAAGCGTTTCATAAAAGCTTTCTGCCAAATCCGTTACACTCATCCCGATATAACTTTGAAAAATACGATGAAAATGATACATCGATACTGCTACCACTCTTTCTGTCGTAAGCTCTTCATGCAAATGATTCTCTATATATTCGATTGCTTTTTTTATCATCTCTTTATACTCTTCATCCATTTCAGTACCTTCCCACAACTTCAATTTACCATATACATACAAATCCTTTTTGATTTAAATTGCGGATTAATCCTTGAAGCTAGAAGAAAATAATTTATTTTCAACACATACATAATTACATGAAATTGGGAAAAACTTGTATAGAACGAAGTTACATTAAGGAGGAATTTATGATGAGAATTTTACTATCAGCTTTATTAGCTCTTATGCTAGTACCTGCATTAACAGGATGTAAAGCTCCTGCAAAACAAGATACAACTTCTAATAAGAAGACGACAGAAGAGGCAAAGAATGAAGCTCCTGCAGATTTAAAGCTAAACTTTAATGAATTTGATTTAAAAGCAGACTATCAAGATACGAAGAAAGACTACGAAGCTGATTATAAAAATGTAGCAGCAGATAAAAAAATGGAAGCAAAAATTGAAGACCATAAAACAGATGTAAAGTTCACAGGCGACGAGGCTATTACAAAATTAAGCCCTCTTCTACAAGAATTAAAATTTGATAAAAACACACCAGATCAAGAAGTAATTGATCAAGTAGTAAATGTATTCAAACTTGATAAAGACTATCAAAAATTCGATTTAAAAGTTGTCTTCTCTGATGGAACGAAAAAAGAATATAAAAGAGAAGTAAAATAAAGAAGTAGGCGGTTGCCTACTTCTTTATTTTTGCATATCTTAAATCTGGCTTGAATCCAACATAATATTGAAGTCCCGGTACTGATCCTTTTTGTAAGTAGGAATCAGAAGGGAATATAATTGGGATTAACGGTGAATCTGTAAACATGATATCTTCTGCTTTGTGCAATAAATCAAAGCGTTTATCTTCATTTTGTTCAACTTCTGCTTCTTTTACTAAAGCGTCAAATTCTTTATTATGCCATTTTGCATAGTTATTCGGGCCATCACCTGCATATAAATCTAGTTTAGTGATTGGATCTAAAAGAGAATCGACCAAACAATTTCAGAATTTCACGAAGAGCAGAAAGTATTAGTATGCGAGGATGAAGACGGAGATGGTAAAAAGAAAAAATAACCTTGCGCATGCAAGGTTATTTTTCCGTTTCTGTTTGAAAACGTTTATAGTATGTCGATGCTGTTGAAAAATTAATTTCTATATCACGAATTAGCGATGAGTCTTCTTCTTCTGCTAACTTCTGCAATTTTTTCATTGCTTGTTCTGACTCATTTAAGAAGCCCACATATAATTCATGTTCTTGTTCTTTCGACTTCGGTACACGAATTTCTTTACGCATATGATCAATATCTTCTAACATGCCCGTTGTTACCTTTTGCACGTCTTCCTTATATTTAGCAGTAGTTATTTCCTTACCGCCCTTTTCTTTTGCCACTTCAAATAACTGTAACGCTTTATTAATTTCTTTGTTCATCTTCACATCATACTTTTCATGTACCTCGCGATACACTTTCATATCTTCTGTCTGTTCAGTAGATTGCTCTACCTTTTCTTTCGGTTCTTTCGTATCTTTCGTGTCTTTATTTCCATTACATCCCGCTAGAAGGAGCATACTCCCAAGCATTGCAATACCGAAAATCTTCTTCATCTCTTATTCTCCTTTTATCTACATCTACTACAAATTACAGTTTCTCTTATCTCCACTTGTTTTATTATACCGAGAACATCCTAAATTTTGCACTTAAGATGATTTCTTAATATATATACCAACATTTTTGTCACAGTATCGTCACTTTATTCAAGTAACTTTTGCACCACTTTACTATGCCACCTTACAAAACTGTAAGCACACATAGAGAACAAAGATATAGATATAAAAAGACCCGGTAATAACTTTACCAGGTCTTTTTAAACGGAAAATTTACTATGTATCTTTACCGCTTCTTATTTATTCACATTCATACGACTACGTTTATATACGAGAACACTTCCCGCCAGCATAACAACACCCACTAATGTAAGTAAATTATCATTTTGTGAAGCACCCGTTTTTGGCAAAGATACTTTATCACTCACTTTTACTGGTGTTGGTGTTACTTTTGTTGGTGTTACTGGTGTCGGTGTTACTGGTGTTGGGGTAATTTGATTCGGTTTATCGATTACTTGATTTGAATTTGGCCCTTTTGTATTAGGTGTATTATTTCCAGTTCCTTTCCCTTCACCATTATTATTTCCTGCTGTATTTTTATCATCTTGCTTTTTACAATCTTTATTTTCTACTTTTTCAATCGCTACTTGTTTCTTTACAGTTTGATCTCCACGTTTTGCAGTAAAGGTCACTTTTAAATCTTTTAAATTCTTAGCCGTTTCACCAACAATTTGGAAGTACAATACAGATCCTTCTCCTGCTTCCATTGCTTGCACTGGGATTGTCGCTATATTTCCGTTCCATTTAATATCTAGCTTCATTGCCCCTTCACGAAGCCCTTCTTGTAAAGAAGCATCCTTTAAATAGTCAGGAATTTCCGCTTGCTTATAATGATCAGGAATTGTTAATTTAATATCTTTTGGAACATCAATTTCCACATCAAATCCCTTTAAGTCCTCAATTGTTAAATTCTGAGTTGTTAATAAGAAATCTAGTGTAAATTGATTTTCCTTTAAATTCTGTACACATGTTGTTGCCTTTACCTTCCCTTCAAAACGTATATCTTTGTTCATTTCTGAGAAATCAATATTGGCACTTCCTTTAATTTTTCCAAGAGGCTCATATTCATTATTCGCATGATCAATTAAATATAATTCGATATCTTTACTTACTTTTTCACCTGCTACATTTCCTAGAACAGGTATCTTAATATTTTTTGTAACTGTTTTGCCCGCATCCATTTCTGGCAATTGAATTGCAATCGCCTTAGAACCGTCCTCAAGTTCTACTCCATGGACATCTTTAAAATCTCCATCTAACCCCTTTGGTATAGCTATACCAAGATAAAGGTCAATTGCCTTTTCCTGAGATTTATTTGTTACTGTTGCTGTTATATCTAATACATAATGATTTTCTTTCGGGTCCCATTTCGCTTTTCCTACTACATTCCCACTAAAATTAGATATATCTATTGCCTCATCTTCATCTATTTTTGAAGAAGGTGGCGCTAACGGTTTATTAGTAACTTGCTCTGACGGTGTTACCGGTTTGGCAGGTGTTACATTTTTTTGTCCTACATTCTCTTTCTTTTGTCCTTGTTTATTTTCTTCTACTGGTTCCAATTTCTTTTCTATACTAGGTTTTGGTTCTTTTAATTCTTTCTTTTCTTCTGGTTTTATAGTCTGCTCTATTTCTTTAGAAATTTCTTTATTTCCTTGATTCTGATCTTTCTTTTGTTCTGGTTCTTTTAATTTCGCATCCTTATTTTCATTTCCAGTTCCCTGATCTACTTTTTCCACATTTACTTGCTTCACATTATTACCTTCCGGTGCTGCTAACGCTACAACGGGCGATAAAGCTAAAAGTGATACAAGGGTTACTGCACTTACCTTTTTAAACATAAAAAATATTCCTCCCCTATTATTGATACCATTCTATTATCTGTATCCCCTATACTCTTTATAGAATATAAGACGGACCCAATATCCATTATAAGTAAAAAATAAACTGAAAACAATAAAATTACCGAATAATCAGTTTTATGATTTTAAAATAAAAAGCAATGACAACGTGTCATCACTTTTTATTTTCCTATACTTCTATATTTGACCCTTTTTGCAAATCAAATTGTTTTTCACTTCGTTTCGCCATAAATAAATAACATAACACAGCTCCCACTTCACAAAGTGCAATAACAACACCCATCGGCAATGCTGTATTACTTCCACCAATACCTACTAACGGCGCAACAAGTGCTCCTGAAATGAACTGTAATAAACCTAGTAAAGCTGATGCTGTTCCTGCTGCTTGTTTTTGATTTCTCATCGCTAACGAGAAGCCAGTTGTTGATACAACCCCAACACTTGATACAACAAGGAATAACGAGCATAAAACACCAATTAGACCTATTCCCAATACGATTGTAAGTAGTAACGATAGACCACCAACAGCCGCAATAACAATACCGAAAACAAATAAAGTTTTCTCATTGACTTTCCCTGCTAAGCGGCCAGTAATTTGGCTAGCAATAATAATACCAATACCGTTAATCGCAAAGAACAAACTAAACTCTTGCGGTGATGCCCCGTATATATTTTGCAACACAAATGGTGAACCAGAAATATAAGCAAACATTGCAGCCGTTACTAATCCTTGCGACAATGCATATCCCATAAACAAACGGTCTTTCAGAAGCTTTCCGTATGTTGCCAACGTTCCTGACAATCCACCTGTCTCTCTTTCTTCAGGAGGTAATGTTTCACGTAATACGAAAGTAGCTGATATTAGCATGAATACACTAATTGCTCCAAGAACGATAAAAACGCCGCGCCATGATGTGAACTGTAATAATTGTCCCCCAATAATCGGTGCCAAAATAGGTGCCGCTCCGTTTACTAACATAAGTAGTGAGAAAAATTTCGTCATTTCAGAACCTGAATACATATCACGTACCATTGCACGTGATATAACAATCCCAGCAGATCCTGAAGCACCTTGTAAGAAACGTAAAAGCACTAAACTCCAAATAGATGGTGCTACAGCACAGAGTAAGGAAGAAGCAACATAAATAATAAGAGCGATAATAAGAGGTTTGCGCCTTCCGTAAATGTCACTAATTGAACCAACAAATAATTGTCCTACTGAAAGCCCAAGCAAACATGCAGTTAATGTCAGCTGCGCGAGAGATGCTCCCGTTTGTAAATCATCCGTTAACTTTGGTAAAGAGGGCAAGTACATATCAATAGATAATGGCCCAATTGCCGTAAGTGTCCCTAATACAAGAATCATCCATAACCTGTTTGTCTTTACAGGTTTATATACTTCGTGATTAACTCCATTCACCTTTTCCATTCACCCTTTCATATAAATGTCGAATCGTAACAATTATAGTTACAACATAAATATACGTCAAGTATCCCGTATTTTCCTGTTTAATAATGTAAAAAAAGCGATAGAATTTCTATCGCTTTACTTTTTCAAATTGCTATTTGTAAATTTAGATACGGATGACATCGCCTCTCCTGTATCTAAATATGTGATTTGAATTGGATCCCCCACTTCTGTAAACATAGCATATGGGAATTTTTTTACAGGTATCATAAATACTTTTTGTTCATTCTCTAACAGTACGTACACAATCGTATTTTCACCTGATTTTTCTTTATATACACGTTGAACAGTACCTTCTTTTTGCGCTTCTTTTCCATTTGAAGTCGGTCTAAATGAGTCACCACTTCCGCTCAGCGCATTTTTATAATTCTCAAGTGCTTCTTTTTGAGTCGAACCTGTCGCAAATACTTTTGCATTAGAAGCATATATAACAGTATGAGCACGTACTAATCCCCCGTCATCAATAACCGGTACAATCCAAGAAGGTTTACCGTATACGTTATAAATAACCGGCATCGTTCCATGCCATTTCTCTCTCTTAAAGGAATTATCCACTACTTCTGTAGCAGCCGAACCATCCATAATTCCCTTTACTTCTTTTCCGTTATAATAATACAGCTTTCCTGTACGTGCATCGACTAATGAGTAACCGAGGGCAGAATCTACTCCTTCTTTCGGAGAGGTGAAATCAGTAAAGTAATATAGAGTTCCATCCTTACCGAAGATTGGTGTAACACCTTCCTTCGTCCCCCACTCAGTCGGAATCTTCATATCAGTTTGTGAGAATTTCGTATTCCAAAATCCGTGAATATATTTCCCGAAGTACGTATTTAACGTAGATGCTGTTTCATGATTTAATACACCATCAACAAATTTAGGTGCATTCCCTTTATCATATCGCTTTACATCACCTGTTTGTGCGTCAACAACGACAACGCCTTCTACTTCAAATCCTGATCTTCCTGAAATAAACTCACCGTACGTCATTGTATAATACGGTTTCCCTTTATCATCAACTTCAAATTTTGGCTTTCCTTTAAAAATCAAATCTGGCTCTGCTTTTCGAACGACACGTTCTAACTTATTACCGAAAAACATGCTTGGTACATACTTCATTTTATATCCAAGATGTAATTTCGCTTCCGCATCAGGATTTGTACCTGACATCGTTACGTAACCTGGTATTGTTCCTGCCTTACGCGCTTTAAAGAAACCTGACACTTCAATTGGTGCTACATACAAGGCTTCACCATTTACCATTTGTGGTGTTAATTCCCCTAGCTCAAAATAAGCTACTTTCGGAATATCACCAAATACCTTTTTCATTTTATTTTCCGCTGTTTTAGGCGGCACTGTAAACGGTTGATCATTTTCAGTAAATGGCTCTGAAATATCTTTCTCTACCTTCACGACAGAATCATATTTCTTTTGCGAGATTACTATATCATGTAAATAACCAAAATAGCCGTAACTTACGAGTAACACAAACATTAGAAGTCCCTTTAAAGTACCTTCTAATTTCCCTATCTTACCTTGTGAAAATAAGACAATCCCAATCAAAATCGCTACTGCAACAGAATAATGAGTAAGAATTGAATCTACCCGATCATCAATTAACCAAAAATATTCATAGATTGCAATACCAATCCAAAATAAAACTGGAATAACTAAAATAGATGATTTCTTACCCTTTACAACCTTCTCATCTCCCCCTTTATCCACCGCGCGAAGTTTATTACCGCTTCTTGTCCATGGAATCAAAAACAAAGTGAGAATAGCTAAAACTAAAAATTTCATCAAAGGCAATGTCCCCTTTTCTTTTGTCTTCTCCATAAGTATAACAAATAAAGGGGAATCAGGTAAAAATGGGAATGATTATATTTTTTTACTACTTAACACAAATCCACTCACCATATACAACACTGAGGCAATATAAAAAATTGTACCAATCGTAAAGAAATCCACTAAGTAGCCAGTTACGATAATTGCTACTGCTCCCCCAATTGATGTCCATACATGGTACTTTCCAATTTCATAACCCGCTTCCTTATGCGCTACCTTTCGTGCTAACGACGTCTTCTCGGTATTACGCTGCACAGCACCTAAAACACCCATTAAAATTTGGAGAATATATACATGCCAAACTTCTGTTGCGATTGGGAAACAAAGCATCAATATAGCCATAGACCAAGCGTATATAATTAATAACTTTCTATCACCTACTCTATCGGAAATTCTCCCAACTAACGGATATACTAGGGCTGAAGTTAAAGCAAATAAGCCGTACGCCCAGCCAAACTGCGAGAAACTATTTCCAACATTCCGAAGCAATAGTATATAAAACGGAAATACCATACTACCAGCCATCATAATAATGCTTTGTGAGGCTACAAATCTTCTATATGTCATTTGCTATACTCCTTATAAAATAAATTCACAAATCTTTCCCCCGGGTCTACTTCTTTCTTCTTTTGAAGGAATTCTTCTATGCGAGGATACGCTTTCTTTAGCTGCTCCTTTGCCGGATAAGAATAATACGGCAAATAATAACTTCCATTATGCTTTAAAGTAACATCGATCATCTTCTGAATAACTACTTTTGTTTTCTTTATTTCATCCTCAGAACGTCCTTGATTAATTAGAAGCACAAGCGCAAACATATCATCTTTCGCATAAGATAGCACCGCATTCTCATTCTTTTCTACATAGCGAATTGTAATGTTAAGAAGATTTAATTCCTCTTCATTTAAAACACTTCGTAAATCATCTATATACTCTGCAAAACCATCTATTGGTACAAAGTACTCTTGTAAAACTTCGGTCAAGTTTGGATTATCGTATTCCATAAAAGCACTATCAGATCTCATTACATTATTCCGAGTTTCGTACTTACCATCTGTACGTTCAAAATAACTTCTTTGTATATCCCAAAATACATTCTTTCCCCAATCACTATAACGTGATAATCCAAGCAAAAATTTTGGTGCAGCTATAATAGTTTCCTCTTTTAATTTACTGTACTCTTTCAGCTTCTGTTGATCTTCTGCCAATACATAATCTGTCACATACATTTCTTTCAAGAACGAATTCGAGGCCACAGAAATACGTCCTAAATGCATCCGTATATTCTCGTCCTTTTTCACCTTCTCCTTAAAATATGAAGAGTACTCCTTATAATCTATTACCTTCGTATGCGTTTCATATAATTCATCATTCGTTAACTTGAGCGTCACATCTAAAATCACGCCAAATAATCCATATCCCCCAATTACATACGGAAACAAGTCAGCATTTTCTTCTCTACTTACATTACGTACCGTACCATCTGCCATTAACAATCTGAACGACTCTACTGTATCAATCAATGCTTCATGACGAATATCACGCCCATGTACATTTACACTTAACGAACCGCCAACAGTAAAAATATTTTGAGATTGCATCACCTGAACCGCAAGGCCGTATGGATTTATTTTCTTCTGAATGTCATTCCATGTCACACCGCTTTGTACCCTAATCCTCTTCTTCTCCGGATTAAACTCTAATATTTCATTATAGCCTTTCATATCAAGCATCGTACCGTTCGGATAATACGTCTGTCCGCCCTGGCTATGTTGCATACCTGCAATGGAAATCTTCTCTCCAGAAACATTTGCATCTTGCACCAGCTTTTTTAACGAACTCTCATCCTCAGCATTTTCAACACGTTTAATCTTTGTTGGAAGCAACTTCCCTACATCGCTCATAATAGGATGATCCAATTGCTCTTTATATGTATGTATAGATGTCGCGAGCAACGCTGTATACGCTACAATTACAACTGCTATCTTTCTTTTTTTCAAATGACACTCTCCTCGTTTGAAATTCTAACCTCACTAGTACTTCTCTTTATTTTTATTGTACCTACTTTCTTAAAAGGAAAATACTACACTGTAAAAAAGAACTATCTTTCTTTTACTTATTATGAAGTGAAACTATAAGCATGATTTAAAAAACATTTAAATATGCTATAGAGGAAAATAACTTAATTCAGGAGGTCGCTATGAAAGCAATTATTTGCACAAAATACGGGCCACCTAACGTTCTCAAACTTCAAGACGTAAAGAAACCTACTCCTAAAAAGAATGAAGTATTAGTTAAGATTCACGCAACAAGTGTAACAACTGGAGATTGTAGAATGCGAAGCTTTACTAGTCCCCTTTTATTTTGGATTCCTATGCGAATTATATTAGGTTTTAGAAAACCGAGAAAGCCTATACTCGGTGTAGAGTTATCTGGTGAAATTGAGGAAGTAGGAACAGATGTAACTCAATTCAAAAAGGGAGATCACATCTTTGCATTAACAGGACTTAACGTTGGTGGTTATGCTGAATACACATGTGTACATGAAAGCGGATTGATAGCATTAAAACCTACCAATGTGACGTATGAGGAAGCTGCAGCTATTCCTTTCGGCGGAACTTCAGCATTACATTTTCTGAGAAAAGGACGCATAAAAAACGGGCAACAAGTACTTATATATGGCGCCTCCGGATCAGTAGGTACCGCCGCTGTGCAACTTGCTAAGCATTTCGGCGCGACTGTTACAGCTGTTTGTAGTAATTCAAATTTTGAGTTGGTAAAATCTTTAGGGGCTGATAACGCAATTGATTATACGAAAGAGGATTTTACTGAACGAGGCGAGCGCTACGATATTATATTTGATGCGGTTGGAAAGCATAAAAAACAACATTGTAAGAAGACACTAGCTCCTAACGGTAAATACGTGTCAGTCAACGGAACGATGGCAAAAGTGAGCAAAGAAGATATGCTTTTACTAAAAAAGCTAACCGAAGTAGAAAAACTAAAGTCAGTTATTGATAGAACGTACCCATTAGAAGAAATTTTAGAAGCTCATACGTATGTGGAAACAGGACGTAAGAAGGGAAATGTCGTGATTACTATAGGAACATAAAAGTTTTCGAGCTAGATTTCATCTTTATCCCGCATTTGTAGGCAGTAAGACTCCTACCTCAAAATTCGGCTGGAGCAAAGAAGTTAGGTGGGAGATCAACTGCCCGTAAACGCCCGATTGGTTCAACTAATAATCAGTGGGGGATGAACAAAACCCCCACTGATTAAAGTTTCACTTTATAAAATACCCCTTTAGACCTATCTAAAGGGGTTAAAAACTTATCTTTTAAATCCACCTTCTGAATGAATAACTTGCCCTGTAATCCACTCTGCTTCTTCGCTCACTAAAAACTTAATAAGCCTCGCTGCATCTTTCGGTTCACCTATTCTACCGAAAGGAAACATCGGTTTTAATCCTCTTTTTATCTCTTCTGTCATCCATCCCGTATCAGTTGGACCTGGATTAATTGCATTAACAGTTATACCTAAATGGGCTACCTCTGCTGACAAAGTACTAGTGAGAGCATCAATAGCTCCCTTCGTTGTTGCATAGGCTAGCTCTCCAGCCATAGATCCTTGAAACTGCCCCGAAGTAATATTAACGATTCTACCGCCAGATTTATTCTTAAATCCACGTGCAAACTTACTACTTAACAGTGTAGTCGCACGAACATTTACCATGTAATGCTTATCCAACTCTTCGGCAGTCAAATTAGAAAAATCATTATTCGTAGAATAAGCTGCATTATTAATTAATATATAAGGGTACCCCATTTGTTCAGTAACTTTATTTATAAGCTGTTCTGGTGCAGCATCCCTAGTCAAATCTAACTCCACACTTGATACTTTAACACCATTTTGCATTAGCTCTTCTTTTAATTGTATTTGTTCATTTTGATCAACGCCCCAAGGCATCTCTTTATCATAATTCGTCCAATACGTAAAAAATATATCGTATCCTGCTTCAGCTAATTCTTTACAAATAGCTGCTCCGATACCATCCAGGCGACTTACGCCTGTAACAACTGCTACTTTATTTTTTAATTGATTCATAATATACTCCTCCAGGTTAAAGGACGCATATTTTATATAAGAAATATAAACTTTCCCACAAAAAAAGACAGATACATAAAATAGGCATCTATCCTTACAAAAGGGATGTACAAGCCAAATATGCAGTCCTTGAATGATTTATAGATAGCTAAATAAACCCTCACTAATGAGAGAGAAAAATTCATCGATCCAACTTCTAATCATTACAAGTTCATCCACATATCTAGTCTTTATCCCCTTTCAATATATCTCTATTTTTCATTCTAACAAAAAGATGGAATATTTCAAATAACAAAGATGATTTCACTTCTCCTGTGACAAAAAAATTGTGATTTACCTACATATAAGCTTTGACTATGTTTCTATTCACAATAACCATTAAGATATTAAAATAACAAAAATAACCAGAAAATCCTGGTAAATAATGGCTTGTTTTTTTATAATAAAACATGGGGCTAATGTGAGATATGTTGTAAATGGTCTGATTATACAGACTCATCTAGTTTTAAACAAATAGGGGGAAGAGAAATGTCGAAAAAAGTAATTTCTTTATTTTCTACAGTAATCGTAGCAGCCTTTCTAATAACTGGCTGCGGTCAAAGCGATACGACAAATAAAGAACAAAAAGAAAATGCAACCAAAGAAAGCAAAACAGAAAAAACGGGTACAACGAAAGAAAATAAACCTGAAGATAAAAAATCCGAAGATAAAAAGACTGAAGATACAGCTACTAACTCAAGCGATTATTCCAAGCTGATCTCCTATATGGAGAAAGAAACAGGTGGTAAAACAAAAGTTCTTTTTGAAAATAAGGAACCACAAATCTATAAAGCAGAGGATATTTCAGTATCACTTAATAGTTATACATTAGTTGAATTAAATGGCTTCCATACAGACTTTAACATCCCTTTTAATAATCAAACAGACGGTGGAGTTATTCTCGCAAATTATAGTGTGAAAAATAATTCAACTAAAGATATTTACTATATGCCGGCATTGGACATGTCATTTACTGGTGCTCAGAAAGTATATAGTAACTATAAAGATTTAATCCCAAAAGAAGACCAGCTACCATCCAAGCTTGCTCCAACAAATGATTATTTAGTAAAAGCAGGCGAAACCATTTCTGGTTATATCGCTTATCCATTTGGAAAAGATGATTTAACAAAAATTTCAACCCTATCAACAGTCTCCGTCAAAGTTCCAACTGCACAGGCTAATAAAGGAAAATTTGATGCCCCAATCGGTAGCCCTGGAAACTTTTCGTTAAGTTTGAACAAACAAGGCACTGAAAAGGTTGCAGCAGATAAAACTTTCTACCAAGATAAAGCTACCGCTAATAACATGGGCGATAAAAAAATGTTAAAAGAGAAATCAAGTATTAATAATAGTCAAGAATTAGGTGCTGTTAATGTTACATTAGATGGATACCAATTTACTCAATTCACACCAAATTCCGTCGAAGCTCCACGCTTTGCAAATTTCAAAAATGGTATTGTTCTATTAACAGTAAAATTCAAACTTGATAACAAAGATGCTCAAGACGTTGCGCTATCTCCTATAAGCTCTACATTAAGAGTTAATGATGGTACACAATATACGCTTAGCGAAGGCATGCTTTTAAATTATGACTATAACGCTTCTGTTAAAACTGGAACATCTGGAGAGTTACTGCAAGTATACACATTAGATCAAGAACAATATGAAAAAATTTGGAAAGACAAAACCTTTGAGATTGAGTTAGGACCTATGAGAAATAAAGAGGCAAAAGATATTTCACAAGGTAAAAAAGCTAAATTTACATTACCTAAATAAATTACTAAATATATAATAGAAAAGGCATATAACATATGAATGTTATATGCCTTTTCTATTTTTATAAAAACAAGTCTTAACACAAATTTTTTATTTAAGCCAAACTTAAACCTTTAGCGAACCACGAAAACCTCTTGCAGCATAGTAACATTCTGCCCCATTGTGATACACGAAAACATGCCCGAAGCGATAATCGCAAAAAATGGCACCGCCGAGTTCTCTAATATCAGAAGGTGTTTGTACCCAACTCGATGATTTCATGTCGAATTTTCCAAGCTTTTGCAAATCTCGATATTGTTCTTCGTTTAATAGTTCAATACCCATTGCAGTTGCCACATCAATAACGTTATTTTCTGGTTTATGTTTTTTTCTTGACTCTAGCGCTTCAAGATCATAACAAAGGCTTCTGCGACCTTTAGGACTTTCCGCTGAACAATCATAGAAAGTATACTCGTCCTTCTCTTTATCATAACTAACGACATCTGGTTCGCCACCCGTTATTTCCATTTCGTTAAGTGACCATAATTTCTCAGTATTAGCATTCAGCTTCGCTTCAACTTTAGCCCATTCAAGACCTTCATGGCGATTCATGTTCTTCTCAAAACGAGCTTTCAATACATTAAATAACTCTTCACGTTGTTCTACTGATAGCTCATTTTTATTCTCTGTCATATTAGTCCTCCGAATTGTGTTTACTTATAATGTTTTATAATAAATTTGCTCAATAATTGTTTGAATGCAGTTTACAATAAATTATATAATTTATTGAGTCTCTTTTTCAACAATCTGTCCTTTTAACGAAACAACTCGTTGTCACTTAAAACTTCCTTATATATCCTATGAGAATATCCATTATAAAGCCCTAAAATCCTTCATACTTTCTCCAAGAATATAATGTGAAAACCACATCAAATTCTGCTTCATAATAGCCACATGAATTCCTGGCTGGTCAGAACTATATGCCATTCCTTTAAATATAATTAATTCTGTATCAATTTCCATATCCTTTAATCCGTGATATAGCTCATATGCATTTGTAGTTGGAATTCTTGCATCCTTTTCACCATGTTGGATTAGGGTAGGCGTACAGGCCGATTTAATATATGTCATTGGTGATGCTTTAGCATATATATCTGAATCATTCCATGGATTATCTCCTAAATACATTCTAATAAAGTAAGGTATATCTGTATTTACATAATGGGTGCTCCAGTTAGTAATTCCGCCTCCAACTGAAATCGCCTTAAATCTACTACTAAATGTAGAACAGAAAGCTGATATATATCCCCCGTTGCTCCATCCCATAACCCCTACTCTATCTTTATCTACAATCCCTTCTTCAACTAGTTTATCCACTCCGGATATAACATCCTCGTAGTCAGCAATTCCCTGTTTTCTATAGTTTGCTTTTAAAAATTCATTGCCATAGCCAGAACTTCCCCTGTAGTTTGGTTCTAAAACTATAAAGCCTTTTTCAATAAACTGTTCAATAGGATATTTCTCATTAAAACAGTCTGAAAATATCGGAAAGGATGCCCAAGCCGGACCACCATGGATTACCACTAATAAGGGATATTTTTCACTTGCGTCAAACTCTACTGGGGTTGATAAAACACCCTCTATTTCAAGACCATCACTACTTTTCCATGAGATTATTTCCCTATTACTTTTAAGCTTACCTTTGAAAAAGCTGTTTTCATTCGTTATTTTTTTATCGTCTAAATAGATTTCGAAAATCTCATTTGCTATCGCCTTATTATAGGATATATGATTTCCATCCCTTGTTATAGAAGCATCCATTATAAAGCTATCTACTTTTTCGCTTAACATTTCCACAGTGCCATCCTCAGATAGCAACCCAATAAGATAATTAGTTTTGTTCTGCCATCCAATTAAAATTCCTTTAGCTGTCCACCGTAACGGAATAACCGTGCTATCAAAATCTGCTAAAGGTTGAATTAACTCTCCACTATTAATATCATATATCTCTAACGTACTGTCTTGTATATGAGTCTTATAGTAATCCTTCTCCCTTATGCTTGCTGAGTAACATATTTTGCTGCCTTCAGGAGAAAAACAAACGCTCCCTCCCAATAACTTATCTATATTCAGCTTTTGTAACTCTCCAGCTTTAATATCTAATATGTATAGATCACCATTTATATAATCTCCCATATTTGAGCTTGGTGTAGCCATAAATACAACCTTTTTCCCATCATTTGAAATATCAAATTCATGGATATGAAAATCCTTTCCATCAGTTAGTTGATAAAAAACGCTATTTTCATGTTCATATTTATCATTTTGTATCACTTTTTCTATTTCAATGTAGTATAAACAATTATTCTGGCATTCCTTACCTATATGATGGAAGTCTCCATATAGTTCCTTGCGTTTCTTTATCACCTCACATTCTTTTGACTGTGCAACATAATAAAAACCCTTGCCAGTAGGCTCCCATTTGAAATTACTAACCCCTTCTTTCTCATCAGTAATTTGAACCCCACTATAACCATCTATTGACTTAACAAAGATCTGATTTTTATTATCCCCGTCACCAACTGGGCTAAGGTATGCAATGTTCTTAGAATCTGGAGACCATAATGGGTGTGTACTATCTATATCCCCAGTTGTTAGTGGATAGCTCTGCTCCTTATCTTTTTCATATATCCATACATGATTCCTATATGTATTGTCTGTCCAATTAGCTGTCTTTTTAACAAATGCTACGTTTTTGCCATCATCACTTATGTTTGTACCTGATAAGGTTGGTAATGAAATAATCTCTTCTATACTTAAATATGTTTTTTCTTTCACTTTCATTAATAAGCCCCCTTGTAACGCTTAGTCAATCAATGCGCCTATGCTTAAATAATAACGAAAAATTCAGATAAATAAAAGCGACTCTGTTCCTCTATCCACTTTAATCCACTTATCAATTTTAGATGTTCTTTTTCTTTTCAATACAAAAACACCCCTTTAGATAAAAATATCCAAAGGGGTGTTTCTAATAAACGTCACGACTTTATTTTAAATCAATACTATATTTATTAACCTACCAATCTCCTACTCAACCGTAACAGATTTAGCTAAGTTACGTGGCTTATCAACGTCACACTCGCGGTGAAGTGCTGCGTAGTATGAGATAAGTTGTAATGGAATAACTGCTACTAGCGGTGCTAATGCTTCATGTACAGCTGGTAATACGAAGCTGTCGCCTTCCATTTCTAAGCCTTTCATTGAGATGATACATGGGTTAGCTCCGCGTGCTACTACTTCTTTCACGTTACCGCGAATTCCAAGGTTTACGTGCTCTTGTGTAGCAAGGGCGATAACTGGTGTACCGTTTTCGATTAAGGCGATTGTACCGTGTTTTAATTCTCCTCCAGCAAAGCCTTCTGCTTGGATGTAAGAGATTTCTTTTAGTTTTAACGCACCTTCTAAACCTACGAAGAAGTCTACGCTACGTCCAATGAAGAAGCAGTTACGCGTTGTTGCTAAAAATTGTTTTGCTAATGCGTCCATTTCTTCTTTTTGATCACAAAGTACTACCATTGCGTTTGCTACAAGTCCTAATTCATGTGTTAAATCGAACTCAAGAACTTCACCTTTTGCTTTTGCAATGTCAGCCGCTAAGATTGAAAGCACTGCAAGCTGAGCTGTGTATGCTTTCGTCGATGCAACTGCGATTTCTGGTCCTGCGTATAATGGAAGTGTATAATCAGCTTCACGAGAAAGCGTAGAACCAGGTACATTTGTAATTGTTAAAGCTTTATGACCCATTTCATTTGTTTGCACAAGTACTGCACGGCTATCTGCTGTTTCACCACTTTGTGAGATGTAAATGAAGAATGGTCTTTCTGTTAATAATGGCATGTTGTAAGAGAATTCACTTGCTACGTGTACTTCAACTGGTACTTTCGCAAATTTCTCAATGAATTGCTTTCCAACAAGACCTGCATGATAGCTTGTTCCGCATGCAATGATATAAATACGATCGCTATCTAAAATTGCATTACGGATATCTGCATCCAGTTCAATCTCGCCATTTTCACCTTGGTACTTTTGAATAATATTACGGATTACAAGTGGTTGCTCATCGATTTCTTTTAGCATGAAATGAGGATACGTTCCTTTTTCAATATCACTTGCGTCTAATTCCGCTGTATAAGGTGCACGTTCAATCGTTTCACCTTGTAAGTTTTTAATTGTAATACTTTCTTTTGTTACGATTACGATTTCTTTATCCATTAACTCGATAAATTGATCTGTAACTTGTAACATCGCCATAGCGTCGCTCGCCACAACATTAAAGTTGTCACCAACACCTACTAATAGCGGGCTTTTGTTTTTAGCAACATAAATCATGTTTGGATTTTCAGCATCAAGTAGTCCGATTGCATAAGAACCATGTAAAAGAGATAATGTGTTACGGAATGCATCTTCTACACTTAGTCCTGTGCTTACTTGTTGTTCCATAAGCTGTACGATAACTTCTGTATCTGTCTCACTTACGAACGTTACATCTTGTAAATATTCCTTTTTCACTAACTCATAGTTTTCAATTACACCGTTATGAACTAGTGTAAAGCGTTTTGATGTACTTTGATGCGGATGCGCGTTTACTTTGCTTGGAACACCGTGTGTAGCCCAGCGTGTATGACCGATTCCCACACTTGCCGCTACGTTCTCATCTACGATTTCGCGAAGTTTTGCAATACGGCCTTTTTCTTTGTATACAACAACACCGTTCTCTGCTTGTACTGCAATACCTGCTGAATCATATCCACGATATTCTAGCTTTTCTAAACCTTTTAATAAAATTTCCTTTGCATCTTGCTCTCCAATAAATCCTACGATTCCACACATGTTTAGTCGCCGTTACAAATGCTTACACTGCTCTGCGAACATGTAACGACATAGTCCGATACCATTTATTTATATTAAAAAAACGGATTACATATTGCTAGCCCTGTAAGCTTGTAACGGCTTTCACCTTCCTCTCAATTGGGTTTAAGTCCGTATACACTTATACAGCTAGTTTTCATCCGTTCCTTTTCTCTCATCACACTTTCACCTTTGTCCACTAAGTCACCTTAATGTTTTAAGTAAAAGCTTGCGGTTGTGATAAACAACCGGGAGTCATCCGCCGAAATCTCGATAAACTCCACCTCGTCAACTACACTACTTGTAGTTCTGGCGCTTTTATAATTTACAATATTTACTTTGAGAAAAAGAACAAGACCATCTTATAACAAACAATATAAACCGTCAATGAATTTTTTTTCATTGTCTATAAAACATATGAAAAAGGAGCACTTCTTGTGCTCCTTTTAAAACAAATTCAGCAAATTATTCGGCGCCAACTTCAGCTTTCACAACTTCTACAATACGGTGTACATAAGCATCACAAACTTCTTGTGTTGGTGCTTCTGCCATTACGCGAATAAGTGGCTCTGTTCCAGATGGACGAACAAGAATACGACCATCGCCGTTCATTTCTTCCTCTACAACACGAATAATCTCTTTAATTTTTTCATTTTCTAATGCTAGTTTTTTATCTGTTACACGAACATTTACTAGTAATTGTGGGAATTTCGTCATCTCACCTGCAAGCTCAGATAATGGTTTTTTCGTCATTTTCATGATGTTTACAAGTTGAAGTGCACTTAACATTCCGTCACCAGTTGTAATGTAATCAAGTAAGATAATGTGACCTGATTGCTCTCCGCCCAGATTATATCCACCACTCTTCATTTCTTCCATTACGTAGCGGTCACCAACTGCTGTTTTATCACTTGTAATACCGTTTGCTTCAAGTGCTTTATAGAAACCTAAGTTACTCATAACTGTTGAAACAACTGTATTATGTTTCAATTGACCAGTTTCTTTCATGTACTTCGCACAAATGAACATAATTTGATCGCCATCAACGATGTTTCCTTTTTCGTCTACTGCGATTAAACGGTCTCCATCGCCATCAAAAGCAAGTCCGATGTCAGCACCTTTTTCTTTTACTAATTCAGCTAATACTTCTGGATGTGTAGATCCTACGCCTTCATTAATATTCATACCATTCGGTGAAGTTCCCATTGTTGAAATGTCGGCTTCTAAATCTGCAAATAAATATGGAGCTAAAGAAGATGTAGCACCATGTGCACAATCTAAAGCGATATGTAGACCAGAGAAATCTTCCTCTACAGTTTGTTTAATGTATTGTAAATATTTTTGTCCACCTTCAAAGTAATCACTCACTTGTCCAAGGTTAGTGCCTGTTGGACGTGGTAATTCGTCAACTTCTTTGTCTAATAACGCTTCAATTTCTGCTTCTTGCTCATCCGTTAATTTAAAACCGTCTGAACCGAAGAACTTAATTCCGTTATCTTGTACTGGATTATGAGATGCAGAAATCATAACACCTGCTTGTGCATCTAACGCCTTTGTTAAATAAGCCACACCTGGTGTAGAAATAACACCAAGACGCATTACTTCTGCTCCAGTTGATAATAGACCTGCTACTAAGGCCCCTTCTAACATATGTCCAGATACACGTGTATCACGGCCGATAATTACTTTTGGACGGTCTGTATCTTTTGTTAATACATAGCCTCCAAAACGTCCAATTTTGAACGCTAATTCAGGTGTTAACTCCTTATTTGCAACCCCGCGTACTCCATCTGTACCAAAATATTTACCCATTATGATTCGCTCCTTTTTCTTGCTCTTTTTGATTATCTACTGTTGGTTCTTTGCTCGGTTCTTGACCAGTTTCTTTGTCTTTATCTTTATTTTTTTCCTGATCCTTTTCTGGATCTGGTTCAGGATTTTTTGGCTTTTCAGTTTGATTTCCCTGATTGTTTGTTGAATCCGGGTGTTCAACATTACCCTGTACTTCTTTATCTGGCTTTTCTTTCTTCACAATTGTAACTTTAGCACTTTTTTGTTTTGGCTCGATCGAAATATTACCAGGGCCGCTTACTTGAATAGAAATATCTTTTGTTCCCGGAGATGCATTTTGTAGATTAATCACCGCTGTTATTTGAGCAGCTGTTATTTTATCTACTATACTTGCTTCTCCTGAAATATCAACGCTTATCTTCCCATCCTGCGGCGAAAGTAGCTGAGCAGTAACATCGTTCGGAATTCCATTTTTTTGAATCGGGATACCATCAATAGTTTTACTTTTCGTTTGCTTTACTTTTTGTACCCCTACCGAAACCTTCACTTGATTTGGTTTTGCACTTGTGACACCCTTTGGCAATAAAACAGAGGCATCGAATGTTGTAGAATCCGTCAATTGACTAAGATCTACCTCGACCCCCTCTATAGATTGTATATTATCCAAAATGTCTTTTGGACCAGCTATCGTTACTTCTCCTGGTTCAACGTTAATATTTGTAACAGCTAAACCTTCTGGTAAATTCCCTTTTTTCGCATATGTTAAAGGAACTGTTTTTTCTACGTTATTTGCTGTAGCTTGTGTCGCTACATTCACTGTTACACTTATTTTAGATGGATTCGTTTTTACATTTAAACGTTTTCCTTCTTTATTGTACAATGTAACCTCCGCTGTTTTTGTAACGGTTTTATTAACACCTTTTAAATCTATATATGCCTTAGCAGATGAAATACTTTCTATTTCTTCTTTTGTTCCAACTACTTCAACAGTGTCAGGCTTAATACTTGATTTCTCAACAGTAGCACCTGCTGGCATCTGATCTTCATTGGATAATTTTAAATCTACATGAACATACTTTTTCGCTTTTTCATGAAGAGTGACTTTAATTGTTGATGGTTGAACTGTCCCTTTCACTTCATCTGGAAGCCCGTTCGCTTTTAAAGAAACTTCATAAGTTCCTTTTGGACGGCCTTCTAAATCAACTGGTATATCAAATTGTCTTTTGTTTTTTGTTGCAGCAACCGCTGCTTTGGGACCTTCTAATTTTACCTTGACTCCCTCTGCTGGAATACCACTTACAATATACTTCTCTTCGTCATACTTAAGGTTAATAGCATAATTAGTTAATGTTTCTTTCCCTTCATTTACGAAAGGTAATACACTCGATGTCGTATTTTTGTCAGTTAAAGTTGCTGACATAAAAAGCATACACGCCAATAGTAATGAGATTCCTTTTAAAAACCAATGATTCTCCATTAACTTATCCATGACGCTTTCTCCTCCAATTCCATAAAGACGAAGAAGTCGTTTTTTCGTTCCCACTAAATTCTGCTAACAACATATCCTTCAGCTGTTCTGTCTTCAAATCACGATGTAACTTACCGTTTTTCGTTAAAGAAATTTGACCTGTTTCTTCCGACACAACTACTGTAATACTATCAGTGACTTCACTAACTCCCATTGCAGCGCGATGTCGTGTTCCTAACTCCTTCGAAATAAAAGGACTTTCTGATAACGGAAGATAACATGCTGCTGCTTTAATTGTACTTCCTTGCATAATTACTGCTCCGTCATGAAGAGGGGTATTAGGGATAAAAATATTAATGAGTAATTCCGATGACACATATGCATTCAGCGGAATACCCGTTTCTACATAATCACCCATCCCAGTCTCTTTTGACAAAGTGATTAATGCACCAATTCTACGTTTTCCCATATATTCCGTTGCTTTCGCAATCGCTGTTGCAACAATTTCAGGTTCATCTTCCTCGTGAGTTCCCACACGCGAAAATAAGCTCCCCCGTCCTAGCTGCTCAAGTGCTCTTCGTAATTCTGGCTGAAAGATAATAATAACGGCTAAAAATCCCCACGTTAATACTTGCTCCGTTAGCCAATATAGCGTATGCAATTCAAGTAAAATACTAATCATCCGGACGACAATAATAACTGTAATACCTTTTAAAAGTTGCACAGCTTTCGTACCACGGATTATAAGAATTAGCTTATATATAATAAACCATACAACAGCAATATCTAATGCCGTACTAAGATATTTCAAAATGGTCGTATCTTCAAAAGGCATGCTAACCCTTCCTCCTACTTACGAGCAATTCTATCCATATATTGAAATATTATTTTATGCTCTATCTGTATGTATTTCCAACAACTAGTTAATTATACCATACATGAAACAAACAACAATTACAAACGACCCCCTTCAGCTTAAATTGGTAAGATGTCAAACTTTCTTATCCTACAGTATAATATAAGTCATTATTATACGCCTATTTTCAAATAAAAAAAGCAACTTCTCAGTTGCTTTTCTTACATTTATTTTAGTTTTTCACCGAATAAAGAACCCATTAAAGCAACCGCTGTTGTCGCTGTTCTGTTTCTCTCATCTAAAATCGTATTTACTTCAACAAATTCAGCAGATGTAACAATATCAGCCTCTGCTAACATCTCCATCGCTAAGTGGCTTTCACGATAAGATAGACCACCAATTACAGGCGTTCCAACTCCTGGTGCATCATGAGGATCAAGACCATCTAAATCTAATGATAAATGAACACCATCAGTATGAGATAAATACGCAATTGTTTCTTCCATAACAGCTGTCATACCCATACGATCAATTTCATGCATTGAGAATACTTTAATACCTTCATTACGAATAAAGTCTTTTTCTCCTTCATCTAATGCACGTGCACCGATAATTACAACGTTCTCTTTTTTCACCTTCGGGTATGCCTCGTATAAATTTACAAGTGCAGGATGTCCATAGCCTAAACTTGCAGCAAGTGACATACCGTGAATATTTCCAGATGGTGAAGTTTCTTCTGTATTTAAATCACCATGCGCATCATACCAAATAACACCTAAATTTTTATAATGTTTCGCTACACCAGCCAGCGTACCGATAGCAATACTATGGTCACCACCTAATACAAGTGGAAAACGACCTTCTTCTATAATATGATCAACCTTAGTTGCTAACTCGTTACATACAGTTGCAACTTGTGTAAGGTTTCTTAGTTTTGTATTTTCATCTACTTCTTTTTCTCTCTCTATACATATATCTCCCATATCTTTTACGTCATATCCAATTTGTTCAATTCTTTCAACTACCCCTGCATAACGGATCGCGCTTGGTCCCATATCAACCCCACGACGCATCTGTCCTAAATCCATTGGAACTCCAATAACTGAGATTTCTTTTTTCATAGATAGTATCCCCCTTTTATGCCTTCACTAAATATTTTAAATCTTTTATATAGTCTGACTCAACTCGACATTTTCCTGCATGGATATACAATTTATGCACTTATATTTGCGTTGAAATCCAAATTTTAAGACTATTCTATGCATAAAATTAACTTAATGAAACAACTAGCTTCTCTATCAACTAATACAATCAGCTAATAATCAGTGCGTTTTTCCATCCCTCACTGATTATTAGCTCTCACCAATCGTGCTTTTACTAGCTGTCCGCAAATGGAAGGATAAAAAATAACGCTTCTACATTTAGAAGCGTTTTTCTGACGCTAATTTCCACACTGCTGCAATATTTTTCGCTGTCATTTCGATATTCTCTTCTGCTACTTTATATGCCTCTTCTAATGTCATTGGACTTGCTGTAGTACTAAATACTGCATCAATTCCCTTTTCATAAACAGTTGTATAATTCGGAGATACTGATCCACCAATAGCAATTACAGGAATATGAAGACCTTTCGCACGCCCCGCAACACCAACAGGTGCCTTTCCATAAGCCGTTTGTTCATCTATTCTGCCCTCACCAGTTACAATAAGATCAGCACCTTCTATACGCTTATCAAAATTTGTATAATCTAATACAATTTCAATTCCTTTTCGTAGTTTTCCCTTTAACACTGCAACGACAGCTGCTCCCATTCCTCCAGCTGCTCCAGCACCAGGCATTTCAGATACATCAAAAGATACATACTGTTTAAGTATATTAGCATAATGTTTTAAATTCTCATCTAGCTCTTTCATCATCTCTACATTCGCACCCTTTTGTCTCCCAAATACAAAAGACGCTCCCCTCAATCCAACTAACGGATTGTCCACATCACATGCTGCCTCTATCTTTATGTTCTCTAAGCGTGAATCAATCCTAGAAAGGTCAACAGCAGTAATGAACTGTAATGTCCCTCCAGAAGGCTCTATTACTTCACCTTTCCCATTTATAAACCTTACTCCTAAAACTGACAGCATACCTGCCCCACCATCATTTGTAGCACTTCCTCCAAGTCCTAAGATAATATGTTTGGCTCCTTGATCTAGCGCATGCAATATAAGTTCTCCTGTCCCTTTCGTCGTTGTAATAAGTGGGTTTCTCTTTTCAATCGGAACGTGTTGTAGTCCTGATGCTGCTGCCATTTCAATAAATGCTGTCTTCTTATCCTTAGACATACCGTAAAAAGCCTGTATGCTCTCTCCAAGTGGCCCTGTCACATTAAGTGATATAATTCTCCCCCTTGTAGCATCAACAAGAGATTCGACTGTTCCTTCACCTCCATCTCCAATCGGCACTTTAACGTACTCTGCCTTAGGAAAAACCGCTGCAAAACCTCTTTCAATAGCTTCACATACCTCCATAGCTTTCAAACTTTCTTTATATGAATCAGATGCAATGACAACTTTCATAATTATCCCCCGTTCCTTATTTACGCCTTTTCTTCATTTTAAACGACAAATACGAAAGTTGCCTTTCCCAGTAAAATTTAAGCACAAAAAAAGCTTACATCATTTGATGTAAGCTTTCTCTATTTAGATGGAGCCTAGCGGGATCGAACCGCTGACCTCCTGCGTGCAAGGCAGGCGCTCTCCCAGCTGAGCTAAGGCCCCTTAGTAATTAAGCGGAAGACGGGATTCGAACCCGCGACCCCAACCTTGGCAAGGTTGTATTCTACCACTGAACTACTTCCGCGAAAATGGTGAGCCATGAAGGATTCGAACCTTCGACCCTCTGATTAAAAGTCAGATGCTCTACCAACTGAGCTAATGGCTCGTAAATGGCTGGGCTAGCTGGATTCGAACCAGCGCATGACGGAGTCAAAGTCCGTTGCCTTACCGCTTGGCTATAGCCCATTAATATTTACTAGTATGGTTATCTTTTCAAAAAAATAAACCTTCTCAGGTTATTTTAAAGAAAATGGTGGAGGGGGGCAGATTCGAACTGCCGAACCCGAAGGAGCGGATTTACAGTCCGCCGCGTTTAGCCACTTCGCTACCCCTCCGACATTTTAAAATATATGGTGGAGGATGACGGGATCGAACCGCCGACCCCCTGCTTGTAAGGCAGGTGCTCTCCCAGCTGAGCTAATCCTCCAAAAGTGGTGA
>NZ_JAKUHD010000015.1:0-92032 GCF_022664325.1 Bacillus cereus group sp. BfR-BA-01310 | reverse complement strand
TACTTTTATAACATCTATAAACGATAATAAAATACTACGTGAAAAGACCGCATTTTGTATAAATATATCCCTTAAGTTGATGGGTGTGTGGGGGTACCCCTTAAAATACGAATGAGAATCCTATATTTATTTGGAAGGAAAATGCTCCATTCATACTCTGTTCATAATCCTTAGGTAATATAAAACTTGTAATAGGAAGAGAAATTTTGTAAAGGGGTGATTGATGTGCTAGCATCAGCTATTACATTTATTACGGCAGCACTTATTTTTTATTCAATTGGGGTCTGGAGTGAAAAAATTCAAAAGACGCTAAAACCTTGGCATGTGTTTATATTTTGGGTTGGATTAGCATGCGATACGATTGGTACTACATTAATGGAGAAAATGGCTTCAGAAGGTTCTCTATTCAGCTTTCATGGGATAACGGGTTTATCAGCAATTTTACTTATGTTATTTCATGCTGTGTGGGCCACTGTAGTTTTGAAGAAGAAGGATATAAAAATGATTGCAAAGTTTCACACATTAAGTGTAATTGTGTGGTTCATTTGGTTAATTCCATATATTTCAGGGCTTATATATGGAATGACAAACAACTCATAAATTGAATTTTCTGGACGAAAATAAAGTTATTCATACATTAGGAGATATAAGAGGAAGTTAGAAAAATAATTACACCATTTGGTTTCCTTTAGCTCACAATTCGTGTATTGAGAGCTAAAGGAAACAGAAAAAACGTATATTACATTATTAGTAAAATCCCCTCAACATGAGTCGAGGGGATTTTTATTAATAATGTAAAGCAACTAAATAAATCTATTGGTCGAACGAGGGAAGACTGCTCTTGGTAGTATGATAAACATTAAAAACATCCATTTTTAAATTGTTTAGGTGAAACACCAGTATGTTTTTTAAAGACCTTTGTAAAATGGCTCTGATCATGGAAATTTAATAGTGTAGAAATTTCGGATATAGAATGTCTCGTATAGGTCATTAAACTTTTTGACTCATCAATCTTAGCACGCTGTATATATTCGCCTAGTGAAATTCCAATTTCTTTTTTGAAAAGGGAAGATAGATAACTAGGGTTCAATGCGACTATTTCTGCTAGATGGGATAGGGTGATTTCTTCGTAAAGATGAGTAAATATATAATTTTGACATACATTTATAGGTTTTGAATGTTTTTGCATCGTCCCATTTTTAACTCGTTCTGAGAATTCAAGTAAAGCATTCTCCAAAAATGGGGAAATGGCTTCAGTTTTTTTTATTTCTTCAAGTTTTTGAATAAATAAATCACTGAGAGTATATGCGATTTCAGGAAATAGTCCACCATCTATAGCAGCTCTCGTCGCAAGTGTAATTGCGGCGATGGCAGAATTCTTCTGGCTTCGTAAGTGACTTGTTTTTGACAACACCCCAAGATCTCCTGATTCAGGTAGTCTCCTTAGATTTTTAATTAAATCATCCTTTTTCCCCTGTTTAATACACTCAAATATTTTCCTTTCAGCCAGTGGATCGATATGAGTTAATGTACTTTGACGTTGCTCTGATATATGTATATCGGGCTGTTCAATTTCAAATTCCGCCTTTTTTACCAGTATATTTTTTTGCAGAATATCAGCAATGTCTAATTTTTGTTGATACAGCATGTAATAAAGAATCATGCTTACATTTAAAAATTTCAAATTGCTTAAAACGGGGAGAGATTGATAATATTGAACCATTTCCTCCTTGTTTATTTTTAGATGAAGATCATTTATGAGACCTTTAATTGAGGCTTCTGATAGTCTGGAATAAAGGACTGGTCCAACGATGATGTTCCCACTAAGTTGATCGTTCAAACGTAAGTTAATTGAGAAGAAATTTTCAAGAAAAGAAGTCTCTTCTAGTACCGGAAAAGTATAGGGCGGATGTTCCCTAAATAGTTGATTAAGTAACTCCTGTGTTGAAGGATACAAAGGGTTATGCTGAAAATTTGGAGAGATTTCAAATGCCAAACTTCCTTTGTAATCAATAAAAAAGATAGGTGTTTTATGTATGTCAAAGACTAGCTTACAAATATAATATAAATCTTCTAGTTTGGAGCAATTCATTATTTTAGCCTCTATTCTTTAAAAATCAGTCAATATGTGTACAAGTTAAAAGCAACATAAAATCCTATCTTAAGCAAGGATTTTAAAATAAGGGCGAAAGCGAGTGCAGGTCATTTTTCCTCTGCATAGTAACCATATATATAATCAACTAAAATTTTTACAAGTATTCTAAAGAATATACCATAATATCTAAAAAATAATAACTATAATAGTGATAAGAAAGCGTTTACTTAATTGTTTTTTAGGAGGGGTATTATGAAAAGAGATATTAAGAAAATCATTTCACAAATGACATTAGAAGAAAAGGCAAGTCTATGTTCTGGATTAGACTTTTGGAATACAAAGGGGATTGAGCGATTAGGAATTCCTTCAATTATGGTAACTGATGGGCCACACGGGCTTAGAAAACAGGCAGAGGGAGCAGATCATTTAGGGATTTATAACAGTATTCCATCAACTTGTTTCCCATCAGCAGTAGGATTAGCAAGTACATGGAATAAAGAATTAATAAAACAAGTAGGAGTTGCATTAGGAGAAGAATGTCAGGCTGAAAATGTAGGTGTTCTCCTTGGACCAGGTGCAAACATAAAACGTTCGCCACTTTGCGGAAGAAACTTTGAGTATTTTTCAGAGGATCCGTATTTATCATCACAAATAGCCGCAAACCATGTTAAAGGCGTACAAAGCCAAGGAATTGGAACGTCATTAAAACATTTCGCTGCTAATAATCAGGAGCACCGCAGAATGTCTGTAGATGCAATTGTTGATGAAAGAACATTGCGTGAAATCTATCTTGCTAGCTTTGAAGATGTCATTAAGGAAGCACAACCTTGGACAGTAATGAGTGCTTACAACAAGATAAATGGTGAATACGCTTCGGAAAATAACTATTTGTTACATGATATTTTAAAAGATGAATGGGGTTTTGAAGGCTTTGTCGTTTCTGATTGGGGTGCAGTAAATGAACGTGTAGAAAGTTTAGCTAACGGCTTGGAGTTAGAAATGCCTTCAAGCTTTGGAATTGGTGAGAAGAAGATTGTTGCTGCAGTTAACGGTGGAGAGTTATCTGTAGAAAAGCTTGATCAAGCAGTAGAGCGTCTTCTTAACATTATTTTTAAAGCATATGATAACCAATTAGAAAACGCTGTGTATAGTAAGGACGCGCATCATCAGCTTGCAAGAGAAGTTGCAAGTGAAAGTATGGTTATGTTACAAAATGAAGATTCCATCCTTCCGCTAAAAAAAGAGGGGACGGTAGCGGTAATTGGAGGATTTGCAAAGCAACCACGTTATCAAGGTGGCGGAAGCTCTCATATTAATCCAACAAAACTTGAAAGTATTCTTGAAGAAATTGAAACTGTATCAGGTGAAAAAACGAATATACTATTTGCCCAAGGTTATGATCTTGCTAGCGATGATATAGATGGAAACATGATTAATGAGGCAAAAAAAGTAGCAGAACGAGCAGATACAGCTGTCCTTTTCGTTGGCCTACCAGATCGTTATGAGTCAGAAGGCTTTGATCGAAAACATTTACAGATGCCAGAAAATCACGTGCAATTAATTGAGGCTATTGCTGAAGTGCAAAGTAATATCGTTGTAGTTTTAAGTAACGGAGCGCCAATTGAAATGCCATGGATAGGTAAAGTAAAAGGAATACTTGAAGGCTATTTAGGTGGGCAAGCATTAGGCGGAGCAATTGCTGATATATTATTTGGTGATGCGAATCCAAGCGGAAAATTAGCAGAAACCTTCCCGAAAGTTTTAAGCGATAATCCTTCTTATTTAAACTTCCCTGGTGAAGGCGATAAAGTGGAATACAAAGAAGGTGTGTTCGTCGGATACCGTTATTATGATACGAAAAATATTGAGCCATTATTCCCATTTGGCTTTGGGTTAAGCTATACAAACTTTGAGTATAGTAATCTTACAATAGATAAGAAAGAAATAAAGGATACGGAGATAGTTTCCGTTCGTGTAAACGTGAAAAATACTGGTAGTACAGCAGGGAAAGAAATTGTTCAGCTTTATATAAAAGATGTTGAAAGCACTATGAGTCGTCCTGAAAAAGAATTAAAAGGATTTGAAAAAGTAGAATTGCATCCGGGAGAAGAAAAAACGGTTAGCTTTACTTTAAATAAAAGATCATTTGCTTATTATAATGTTGAATTGAAGGACTGGCATGTTGAAACAGGTGAATTTGAAATTTTAGTAGGAAAGTCTTCAAAAGAGATTGTTTTACATGATAGCCTATATGTTCAATCAACGACAATAATTCGAAAATCAGTACATCGAAATACTTTACTAGGGGACATATTCGCGGACCCAATTTTAGCACCACTTGCAAAAGAACTTATGGAAAAGGCATTAAAAGACAGCCCATTTGGTAGTATGGCTGAAGGGGATAGTGATACCTCTGAAATGATGGAGGCTATGCTAAACTATATGCCGTTACGAGCGTTAGTGAACTTTAGCGCAGGTGCTTTTACAGAGGAAATGTTGAGTGAAATAATTGGGCTATTAAACAACGCGCAGATGAATCGATAAGCGGTGAATGAATTTTCTAGTCATTGGAACATTCATTGTTGAATTTTAATTACTTTCAAAAATTCATACGCAATATAAACAAAAACGCAGTTTGCAACTAAACTGCGTTTTTTTAATGTTCAATGAATGATCAAAGTCTTTAAATTTAAAGGATTGTAGCTATAAAAGATTTTAAAATTCTAAAAAAATTGAAGGTATAATTCGATGAATATAGAATTTAACATATAGCAAATAAGGAGGGGATGAAATGGAAGTCTTTCACGTAACGAGTAGAAAAAGGGAAACGTACAACGTTCAAATGAAGTATTCGATACTTTTCGAATGCGCTCTTGGTATCGCGGCAATTACTCATAAGAGGTTAATCGACACGCTCGAAAAGACTCAAAGTGAATGGGAAGAAATAAGACAATCTTTACCTCATGAAATGATAGAGCATTTACAATTTGTTGAGAAGCATAATACGTGGAAAGCGGTGCTACAGTTACTGTATGATGGGGATTTTACGGATTTATCTCAATTTATTCATAATATCAATTCGCTATCAGAAGTAGATTTTAAGTATGTGTGCTTACCGTTTTTAGGAGACATGCATCAAGAAAAAAGACGTTTAGCAGCAAGCGGAGAAGTTTCAGCGGTACAACAATTAACGGAACTAACGCAGGAGCATCAATTTTTCTCTACGTATATTGAGTTTATATGTAATACGGATGTGCAATTATTAAAAGGGCATTTAATCGCTGTTATGACAGGATGGTATGAAAGTGTTATTAAGAAAGAAGAAGAGCAATTACTTTCTATACTAGAGCGAGATTATGAAGCAAAAAATGAAATGAATAAAAAGATGAAACCGGAAGAGTTTGTAGAGTGGGCTACAGGTGGAGTTATATACATGCCAGAACCAAGTGTGCATCACGTACTTCTTATCCCGCAAATTACTTACAGACCGTGGAACATAGAAGCAGATATTGAAGATATGAAAGTGTTTCATTATCCAGTCGCAAATGAAAGTATACATCCGGAAGACCCATATGAGCCGAACTATTTTTTAGTACATAAACATAAAGCGCTTGGGGACGAGGCAAGGCTGCGTATAGTAAAACTACTATTTGAACAAGAGCGTACGCTACAAGATATAACGGAAAAATTACAACTGGGAAAATCAACAGTACATCATCATTTGAAACTTTTACGTTCCGCAAAGTTAGTAGATATTCATGACGGAAAATATGTGTTGAGAAAGAAAGCAGTGCAGTCATTAGCAAAAGAATTAGAAGCATTTTTAAACAGATAATATACAACGAGAATGTACATAAAGGGAGGAATTTAAGAGAAAAGTTGGTGCGTTATATTGGAAAATGTATTGAAAAATCGTTCATTCTTTTTTATGTGGATTGGTAGTGCCATTTCAGAATTAGGTGGGGCTTTCGGGACGTTATGTAATTCAATTCTAGTTTATGAGTTAACAGGATCAAAAACAGCATTAAGTAGTATGTGGTTACTATATTTTATCCCGTCTCTCATACTGCAACTTATAAGTGGACCATTTATTGATAAATGGAGCCGAAAGTGGATTATGATTTTTTCGCAATGGACGCGGGCCTCTGTTTTCTTACTGCCTTTAGTAATGCTTTTTACTAATAATATAGAAGTATGGCACGTTTACGTTGTTCAAATTATAGTAGGGTTCATTACGCCGCTATATACACCTGCAAGTCAAGCGATTACACCGAGCATAGTAAGTAAAGAGCAGCTTCAAAATGCAAATGCGTATATAGATGGAATGACTCGTCTTATGATGTTTTTGGCGCCGGTATTAGGTGGCATCGTTATTAAATTCATTGGAATCAAATTAACAATATTGTTCGTTTGTGTTTGTCTATTCATTAGTGGAGGATTGTTACTTTTCATAAAAGAAAAAATGGTAAAGCAAGAACTTCGAAAAACGTGGCTAGAGCAATTTCTTCACGGCTTTACATACTTCTTCACAAAACCAGTTATCGTTTGGCTTGGGGTATTTCTAGCATTCGTTCAATTTGGAGTAGGAGTAACGATGGTTACGAATCTTCCTTATATAAAAGACGAACTGTCGGCAGGATATGCGGAGTACGGCTACTTCATGGCAGGTTTCCCGCTTGGTTATGTAGTTGGTTCCATGTTAGTTGGGAAAGTGAAGTATAGAAGTCGTCGACTACTTATGCTTGGAGGATTATTCGTAGGGGGTCTCACTTACATTTCACTAGGTTTAAACAATAGTATTCTAATAGCGATTGTAATTGAAGTAATTGCCGGTATATGTATTTCATTTTTTAATGTTCATAACACGACGATATGCCAACAAACGGTCCCGAATAATATGATAGGGAAAGTATTTTCAGTGCGTTTATTTTTCATGCGATCCGCTATGCCGTTAGGTGTGTTATTAGGGGGCATACTGAGCGAGATGTGGGGAGTAAGAGCGCTATACTTTATCATCGGTTCGATAATATGTGCCACTTCTTTAATAGGGATATTGCTTCCATATTTTAAATTTTTGGATGAGTCGATTGAAGAGAAGTCTGCATAATCCAAAAATTAATAACTTTATAATTGAAAATAATTATCATAATCAATTATAATAAAAGAATACTAGTATTCGTATTACAAAAAGGGAGTGGGATATATGTTTATCGAAACTAAGACATTTACAGTAAAAGAAGGTACTTCTAATATAGTTGTAGAACGTTTCACTGGAGAAGGAATTATTGAAAAATTTGAAGGCTTTATCGACTTAAGCGTTCTCGTAAAAAAAGTAAGACGCGGAGACGAAGAAGTAGTCGTTATGATTCGCTGGGAATCGGAAGAAGCATGGAAAAACTGGGAAACAAGTGAAGAACATTTAGCTGGACATAGAGCGAACCGTGGTAAACCGAAACCAGATCATATCATTAACGTCGATCACGCAGTTTATTATGTGAAATCATCGAAATCGGCTTATCAGCAGTTGTAAAAATACATTTGTTTCATTTTAATCCTTCCAATATATAACCATCTATCTACTTATTGATAGATGGTTATTAACATTGAATAAAGAGAATGATTTGCATGTGATGTAAGAAGAATTAACAGACAGGTTAAAAATAGAAATGCTATAATATAATCCGATCAGTGAGAAGATTAGGAGTGGTAATAATGGTTCAATCGATAGTTCATATTGCATTAGTAGTAAAAGACTATGATGAGGCGATAGAGTTTTATACAAAGAAACTAAATTTCACATTAGTTGAAGATATTTATCAGCCAGAAGAAAATAAACGGTGGGTAGTGGTATCTCCTCCAGGTTCAGTCGGCACCACAATATTACTAGCTAGGGCATCTAAACCTGAGCAAGAGCCCTTTATTGGTAATCAATCAGGTGGTAGAGTATTTCTTTTCTTAAATACTGACGATTTTTGGAGAGATTATAATGAAATGATTTCAAGAGGAATAGAATTTGTGAGAGAACCGAAAGAGCAAGCATATGGAATTGTTGCAGTATTTAAGGATTTATACGGGAATTTATGGGACCTGCTGCAACTAAAAGATGATCACCCAATTGCACAAAGAATTAAGTAGAATAAAGAATAAGTAGATTACTACGATTATCAATCTTTATAGGTAAATAAATATTCCGTGTCGAATTGGTCATATAATTTCATTAACTGTATTCAAAATGTTGCATTTTAAAAATCGTTCTAGACGATAGAAAAAAGTATTAGACTATTAAAAAGTGAACACTTGAATACAACCCCTGTAACGTTCAGGTGTTATGAATATGGGGCAATATACTTTCGTATAACCCCTGTTTAAAAGGAGATGAGTGAATGAGGTTAAATCATTTGAATCTATGTGTTGATGATTTATCGGAAGCTAGACATTTCTTTGAAACATTTTTTGATTTTCAATTTTTGGAGCAAAAGGGAAAGGCCCTTGTAGTGATGAGTGATGAGAGTGGATTTATACTTGTATTAAGTGATCCAAAAGCATTCAAGGGGAAGAATGACGTTACATATCCTGAGGCTTTTCATATTGGCTTTTTGGTGGAAACTTCAAGCGAAGTTGATCAGGCGTATAATCGTTTAGTAGCTGGGGGCATTGAAATAGAAAAGGAACCTTATGCAATGCGAGGTAGTAGTTATGGTTTTTATTTTACAATATTTAATGGCTTATTAATTGAAGTTTCTTGCCTTGACTATAGAGATGGTAAGAAAGTTTCAAAACTCAATAGCACTCATCAAGAGTAATTGTCGGAAGGTGTATATATAGCCTCTTATCAAGTTTAGAAAGGGGCTTGTTACCATTTCATTCGCTTTTTTAATGGAACATCAAAGTAAAAAAGAAGCGTCTTTTAGTCAAAAATTCGACTTATGAGACAGCTCCTATATTTATTAATCTAACTTAATTTCAAATTCAAGCACAGTTTGATTTTTCATAAACGGCATACCATCTTAAACCAAATGTTGTAGATTTAATATAAAGTTTGATAAAAAGGTCTATTTTGTAGGGGAATTGCTTATGCATAAAATAACAAAATTTTTTTGTGTACTGTCGCTATAAACTTTCGTGAATCAACTGGGTTTCTTACCTGATGTGGTGGGAGGTACAGTGACATAACTAGGAGGTTGCCACTATGACAGCTGTATTTAAAGATATGGTGTTCCAGCTGAAAACGGAACGACTCGATCTGAATATGTGGGAGGAATCCGATGCAGTCTGGCTGAGAAAATTAATTGGTGAACGTGGTGTGGACATGCCAACCATTGAATCTGTTCGTAGCTATCTTATTGAGATGCGCAAGAGAGCAGCTGAAGATGGCATTTCCCTTCTCACTATTCGTAGGCGAGACGAAGGCGATTTCATCGGATACTGTGGCTTGATTATCGGTCGTTCCACGCTTGAAGAGCCGGAGATTGCATACGAGTTGTTCCGCAGTGCTCATCGCAAGGGTTATGCGACAGAGGCAGCATCCGCTGTGCTGGAGGCTGCGATTGCTACCGGGCGCCACAGACTTTGGTCGACTGTAGGCGCTTGGAATGTTGCGTCCTTCCGGGTATTAGAAAAGATAGGATTTGAGCGACATCACAGTACGTGGGACGAGCGCGGTGAGATTGTTTGGAACGTACGTGATCTGTAGAGACCTGACCAAATTCGGAACAATGAAAAATGTAAAAGAAAGCCCATATGTTAGACTGCTCAGTAATCTAACATATGGGCTTTTCCTTATAGTAAATATTGATTTTGTATATATTTAAGTGTAATAGTCTGTCTTTTACTTTAATTTTTTACATCATCATATAATTCCAGCGCTTCTTTCACATTCAATCCATTTTTCACAATGCCATGAATCGCTTGAATCATTGCAGTTGGGTGTTCGGATTGCCATATGTTTCGGCCCATGTCTACGCCGATTGCACCTTCTTGCAGCGCATTGTACGTAATGTTTAATGCATCTTCGATTGAATCAAGTTTGGGACCGCCGGCAATGACGACTGGGGCAGGGCATGTACTCGTAATTTTTTCGAATCCTTCGCAGTAGTACGTTTTAATAATGTCAGCTCCCATTTCAACACATACGCGGGAAGCGAGTGCTAGGAAGCGAGCTTCACGTTTTTGTAGTTCTTTCGCAACGGCGGTAATACCGAGTACTGGCAGCCCATAATCGTGAGCTTCAGAGACTACGTTTGCGAGATTTGAAACAGTTTGTGTTTCATAGTCTGATCCAACAAAAACAGAAACGCCGACGCCAATTGCGTTCTGCTTTACGGCCTCTTTCACAGGTGTAACAATTGTTTCATTCGCTAAATCTTTGCCGACTACAGTTGGTCCACCTGAAACGCGCATAACCATCGGTGTGCTGCAGTCTTCAGGAATACAGGAGCTGAGTATACCTCTCGTTAAAAAGAGTGAATCCGTATAAGGAAGCAAATTTTTAACGGTTTCTAACGGCTGTTCTAGTCCGTGAATTGGTCCTAAAAAATAGCCGTGATCTATCGCTAACATAACCGCTCTGCCGTCAGGTAAAATTGTATTTAATCGATTTTTAAATCCCCAAGTCATTAGAAATCACTCCTTCGTTAATGTTGGATTTTCAGTTTGTACTGTATCTTTATTTGGTAAATGTGGTGACTTAATAAAAACAGCTTTAAAAGGTTTATCAGAATGGTTAATAAGATAGTGAGATTCATGAGGACGAACTTGCAAGACATCACCTTGTTTTATCGGAACTCTTTCGTTATTTACATAGAAATCTATTTCGCCTTCTAACGCATAAAAGACTTCTTCGCACGTTGTATGAAAATGATTTTGAAACTCTTGCCCAGGCTGAATAATGACTAGGCCGAGATCAATATTTGGCCCTTGTAATAAATATTTCGGCCCGTTATCACCGAAACGATAGGTGAAATCATCTTCATTCACTTTAAGCATAGAAATCACTCCTTTATGTAATGTGTTACAGTGCACCTGGGGCCATCCACATATGGGATGTGAGACCTTTATCGGCTAAGGAAAGTTGACTTTCATACACTGTTTTCCATGTTTCAAAGAACTCTTTGTAACGCTCATGATTTTCAGCGTTTGGCTCAAACGTTTTTTCCCACTGTACAAATTGCTCGGCAGTTTCGGCCATTGATTCATAAATACCTGCGCCAACTCCAGCAGCAATAGCCGTACCTAAAGCAGCTGCTTCTTTTACAACGGGTACTTTGACTGGGATTCCAAGAACGTCTGAAAGAATTTGCGGCCAAAGCTTTCCTTTAGCAGCACCGCCAGCAAAGATTACTTCAGAAGGGAATTTACCAGTGAGAGCTTCTATTAATTTCAAGTTGCCGAGTGTAACGAAGGCCGCATTTTCCTCGATCGCGTGAAACATTTCTTTCTTTCCGCACTTATCAGCATCTAAGCTTAAATTTAAAAAAGATGGTGCCGCGTGACGCCAAGAAATATAATTCATTACATTTGAAAAAGTAGGGATAATGCCGTGTGAGCCGGCAGGTACTTCTTTCGCTTGTTCTTCTAGTAAATCATAAGCATCTACACCTAGCTTTTCAGCGAGGCCTTTTTCTTCTTGGCAAAAAGCATCTCGAAACCATCTCATAACAAGACCAGGGAAGAAAGCAATTGTTTCGTATTGCCATAGGTTAGGAATAGCGTGGCAATTTATACGAACAAGTGCATTCGGATCTGTTTCTGGTTTCGTTATATTTACTTCTTGTTGCCAAAAACTGCCCCCGCATATAAATGTTTGTTCTGGCTTCACGACGCCAGTTCCGAGCGATGCCATTTGTGCATCTCCGCCGCCAGCAACGACGGGTGTTCCTTCATATAATCCTGTTAATTTAGCGCTTTGTTTTGTGACATGCCCAATAACTGTGCCGGCCTCATTTACTTTTGGTGAAAAGGCTAGCGTAAGTCCACATTGCTCAGCAACCGAGTTATCCCACGCTCTATTTTGTAAATCGAATATACCGGACGTACATCCATTGGAAGGATCAATTTGCAAGATTCCGCACAATTTATATAAAATCCAATCGTTTAACATCGTAAAGCTATGAATGTTTCTGTATACATCGGGCTCATGCTTTTTTATCCAAAGCAAGCGAGGTAAAGCACCTAATGAAAATGTTTGACCTGACTTTTTATATAAATCTTCTTCAATTTCGGAACGAATTTGTTTTAGTTCACTAACTTCTGCTGATGCGCGACCATCAACATTTGCACAAGCCCATATTTCTTGCCCGTTTTTATCGTATAAAACAAATCCTTCGCGCATGCTCGTTGCACTTATACCTTTAATAGAAGAGGGGGACGTATTACTTTTTTGCAGAACATCCTTCGTACATTCTTGAACGAGCTTCCAGTTTTCTTTTACATCAAAATTCATTGAACCGGGATAACGACTATCTGATTTATGAACCCATTCTTGTTGACTAACTGCAAGCTGATTTCCTTGTAAATCAAACAGGACTGCTCGAATACTTCCTGTACCAGCATCGTAAGCTAATAAAGAGGACATTAAGAGTCACCTTCCTTTCTTAATAAGGAGAGGGCAGTTTCTTCATCGGTAATTAATGTATGAATGAATTTTCCTTTTAAGGCGCCATAAATTGCATCTAACTTTTTAGTGCCACCAGCTACACCAACGACATGTTTCATATTTTGAAGAACAGAGAGTGGTGTGCCGATAAGACGGTTATGATGGGGAAGTTCTAATTGTTTTCCGTCAGTATTATAAAATTGACCTAAAATATCTCCGGCCCCGTTCTGACTACGTATATACGTCATTTCATGTAGCGTTAATTTTTCTTCTTTCACAATTGTGGCATCTTGTGATAAACCTCCAATGCCAACTACTGCTGTATGTGCGAGTGAAGCGACGTGAAGCATATCTTTCACACTCGGCTCTGATAGAATACTTTGTGCCATTTCGTTTGTGGATGCTAGAAAAGGGGTAGGAATGATGTGAAGGTCTCCTTGCATGTAGTTCAAATAGTTTTGCTTCCTCGGAATATAGTGGTTAACACCGCCTGTAAGAGTAACGATTGAAAGACTCATAGAAGTTTCAAAATGAATGTTTTCTAGCATTTTACTTATCGTTTCTCCCCAGCCAATGCCAAGTAAATCTCCTTGTTGCAGATGAGTTTCTAAATATTGTGCAGCAGCTTTTCCGAGTGAAGATGTATAATCTTCAGTTGGCGTTGGAATAACGAAAGCGTCTTTTAGATGGAATTTTTTCATAAGGTCACGTTCGATGCTTAAACAGTGTAAACCAGTACCTTTTACGTGAAATGTAACGACACCTTCCGTACGTGCTTTATCTAACAACCGAACGACTTTATTTCTTGAAATGTGAAGAAGTGAAGCAATCTCCTGTTGCGTTAGTTGATCTTTATAATAGTACCAAGCTACTTTAGTTAACAAATTTTCTTCAAAGTTCAGCTGTGACATTCTCTTCATTCCTTTCAACAAATGACCAATGCTTAAACATATGTGTTCGTTATTTTGTTTATTCCAGTTGAAACGATAATTAGCCCAGTGAAAAAAGTGTTCTAGATATGAAAAAAGGAATATACAATGCTACAAAACAAGTAGAACAAAAAATCATTTTCTCAAAAAATGTTCTGCATAAAGGCAGGTGACATCATGTGGAGAATGTGCCCTTATTACAAGTTACAAAGATGAGTAAATCTTTTTCAGATCAACTCGTATTAATAGAAGTCAATTTACAATTAGAGCGCGGAGATGTATACGCTTTAGTTGGAGGAAATGGTGCCGGGAAATCAACGTTAATGAAAATATTAACAGGTTTGTATTCATACGATTCAGGCAAGATGTATGTGAAAGGGGAAGTACAACAGTTTTCAAACACAGCAGAAGCACATCAACATGGTATTTATTTAATACCACAAGAGCCACTCATCTTTCCTCATATGACAATTGAAGAGAACATTTGTATCGGAATGAAAGTGAAAAAGAAAGAGCTTCGAAATAAGATTAATAAGTTGCTAGAAGATTTAGGATGGAACATTCAACTTCATGAGCTAGGGTTATCATTATCAATTGCCCAGCAACAATTAGTAGAAATATTGAGGGGATTAATAAGGGAAGCTGAGATTCTTATTTTAGATGAGCCAACATCGACATTAACAACTCACGAAATTAAAAGTCTTTTTGTGTTGATGAAAAGTTTAAGAGAAAAAGGTATTGGTATGATTTACATTACACATCGTTTTCCAGAAATCTTTGAAATTGCGAATAAAGTAGCGATTTTACGTGACGGAATGATTGTAAGTCAAGGCGATGTATCGAGTTATACATATGACATGCTAATGGAGGGGTTATTACCGAAAGGATATAAACTTGAGGAGAAGAAAGAGATCATCCAAGAGGAAACAGAGTATTCGGAAAAAATATTAGATGTCACGAATGTGTCCGGTTATGCATTTCAAAATATATCATTTACTGTACACGCTGGAGAAGTTGTTGGGATTGCAGGTATCGTCGGATCCGGTAGGACTGAACTAGCGGAATCAATATTTGGATTAATGCCTTTGAAATCAGGTTCCGTCTTATTAGAGGGGAAATCTATTACAAAGTATTCGATACAGAAGCGAATAGAGGAAGGTATGGTGTATGTACCAGAGGATCGAGCGGGGAATGGCATTTTTTCAATTGCGTCTGTGAAAGAAAATATAACGTCTGCATCTTTAAACAGTACGAGTAGCTTCTTTTTAAATAACAAAAAAGAAAGCGCTTTAACGAATTCGTATATAAACCAGTTTCGAATTGTTGTCCCTCATATGAATGAAGAGATGATATCTTTATCAGGTGGGAACCAACAGAAGGTAGTGCTAGCGAAATATCTTGCATGTAATCCGAAAGTGATAATTCTTGATGAACCGACCCGGGGTATTGATGCGAAAGCAAGACTAGAAGTATACGAAACTATACAAAGTTTGAAGAGAGAGGGCCTTGCGATCATATTAATTTCTTCAGATCTGGAAGAAATCGTTCAATTAGCGGATCGTGTATATGTGATGAGGAACGGAGAATTCGTCTCTCATATAGAGAAGAAGGAAATGAGTATAGATGAAGTTACACACCTTGCATATGGAGGAAAGGGAGGTGTAACGGAGTGAAACGTGTATTTAAAATGCATGAGACGTCTATTATTATTTTATTACTTCTATACATAGCTTTCGTTGGAGTAATGAACCCTAGTTTTGTTCAGTTTAGTTCCTTATCTTTAATAATGAAATCTAGCGTTATTTTAGTTATTTTGGCAATCGGTCAATCTTTCGTATTGTTTACGAAAAATATAGATGTATCAGTAGGATCTAGTATGGGATTAAGTGCAGCGGTTTGTGGGATGTTGTTAACAGATGGATACAGTACTTTTATTTCAATATTTGCGGCAATTATACTTGGCGCACTAATCGGTCTGGTAAATGGGATTGGCGTTACGAAGTTTCGAGTACCAGCTATTATTATGACATTAGGAATGCTCGGGATTATTAGAGGAGCAATGTTAATATTCACGGGCGGAAAGTGGATTGAAGATATACCTAATGAGTATAAACAAATTTCTTCTATTATGATGCTCGGTATTCCGATAACGGTATGGATAGTTCTTATCATATTACTACTACTATATTTCTTTTTAATGAAAGTTCAAATTGGAAGATATTTTTATGCGGTAGGTGATAATGAAGATGGCGCAAGACTAATTGGAATACCTGTAGATCAGGTGAAAATATTTGGTTTCATCATATCGGGCATAAGCGCCGGGCTCGCTGGGTGTATATTCGTCATGAATATTGGATTCGTTCCAAATCAAACAGGTACAGGGATAGAACTACAAGTTATCGCAGCAGCTGTTTTAGGCGGTATTCATTTAAAAGGAGGAACAGGTTCTATATTTGGAGCCGCGCTAGGTGCGTTATTTTTAGAAGTGATAAGCAGTTCACTCGTCTTTTTAAAAATACCTGCATTTTGGAATAGTGCTATATCAGGATTTTTACTTTTACTCATCATCATATTAGATAGTGTATTAAAAAAATGGAAGAAACTCCGGCAACTAGAAGAAAGGAGGGTGAATCTATGAAAGGAATACGTAGCTTGTATAGATGGGAAGGCGTTCTTCTCTTATTGCTCCTCGTAGAATTCATTCTCTTTGGTTTCGTAAATAGTGATTTTTTAAACATTAGTAATCTCCTTTTTAGTATGAATGATTTCCTCATTATTTCAATCGCGGCTATTCCGATGACATTCGTCATTGTAACAGGCGGAATTGACGTATCAGTAGGGTCAATTATGGGGCTTACTTCGATTCTTATCGGAGCCTTTTGGATGAATGGTACGCCTATACTGTTAGCCGTTATCGTTGCTCTTGTAATAAGTTGTATAGCGGGCGGTTTAAATGGCCTCATTATTAAAATGACAGATGTAGAACCTCTTGTCGTAACACTTGGAACGATGTTTTTATATGCAGGAATCGCCCTTGTTATTTCAGGAGGATCAGGAGCCGCTGGTTATGAAGGGATAAGTGGTTTGCCGGATACGTATGTGCAACTGGCAAATGGTAGTTTTATAGGGATTCCTAATTTATTATGGCTCCTTGTCATATTAACGATTGTATTTACGATATTGTTTCATCGTACAACATACGGTCGCCACGCAAAATTAACTGGAGCAAATGAAAGTACGGCGAAATATTCCGGGATTCGAACGAAGAAAGTAGTTATTATTGCTTACGTACTTTCGGGGTTAGGAGGTGGATTAGGAGGAGCTTTCTTAACTGCATATTTTGGTTCAGCTCGTGCTGATATTGGAAGTGAAACGATTTTGCCAGTAATTACGGCAGTTGTGTTAGGCGGGACACTTATTACAGGCGGAAAAGGGAGTATTATTGGGACAGTACTAGCGAGTATTTTTATAGGACTCATGCAGAACGGTTTGCAAATGACCGGCTTAACGAATGAACAATCAAATGTAGTAATTGGTATTATCCTTATTGTTTCTGTTATTATGAGACATTTCAAATTACAACGATTCACTACGGGGAAAAGAAGGAATTTGCATAAGGGGGAAATGTCATGAAGAGAAAACTGGGGATTGTTATTATTATGTGTATTTGTTTAATCGGCTTAATCGCTTGTTCTAGTCAAACAGCGGATAAGAAAAAAGCAGATGATGTAAAATTTGCATTCATTCCGAAATTAACAGGGGTTGGGTTCTTCACATCGGGCGGTGAAGGTGCAAAAGAAATGGGAGATAAGTTAGGCGTACAAGTGAAGTATGATGGACCGTCTGAGGCAAGTGTATCAGGGCAAGTAAAATATATAAACAATTTCATTAATCAAAACTACGATGCGATTATGGTTTCATCTACGTCAGTTGATGGTCTCTCACAATCATTACAACGCGCAAAGAAAAAAGGGATGACCGTATTAACGTGGGATTCTGATGTGAATCCGAAAGACCGTTCGTTTTATATTAGCCAAGGTACACCAGACCAACTTGCAAACTTATTAATTGAAATGACTTCTAAGCAAATTGGAGATAAAGGAAAAGTAGCATTTTTTTATTCAAGCCCGACTGTAACAGATCAAAACCAATGGGTAACGAAGGCGAAAGAGATTATTAAAAAGAAATATCCGAACTGGGAAATTGTAACGACGCAATATGGTGAAAATAATGCACAAAAATCTTTATCAGTCGGGGAGAGCATTTTAAAAACGTATCCGGATATTAACGCAGTCATTTGTCCAGATGCAACGGCACTTCCAGCAATGGCGCAAGCAGCAGAGAATTTAAAAATGGATAAAAAAGTAGTCGTAACTGGATTTTCGACACCAAACGTTATGCGTGATTATGTAAAACGAGGAACGGTACAACAGTTCGGATTATGGGATGTAAAACAACAAGGTGCACTCGCAACGTATGTTGCAAATGAAATTGTCGTAAAAGGGAAGAAGTTAAAAGTGGGGGATAGCTTCGAAGTAAAAGGAATCGGGACAGTGAAAGTAGAACCAAACTCTATTCAAGGGTATGATTATGAGGCAGAAGGAAACGGCATAATCGTATTGCCAGAACGAGTTGTATTTACGAAGGATAATATTGATAAATATAATTTTTAATAGTGTTTGGTAGTTGAATATATGTCGTTTTTTGTCGGTAAGTCGATATGATTTGAAAATCGCCGATATAATTTCATTCACTATATTTCTTCGTTATACAAAGTAAAAAAACGTCCGAATATATCGGACGTTTTTATTATGTCGTTTTTAAAATCTATTCATTAATTATGCACAGCTTCTTTTTCATTTAACCCAAGTGTGCGTCCTGTTGAAGCATGAAGTTCCTGGAACAGTCTTGGATTTTCCGTTAGTGATATGCCATAAGAAGGGATCATTTCTTTTATCTTTGGCTCCCATGCTACTATACGTTCTGGGAAGCATTTTTCTAATACTTCAAGCATAACGTGAACAGCAGTAGAAGCACCTGGAGAAGCACCAAGTAACGCAGCGATTGATCCGTCAGATGCACTAACAACTTCTGTACCAAATTGAAGTGTTCCTTTACCACCAGCATCAGTATCTTTAATTACTTGCACACGTTGTCCAGCAACTACAATATCCCAATCTTCACTTTTCGCGTTCGGAATAAACTCACGTAATTCTTCCATACGTTTTTCGTGTGATAACATAACTTGTTGAATTAAGTATTTTGTTAATCCCATCTCTTTTACACCTGCTGCTAACATCGTTAAGACGTTATTCGGTTTTACAGAGCCGATTAAATCAAGATTTGAACCTGTTTTTAAGAATTTAGGTGAGAAGCCTGCAAATGGTCCAAACAGTAAAGCTTTTTTGTTGTCTATATATCTTGTATCAAGGTGAGGTACAGACATTGGTGGAGCACCAACTTTAGCTTTTCCGTATACTTTTGCATGATGCTGCTCTACAACTTTTTGGTTTTTACATACCATAAATAGTCCACTTACTGGGAATCCTCCGATATGTTTTGACTCAGGAATACCAGTCTTTTGAAGTAGAGGTAGACTACCGCCACCGCCGCCGATAAAGACAAACTTCGCAGTATGATGTTCGATTTTGCCACTATTCATATCGTGAACTTTTACTTCCCACAAACCGTTCTTCGTGCGTTTAATATTTTCAACACTATGTTTGTAGTTTAGCTCGACATTTTTAGTTTTTAAGTAATCAAACAACATGCGCGTTAACGCACCGAAATTAACATCTGTTCCAGAATCAATCTTCGTTGCAGCCATTGGTTCATTAGAGTTACGGCCTTCCATAATGAGTGGAAGCCATTTTTTTAATGTATCAGGTGCATCAGAAAATTCCATTCCTTCGAATAAAGGATTTTTTGAAAGCGCTTCAAAACGGTTTTTTAGAAACTCTACATTTTTTTCACCTTGCACTAAACTCATATGAGGCAGTGGCATAATAAAATCTTGTGGATTACGAATTAGGTTTCTCTTTACAAGATACGCCCAAAATTGTCTTGAAAGTTGAAATTGCTCATTTACTTTGACAGCTTTACCAATATCTATAGATCCGTCAGATTTTTCGGATGTATAGTTAAGCTCACATAGCGCAGAATGTCCTGTACCGGCATTATTCCATTCGTTAGAACTTTCTTCTCCGGCATTTGCGAGTTTTTCAAATACTTTAATTTCCCATTCAGGTGCCAATTCTTTCAGTAATGATCCTAACGTTGCGCTCATAATTCCAGCGCCAATTAAGATAACGTCTGTTTTTTGCTGCATGTTGCTCATGATAATCTCTCCATCCCCTATATTGGCAAAAAAGAAAAGGTGTTTTTATTTCTAAGCCGTAAAAAGTAAACACCGCCTAGGCCCCACCTAGGAATCTATCTTTTTTGTCTCAATTATATAACCATCTCATAGTCTATTATAATAATTAATAGACTAAAATATCTAGTGTTATCTGATAATTTTAAACTATTTAACGTTTTATTTCATAGAATTCTTCTGTCATAAGGGTAAAAAGCATTGTAGTAAAGCGGAATTTGGAGAAGAATTCCAGTTTGATGTTATCTTAAAAAAATTTACTAATACTTTTATTTTTATGTTTTATCTTTGGAAATTTGTAAGAATCTGTGTTTGTGATATCTAATTTGAAGAAATAGAATAAATAACAAATAATTGGTAAGATTATTCTGAAAATAAAGCAGGAGGGATACCAATGCTTACAAAAGAACAAATCGCAAACTTATTTCGAAATTTTTCTGTGAATGAATGTAAAGGATCAAGTGATTTATACGAGTATTTATCAATAAAAATTTCTGAAGATGAGGAAGTTCTTACGTTAGCTTCCTACGCACAATCTGGTCAACCAACCCCAAACTTATTATTAGGTGCAGTCCATTATTTATTGTTAAAAGGAATAGAACACAGTTTAAAAAGGTATTATTATAGTTTAGTTGAAGATGCTGATACAAATTTTGAAAATGCCTTTCACCAATTTAAAGATTTTTGCCATGTATATCGAGAAGAAATAATTACTTTATTACAAACGAAACTCGTTCAAACGAATGAAGTAAGACGATGTGCCTATTTGTATCCAATTTTCTGTTACATATTTAATAAAGTGAACAAACCGTTAGCGTTAATTGAAATTGGTACAAGTTCTGGATTACAACTGTTTTGGGATCAATATCGTTATTCATATGGAACGGAAGAAGTATTTGGAAACACACAGTCTAATGTTCATTTACAATCAGAAATAAAAGGAGATAAGAAGCCATCCTTTTTAAAACAAAGTCCACCTGTCGTAGAAAGAATCGGACTAGATTTACATGTGAATGATTTAAATGATGACGAAGATTATTTATGGTTACGCGCGCTTATTTGGCCAGAACATAAAGAAAGACTTGAACTATTCGATCAAGCAGCAGCACTTGTCAAAGAAAAATCAGTACAATTAATTGAAGGAGACGGTGTAGCGCTTCTCCCATCCATTGCAGATCCAATAAGGGAAGATGCGGTGATTTGTATTTTCCATACACATGTAGCAAACCAAATACCTGACAATGTTAAACATACGCTAGAAAAACAAATTAAAGAAATCGGTGCAAATCGTGATGTATTCCACCTATATAACAACATGTGGGACCGGGACCTTCATATTGATTATTATATTAACGGAAACGAATATTGTGAAACGGTTGGGGAAACAGAAGGGCATGGAAGATGGTTTAGTTGGAAGCTTGGGGATAGAACTTTTTGCTAAAGCAAACCTAATAGTCATGGGCTTCATCACCAATATTCGTAATAAAAATGGCTGATGGAAGACACTCCATCAGCTATTTTTATTTTTCATTAAACTCATCAGGAGTCCAAGTAGCGATTTCATTCCCAGGTGCAGCAACTACAAGCCAATCCTCACATTGGACCCCAGCTTGCCAACATTCATAATAGTTGTGAAAACCATTTATAAACATGATTTGCTCGTTTTCAAATGTAATAATTAAATGCGGAGTTTCCTTACCTAGTTGTATGTCTGTAACTTTTTGTCTTCTCATTTCAAATATTCTCTTATATTCTTCTTCCTCGGAATAATTGTCAAATTCATCCTCATTAGATGGATATTTTTCAGGTGGAGTATTAAATAAACACCATTTCGATTCAATGTTGACATGTAATTGCCCATCATAATCAACTGCAGCCTCAAAATCTGTAAAATGAATCTTTATAGTTGCTGAAGGAATACCAAATTGAACCCCATCAACTTGTGCTCCTATGAAGAGATGTTTTAATACCTTTTCTGCATAAAGTTTGTCTTCTTTGCTCATTATACGAATCCTCCTTTCTGTAATATATATTATTTTTTTATTGTAATAAATAAAATTTTGTGTAAAATGAACCTTCTGTGAGAAACGGACGAATATAGTGTGAAAGATCATGAGAGGGGAACGTAATTTTGGATGAAGTAGTATTAAAAGAATGGCTATATAAAATGGAGTCCGGGGACCAAGAAGCCTTTCAGTTTATTTATGAGTACACATGTAAAGATATTTATAGAACAGTAGTATTTTTAGTAGGGAGTCAAAACCAAGATGTAGACGATATAGTTAATGAGGTGTACATCAAAATGTGGAAGTCCGTAACAAATTATGATATGAATCGTTCATTTCGTTTTTGGTTACATGGACTAGTTGTCAAACAAGTACAGGATTGGCGTCGTAAATCGTGGCGACGATTTCGAATCTTTGAAAAGAAGAAAATGTATGAACAAGATCGGTCTTACATAATGGATGAAGCTATTTTACATAAGGAAACAAGAAGTGAATTAGTAGAAGTTGTACAAAATTTATCTTATAAGCATCGTGAAGTAGTTATTATGCGTTACTTCCATGAATATAGCTTGGATGAAATTTCTATGCTTCTTCAAACCCCAGTTGGTACAGTGAAATCTCGATTACATACAGCGCTAAAACGATTAAGAACTGAAATGGAGCATATGCCAACCTTTAGGGAGGGAGAAATAAATGGATTTTGAACAATATGTAACGAATGAATTGAAAAGAAAAGCAGAGAATTTAGAGCCGTCTCCTAATCTAGAAGATAAAGTACAAGCCTCTTTTCATAAATACCAGCAATTGAAAAAGAGAAGGAAAACATCTATGAAGAAAAAGTTATTACTGGGCTTTGTAGCTGCGGCGATTCTAATACCAACCGGTACTTTTGCAGGTACAACATTAATGGATAAAATTGTTGGGACACCAGAAGAAGCAAGGCAAGATATGGGAATGACTGAGGATGGTTATAATGGGGTAATGGAACGTATAGAAATTGCTAAAAGTATATTTACAGAAGAGGACTTTGAAAAGTATGTTGCTTTATTACAGGAATCGTACCATTTTTATAAGAAAGTAAGTGTCGTAGAGAATGGAAAAAGACAATATACAGCTACCGATCGTCTAAATGCTGATGAAGAAAAAAGAGATAAAGAGGTAATGGAACAATTAAATACATATGAAGAAAGAATAAATCAACATTTTACCTATACATTTGAACAAGCTGAAAAAATAACTGGTTTTCCGATTAAGCATCCTACATATATTCCAGTTGGACATCAACTAGTATTTGAAGAGGTAAAAGCCGAAGCGACATTAGGAAAACCTATGCCGCTTATTACGATGAGATATGAAAATCGTAATGTAAAAAAACAGCCACATACTTCAGATGCAGAATTAGGTTTTACAATTCATCTTTTAGAAATCATTGAGGGAGAATATAAAGATTATTTTATTGACAGACCATTTGATAAACCCTCTGAAAGAGGACCTAATTTTTCTGGAGATATAAAGAAATATAAACTAAATGGGTATGATGTTACATTTGGAGAACATAAAGTGTCACATGTAAGGGCTATGAAAATAGTGGTACCTGCAAAAGAAGGAAGAAATGCATATCAAGTGTATATAAACGATAGTATGCTATCTAAAAAAGAGCTTGAGAAAGTTTTACTTTCGGTTGTTGAATAGATAATGAAATTTCAGAAAAATGAAAGTAAGTAGTTACTTTCATTTTTATTTTATGATAATATGTTAGTAATCACTTACTTACATATTGGATGGAGGAATAAAGATGGGGAAATTAACAGCGCGAGAAAAAGTTATGGAAGCTGCTACTTTATTATTTGGTGAAAAGGGGTATACAGCGACAACAATTCGTGAAGTGGCAGAAAAAGCGGGGGTAAGCGAGTTAACTATATTTCGTAATTTTAAAAATAAGGAAAATTTATTTAGAGAAAGTATTATTTTACGAACAACACCAGTTGCTTTATTAGAGGAAATAGAAGAGCAATTTACTGGTGATTTACATAAGGACCTTACGAAAGTGGCAGAAACATATATTCAAATCAATTTGCCAAAGCTAAATTATATTTGGGCTGCGTTAATAGAATCAAGACAAAATAGTGAAATGAAAACATTACTACATGAGTTAAATTCACATTTAGTGAATCATTTAGAAGCCTATTTAAAGCAGCTTGGAGAGAAGGGGCATATTTCTTCTTGTAACTACCGTTTAATAGCGAATATGTTTTACGGACAACTGTTTTTATACATTATGAATGTTAGTATAGCGGAAGAAGAAATTCAGTTAGAAGAGTATATAGAGACTTGTGTAAATTTATTTATGAATGGGATTTTAAATAAAGAAAACGAATAGGGGTGGGGGAATTGCGGAATACATTTGCATTAATTGCATTAATTGCAGGTTTTTTTATGGCAATTTTAGATTCAAACATTGTGAATATCGCATTACCAGAAATGACAAAGACATTTCATACGTCAATTGATACCATTTCTTGGATTGCTAATAGTTATAATGTTGCCTTTGTATCGTGTTTATTAATTGCAGCACGTCTTGCGGACCAGTTTGGTCGCAAGAAGCTGTATATTATCGGTTTATTAGGGTTTTCTATTAGTTCGCTTATGTGTGGTATTGCCACTTCTTTTCATACATTAGTAGCTTTTAGGATAATACAGGGAATCTCAGCAGCAATTATCGTACCAGTTGCTATGCCTCTTGGTCTTAAGTTAGTACCGAAAGAGAAACAAGGTATGATAGGTGGTATTATGGGAGCTTTCGGAGGATTAGCAGCGGCAATTGGGCCTTCACTTGGTGGTGTTTTAACTGATAAATTGAATTGGAGCTGGGTGTTTTTTATTAATGTCCCAGTTGGTATATTATCTTTAATCTTCGTGATTCTTTGTATTAAAGAATCGTATGATCATACTGCAAGCTCTAAAATAGATTGGGCGGGTATGATTACTTCTGCATCTGCACTATGCTTACTTGTATATGCACTCATACAAGTAAATACAAATCATTTAAGCACGATAAGCTTAATTCTTCTTTTTATGCTTTCATTAATAGGTTTTATATTATTTTTCATTATCGAAAAGAAAAGTAATAATCCAATGTTACCTTTAAAGTTGTTTTCATATAAAGAGTTTTCAATTTCAAACCTTTCCTTATTTTTCGTTGGGATGGGGTTAATGAATTTTTTATTTATACTTGCTTTTTATTTTGTTCAAGTAGAAGGAATGTCCGAACTACAGTCAGGTTTAATTATTAGCACTTTAGCCATTGTTTCAATGATTGTTACTGGAGTAGTAACACCAATCGCAGCAAAACGAGGTAGTGTATTAATAGGTAGTATAGGGATGATTGCTTTTATCATAACTTCGTATTTATTTAGTCAGATAGATTCAAACTTTACTACATGGGATTATATATGGCGATTAGTGATCGTTGGAATTGGAACAGGTTGCACTTTAGCACCGTATACAACAATTGCGGTTTTAAGTGTGCCGGGTGAAAAATCAGGTGTTGCTTCAAGTGTATGTAATATCTCTAGAACGGTCGGAAGTATTGTAGGGGTAGCAATACTGGTCATGTTTTTGAATCATCAATTGTTAGTTGAAAAAGAAAAAGTAGATAGGGAAGTAATAACTGTGATTGAAAAAAGTAATTTAACAAATATAGAAAGAGAACAAGTGTTGCAAGCGATGAAAGGAATTGATAAAAATCAAAACAGCATGTTAAAGTCTGAAGAGGCGAATAAGCTTTACGAGAAAATGAAGCAACAATATAAACAAGGAATTGTATATAGTTTTGATAAAACATTTTTAATGGGTTCAGTTATTTTTACTTTAGCGCTCATTTGTAATGTAGTTGGTATGTATGTAAGTAGGAAAAAAGGTACAATTTCGTTAATAGGTTAGTTTTATTGCATAATATTATTATGTAAACAAAATTGGAGTATGTACACCTAACTAAATAGTTCAATATTTTTGATTTTTCTTTGGTTACAAAAATATAGTATTCGTAGGAGGGGATCATATGAGTAAACACAAAAAAATCATAGCGATTTCAGGCAGTATTAGGGAAAAATCATCCAACACAAACGTATTAAAAGCTTTAGCAGCATTTATTCCAGATGGAGTAGATTACACCATTTATAAAGGAATAGAGGAACTTCCTCATTTCAATCCGGATGTAGATCGAGTGGGAGCACCGGTTGTTGTTGAAGAGTTTCGAAAGACATTAAGTGAATCACATGCACTTATTATTTGTACACCAGAGTACGCAAAAGGCATACCAGGAGTTTTAAAAAATGCATTAGAATGGCTTGTTTCATCAGCGGAACTATATAAAAAACCAGTGGCTATCATAACAGCTTCACCGTCAATTACGGGAGGGGATAAAGCCCATGAATCTTTGTTACTTACACTGGGTATGATTGATACAGTTGTCGTTCAAAATGGTTCGGTATTAATCCCATCTGTGCGTACTAAATTTAGTGATGATGCAAAAGTTACAGATGAGGATACAAAGCAAGCTCTTATTTCTTTAATTCAAAGTATAGTAGACGAAATAAGGGAATAATGATTTGTTTTATATAAAGGCAATACTACCGTTAGTTTAAACGTAGTATTGCCTTTTCATTTTCTTTTGGCTGAAATTTTGTACTAATGATTAGGAAATCATGTCACCTATTTTAAGGTTTAGATAAAATATATTAATTTATGCTCGGGTTCACGTCTTTTTTCGTCTTGGTCAAATAAATAACTAAGCTCAAGATTGTTGCGAGGAAAATTACGCTTGTTCCCACGGTACCGAGACCAAGACCACCAGCATCGTGAGGCTGTGATAGATAGTCGCCAAAAGAGGCGCCGAAAGGACGAGTTAATATATAAGCGATCCAAAAGGCCAACACTGCATTTAATTTGAAGCGGTAGTAAGCGACGGTTACAGCCCCAATTAATGCGGCAAATATGAGCGCTGAAATCCAGTAACCTAAGTTGAGACTCTCTGCTACGAGATCACCAGCTGCAGTACCTAAGGCGAAGGTGAACAGGATAGCCAACCAGTAGAATGCTTCTCGCTTTGTTGTGTAAATAGAGTGAATGGACAGTGTCTTCTCACTCACATACCAAGCAGCAAAAGTTGCCAGTAAGACCATGGTGAAAACGATGGTGGTCGTCTCAAGAGCGACCCCGAAGTTGTCCGTAAGATTGTCGGTGACCAGCGTACCAACAACACTAATCAGCAAGACAGTGAGCCAGTAAATCCCTGGAACATACTTCTTCAATCTGAACTGGAATACTAGTGTGATGAACAAGAGAGCACTCATAACAAAGGTCGTTTTAGTCAAGCCAAAGTTCAAGTTTGTATTTAAGAAGTCTGCGCCTGTTTCGCCCACTGTAGTTGCCATGATTTTGATAATCCAGAAGAAAATCGTAACTTCTGGAACCTTGTTCAGCATCTGCCAGCCTCGTGATGCAACGGGAGCGACTTCATTAGAAATAGATGGATTTTCTCTATTCTTATCCTGATCCTTCTCATAATATTTCATGTTTGATTCCTCCTTACTAGTTATTTATGTATAAACAGAGTGTAACTAATAAGAATGAGATTCAGATGAAATTAGGATGAAAAAAACATTAAAAAAAGATGAAAAAAAGAAATTTCTAAAGTGTCTTTTTTATTTAACAAATACAGTTAAAAAACTATATCCTTTCTTTGATTGCGGAATAGAATAGAAAATACAGCAAAATTGACACTCTTCATTTGATATCCTAAGTTGGTCGTTTTCTGCAAAATAAAAGTGCCGAGCAATATTAGTTTGACATGGAGTCTCTACAAGCATGACTCACATGCCAAGAACGTCATAATAACAAGCATTTGGTGCTATTATACTTGTTTCTCCATGTTAAAGCATATGTGACTTGTTGTTTGTAATACTATGTGTTTTTGTTTTACAAACAACAAGTTGGTGACTAATCGTTTAAGTGTCTTTTGTATTTAGGGGGACATTAAGAATATCTTATGTATTTCTCATCATATTTTAATGTTTTTTTAGTAGAGTATACCTTGTATCCTACAAGGAAAGAGGAAGAAGACTATGCATGTACTACGTTTTTTAAGTGAATATATAAAACACCCAAGAACTGTAGGAGCAGTATTGTCAAGTTCTAAGCAACTTGCCAAACAAATGGTAGCCCCTATAAATTTTGAACAAGCAAAATGCATTATTGAGTATGGACCAGGAACTGGAGTGTTTACGGAACAGCTCATTCAACATAAACATAATGAAACAGTATTGTTAATCATTGAGAATAACGCACGGTTTTACCGTATACTTCATGAGCGATATTCACACATGGAAAATGTGTACATTATTCATGACTCTGCCGAATATACGGAAAAGTACGTTCAGAAATATAAAATTAACCAAGTGGATTATATTATTTCAGGATTGCCATTTACCAGTTTATCCCTTGATACTTCTACAAAGATATTACAGGTAACAAAAGAAGTATTAAGGGAAGAAGGAAAATTTATTACTTTCCAATATACACGCTTTAAACAACAATTTTTCCGTTCTTTTTTTGCAAATATTGAGGTGAAGAAAATAAACTGGAATATTCCACCGGCTTTCGTGTTCACTTGCTTTATGTAAGGTGATGGGAAGGTGCGAAACTAAATCACTATTACGCAAAAGAAATGAATTATTTCCAACATAAAAAATGAACGATTTTTCCTGTGAAAATTACAGAAAGAATCGTTCATTTTTTTGCCAGAAATATAAACTATAACTTTCATTTTGGACTATTAAAAGGGTGGAATACTTTGCGGCAGCACCTTCTTCTTGATCCTAAGTGGCGAATATTGATATGTTCGAATTTGCATTAGGGTGATTATTCCTAGAATGAGGTTTTCGGACCTATCAATGAATCGAAATAATAAATAAAAGTCAATACTACATGAATCTCAAATGCAGCATTGACTAAATAAAGTTAAATATATTTATTTAAAATCTCCCCAGGTAATCCATCAATCTCACAAACTATATCTGATGTAAAACCAACGTTTATTAATATTTTTCGAGAGGGGATATTGTTTGGATCGATAATTGCCTTTAGTACATTCACTTCTGTCTGCTTCGCTATTTCAATTAATTCTCTTGCAATACAACTACCATATCTTTTTCCCCAGTGTTCTGGCAATAACATATAACCAAGTTCAGCTTCTTTTAAATCATCCTCATTCACTGTTACATGTCCAAGGCCGATAAATTCATTTGTTGCACTGTCATAAACTTTATAAGACCCAAACAGTTTATGTTTTTGATTGCGCCTTAACAATTTTTCATAGTCGTTTTGCGCTTCTTCTAACGGAATAGCACGCTCTGTAATTTGTGCCATCACGCTTTCATTTGATACGAGCTGGAAGTATTGATTAAAATCTGTTGCTTCAAATTTTTTGAAATGTAGTTTATGCATATGATTCCTCCAAACGAATTTTTATTTGTTCTTCAGAAAAGATAAACGATAGTTAAATGGTGATCTCTATTTGATTGCCTTCCGGGTCGCTTATTACACTTTCGTAATAGCCATCTCCAGTGAAACGTGGTCCATTTAATAAAGGATAACCAGCTTCTTTTAATTTTTTTGTTAGTTCATTTACACGTTCTTCACTTCCAACAGAGAAAGCTATATGTGCATAGCCAGTTATATTAAGATTAGGCTCGTTTTCTATACCTTTCTTACGCATAATTTCAAGGCGCGCTCCGGATGCGAACGTAATAAAATATGATTCAAATTGTTTTGCTTCATTATGATATAAAGAGTTTGGTTTGCCGTTGAAATACTTCGTATAAAAATTACGCATCATTTCTAAATCATTTACCCAAATTGCAATATGTTCGATTTTCATTCGTTTCACCAATCCTTTCTTTATGTAAATTAAAAAATATGTACTCTGAAATAATTAGCGAAGGTGAACAACAATAATTAGATGTTCACTTTATTAAATTTGCAATCATATTGCAAGAAATAAGAATGGACGTTAGGAAAAATCAAATTGTAACGAAAAAGTTTTAATAATGGTATTAGATAATTTTTAGGCCATAACATGCATACAATGTCTAATTAAGTGAATTACGTACGTGAAAATTGCAAATAAGGAGGGACATTTGTGGGGCAAATTGAACAAATGATAATTGTCGGCATTTCTTTGTCTTTTATACTGTCTATTATGATATTAGGGTCTACATATTATAATCCTCGCCTTTGGTTAAATGATTATCCAAAAGATATTCAAAAAGTAGTTTTGCCAAAATCGATAAATGAAAAACAACAAACGTTTTATTTCGGAATTATTTACAATATTATTCTCTTCGGAACACCTGTAATTTCTACACATATACTACATCACCATGAAAAATTATTGTATATTGAGGCCTATTTACATACTTTTGGGATTGTAATGATTTTCAATTTAGTAGATTTATTAATAATCGATTGGCTTATATTTTGCTGGATTACTCCAAGGTTTGTTGTTATTCCTAGTACAGAAGGAATGAAAGGGTATAAAGACTATATGTTTCACTTAAGATGTGCAATAGCCGGAACGCCATTTTTAGCAATTGTAAGTTTATTTTTGGCAGGAATTGCGACAACTATTTAGTATAAGGAAGAGGGGGAGGAAACGTAAATACTATACTTAAAAGAGAAAATAATTAGCTTTTTGATTAGAGAATTAGAAATAGATGATAGTTTTACAGTAAATGCTCGGTTAGTTCTTTCTGTTTCAAAAATAAATAACAAAATGGAATATACAGTCGAAGAAGTGTCTAGCTATGAAAAAAGTTATTTAGAAGATCAATACGAAGAAGATGAAGAACTAGCGTAAAATGAATATATAAATAATCCTAATTAAATAATTTACATAGCGCTCTCACATAACTAGATCGTAGAAGTTATGATAGTGAAAAAGAATTGGGATCTCTTTTCACTATAAAACAGCCCCTTAGATAAACAAATCTAAAGGGCACAACATAGCGTCTTTTTTATAAACACCGTGACTTTATTTAAAAGTGACATCCACTCTTTTTATTTGAGGAGTGGATGTTTTTATATTCTGTGGTGTTCTCTCTTAGAAAACACATTCTGTTACATATAAAATTTATTTATTCTTTTCTTTCCAAAGAGCAAAAGGATTCTTTTCGTGATGATTTTTATCGAGTTTTAATAATTTTATGTCGCGTTGTTCCTTTGGAAGAGCTATTTGCTGATAAACGTATTTTGTTCCTAATCCAATTTCTTCTTCCTCTTGTGCAGTATAAGAATAATAAACATGTTGAAGATTCGCCCAGTAAATGGCACTTAAACACATCGGGCAGGGCTCTCCACTTGCATATAGTATGCAGTCGGAAAGATCAGCCGTACCAAGAATGCGACAAGCCTGACGGATAGCTAGAAGTTCAGCATGCGCAGTGGGATCATGTGTTTTAAGAACATCATTTACTCCCTTCGCAACAATCTCACCATCTTTAACAAGCACTGCACCAAATGGTTTTCCTTTTTTGTTTTTGGTATTTTCGTAAGCTAAATCAATTGCCAATTTCATGAATTTTTCGTGATTCATTAAAAAACACCCCTTTAAAAATTAAATTTTAAATATGATTTTTTTCACTCATGTTTTTTGTTTTCCATAGTTGTTCTAGCACAATTACGATGATTGTCCCAACAATGAGACCATTGCTTAAAATATATTGAAAAATAGTAGGCAGACCATTAAATATTGCTTTAGGAAGAAACATTAATCCAATACCGATTAGCAATGTGATTCCTAATATAGTTAGCCGGCGTTGATCTAATTCGTCTTTCAAAAGGGATTGAAACGAGATCCCAATCATTTGGACAAAGGATGCTAAACTTGCGGCACAAGCGACAGGGCCAGGAAGCGTAGCTAAGAAGTCGACGACTGACGGAACAACGGCTATACCTGCTAAGGCTAAACTTGCTACTAGGAAAGGCATTATTCGTTTTTGCTCGGTTAATCGGATAAAACCCGCCGATACTGGCAATGGTACAATTCCAATTGTCGAAAAAAGAGCTGATATAACATGTGTAATACCGCCTGCCCAACTGGCGCGGTTAATGATTTGTTTTTCGGATTCTCCTGATTCTGGAACCACTTGTTTAACAGCCGTAACGGCCGCTATCGTATTAGAGACTAAAATAAACGTAAATATAATTGAGGTTATAACCATTCCAGCATTTAACTGCGGAGTCCCCCAAGCAAAAATGTCTGGTAATTTAATAAAGGAATCTGGTGTGGAAATCATGTTGGAGCTTTTTCCTAATAAGAAATATAGTAACCAACCAAATAAAATCCCTAACAGTACGGAGTAACTTTTCATCCATCCTTTTCCTTTAATTGATAGCACTATTACTAGAACAAATACGCCAAATGAAATCGCTGCTGTTTGATAATCTAGGTTGGATTGTCCTTGTATACCGAGCATTCCCTCTAAAAAAACACCACTAAGTTGAAGACTCAGAATCAAAAGAAAAGAACCAGTAACTAAAGGAGTAAACAAAAACAACAGCCGATTAACCAGGCCGGTTATGCCAAGAATAACTAGTAAAAACCCTGTAACTAGCAAACCACCTTCTAAAAGTTGTAATGTTTCTTTCATGCTTTCTCCCTGCTGGGTCGCCATACCCGCTAAGATGACAAATACACTGACCCATGAACCTGCAGGTCCGTCAGCGATCGGATAGCGATGTCCGAAACATCCTTGTATAAAAGAGCTAATGCCCACCACAAAAAAAGTTCGTTGCATCAAATCGGATATTTCCTCGATTGATAAATGAAATACTCCCCCGATTACGATTGGCAATGCAACAGAAGTGGCCAGCAGGAAAAAGAACCACTGAAAGATGCTTAATGCGCTGTAAAAACGTTGTTTCTCCATATTGTTTCACCTTCATATAAAATATTTATTTTTTCCAAGTACCAATAGAAATTAGTTCTAATTGACTTGAAAATGAAGATTTCCCGCGAGAAAAGCTTTTATTAACCTATCTAGATGCTCTAACTAACCTCTGTAAATTTTTTTGCTTAAAAGTGCATCGTTTTTTAAGGCTACTACGGGAAATTTCTTTTCATCTAAAATTATGATATCTTAGAATTTGGTATATGAAAAATATAAAAAAAATTAATTTTACTAAAGGTTTTCATATAATAAGGGGGTTTTTTCCATTTATGGATATTAGACAAATGCGATATTTCATAGCAATTGTAGAAGAAAGAAAAATTTCTGCTGCTGCTGAAAGACTTCATATCTCCCAGCCGCCGCTAAGCCAGCATCTAAAAGCAATGGAAGAGGAATTAGGAACGAAATTAATAGAGAGAACTGGGAAATTTTTAGAAGTGACGGAAGCAGGAAAAGCCTTATATAAATATGCACTACAAATGACTCATTTAATGGAAGAAGCCAAAATGGAAGTAAAGGAGGTCGGAAACGGGGTAAGCGGAAGACTAACGATAGGTATCAATACTTTTTCAGTAGACGGATTACCTGAATTACTTAACCAATTTCACAAAAAATATCCTAAGGTTACATATAAAGTTCATCAAAATGAGTCATCTCATCTTTGTCAATTAGTGAGAGACAGGATTGTAGAGCTGGCGATTATACGATTACCGCTCGAGTTAGATGATTTTTCAACTATCCATCTTTATACAGAACCTTTTTACTTTATTACTTCAAATAAAAAGCACCCTTTTAATCATCAAGTTACGCTTGCTAAAATTCAAAACTGCCCTCTAATAATACCGAGTACAGAAGGATTGGGAGTTTATTATATGATTTTAGAGGCATTTTCAAAAGCGCAACTACATCCGAATATTATTGCCGAATGCTCTGACATCTCACTTTTATTAGAGTTAGTCGCAGGTAATTTTGGAGAAGCTATTGTACCAGAAACTGTAATTAAGCAATACAAAAACTACAATATCCAGGCTTTCAAAATTACAGATGCAGAGCTATCTGCATCCGCGAGCTTAATATGGCTGAAGAATCATTACCTATCAAAAAACGCTCAAAACTTTATAAAACTGTTAAGGATGAACATCTAGCAAAACACGGACCTACTGAGTTAATGTAAAGCTAACGAATATGAAAAATGAAGATATACCTACTGATGAAGACAGTTATTGGGAAGCCTTTGACTTATTCGGTTCGGAATATGTATGTAGATTGTTAGGAGTGCCTTTATACGATGATGTTCCAGAAGATTTAGGATGTCCCACTTGTTCTAAAGAGATGAAATATGTTGCTACAATTACACAAGATCTTGAAGAACGGGAACTTATTTCAGTAGTTGATTCTCGGTTTGGTGAAATGAAGATATATTTTTACTTATGTAAAGAGTGTTCAGTTATGAAAACTGAAATACAAGGAACATAATAAAGTAAGACTGACATGATGAGTCAGTCTTATTTTTGTTGCGTCACATCATTAACAATCGCATGAAATATGCCTTTTTGCGTAAAATCATCTGTAAAGACAGTTTCTCTATCAACTTCAATTGTATCGTGCGGGTTATACCATTTACTTAATAAATCTTCTCCAAATTCAAGTCGTTTTTCTCTCGTATTATGCCGTCTAATCGTTTCTTCAAGTGATAAGTCAAAATAATATGTATAAGCGTTTCCTTCAAAATAATGTATTAATTCTTTTAACATATCACCGTACCTACGACTGTTTAGTATACCTTCTAAAATAACAAATTCGCATTTTCCTTTTCCGTACTTCGTAATCTCAGAAATTAAATCATGAGATAGATTGCCCATAGTGTCATGGACTTTTAACATATCTCTACGCACAACATCTTGAGAGACTAATAGTGTACCTTGACCGAAATGTTCTTGCAGTTCTTTTGCGATTGTTGTCTTGCCACTTGCGGAGTTTCCTCGAAGAATGATTAATGTTGATTTCAAAGTCTCATCTCCAGATTGTTTTAGTTTTTGTAAAAATATCTTTATATGGAAAATTTCTTATTTGGTTAAGTAATAGTTTATGATATTAAATTTGAGTTGAACAGTATAAGCTCTTATTGTGATTTGATTTGGGGATTTTTAAGATAAAACGAATATGTAAAATCATCGTAAAAAACCTCCAGTGTATTTGTGGTTTGATTATATGAACTCTTTATTTTAAAGATGCAATAATTCCTTGATAAGTAAACAGAATTATTGTAAAGTAATGATAATTAAAATTTATATTGTTTGAAAACGATGAAAGGAAATAGTAACAGGTATCTTTTCTTTTAGAGAGTCGGTGGGTGGTGTGAACCGATAGAAAGAGCTTGTGAATCCGTCCTTGAGCGAAATGTGGAACACTTCAAAATATGAAGTTAGTAATCGTTTCCGGCTAAAAGCCGTTAATATTTTAAGTGGAAGGCGTATATTTTCTGCGCTTTTAACTAGGGTGGCAACGCGGGTTAACTCTCGTCCCTTTTATAGGGACGGGAGTTTTTTGTGTTTTTTTAGTAAAATTCCCTACCTTAAAAGTTTAACGTGAACGAAGAAGATGGCATTATTCATTTATTAAAGGAGAGATAAGACATGTTAGATGTAAAAGTATTACGTGCTAATTTTGAAGAAGTAAAGAAAAAATTGATTAATCGCGGCGTAGAGTTTCTTGAATTAGATAAATTTGAAGAATTGGATCAAAGGCGTCGTGAATTGTTAGTAGGAGTTGAAGAATTAAAAAGTAAACGTAACGAGGTATCTGAGCTAATTGCGAAGTTAAAGCGTGAAAAACAAGGTGCTAATGAACTTATTAGTGAAATGCGTGAAGTAGGCGACAAGATTAAAACGTTAGATGATGAGTTACGCAATGTAGAAGAGGGATTGAATTCTATATTATTGGCATTACCAAATATCCCTAATGAAGCAGTGCCTATTGGAGTATCAGAAGATGATAATGTTGAAATACGTAAGTGGGGAGAAATAAACGAATTTTCATTTGAAGCAAAACCACATTGGGAAGTTGCTGAGAAATTAGGATTACTAGATTTTGAACGGGCAGCAAAAGTAACAGGAAGTCGCTTCGTATATTACAATGGCTTGGGAGCACGTTTAGAGCGAGCAATAGCTAACTTTATGTTAGATTTACATGTTGAAGAACATGGGTATACGGAAGTGATTCCACCATTTATCGTAAATAGCGATAGTTTATTAGGAACAGGACAATTCCCGAAATTTAAGGAGGATGTATTTACATTAAAAGACACAGATTACTCTTTAATTCCAACGGCGGAAGTGCCATTAGCAAACTATTATCGTGATGAAATTTTAAATGGTGAAGATTTACCTATTAATTTTACCGCTCATACGCCATGTTTCCGTTCTGAAGCTGGTAGTGCAGGACGTGATACGAGAGGACTTATTCGTCAGCACCAATTTAGTAAAGTTGAAATGGTTAAATATACAAAGCCAGAAGAATCATACGACGAGTTAGAAAAATTAACAGCAAATGCTGAAAGAGTACTACAATTATTACAATTACCTTATCGAGTAATCGTATTATGCACAGCTGATATGGCATTTCCAGCTGCGAAAACATATGATATTGAAGTTTGGTTACCTAGCTATGGGATATATCGTGAAATTTCTTCTTGCTCAAACTGTGAAGATTTCCAAGCGCGTCGTGCAAGTATACGTTTCCGTCGTACACAAGGTGCTAAACCAGAATTTGTACATACATTAAATGGTTCTGGATTAGCTATAGGTCGTACAGTAGCAGCTATTTTAGAGAACTACCAACAAAAAGATGGCACAGTTATTATCCCAGAAGTATTACGTCCATACATGGGTGGATTAGAAGTTATTAAATAAGTAAGATGCTAATTTGAAGTGTAAATCTAATTATTTACAGAAGAGTCAAATCGTTGTGTATATAAAATAGTTATTAATTTTTATTAAATTAATAACAAATTATTCACTAACAATAAACAACCCAAACACTTTGAAAAATATTTTTTCGAAATGTTTGGGTTTCTTTGGCTGAAAAATCAATTTAGTAGCTGAATTTTGCTCAAACTTTATTTGAAAGTTACATAATTTAAGAGTTTATGGAAGGTAAATACAATTAATTGTATAATCAATATGATGAATAACAAAGGGGGATTATTTGAAAGAATTGCAAACTCAAAGTTCTTTACAGAAACATTTGCTCCGTATAAAACCTCACAATTCAACTTGTATACAGCATTTTTTACCATTACATTACTACCATACGCATTAATAGGTGCAATTAAAGATTTAACATCAAGAAAAAATATAAATGAACAATAGAGGTGTCACATGCTATTTCAAGAAGGAAATTTATTTGTTAGATATGTTAACGACAAAGATGCATCTATCATCTCTAAATGGTTAACAGATCCAGAAGTTTTACAGTATTACGAAGGAAGAGATAATCCGCAATCTGTAGAAAAGGTACTCGATCATTTTATACATAACCCAAACAGTAATGAAAAAAGATGTTTAGTAGAATTTGATGAAATGCCGATTGGTTACATACAAATGTACCCTGTTGATTCCGAATGGAAAGCTTTATATGGATATGAAGAATCACAAAATGTATGGGGCATGGACCAATTCATCGGTGAACCAGCGTATTGGGGAAAAGGAATTGGAACTGATCTCGTTCAAGCAGCAATTACATACATTATGGAGAAAATAGGTGTGGAAGCGATAGCGATGGACCCTAGAGTAAATAATGTACGTGCGATAAGCTGTTATGAAAAATGCGGGTTTAGAAAGGTGAAAGTACTAAAAGAACATGAATTACATGAGGGGAAATTAGAAGATTGTTGGATGGTGGAATATAATAAAAATAAAGGGAGCTGTGTGAAATGAAAAAAGCATTAATAGTTATTGATGTACAAGCGGGTATGTATACAGCGGGAATGCCAGTACATAATGGGGAAAAGTTATTAGAAACGTTGCAAGGACTTATTCAAGAATGTCGTTCGAATAGTATTCCGGTTATTTATGTGCAACATAACGGGCCAAAAGATCATCCGTTAGAAAAGGGGACAGATGGTTGGAAAGTACATGCGGCGATAGCTCCGCAAGAGGGTGATAGTATTGTTGAAAAGACAACACCCGATTCATTTAATAAGACGAACTTGAACGAAGTTTTACAAGAAAAAGGAATTGAACATGTTATTATTTCAGGAATGCAAACACAGTATTGTGTTGATACAACAACGCGTAGAGCGTTTAGTGAAGGATATAAAGTAACGTTAGTAAGTGATGCCCATAGCACGTTTGATACAGATGTATTACGTGCTGAAGATATTGTGAAACATCATAACGTAGTGCTTGGATCATTTGCGGATGTTATTACGTTAAAAGATTTAAAAGTAGAAGCGTAATTACAGAAGTTGCTGTCTCTGAATGGGAGGCAGCTTTTTTTATTGAAAGACAAGTTGTCGAATAATGTCGGAGAACCGATCTATCTAAAAAATCGCCGGTGTAATTTCATGTACCGAAATGATTGTACAAAAAAAAGGAGCACCACTTTATCAAAAAGGGAGCTCCTTCACCAAAATGTTATTTCTTCTTATCTTTATCTAATATATTTTGCTCTTCAGCGAACTCTGTACCATATGCAAATCTGCGATTAATACGAATATTATCGTTGTTATGACGCGTGCGTGAATGTGAAAAACGATGGACGATTACTTCTGATAATGTAAAGACGATAGCAGAAAGGATACTACCCCATGCAATTTGCATGTAGTTGTCTAATAATATATTACCGAAAATCCAAACGCTTAAATACGTTAGTAAAAAGTTTGTCATAATGGCAGCAGAATCGCCAATTCGATTTAAAATAATTTTATTAACAAACGTATAAGAAACGATTGTTACAAATAGACTAAAAGAAATAATTTGGACGAGCGTTGCTGGGAAAAATAAAGCTAATCCGATACTAAAAGCGATGATACACGATATAAATTTGATTACTATTACAGTAAAATCATTCAATATTTACACCTCCGATTTATACATAGTTTTACAATAAATTCAGGAGTTCATACATTGTAACGGTTTAATTTATATAAAACTTTTTCATGTTTGATTTTTGTCTAAATATTAAAAAAATAACGAAAAAATGTTATAGTAAAATGAGAGCGTATGACATTTTTAGGTAAGGGGGAATCCAAATGTGGATTACTTCAGAAGTAGAAATTCCAGATGAGTTAATCGATCACCTTGAACAAGGGAAGTTAGTATTATTCGTTGGAGCAGGAGTTTCTATGAAGGGGAAATCAAACTTACCGAATTTCGATGATTTAGTTGATGAAATTTCGAAAGCTTTATATGTCGAAAAGCGTGAGATGACAGAACCCCACGATTATTATCTTGGTAAAATTGCGAAAACGAAAGATGTGCATCAAGTTGCAAGAGATCTCGTTAATATAGAAAAATCAAAACCGAACCCATTACATTATGCCATTCCAAGGTTGTTTCCATTAGATACGGATGTTCGAATTGTAACGACAAACTTTGATCAACATTTTACGTCTGTAATTGCTGAAATGAATAGAGAGCTGAATATTTATTATGCACCTGCTTTACCGACAGGGAGAGCGTTTAAAGGATTGGCTTACATACATGGAAATATAGAACAGGAGAAAGAAGCTTTAATTTTAACAGATGGTGATTTTGGAAGGGCTTACTTAACGGAAGGTTGGGCGAGACGATTTTTAGTGGATCTATTCTCAAATTACACCGTTTTATTCGTTGGGTATAGTCATAATGACCCAGTAATGAAATATTTAGCAACAGGTTTACCACCGAGTACAAGGCGTTATGCTTTCGTCGCACAAGGTGATAATACATACCATTGGGAGCATTTAGGGATAAGACCAATTGTGTATCCAAATAAAGCAAATAATCACCAATCACTTGTGAAAGCGGTCAAGCGATGGGCGGAATTAATGGGTGATAATTATATTACAAAAAGAATGCGTATTCGTGATATTGTAACAGTTCCTCCATCAGTAGAGCAGGAGCAATTATCGTATGTAAAACAGTCAATAAAAAAAATAGAAACAGTTCGGTACTTTGTTGAATTTGCACGTGAGTATGAATGGGTGGAATGGCTTGAAGCAGAGGGGAAACTAAGAAATTTATTTTTGCTTACGCCAAATTATGATGAAGTAGATGAGTTACTTGCGGAATGGTTAGTGGAGCAATTTCTTTTTAGCCATCAAAAAGAACTATTTCAATTGATTTTTAAAAATCATTCTAAAATATCCCCGTTATTATGGCGAACAATTTGTACTTACTTGAACGAAACGAAAGAAACGATGGACCCTTTGTTGTTTGCAAAATGGACATTGCTTGTATTAGAAACGGCAGAAAAAGATAGTAGCTCTATTGAAATGATTTCATACTTATTGCAAAAATGTTCTTTCCCTGAACATAAAGAAATTGGCTTGTTGTTGTTAACGTTTATTTTGGACGGAAAACTGAAATTGAAGCGTGTAAGAAAATGGGGAAATGATACGCAAGAATCGATAGAACTTGAGGAATCGAGTCGTTTGTCGGTGCCTATTTTTTCTCATGTAGAGCGAATTTGGAAGGAGAAAATGAGACCACATATCTCTTACTATGCCGCTCCGATTATGGTTATGGGATTAGAAAAGATACAATTATTGTCATTAAGACAAAATGCACTGAAAAAAAGAGATAGAGAAATTTCAGAGCAAGAGTTACAGCAAAATGATTTTACATTTTTAATTCAAATTGTAAAAGAATGTCTTACATATTTATGTGAAAACAATGAGAAAAAAGCGAATTATTATATTACAGAAATGATAGAAACAGATAGTGTACTTCAAAAGCGAATTGCGATTGAAGCAATGAGTAAAAATGTATTCGTTACTGCGGATGTCAAATTAAAGTGGTTACTATATGAAGGCCTTCTTTTAGATTTCACATATAAACATGAAGTGTTTCAACTTTTAAAGATTTATTATGCTGACGCTTTAGAAGAAACAAAAGAAGAAATTATTCAAAATGTATTAGAACATCTTGCAGAAGAGAGGGCGTTTGATGCTTGTCTCGTTTTAGATTCATTATTTGCATGCGATTCGAATAGTCGATGCACGATAGAAGGATATGAATTAATGAAACAGAAGCACCCTCATTTTTCTTCTGATCGATACAGTGTTCCAAAGAAAGAGTCTATTGAACAAAGCATTACGTGTAATGTAACAGCAGACGGATTACTACAGCTGAAAGACGATGAAATAATGAAGCAAGTTCGGCAGTTTTCTCAAGATGGTGTTTTTGAGCAACGCCATTTTTTAGAGATGTTATCAAAAGCATGTAAATTAAATGTAGAGTGGAGTATTTCGTTTGCTTATCAACTAGTAGGCGTGCACGAAATTAGTAATGAAGTTTGGTTTGTTTGTATTAGAGAATGGCGAAATAATAGGAATTTGACGAATGAGCAAATTCAAAGGATCATTCCGTTATTACAGAAGTTTGTTAGAAATACTACTTATCATTGGTTAATTAGTAGTTTTTTATATGAAATTAGCAATCGATTAGAAGAGATAGAAGAGAATAGTATACGGGTTGTAAAGCGCTTTGCTTTTTCAGTATTTCCACAAGTTATGAGAGGGGAAACGGATTTTAAAATTGGAAAACAAGAGTTTTACAATGAGTCTATACAGCATCCGGTGGGGAAGATGACTGCTGTATTACTAAAACTGTTAGCATACGATCACTTATATGATCGCAATGTGTATGAATATTTATTTTTATTTGAGGAACAGGTAAGGGTTTCTTCGGAAAGAACGAACTTTATGTTAGCTCGTTTAACAGCAGATATTACGTTTTTATACCATATTGAGAAGCAATGGTGTCGAAAATATGTATTACCTTACTTAGATTTAAAGAAAGAAAATGAGCTGACCAAATATGCGTGGGCGGGATTATGTTATACGCAAATTAATTTACCTCTATTTACAGAAATGAAGAGATATATTAAATATGCAGTAGAGCATTTAGAGGCGCTACATCCGTATACGAGAGAAGCATTTTTAAAATGGCTTAGTTTTGTATTTATTAAATGTGTGCTGTATTGGGAGCAAAAAACAGATTGGTTGTATCCACTTTTAATGCAAGTAAACGAAAATAATAAAATTAAATTTATGCAGTATGTATGCTACTACGTAAAAACGTTAAGCGGAAAGGAACAACAAAAATTTTGGACAGCGTGGCTAAGTGTATTTTTAAGAGAACGTCCGAAAATGGGCGTAATAACAACGAGAGAGTATATGATGCTTTTACGTATTGTTTTATGCATGGATGAAATTTTAGAAAAAGGACTTTGTATTATTTCGAGTAAATTTCTAGGTGTAGAAGGGCAATGTAATCAAGAAGAAATGAAACAGTTATTTATTGAGATGCTTGAAAAGAAGGATAGTATGAAAGAATATAAAGAGCTGTTTGCAAATGTGTTTTTTATTTTACTTCAAACACGTCAAGAAGCTGATTTACTTGAAAATGAAATCATACAAATAAAAGAACTATTAATCCAGTATGAAGTAGAAAAACATGTATTAAATTTAATTGAAAATGAGATGATTCGTATCGGAATTGTAATGGGGAATTTACAAGAGGGACTATAGGGCGGTAGCGGAATTTTTAAAAAATAAATAAAAAGTTGTTGACAGTATTTTAAAAAGCGTTCTATAATACGAATCATACTTATTCAATTTCAAAAACATTTGAATAAACAAAGTGCAATGAAGAGATCACAGTAGTGGTTAGTCTTACTGTAACAGAGAGCTGGTGGTTGGTGTGAACCAGTACAGGGATAATCATGAATTACAGTCTTGGAGCATCTTTTTCGTAGTAAAGATACGATTGTCTTTATGAAGAAAGAGCGGTCAATTGATCGTTAACAGTGAAGAGAGGTAGACAGAAATATAGTCTACAACTAGGGTGGTACCGCGATAAATATCGTCCCTACTGATTTATTCAGTAGGGACTTTTTGTATTTTGGTGGCCCAACTTGAAAATAAAATAAACATGCGTTGAAAGGAAAAGGAGTAGTTGTTGTTTCCCTGTAACAGAGAGCTGGTGGTTGGTGCGAACCAGTACAAAAACAAGAGCGAATTACAGTCCTGGAGCATCTTTTTCAAAGTAAAGATACTTATTGTCTTTATGAAGGGGAAGACGGTCAAATGATCGTTAACAATGAAGAGAGGTAGACGAAATAAGTCTACAACTAGGGTGGTACCGCGATAAATATCGTCCCTACTGATTGGATCAGTAGGGATTTTTTGTACAAAAAAAGTGGGATTTTAACTAGTAGATAGTGTCTTTGTACTAATTATTAGTTTAAAATAAGAAGAGGTATCGATTCCACAATGAATTTGTATAATTTATCAGTTCAGAAAATAGAGAATTTTCCATTCTCTTACTATACTTTTAAAACATTAGAGGAGGATTTCCAAATGGCAAATCATGAATTAGATCAATTACGTAAACAGGTAGATGAAATCAATTTACAATTACTACACCTTTTAAACAAACGAGGTGAAATCGTTCAAAAAATTGGGGAGCAAAAACAAGTGCAAGGTACGAAACGCTTTGATCCAGTACGTGAGCGTGAAGTACTTGATATGATTGCAGAGCATAACGAAGGACCATTCGAAACGTCAACGGTTCAACATATTTTCAAAACGATTTTCAAAGCAAGCTTAGAACTACAAGAAGATGATAACCGTAAAGCATTACTAGTATCACGTAAAAAGAAAAAAGAAAATACAATTGTTAATGTTAAAGGTGAATTAATTGGAAACGGAACACAAACGTTCATTATGGGACCTTGTGCAGTAGAAAGCTTAGAGCAAGTTCGCCAAGTAGGGCAAGCGATGAAAGATCAAGGACTTAAATTAATGCGTGGTGGTGCTTTCAAACCGAGAACATCTCCATACGATTTCCAAGGTTTAGGAGTAGAAGGTTTACAAATTTTACGCCAAGTAGCAGATGAGTTCGACTTAGCGATTATTAGTGAAATTTTAAATCCGAATGATGTAGAAATGGCGCTAAAATACGTTGATGTAATTCAAGTTGGGGCACGTAACATGCAAAACTTTGATTTACTAAGAGCTGTAGGTAAAGTTAACAAGCCAGTATTATTAAAACGTGGTTTAGCAGCAACAATTGATGAGTTCATTAATGCAGCGGAATACATTATTGCGCAAGGTAACGACCAAATTATTCTTTGTGAGCGCGGTATTCGCACATACGAAAGAGCGACACGTAACACATTAGATATTTCAGCAGTACCGATTTTAAAGAAAGAAACACATTTACCAGTTATCGTTGACGTAACGCATTCAACTGGACGTAGAGATCTATTATTACCAACAGCGAAAGCGGCACTTGCAATTGGAGCAGATGCAGTAATGGCGGAAGTACATCCAGACCCAGCAGTTGCGTTATCAGATTCTGCACAGCAAATGGATATTCCAGAATTCCATAGATTCATGGATGAGTTAAAAGGTTTCAAAAATAAATTATCTTAATTCCATATCATATATGCGCTGAAGAGGAAACAGTAGTGCTTATCTCACTGTTAAAGAGAGCTGATGGTCGGTGTGAATCAGTACAAAGGTAAGCATGAATTACAGCCTTGGAGCATCTTTCCCGCCACTTATGGAGGGAAAGACGGTCAAATGATCGTTAAAGAAGAAGAGAGGTAGACGAAATAAGTCTACAACTAGGGTGGTACCGCGATAAACATCGTCCCTACTGAGCGCTCAGTAGGGACTTTTTTGTACAAAAAAATAATAAAGGGGCAAGAGAAATGAGATATATTACAGCTGGAGAATCACATGGTCCGCAGTTAACAGTTATTTTAGAAGGTGTACCAGCAGGTTTAACACTCACGGCGGAACATATTAATAAAGAGTTATTAAGAAGACAAAAAGGGCATGGACGCGGAAGACGCATGCAAATTGAAACAGATACAGTTGAAATTGTAAGTGGTGTACGTCATGGAATGACACTTGGTTCACCAATTACGTTAATCGTAAAAAATGATGATTTCAAACATTGGACGAAAGTAATGGGTGCAGAGCCAATTTCAGAACAAGAAAGTAAAGAAATGAAACGTACTATAACGAAACCACGTCCAGGACATGCGGATTTAAACGGTGCAATTAAATACGGCCATCGTGATATAAGAAACGTGTTAGAGCGCTCTTCTGCAAGAGAAACGACAGTTAGAGTTGCAGCTGGTGCAGTTGCGAAACAAATTTTGAAAGAATTAGGTGTGGAAATTGCAGGGCATGTCCTTGAAATTGGTGGAGTAAAAGCGAAGCATATTACTCACTTACCGATAGAAGAAATTCAAACGATTACTGAAAACTCACCAGTTCGATGTTTAGATAAGGAAGTAGAACAAGAAATGATGGATGCGATTGATGATGCGAAAAGTAGCGGAGATTCAATCGGTGGTATTGTTGAGGTAATTGCAGAAGGTATGCCAATTGGAGTTGGTAGCTACGTTCATTACGATCGTAAATTAGATGCAAAACTTGCCGGTGCTATTATGAGCGTGAATGCGTTTAAAGGTGCTGAAATCGGAATTGGTTTTGAAGCGGCAAGACAGCCAGGAAGTAAAGTGCACGATGAAATTAAGTGGGATGAAGAAAAAGGCTACACAAGAAAAACTAATAATGCAGGTGGTTTAGAAGGCGGTATGACAACAGGTATGCCAATTGTGGTAAGAGGTGTGATGAAGCCAATTCCTACATTATATAAACCGTTAGCAAGCGTAGATATTGATACGAAGGAAGCGTTCCAAGCGAGTATTGAGAGATCTGATAGCTGTGCAGTACCCGCAGCAGGTGTTGTAGCTGAAGCTGTTGTGGCATGGGAACTTGCAGATGCACTAGTCGAACAATTCGGAAAAGATCGCATGGCATTATTAAAGCAAAACATTACGCAACATAACAAATACGCAAAAGAATTTTAATAAAAAGGCGGGTTTAACATGCGAGTAAAAGATCAACTATCATCATTACAACCGTATAAACCAGGTAAATCACCAGAGCAAATGAAAGAAGTATACGGGAATCATTCATTTGTTAAGTTAGCATCAAATGAAAATCCATTTGGCTGTTCACCTCGTGTTTTAGGAGAATTACAAAAATCGTGGCAAGAACATGCTTTATATCCTGACGGAGGTGCTGCAAAGCTCCGTCAAACGATTGCAGAGAAATTACAAGTGCAAATGGAACAAGTGCTTTGTGGTAGTGGACTTGATGAAGTTATTCAAATTATAAGCCGTGCAGTGCTATGTAAAGGAGATAATATCGTAACAGCTGGCGAAACATTTCCTCAGTACCGTCATCATGCGGTTATTGAAGGATGTGAAGTGAAAGAAGTTCCTTTAAATAACGGTGTATATGACTTAGATGGAATTTCTTCAGTGATTGATAAACATACAAAAATCGTTTGGATTTGTAACCCGAATAATCCGACAGGCACACATGTTAATGAGCGAAAATTAAATCAATTTATTGAGGGAGTTAGTGAAAAGACGTTAATTGTCATTGACGAAGCATACTATGAATATGTAACCGCGAAAGATTTCCCAGAGACGTTACCACTATTAGAAAAACATAAAAACCTTCTTATATTAAGAACGTTTTCTAAAGCGTACGGTTTAGCATCATTTCGCGTTGGGTATGCGATTGGACAAGAAGAATTAATCGAGAAATTAAATGTCGTTCGTTTGCCGTTTAACGTGTCTTCATTAGCACAAAAAGCTGCAACGATTGCCTTTAGTGATGAAGCGTTCATTGAAGAAATAGTACGTGTTAACGAAGAGGGATTACAACAGTACGAAAGTTTTTGTAAAGAAAATGAAATCCCGTTTTATCCATCACAAACGAACTTTATCTTTTTGCCAGTAGAGAATGCTGGAGAAATTTATGAAGCTTGTGCGCACGCTGGGTTTATTATTCGTCCGTTTCCAAATGGCGTACGCATTACAATTGGTACAAGGGAACAAAATGAGGGAGTGATTTCAGTGTTAAAACAACACTTTGAAAATAAAAAAAGTAAGTCTCGAGATGAGGCACATGTGTAAAAAGGTAGTATTAATTGGAACAGGATTAATAGGAGGCTCTCTTGCGTTAGCGATAAAAAAAGAGCACGATGCAACGATTATCGGCTATGATATATTTAAAGAACAAGTAGAGCGCGCAAAAGAATTACATGTAGTTGACGAAGTAGCAGTAGATTTACAGCGTGCATGTGAGGAGGCAAATTTAATTATTTTTGCCTCTCCAGTTGAAGAAACGAAAAAGTTATTACACAAACTTGCATCATTTCATTTACGAGAAGATGTTATCGTTACCGATGTAGGAAGTACAAAAGGGACAATTATGAATGAAGCGGAAGCTTTATTATCAAAGAAAGTTTCTTTTATCGGCGGACATCCGATGGCAGGTTCTCATAAAACTGGCGTTGAAAGTGCAAAGGCACACTTATTCGAAAACGCATTTTACATTTTAACCCCAATGAATCACGTGCCAACTGATCAAGTGGATGAGCTAAAAGAATGGTTAAAAGGAACAGGCTCGCATTTTCTCGTTTTAAATACAAAGGAACACGATTATGTAACAGGAATTGTTAGTCATTTTCCGCATCTGATAGCAGCAGGATTAGTGAAACAAGTTGAGAAGCACGCTGGTGATAATCCGCTTATTCATCAACTAGCTGCAGGCGGATTTAAAGATATTACACGTATTGCATCAAGTAGTCCGAAAATGTGGAGTGATATTGTAAAACAAAACCGCGAGCATTTATTGGAACTATTAGAAGAATGGATTTCTGAAATGGAAGAGTTATATAAGACGGTTTCTAAAGGAGACGAAGGTGAAATACAAAACTATTTTGCTGACGCAAAAGAATACCGTGATTCTTTACCAGTACGAAAGAGGGGCGCAATTCCTGCCTATCACGACTTATACGTCGATGTTTTAGATAAAGTAGGGGCTTTAGCTCATATTACGAGTATTCTAGCAGAAGAAGAAATTAGTATTACAAACTTGCAAATATTAGAAGCGCGCGAAGGACTACTTGGAGTGTTACGAATTAGCTTCCAAAGAGAAGAAGATCGCATGCAGGCAAAGCTAGCACTAGGAATAGAAGAATACCAAACGTATGAAACAATTTAAAAAAGAAGGTGAGAATGTGAAAGAAACAACAATACAACCTGTAACTAATGGATTGAATGGCACAGTTAAAATCCCTGGTGATAAATCAATTTCGCATCGCGCTGTCATGTTTGGCGCAATCGCAGAAGGAAAAACAACAATTCAAGGGTTTCTACCTGGTGCGGATTGTTTAAGTACCATTTCTTGTTTTAAAGAAATGGGAGTAGAGATTACGCAAAATGGAGACGAAGTTACGGTAGTTGGAAAAGGATTAGAAGGTTTACAAGAACCGAAACAAGTTTTAGATGTAGGTAATTCTGGTACAACGATACGATTAATGTCAGGTATATTGGCAAACACACCATTCTTTTCTTGTGTACAAGGTGACGCTTCAATTGCGAAGAGACCGATGCAACGTGTAACAAATCCATTAAAACAAATGGGTGCAAACATTGATGGTAGAGAAGAAGGAACGTTTACGCCGCTTACAATACGTGGTGGAGATTTAAAAGCGATCGAATATACTTCACCTGTCGCAAGTGCACAAGTAAAGTCAGCAATTTTACTTGCAGGTCTTCGTGCAGAAGGTGTAACAGCTGTTACAGAACCGCATATTTCTCGTGATCATACAGAAAGAATGCTTGAGGCGTTTGGCGTTACAGTAACTCGTGAAGGAAAAACTGTAAAACTAGCTGGTGGACAAAAGCTAAAAGGAACAGATGTTCAAGTTCCAGGTGACGTATCATCAGCCGCATTTTTCTTAGTAGCAGGAGCGATTATTTCAAATAGTAAACTACTATTACAAAATGTAGGGATGAATCCGACTCGAACAGGTATTATAGATGTTTTAGAGCAAATGGGCGCTACATTTACTATAGAACGAATTAATGAAGATGCATCAGAACCTGCTGCAAACATTACAATTGAAACATCTTCGCTAAAAGGAATTGAAATTGGCGGAGACATTATTCCAAGATTGATCGACGAAATACCAATTATCGCTTTAGCAGCAACACAAGCAGAAGGAATTACAGTCATTAAAGATGCACACGAGTTAAAAGTGAAAGAAACGAATCGTATCGATACAGTCGTTGCTGAATTAACGAAACTCGGAGCCCGCATTGAAGCAACTGATGATGGAATGATTATTTACGGTAAAGCAACTTTAAAGGGCGATACAGTACATAGTCACGGAGATCACCGCATTGGAATGATGCTTGCGATTGCCGGCTGTATAGCTGAAGGGAAAACAACGATTGAAGATGCAGAAGCAGTAGGTGTATCATACCCTACATTTTTTGAAGAGCTGCAAACGTTAGCTAAATAATATGATGAGAAGCAGATACATAATGTATCTGCTTTTTATGTGCAAACGGACATGTCGTTAGTATAATTTCATTCACTGAACTGTAATATTGAGAATTATGGTACAATTCAAACAAGGAATGGAGGAGAAATATATGAACGTTATACAATTAAAAGAAGATAAGTTTAGAGAAGCATTACGTTTATCAGAATATGCTTTTCAATATAAAGCAAAGGAAGAATGGATAGAGCAGAAAATTACACGAATGAAGGAAAGTCATCAAATATACAGCATTATGGAGGGGGAAGAATTAGCAGCAAAACTCCACCTTATTTCGTTTTATATTTACATAGGACGAGAAAAATTTAAAATGGGTGGCGTTGCAGGGGTAGCAACGTATCCTGAGTATAGAAGAAGTGGGTATGTAAAAGAACTACTTCAGCATTCACTTCAAACGATGAAAAAAAATGGATATACAGTATCGATGTTACATCCATTTGCAGTTTCATTTTACCGTAAATACGGATGGGAACTTTGTGCGAATCGCCTCGTATGCCATATGACAAAGAGCGATTTAATTATGAAAAAACAAGTGAATGGAACTGTAAAACGATTCAACAAGGAAAACCACATAGAAGAAGTAGAGAAGATATATGAAACATTTGCTGAACGTTTTTCAGGTATGCTAGTTCGCAACGAAAAATGGTGGCTGCAATCAGTCTATGGTGATTTAACGTTAGCGATTTACTATGATGAAAATAAAAATGCGGCAGGTTACATTTTATATAAAATTGAAAACTCTAAAATGACGGTAGAAGAATTTGTTCCGTTACATAATGAAGCGAGAATTGGTCTTTGGAACTTCATCTGCCAACATGATTCTATGATAAAAGATCTAGAAATGATACTAAGCGAGACAGAACCACTTCTATACACATTACAAGAACCACGAGTGAAAGCAGAAGTAACTCCATATTTCATGGGAAGAATTGTAGATGTAGAACAGTTCTTCAAACAATATGAATGGAACTGGAGTAACGAAGGACAAGAGGTAATTTTACAAATTACAGATTCATTTGCACCGTGGAATAACGTAACTGTGAAACTTGCAAATAAAGAAATCACAATTATAAAAGAAGAGACATTAAATAAAGGAATTAAATTAGATATCAATGCATTATCAACAATAATGCTTGGATACAAACGTCCGTTGGAACTAAATGAACTAGAGTTAATTAGCGGAAGTGAAGAGGAGATACGTACATTTGAGAATTTAGTGCCAGTGCGTAAGCCATTTATTTATGATTTCTTTTAAGGGGCAAATAGGAAATTGAACTGTTCCAAAAGGAAGTTTGGAACAGCTTCCTCTCATCATTGCCACTTTTTGTCGGTAAGTCGATATATCCTGAAAATCGTTGATATAATTTTATCCACTATCTTAAGATTTAAAAATACAGCTTTACTTTGTCACACACTTGACTTTTAATCCATGTAATTTATAATTAAAACCGGAATGAATTTTCATTCCTGAAAATTGAGGTGGGAAAAATGGCTAAAAACAAACAAGACGATATTTTTAATGCTGCAATGCAACTTTTTGCAGAGCGCGGGTACGATGGTACAACTATTCCGATGATCGCTGAAAAAGCAAATGTCGGTGCAGGTACTATTTATCGTTACTTTGAAAATAAAGAGTCACTCGTTAACTCATTATTTTCAAAATGTATGTTACAACTATCTGAAATATTAAAAACCGATTTTCCTGTTGAAGCAAATATCCGTGAACAGTTTAGTCATACATACAACCGTTTATTTGAATTTGCGCGAAACAATGTGGATGCTTTTCTTTTTACAAATTCTCACTGTGATAGTTATTTTCTTGATGAACAGAGTAAGAAAATATTTGACGATTTTATTGGCTTCTTTATGAATATTATTGAAGATGGAATCGAAAAAGGTTTTCTTCGTCCATTACCTCCAGTTGCACTAATTATTATCATATATCAACCACTTGAAAAATTAATAAAAGTAATGGCGACAGGGGAATTAGAATATACAAAAGAATTAGTAAAAGAATTGGAAGAAAGCTCTTGGAATGCTATTAGAATCATTTGATTCTATAGCTTATAAGGATAGGAATGAATATTCATTCCTAAATAGATATGTAAAATGAGAACAGGAGCTGGTATATCTGTACAACTAAGGGAATGAATATTCATTCCGATAGAATGAGTTTTAATAGAATTCGAAAAAATGATTGATAGAATAATAGGAATGAACGTTCATTCCGGAAAGGCATATTTAAAAATAGGAATGAATATTCATTCCGCATGCAACTCTAATAACGGGAGATGATTCATATGAATAAGTTAAAAAGTTGGAGAAGTTTATCTTTTCTATTATGGATAGTTATTACTATCACAATGATAGTAACAATGCCTAATATGGATAAATTAGTGAAAGAAAAAGGGCAAATTACTATTCCAAAAACAGAACAAAGCAGTATAGCTGACAAGATGATAAAAAAAATGGATAAAGACGGAGTTGAAAAGTATGAAATTATAGCTGTCTTTAATAGTGGAAGTAAGAAGGCTTTAACAAATGAGCAAAAAGAGGAAATAACGAAAACTATCACTGCTTTACAAAATGAAAAAGAGCAATTAGGAATTAAGGATATTGTCACACACTTAGATAATAAAGACTTGGAGAAACAATTAGTTTCTAAAGATAATACGACTATTTTAACGCAAATATCGGTAGATAAAAAACATGGTGAAATATCAAAAGTTGCAAGCGGGCTTCAAAATAAAATTAAACCAGAAGGTGTAAAAGCGTATTTAACAGGAAGTGATTTAATAGCGGACGACTTTCTTAAATCCACACAAGAGGGAGTGAAAAAAACAGAAGTTATCTCAATCATTTTCATTCTTGTTGTTTTAATTATTGTTTTTCGTTCGCCAATAGTTCCAATTATTTCTCTTCTTACAGTTGGGGTATCTTATTTAATTTCAATGGGGGTAATTGCCCATCTTGTAGATCAATTTAATTTTCCGTTTTCAAACTTTACGCAAGTCTTTTTAGTAGTCGTCCTGTTTGGAGTTGGAACAGATTATAACATTTTATTATATACGAGATTTAAAGAAGAATTAAGTAAACAAGAAAATGCATATTTAGCTACGAAAGAGACATTTAAATCGGCAGGTAAAACCGTTTTATATAGTGGAGTAGCAGTGCTAATTGGGTTTGCATCACTTGTTTTAGCAAGTTTTAAATTATATCAATCTACTTCAGCAGTAGCAATAGGCATCGCAATATTACTATTGGTATTAACCACTTTAAATCCTTTTTTCATGGTGTTATTAGGGAAAGGAATGTTTTATCCAGTTAAAACATTTAAAGGTCATGAGGATAGTCGTTTATGGGGATTCTTCGCGAAAAACTCAGTAGCAAGACCATTTGTTGCTTTTATCATTGTATTTGTGATATCGATTCCTTTCGTATTAAAATATTCTAACACGCTTAATTACAATGATTTATTTGAAGTAGATAATAAGTATGAATCAAAAATGGGGATTAATGTAATAGAAGAGCATTTCCCGCCTGGTTTCTCTTCACCGGGTACATTAGTTATTCAATCTGACAAAAAGCTAGATGAAGCGACTTCTCTACAAACTTTAGATGAACTAACTGAAAAAATTTCGAAAGTTAAAGGGGTTTCAGAAGTATATTCACCGACGCGTCCAACTGGAGATAAGATTAAAGAATTATATATAAATAAACAAGCCGGAGAATTGAATACAGGCTTAGGAGATGCAAATGGTGGCATAAAAGAAATTAATGACGGATTAACTGATGCTAAAGACAAAATGGGTAGTAATGACTCAAATAGTCTTGCAAATGTTCAAAAGTTAATTGATGGAACAAATGAGGCGAAAAATGGTGTATCAGCATTAGGAACAGCTTTAAATCAATTATCGAATGGAATAAACAATGGGGCACAAGGGGCGAAGCAAATAGAGGATGGGTTAGCGTCATTAAACGGAAATATTAATGTCCTTTCAAATGCAACTTCGCAGCTTCATGCTGGTTATGCTCAGTTAGAAAAAGGTTTAAGTTCTTACGATCAATATTTCGGAAGTATTTCTCAAGCGATCGATGGTGCGAAAAAAGGTTATGAACAAATTGAAACGTTAATGAACAATTTCATTCAAACAAAACCAGAATTAGCAAAGGATCCTAATATACAGCAAACATTAGGAATTGCAAAAGAAGCTCAGAAGCAATTGAGTGTCCTTTCAAATGAATTAAATCAATTAGCGACGCAGCACAAAGCAGCGATGAGTTCATTTAAAGAAGCAAATCAATCATTATTGAAAGTAGATAATGGTTTAAAGGAAATGAACAATGGAGTAACGCAACTACAAAAAGGAGCTGCTGAACTGAAAAATGGCTTGAACGAAGGAGCTACAGGTTCAAAACAAGTTGCGAACAAATCAGCTGAGTTACAATCTGGATTAACGAAAATAAACGATGGGCAAGGGCAACTATTAACTGGACTTAAAGATTTGCAAGAAAAGATGGGACAATTGCAATCAGGTTTATCTAAAAGTACAGAGGGTTTAGGAAAAGTAAGTAACGGTCTAGGGGACGCTCAAAAATATTTAGGCGAGCTAAATGAGTCGAAAAGCTCTGAGAAATTTTATATTCCGAAAGAAGTTTTAGAGGGAGAAGATTTCCAGAAAGTATTAAATACGTTTATGTCACATGATAGAAAAATTGCTAAAATGACTATCATTTTAGATGTAAATCCGTATTCAAAAGAGGCAATGCCAATTATTCAAGAAATAAATAAAACAATAGATGGTGCTTTAAATGGAACAGAACTAAAAAGTGCGAAAAAAGCAATCGGCGGGACAACAGCTAGAAACGTTGATTTAAAAGAAGTAACCGGGCAAGATTTCTTACGTACAGCTACGATTATGTTAATTGGTATTACGCTGGTTTTAATCGTGATTACACGTTCATTTTTAAACTCAATCTTTATCATTGGATCATTAATTTTAGCGTACTTTGCATCGCTTGGTATTAGTGAACAAATTAGTGCACATTTATTAAATGTAGAGTCATTAAGCTGGAATGTTCCATTCTTTAGCTTCATTATGATTGTTGCTTTAGGAGTGGATTATAGTATTTTCTTAATGATGCGTTATAACGAGCTAGAAGGGGATTCAGTAACGAAGATTGTAAATGCATCTCGTCACATAGGAGGAGTTGTATTATCAGCGGCACTTATTTTAGGAGGGACATTTGCAGCATTAATTCCTTCAGGTGTATTAACGCTTATACAAGTGGCATTAGTTGTTGGCATTGCCCTTATACTATTAGCTTTAATAGTGATGCCGATATTGTTACCTGCTTTAATAGGGTTAACAAGTAAAATACAAAGTTATAAAAAGAAAATAATTGATACGAAGTAATAAAAAACTGTAGAGAGGTTTTTCTCTACAGTTTTTTTATGCAATTATGGGCTTGATTTCACACCATAAAAGTAATCAACCGTTGCTATTCATCTAGCTTCTACTATATAATAGCTATAGTCTACAATAAGTGAATCGTAAGGTACGGTTTTTTTAAGACAATCGGTGAGAAAACGCTGATATCAGCGGTATTAGTAGGAGGACACAAATGATTACAGTAAGTAACGTTAGTTTGCGTTTCGCAGATCGCAAATTGTTTGAAGATGTTAACATAAAATTCACGCCAGGTAATTGCTACGGTTTAATTGGAGCAAACGGTGCTGGTAAATCAACATTTCTAAAGATTTTATCTGGAGAAATCGAACAATCAACAGGTGACATACATATTACGCCAGGTGAGCGTCTAGCAGTATTAAAACAGAACCACTTCGAATATGAAGAGTTCCCAGTATTAGAAACAGTAATTATGGGTCACACACAACTTTATAAAGTAATGCAAGAGAAAAATGCTATTTACATGAAAGAAGACTTTAGTGATGAAGATGGTATGCGTGCTGCTGAACTTGAAGGTGAGTTCGCTGAGCTTAACGGTTGGGAAGCTGAGTCAGAAGCTGCAATCTTACTAAAAGGACTTGGTATTGGTGAAGATCTTCATGATAAGAAATTGTCAGAATTAACTGGGGCAGAGAAAGTAAAAGTATTACTTGCTCAAGCTTTATTCGGTAAACCTGACATTCTATTACTAGATGAGCCTACCAACCATTTGGACTTAAAAGCGATTCAATGGTTAGAGAACTTCTTAATGAACTTTGAAAATACAGTAATCGTTGTATCCCATGACCGTCACTTCTTAAATAAAGTTTGTACGCACATGGCTGATCTTGATTTCGGTAAAATTCAACTTTATGTTGGTAACTATGACTTCTGGTACGAGTCAAGCCAATTAGCTTTAAAATTAACACAAGATGCTAATAAGAAAAAAGAAGAGAAAGTAAAAGAGTTACAAAACTTCATTGCACGCTTTAGCTCAAACGCATCTAAAGCGAAACAAGCAACTTCTCGTAAAAAATTATTAGATAAAATTACATTAGATGATATTAGACCATCATCACGTCGTTATCCATTCGTTGGTTTCACACCTGAGCGTGAAATAGGAAATGACTTATTAACTGTTGAAGGTCTTTCTAAAACAATTGATGGTGAAAAAGTGTTAGATAATGTGTACTTCACTTTAAATAAAGGTGATAAAGTTGCATTTATCGGTCGTAACGATATTGCGATGACAACATTATTTAAAATCCTTATGGGTGAAATGGAGCCAGATAGCGGTTCATTCAAATGGGGTGTTACAACATCTCAATCGTATTTCCCAAGAGATAACTCTAAATACTTTGAGAACAGTGACTTCAACTTAGTTGATTGGTTACGCCAATTCTCTCCACAAGATGAGTCAGAAAGCTTCTTACGTGGTTTCTTAGGCCGTATGTTATTCTCAGGTGAAGAAGTTAAGAAGAACGTTTCTGTATTATCTGGAGGCGAAAAAGTTCGTTGTATGCTATCTAAAATGATGTTAAGTGGTGCGAACGTAATCACACTTGACGATCCAACGAACCACTTAGACCTTGAGTCTATCACTGCATTAAACAACGGTTTAATTGCATTCAAAGGTACAATGTTATTCACATCTCATGACCATCAGTTCGTACAAACAATTGCAAACCGCATTATCGAAGTAACGCCAAACGGTGTAATCGATAAAGAGGCAACTTACGATGAGTTCTTAGAAAATGATGAACTTCAAAAACAAGTAGATGCAATGTACAAAGGTCAATAATAAACGATGAAAAGGAGCTGTCTCACAAGTCGAGTTTTCGACTGTGTGCCAGCTCTTTTTTGTCATTTACTGAAAGGGAAATATAAATTTTATTTTCAAATAAAGCGAATAATTATTCAACAATAATATTAATTATAGCAAGAAATTTTTGAAGTAGGGATAAACCTTGAAATGATAATAAACTGTTTTTTATAGTGAATTTTAGTATATTGCATTAATGTTCCAAAATTGGAGATAGATATGTTTGCGGATTTATGAATAAAGGTTTATAGTGGGTAATGTTCTAATTAGCGGATGAATTTAGGGAAGAACATAATGTAAGAAAACAGGAAATGTTACAAAATTATTTTGTTAAATAGAAACCAAGGTCAAAATGTTTAAAAAGAAATAGTTGAATAAATAATAGCTTCAAATTATAATTACTAATATTCTTCATATAGTTAAACAAATAAAACCTATTTGAAGAAGAAAAATTGAATAGAGAGACAGACTTATATCAAAATAAGCCTTGGATGATCAAAAGAGGTGGAGAAATGAAACAAATACTATTAAAGAGTAAGCGAGTGTTAAGCAATCATTTTGGATTTTTCGTGTTTGCCGTTATTTTATTCTGGTTAAAAACATACGCAGCTTATGTGACAGAATTTAATTTAGGGATATCAAACACAATCCAAAAGTTCTTACTGTTTTTCAACCCGTTAAGCTCAGCAGTTCTATTTTTAGGTCTTGCATTATTCGCAAAGGGGAAACGAGCTTACATTTGGTTAATTGTTATTAATTTGCTAATGTCTATACTTTTATACGCAAACGTAGTATATTACCGCTTTTTCAGCGATTTTATTACGTTCCCGACATTAACACAAACGAATAACTTTGGAGATTTAGGTGGTAGTATTTTTGCATTGCTACACTTATATGATCCGCTATATTTCTTAGATACAATCATTTTAATTGTTTTAGTCGCAATGAAATTTGTAAATCCTAAACCAATCCGTGTTGCGAAGCATAAATTATCTCTAGTATTTTTAGTAGGTATTTTATTCTTTAGTATTAACTTAGGACTTGCAGAATCTGACCGTCCTGAATTATTAACTAGAACATTTGACCGCAATTATATCGTGAAATATTTAGGGGCGTACAACTATACGATTTATGATGGCATTCAAAGTGCGAAAGCATCAACAGAACGTGCATTAGCAGATGGAGATAGTATGACAGAAGTAAGAAACTATCTTGCATCAAGTTATGCAAGTCCAAATCCTGAGTATTTTGGTAAAGGAAAAGGAATGAACGTAATTTATATTCATCTAGAGTCATTCCAAAACTTTTTACTAAACTACAAACTAAATGGCCAAGAAGTTACACCGTTCTTAAACTCATTTACAAAAGATGCGAATACGTTATACTTTGATAACTTCTTCCATCAAACAGGACAAGGTAAAACATCTGATGCGGAGTTCATGTTAGAGAATTCAATGTTTGGATTACCACAAGGATCTGTTTTTACAAACAAAGCTCATAACACGTATCAATCAGCACCAGCTATTTTAGGTAAACAAGGATACACATCAGCAGTGTTCCACGGTAACTACAAAACGTTCTGGAACCGTGATGATATTTATAAATCATTTGGTTTTAATAAATTCTTTGATGCGTCATACTATGATATGAATGAAAAAGATGTAGTAAACTATGGCTTAAAAGATAAACCGTTCTTTAATGAATCAATTCCGTTATTACAAACGTTAAAACAACCGTTCTATACGAAGTTCATTACGTTATCGAACCATTTCCCTTATCCTATTGATAAAGCGGAAGCAACGATTGAACCAGCGAAAACAGGTGACTCTTCTGTAGATACGTATTTCCAAACAGCACGCTATTTAGATGAGTCTGTAAAAGGCTTCATGGATTACTTGAAACAATCTGGTTTATACGATAATTCAATTATCGTTATGTACGGTGACCATTACGGTATTTCAGATAATCATGGCGCAGCAATGTCTCAAATAATGGGTAAAGAAATGAACTCATTTGAAAATGCGCAGTTACAACGTGTACCTTTAATCATTCGCGTACCAGGAATGAAAGGTGGCGTACAACATCAATACGGCGGAGAAATTGACGTTCTTCCAACGTTATTACACTTACTAGGTACAGATACAAAGAATTATGTCCAATTCGGATCAGATTTATTATCGCCGGATCATAAACAAGTTGTTGCATTCCGTAACGGTAACTATGTAAGCCCAACAGTTACTGCGCTGAATGGCAAATACTATGATACAGCGACTGGAAATCCTGTAGAATTTACAGACGAAATAAAACAAAATGAACAAATGGTTCAAAAATCACTAAAATACTCTGACCAAGTTGTTAACGGCGACTTATTACGATTCTACACACCAGAAGGCTTCACTCCAGTAGATCGTTCTAAGTACAACTATAACCATCGTGATAAAAATAAAACGAAGGTGAAGACGACTGAAGACGGGGAAACAAAATAAATAATATAAAATCCTACTCGTATGGAATACTATCTATACGAGTAGGATTTTTTGTTTTAAGAGTTACTTTCGTATTTTTGAATTGTTGCTTTTTTAGGCATAAAACATGCAATAATCAAAGCTAAAAAAGATAAGACTAACATAAATACGTAGGCATCACTTGAGCTGAAGATAGAAGATAACTTTGTTACTTGCATAGCTGATATGCTTCCATTCTCACTAGATAACTGTGAAATATGTGAAGTCGATTGAATTGTATATACAGTGATGATGACTGCTGTTCCAATAGCACCTGCTAATTGGCGAATCGTATTATTTACTGCTGAACCATGTGAACCAAGTTCTCTTGGTAAAGCATTTAAGCCTGCTGTGTTTAAAGGCATCGAAATGAAACTTAATCCAATTCGTAGAATAATGGTACGAACCATTAGATACATATAAGTTGTGGATTCGGTCAAATCAATGACACCCCACATCGAAATAATGATACATATTAAACCTGTAATAAAGAGTGGTTTTGCCCCGTATTTATCAAACATTTTCCCTGTGATAGGTGATAAGAAGGCATTAATTACAGCTCCAGGTAATAGAAGTAAACCTGATTCAAATGCAGTAAAACCTCGTCCGTTTTGCAAGTAAATCGGTAAAAGAATTAAATCAGCATACATAATCATCGTAATGAGTACGTTAATGACGGATGTAAGAGTGAAAACTTTATACTTAAATACGGATAAATTCAATAATGGATCGTTAGACTTTATTTGACGTATACAGAATAAAGCTGTAACGATTATACCGATGATAATTGTTGTAATAACAACTGGGTGATCCCATCCTTTGCTTCCTGCACTACTAAATCCGAATATAACACAACCAAAGCCAATCGTTGATAAAATGACACTTACGATATCTAATTTTGCTTTTGTTGTATCTGCAACATTCATCAAGTATTTAAGTGCGAGAATAATAACAATGAATACAAATGGAGCTAATCCAATAAATAGCCATCTCCATGATACATATTCTATGATAAAGCCAGATAATGTTGGAGCGATGGCTGGCGCAAAAATTATGGCAAAGCCGATGGTCCCCATAATACTTCCACGCTTTTCACTAGGGTATAAATATAAAATAACAGTCATCATTAGTGGCATAATAATTCCTGCCCCAACTGCTTGAATCATTCTTCCTATTAACAGAATGCCAAAATTCATGGCGCATGCACAGAGAACAGTCCCAATAAACAAAGAGAGCATCGAGCTAATAAATAGCTGCCTTGTTGTAAATCGTTTCATTAAAAATGCAGTAATTGGTACCAGAACACCATTTATGAGCATAAAGCCTGTCGATAGCCATTGAACTGTTGCAGCCGTAACATCAAATACTTTCATTAAATTACTCATCGCCACATTTAATAGCGTCTGATTTAATGTTGATAAAAAACAACCGGTAATGAGGACAACTAATATAAGTTTTTTATTTCTTTCTGATATTTCCTTTTGCATTGGTAAACTCCTTTATTGTTTTCTTGATTTATCGACATCATGTCGATAAAATTAATGGTAACAAAATATATTTTCTTTGACCATGAACAGTTTTTTTGAAAATGTTCACTACTCGACATAGAAGGTATGCACTGTCGAGTAAGTAAAGAGAAAATCTATAAAGGAGTTTCAAAATGTCTACATCTAAAAAAGAAGATCCTCGTACAGTTCGTTCAAGAGAAATGTTTAAAAATGCTGTTTTTTCTCTTTTATGTGAGAATCCTAGTATTTCAAGCTTAACGGTTCAGAAAGTAGCAACAACGGCAGGATTAAATCGAACAACCTTTTACTTACATTATCAAGATATTCAAGATTTACTAGACCAAATCACTAACGAGATTTTAAATGAGCTTTCTAATAAAATTGTTGATTTAATACATGCAAAAGATTTATCAGAAAAACAAAAGCTAACACAATTGCTTGATTATTTATATATCCACCGAAATTATTTATTTATATTATTTAAAATGAATCAATTTGAGGAGCAATTATTTTTATTTTTAAAGCAATTAATAGAAACGAGAAGAGAGAATACGAAAAAGGATTTGCCAGATGATTATGTTGCAGTTGATATTAAAACAGCCTCTTTGGTAGGTATCATCATGTGGTGGATAAGGAATGGACTTCACTTTAGTTCAGACTATATTGCAAATCAAATTTATTTTATGTATAAAGGGTAATGGTTTTAAGGATCGGAATTAATAAAACTTTAACAAACAAAAGATTCCGAGAAAGAAGGGGATATTCATGAATTTTAAAAATGAAAAAGTAACATTACATTTAGAGGTTATGAAATACCAATATAAAGATGCAAAAGACGAGTGTGATAGAAATTGGTTAATAGTAAAAGCGAGACTGTCAGAAGAAAATAAAGTTTTTGAAACGATGGATCCTATTTTATAAACTACCGACTTACAGTACATGATAAAATGGTTTCAATCATTACCAAACCCAACATATAACGAACTAGATTTCATAGAACCAAATGTAGCGTTTGAATTTATTGGAGAAAAAGAAGGGGAGTTTCACATTGTTATTCGCTTATCGCAGGAACTTAATCCTTCATGGTGTAAGGAAGAGGAGTACGAATTTTCTATCGGTATAACTCAAGAGGATATAGATAATATTGCTCGTTCTATTGAAGAGCAACAACGAAAATTCCCAAAACGATAAAAAAAGACTTGATAACCTACAAGAGGGAATCAAGTCTTTTTATTACATACGATTATCATGCCAGAAGTTTAATGGGAAGTGTTCATTCTCATTATAGCCTTCTAATTCATATCCTTTTTCTTTCAGTCCCTTAATAATTCCAGGTACTGCTTTTACTGATTGTGGATGAATATCATGCATAAGGATAACTTCTGTTGGATTTGTAGCATGAGCTAGAACGTTTTCTACGATTTTAGCAGATGCAGCGTCTACTGGTATTTTGTTGTATTTCCAGTCTAATGAATCAATTGTCCAGTCCCAAACTTTTAAACCATTTTCAACAACTTTGTTGCGAAGGGCTTCATTTAATCCTGGCATTGAACCATAAGCAGGACGTGTTAATACAGGTGATTTTCCTAGAACACCAGCGATTAAGCCTTGGTCTTCTTTCATTTCATCAACGTAATGACCTTCTGTGTAAAGCTTCTTGTAGTTATGAGTCATACTGTGCATCCCAACATAGTGGCCTTCAGCATCTTCGCGTTTTACAAGGTCAGGGAAGGCTTTAACGTTTGAACCAATTAGGAAGAATGTTGCTTTTGCATTTTCACTCTTTAACATATCTAAAAGCTCAGCTGTGTATTTTCCAGGACCATCATCAAATGTTAAGTAAGCAACTTTTCTAACTTGCCCGTTATAGTGCTTTGGAGCTTCTTTTGGTGCTAGGGATGTTTGGATTTCACTTACAAGTTGAACAGATTTAGCTTCATCCTCTGTACTGGCTAGAGCGGTATGTGTTGATCCGTAAGCGGCCTCGTATGTAAATAATACCCCGACGCATATAAACAGAGCCCTTTTTACTAAAGTTGTCATCCGAATTCCATTGCGCATAATTTTCCTTCTCTCTATAAAAGTTCTACTCTATTATATTAGCAATTTTAGAAGGGGAAATGCAAAAAAACTTTTTACAAGTGCGAAAAAGTTTGTGAAAAAATATGCAAGATTTCAGCGTTTTGCAGGTTTAATAAAATGAAACAAGAATTGAATGTATGGAACTGCATTTATTACGGTTCATACATGTTTTTAGTTTCGGAGAGGGAGGATAAGTATGAAAAAATTAGCTTGTTTACATGCTCATCATTCAAATATTGAATACATTGACCGAGCGTTTCAATCTTTTGAAATAGAAATACTCCATTTTGTAGATCCCATTTTATCACACATATTAAAAAAAGATTGCGATTTTGAAAGAGAACAAGCACGAAATAAATTGAATGATCTTTTAAAGTATATAGCCGAAAGTGATGTGGATACACTTTTAATAACTTGTACAGATTATATTACGCTATTAGATGAGAATTTCAAAATAGATATACCTATACTGAAAATTGATGAGCCATTCTTTGAAATGCTTTGTCATGTTGAAGAGCCACAAACAATAGTTTTTACGAATGCCAGTACTGTTTTAGGAACGATGGAACGATTAAAACAATACGCTCAGCGGAAAAATAAATCTATACATGTAAAAGTAGAAGTGATAGGGGGGATATTTGAGTTAATTATGCAAGGCCGTAAAGAAGAGCATGATACTAAATTAGAAAAGTATTTATATGAAATTATGAAAAGTAGAAACGAAATGCTTTCAGTTGCACAATTATCGATGGTAGATGCTTCTACAAGGATAGAAAATATAATAGGAAGGAACATAATAAATCCGTTGAATGCGTTAGTAGAGTATTATATAGAGAGTGTGAAAAATAAATAAGAAAATGTAGTTTGTTTTAGAATGCATAATTAAAAATTTCACATACCGTATTTGAAAAATAAATATAGAAAAACCAAAAAGTAATGTAGAATATATCGTACATACATATGTGAAGTCAACATAATAAATAAAAGAGGTGGACATATGCAACTTGAAGAAGTAATGCAGCAACTAGAGGAATATGGAACAGAACAAAATCGTAAAACGTTTAAAAATCATGGGGCGAAAGAGCCGTTATTCGGAGTTAGTTTTGCGAATTTGAAATTGTTAAAAAAGAAGATAAAGAAAGATCATGATTTAGCAATCTCATTATGGGAAACAAAAAATATGGATGCAATGACTTTAGCAACGATGATTTTAGATCCAAAGAAACTCACGTCAGAACAACTAAATATATGGGTACAGGAAATTGATTATTATTGTTTAATGGACGTTCTTATGACGGCTATATGTGCGTCACCAATCGCTATAGAAAGAATGGAAGAATGGACGAAATCTGACGATGAATGGACTGGAAGAGCGGGTTGGTCATTATTAGCGAATATCGCTATGAAAAATAAAGCGTTAGATGATGAATACTTCTTACCGTATTTAGAAGAGATTAAAATTCATATACATAATGAGAAAAATCGAAAAAGAGAAGCGATGAATAGAGCTTTAATTGCGATAGGGGTCCGGAATGAAAGTTTGGAACAACAAGCAATTGAAATTGCACGCGAAATTGGAGAAGTAGAAGTTAATCACGGTGCAACGTCATGCAAAACACCAGATGCAGAAGCCTATATTAAAAAGACACGAGAAAGAGCTGAAAAAAAGAAAGTAAAATAAGAGAAGGGGAAAGGCTATGAAACCAATTGAAGCGGCAAGAAGCATAATTACATCACAATTTCCGAATTGTGATGTTGCTTTACTAGGGGGAAGTGTTGCTAGAGGAGAGGCTACGAAAACATCTGACCTTGATGTTGTAATATTTGATCAAAATTTGTCATCTTGTTATAGAGAATCTTTCTATAGTAATGGCTGGCCTGTTGAAGTTTTTGTACATAATTTTGAAACGTACAAAACCTTTTTCAAAAGTGATTGTGAACGCGGGAGACCTTCATTACCTCAATTAGTTTCAGAAGCGTTTGTTTTAAAAGGAAAAGAAAAAATTGTAGCAGAGCTAAAAAGAGAAGCAAATGAACTATTAAATAAAGGTCCTGAAAAATGGACCGAAGAAACGATGAAGCAGAAGCGCTATTTTATTACGGATGCTTTGGATGACTTTATTGGTGCGACAAAGAGAGAAGAAGAGTTGTTCATCGCAAATTTATTAGCTGATTTAGTACATGAATATGTTTTGAGGGTAAATGGCCAATGGCTTGGAAATTCAAAATGGTTCATTAGAGTATTGAAAAGGTACGACGAAGTATATGCAGAGAAATTTGTTGCGGTTTTTGATCACTTTTATAAAACAGGGGAGAAAAAGGAATTAATCGCTTTTATAGAAAAAACGTTAGAAGAGTATGGGGGAAGAATGTTCGAAGGATTTTCTATAGGGAAATGAGAAGGGGTAGCAAAATGAATTTACCAGTTGTTCAATTAAGAGAACTATCACTAGCTGATGTAGAAGATCGGTACAAGTGGTCATTAGATACAGAAGTAACAAAGCACTTAGTTGTACCAGATCAATATCCACCGTTCACTCGTGAGGATACGAGAAGGTGGATCGAGACGTGTATAAGTCGAAAAAATGGATATGAACAACGAGCTATTCTAACTGATAAGGGTATACACATTGGATGGATAGACCTTAAAAACTTTGATAAAACGAATAAAAATGCTGAACTAGGGATTGCAATTGGAAATAAAGAACATTGGGGTAAAGGATATGGAATGGCAGCTTTATACAGTATGTTACAAATTGGCTTTTCTGAATTCGAATTAGAAAAAATATGGCTACGAGTAGACGAAGATAATTTACAAGCTAGAAAGAGTTATGAAAAAGCTGGATTTGTTTGTGAAGGAATAATGAGAAATGATAGATTACGTCATGGTGAATTCATTCATCGCTATCGTTATAGTATGTTAAAAGAAGAATATCAGTCTTTATTTAATAGATTATAAAAATATTATGTTAACTAAAGGGGATAGGTAAATGATTCGATTACTTACTAAAGAAGATGCAGAACAATATTGGGATTTACGTTTACAAGCATTACAAGTAAATCCAGAGGCGTTTATAACAACATATGAAGAGGCAATCCGCCAGGAAAACCCTCTTGACCGAGTTGCAAGTAATTTAACATCTGCTACTAGTTGTACATTCGGTGCTTTTAATAAAGAAAATCAATTAATTGGAGTTGTCACTTTACTAACAGAAGAGAAAGAGGCATATAAGCATAAAGGTCATATCGTTGCGATGTATGTAGATGCACAAAAAAGACGGAACGGATTGGCACGTGAGTTAATTGCAAATGCAATTCAAAGAGCGCGAGATATAAAACTAGAGCAATTAACTTTAGGAGTTGTATCCACAAACGAACCAGCAAAAAAATTGTATGGATCAATGGGCTTTAAAACGTATGCAATTGAAAAAAGAGCTATAAAGATGAATGGTGTGTATAGTGATGATGAAAATATGGTATTGTTTCTTTAAAGACTGCATGTATAATTAAATTTTTGAATATTAATTATATTCATTTTGTTATTTAGTATAAGAAGAAACTATATAAGGGGTTTTACGATGAAAGCTATTGCAATAGGGATATTGGCATCGTTTTTCTTTGCCTTTACCTTCGTTTTAAATCGGGCGATGGACTTAGAAGGTGGAAGCTGGATTTGGAGTGCATCGTTACGGTATTACTTTATGGTCCCAATGTTATTACTTATTGTCATGTATAGAGGGAACTTAAAACAACTCTTTCAATATATGAAAAATAATCCGAAAGAATGGCTATTATGGAGTATTGTTGGATTTGGTCTCTTTTATGCACCGCTTAGTTTCGCTGGAGCGTTTGGACCCGGTTGGCTCGTTGCTTCAACTTGGCAAATTACGATAGTTGCAGGTATATTGTTAACACCATTTTTCGCGGTAGATCCATTACATAAAAAACTTCCGATAAAGGAATTAGTAATGTCCGGTATTATTTTATTCGGTGTTGTTCTCATGCAAGTAGAACACGCTTCTTCTTTAGGAATCCGTGAAACTGTTTTATGTGTAGTTCCTGTACTCATTGCAGCATTTGCGTATCCGCTTGGAAATCGAAAAATGATGCAAGTATGTAAAGGGGAATTAGATGTATTTCAGCGGGTTCTCGGTATGACTTTAGCAAGTTTACCATTTTGGTTTATACTATCTGGTTACGAGGTATCTGCAAATGGATTACCGTCAAGTAGCCAAGTTATCCAATGTTTTATCGTAGCAATTAGTTCAGGTTTAATTGCGACAGTATTGTTCTTCTTTGCGACTGATCTTGTAAAAGATGATCCGCAAAAATTAGCAACAGTTGAAGCGACACAGTCCGGTGAAGTTTTATTTGCGTTAGTAGGAGAGCTTCTCTGGTTATCTGCTCCAATTCCATCTTCTTTATCTTGGATTGGAATGAGTCTCGTAATTGTCGGAATGATATTGCATAGTTATGTAGCTGTAGTTGTGAAAAAAGAAGAAAAAATAACCGCATAAAAAGACTAGCTCTTTCCTATAAAGAGCTAGTCTTTTTTCATGGAAAGGAATGACGATTTGATGTTACAACGTGTTGAATATATAGAAAATGATCCAATTAAGGACGTATTGAAGCATTCGACCGGTCCGAGTGAAATAAGCTTAATTAAAGCAGTGTCATTGTATGAAAACAACCATGCAGTGCTATATAAATATGGGAATAAGGCTTGTATTGGTATAGCGTTAATTGATACAAATAGAGCGAGAATATGCCACATAGCGGTTGATGAAAAATATCGTCATCAAGGAATTGCACTTCAAATGATAGGAGAAATAATTAGGAAGTATGAGTTAACATATATAGAGGCAGAGACAGACGAAGAGGCAGTTGAATTTTATAAAAAGTGTAGGTTTAAGATTAAAAGTTTGGGAGAAAAACATCCAGGGGTGGAAAGATTTCATTGCCATTTCAAGAATGAACAGTTAAGAAGTATGTGAAATATGTAATTTTACATATTTAGTTTAGTTTGAAAAAAACGATATATACAGTATATAATAAAGATAACTGGAAAAATATAGATAAATAGAAATTAGGTGTAAAACACATGAGAATGGATAAAAGCAAATTTATGAAAATTGCAGCTTCAATAGGAGTGTCATCTTTTCTATTAACAGGATGTGCTGATAATGATGAAGAGAGCACACAAAAAGAAAGTAGTGCTGTAAAAGTAGATGGTACGAAGCAAGAAAGCGAACAAGAAACATTAAATTGTGATGATAAAGCACCAACAACAGAAAATATAGAAAAAGAAGAATTATGTAGAGAGAATCATTCACCTGCTACATTTAATAATGAGGGTTCACACTTGCCAATACTTCCGTTCGTGGCTGGGTATTTATTAGCAAGTAAGACGTCGAATATGTATAATACGGCGAAACCAAATCTTATGAAGAAACCATATACTAATAATTTTATCCCATACAGTGAAAAGGATGAGCGCAGAACTGGTGGCAGTGGTGGTGGATATTATGGAGGCACTAGTAGTAATAATGATTCTTCAAAGAAAGTGGATTTAAATAAGCAACAGCCGAACAATTCGACTAAAGTGACGCCAGATTCAAATACGTCAAAATCTTCTACTACACAAACGCCGAAAGTGAATTCTGGTTCAAGTGGAATTGGAAACGCAAAAGCACCAGCTGGATCCTAATTTGAAAGGATAATGGAGAAATGTATACAGAAAAAGAACAAGAAGAGTATATGAAAATCTGATTTTCTCTTGCAGAAGAGGCTGCTAGAAATGGATTTACATGGCCGAGTTTGCTAGAGAGTGAAGAATGGAATCAATATATGGCAACTGGTATGTATCGTATGCCAGTACGTACATATTCTGCAATTTCTAAAGCGACAGAAGAAATTATGTATGTGTTATATAAAACATATCAATACATTACAAATACACCAGCGCAATTTCAAAAACTTAGTTTTCCACCAGAGACGTGGGAAATTGCAAGAATGAAACATACTGGTTTATTTTCATATTTTACAAGGCTTGATTTCATCGTAAATCATGATGATATTAAATTAATTGAAGTAAATTGCGATACTCCGACCGGTTATTTAGAACCATCTGTCGCGAATGAAGTATTGTGTCGATATCATGATGTAAATCATCCGAATCATATTGAAGAGCATATTGTGCAAGCTTGGGAACAAATTAAACATGATTACAAAATAAGTCCTGACGAAACGATTTATTTTACAAGCTACGATTGGCATGATGAAGATCATCAAACAGTTCAGTTTTTAAGAAGTTATTGCTTACAACAACAAACGGATTATGTAGGAATACAAGATATTGTTGTTGCAGATGATGGATTATATACACCGAGCGGAGACCGAATTAAATATTTATACCGACTATATCCAATTGAATATTTAGTGTCGGACGTTGATAAGAATGGAAAAAGAATTGGTCTACAATTTTTAGATCATATCGCACAAGAAAGAGTGCAAATTATAAATCCACCTGCCGCCTTTGTAGTGCAAAATAAAGGTGTACTCGCATTAATTTGGCAACTTTACGAAGATGAAGTTTTCTTTGAAAAAGAAGAGCGAGAGATCATTAAGAAATACTTCCTTCCAACGTATTTTACAAATAAACGATTCTTAGAAAGAAAAGAATCATATGTTTCAAAACCATTATTTGGACGCGAAGGCGGCGGAGTTTCTATTTATGAAAATGATGAACTATTAGCTGAAGATCAAACAGAGTATTATTTTGAACAACGAAAAATATATCAGCAATACGTAGACATGCCTGACTATACAATTGATACGTGGGATGGACCGTATACTGGTAAACTACTTATCGGTTCTCATTGTATTAGCGGAAGAGCAGCGGGACTGTTTTTACGAGTAGGTGAAAGAATAACAGGGAATTTATCAATGTTCACTGGGGTTACGATTGAAGGGTAATATGCATAGCAAAGGTAAAGACCGTATTCGTATGATAGTTGATGAGAATGATATTCCACGTATGAAGTTTTTAGATGCTGAAGGAAAGGTTATGTATACACTCCCGCCAGAATAATAATCTTAGAATATATTTTGTAGTAGCAAACGTTTCATGATGTTGAAAGAAATGTAAATTTAAATGCAATATATCGATGAATAATATATTAAGGGGCTCGACTTTCAATGGCAAGAAAACTATTAACACAAAGGTTCCCGATTTTAATTCCCTTCAGAATTAGACAACGCAGGTTGTTTAAAAAAATACATGACCGTCTTGAAGGGTATAAATTTCCAAAAACATTTGAACAAAACCCATTACCTTACAGAATTTATAAACATAAATCTTTACTTATTAGAAAATTAGGTGATACGGACATACAGCTGCAATACAACAAAATTACTAATCTAAGATTAGCTATAAGCAAAATAAACAAGGTTGTAATTAAACCGGGAGAAACATTTTCATTTTGGCATCTTGTTGGTAATTCTGATGAAAAGGCTGGATATAAAGAAGGAATTATTTTAATGAATGGTGAAGCGATAAAGGGAATAGGCGGTGGTCTTTGTCAGTTAGGGAATCTTCTCTACTGGATGTTTCTTCATTCAGAGTTGGAAACAGTAGAAAGGTATCGTCATAGTTTTGATCCATTCCCTGACTATGGACGGGTGATTCCATTTGGAACAGGCGCTACTTTGATGAATGGGATTATTGATTTGAAATTAAAGAACAATTCGAATATTTCCTATCAAATTAATCTACATATTGACGAGGAATACATTTACGGAGAAATTAGGGCATCACAGTATCCCCCATATTCGTATTCTATTATTGAAGAGGATCATCGTTTTGTAAAAAAGGCAGATGGTCAAGTATACAGGAAAAATAAAATTTATAAAAAAATTGTTGATCGTGTCACAGGTAACATAGTTGGTAAAGAACTAATCATAGAAAATGATTGCCTAGTAAAATATGAAGTAGATGATGAGAAAATAGCAGGTTCTTCATAAATCGAAACTTTCACTCGTTTAAAGATATTTGAAATAGCAATGTAAAACATTTCAAATTAAACTCTTCCAAGGAAAATATATGAGGTCACATGTAAGCAATATGTAGTATTTCGCACATCGAAATAGAAAGAGCCCTAGGATAGAACTGTAAAGTCAGCTATTCTAGGGCTTCGTTTATTGTGTTTTGATTTAGGAATGAAACAAGTGGTTTTGTTATTGTACTTCGTTTATTCTACAATAGAGTGGATAATTAAGTTAAAAATTAAGAAAAATATGATAATATATTTATGTATTAGTTTAAATCAAAATGGGGGAACAATCGTGAAAATGAATGAAATAGTGACGAGTACACAATTTCCAAATACAATCGAAACAATTACAAATGATTTGAAAGAACTAGGGATAGAAAAAGGAATGACAGTTATTGTACATTCTTCGTTAAGTTCCATTGGCTGGGTATCTGGCGGAGCAGTTGCGGTAGTAGAGGCATTAATGAAAGTTGTTAAGGAAGAGGGAACAATTATTATGCCGACGCAATCTTCGGATTTATCTGATCCGAAACATTGGGCAAGACCACCTGTACCAGAAGACTGGTGGCAAATTATCCGTGATAACGTCCCAGCATTTGACCCACGTATAACACCAACAAGGGCAATGGGAAAAGTAGTTGAATGTTTTCGTACATATCCGACTGTATTGCGGAGCAACCATCCGCTCAGTAGTTTTGCAGCATGGGGGAAACATGCGGAGGAAATTACAGCGAATCATTCACTTTCCATAAGTTTTGGAGAAGAATCGCCATTAAGAAAAATATACGATTTAGATGGATACATATTATTACTTGGTGTCGGGTATGACTCCAATACATCCGTTCATTTATCTGAAGTACGTACAGGAGCGCGTGAATTAATAAAAGTAGGAGCTCCTATTATAGAGAACGGTGTAAGAGTATGGAAAGAGTTTGATGAAATGGATTATGATTCTGATACGTTTGTAGAGATCGGAGTGGAGTTCGAACGTAAAGAATCTGTAACGCTTGGGAAGATAGGGAATGCAACGTGCCGCTTTATGAAGCAACGTGATGTAGTTGACTTTGGAACAGAGTGGTTTCGTGCGAAAAATTAGTAAGGGATGGTTATGATGAAGGGGAAAAAGGTATTAATTACGAGCGGTGGTTGTCTAGAAAAATGGGATCAAGTACGAGGACATACTAATTTAGCAAAAGGTACGATTGGAAGAATTCTTGCGGAAGAGCTAATGGCAAAAGGAGCACATGTTATATATTTACATGGCTATTTTGCTGAGAAGCCAGGCGATGTAAATAACCAATTAGAATTGCATCCATTTGAGGGGATTATTGATTTACAAGATAAGATGAAAAGTATTATTACACATGAAAAAATTGATGCAGTTATTATGGCTGCTGCGGGCTCAGATTGGATTGTTGAAAAAATCTGTGATCAAGATGGAACTGTTCTTAATATGAACGGAAAGATTTCAAGTGATATCGCACCAATTATTCATTTTCAAAAAGCACCAAAAGTATTAAAACAAATAAAGAACTGGGATCCAGAAACGATACTTGTTGGCTTTAAACTTGAAAGTGATGTAAATGAAGAGGAACTAATCGAAAGAGCGAATAAAAGAATGAACGATGCAAAAGCAAGTGTAATGGTAGCAAACTCACCGCATTCTTTATATTCTCGCGGAGCTGTGCATCATGTTATAGGAGAAAATGGTGATGTAAAGCTATGTAATGGAAAAGACGAAACAGCCAAAGAAATTGTAAGTAGATTAGAACACTTATGCAATCGCATTACAGCTTTGTAAATTTACGATTTTAGAAAGAGATGAAGCCGCATACTATGTAATAAATGTGATTGATAATGCCATTGGATATACATAATGAACAATTGTGAGGAGTGGATCCTATGGAACAATTATTAAAGCAAGCTATTAAATTAAAAAATGAAAAGAAATATGCGCAGTCTAGAGAGATACTAATAGGGTTAACAAACTTTACGAGAGATGCAGAAGTACTTTACCAATGTGCTTGGATACATGATGTAATGGGGCTTGAAACGGAAGCTGTTCCGTATTATGAACAAGCGATTGCGAATGGCCTTGAAGGTGAATCACTTTGTGGTGCTTATATAGGTCTTGGCAGTACGTATCGTTGTATAGGAGAATACGATAAAGCGATTGCCGTATTAGAAGCAGGGCTGAATAAATTTCCAGACAATGACGTGATGAAAGTATTTTTATCAATTGCAAAATACAATGTAAAAGATCATGAAGAAGCGATGAAATTACTGTTAGAAACTGTTGTGAAAGTAGATGAGGTAAAAGAATTTGAACGTGCCATTTCATTTTATAAAGAGCATTTAAATGAGGTTTTTAAATAGAGGAGTGAACGTATGAATTTATCCATTTCGCGAAGGAGAAAAGGTATTTGGATCGGGCTCACATCCTTAATTGTGTTGTCAAACTATTTATTGTATGCCATTCCCATTGTACCAGCTGCTCCAAAAGAAGTAGTGCTCGGTTCATTATTAGATTTTATGTTCGTAATTCCAGTTATCACATATTTCTTTATTATACGAAAAAGATATTCGTTAAAGTATGTGTTTCCTGTAGTTATTGCTGGATATATATTTGCGAGATTTATTATTCCAAGCGATTATTTACAAGCTTTTTCCTATGTATCTTATATAATAGTCGCAGGAGAAGTAGCTTTTGTAGCCTTTGAATTATTCCTTCTATATAAAATTATAAAAGTTCTTCCTAAAATAATAAGAATATATAAAGAATATAAAAAAGAGTATGCATCATTTTCATATGCGATTGATAAAGCATTTGATACTACTATGAAAAGAAGTACAGCGGTGAATGTCATTCTTTCAGAGTGTAAATTACTTTATTATGCTTTTTTGTCATGGCGTGAAAAAGTACCAAAAGGTGAATTCGCATACTCTTATCATAAAAAGACTGGTGCAATCGGTGTGTATATCATGATTATTCATGCAACAGTAATTGAAAGTATCGGTTTTCATTATTTACTTCATCAATGGAATCCAGTTATAGCTTGGATATTATTCATCTTAAACATATATGCGATATTTTATTTTTTAGCTGAAATACAAGCAATGCGTAAAAATCCAATTATCGTTGCGGAAGAAAAAGTGATCATTCAAATTGGATTAGGAAAGAAAATCGTTATACCATTTACACAAATTGATAACATTGAGTTTTATAAAGGAGAACCATTAACGAAAGAAGAAGAGAAAGAGGTTCTTGACGCAACTGTTATGGAATTTATAAAAGAACCTGCAACTTTTGAAATAATGTTAAAAGAGCCGATGAAAGCGCAGTTGTTATACGGATTTTCTAAAACGGTAAGTCGTGTCCATTTAAATGTTGATGATGAGCGGAAATTTTATGATGCGGTTATGGAAAAGTTAAAACATGAGTAAATCCCCAAAATATCATCGTGCATTTGGTGTATTCGGCAATTGTATTAAAAATAATAACATAATAGTAATCGATAAAAATAAAGGACCATATATGAATCGTGGTTAATAAAATAGTAGTGGCTCATTAACTCCTTCCATTATAGAAGGAGTTTTTATGATGCGGAATAGTAAAGGAAATTATATCGACAACAAACAGTAGAGTGAATAACTGTATACTTTCTTAATAAGGGGAGTAAAGGATATAATTAAAAACAGACGTATTAACAGATACAATTCATGTCTTCTTACCTCGAATGATTTTAGAAACAGAGACTATATTTAAACAGAAAGAGATTTTTTCCACATAAAAAATAATGAGAAATAAAAAACTCGCAGCTTACTAGCTTGCGGGTTTTCATCGTAAATAATTAAAAAATATGGTAAAATTAAGAGGTAACTTATGGTACGGTTGGTTGTTCAATTATCACTTCTCCGAGTAGGAGGGGGGTGATAATACGTGAGTGAAATTGCGTTGCTACTGCAAGGTGGACTGTTTCTCGTTGCATTGTTAACGTTTATTGTCGTTTTAATTGACAAGCTCAAAAAATAACAACCCACCTATGCCTATAGAATGTGGGTTGTTGTGTTTGTACGAAACAAATAGGATAAATGAACAATCCAATCTGCTTAGTTACGTGGACTAGTGTGTAGCCGCACACTAGTCTTTTTTATTTATATACAGTTTTTAATTGTTTTATGTGATTGTATTGTTCTTTTCATACTTATTATAACACAGTGTCTTTTCAACAAGAAAGGAGACCGTATGTTCTTATGTGGATTAAATAGAAGGTGCAGTTTCTTTAAATAGCCCATCCATATACTGTTTTAAATTTTCTACATAAAACTCTTGTTTGTCAACATTATTCACTCCGACAATTGGTGATGGAAGATCATATCTCTTTTCTGATAAATGAACGACAATATCAAAAATATCAAATAGACGAATGAAGCAGAATAGGCCATCTTTATCGCTAAGTAAAATAAAGTAATGGTTATCACTCTTTGTATTTAATGTATTCCATAAAGAGCTTTTGCTTAAGTCACGGACAATACTCTTTTCCTTTAACTCCATGAAATCGGCATTCGATAGAATGGTAGAAATATTAATCGCATCTGGATCTTCAAAGTAGCCGTCAATTGTTTGTACAGCGAAAGTATACGCCATTTTTAATACACTCATTTTATACTTACGATTATCTAAAAGTAATTCACGTTGAATAGAACTTGCTACTTTTGTTACACGCTCTTCTTTCCAAATTTCATTATGCAGAGAAATATCGTGCTTTTTACATAGTTTCATAATTAATGCATTGGAATAAAGTATTTCATCACTTACTTCGACAACATCCGTCTCAGCAGCTGCCAGCTCCTCACCATGTTCATTCGTATAGAGAGGGGAGTCGATTTGCTTTTTCATTTGCTCAATCTTATATTGACTTAATTTATGCCTAATTAAAGGACGATCAACATTTGTTGTCATATGTTCATGACAGGAATCACAAATTGAGTTTGTGAAATAATATCCACATAATATCTCTGGGATGACATATTGTTCACTTAGTTCTTTCGTATCTTTTCTGCAAATGATGCATTGTGTCATTTTTATCACCTTTACCTGCAAATTTGTTTGTAATCTCATTGTAGTGTATTTAATGATATTTTGGAATATTGTAAAGGAAAATATTATGTAAAATTCATGTTTATTTTGGTACAATGGAGAGAAGTGCTAGTTTAAAGGAGGACGTTTTTTTGAAATCGAAAGTGCACTTTTGGACATTAGAAGTGCTGATGGTTGTAGGAATCATATTTATTTGCACGAAAATATCGTTTCTATTTCAACCGATTGGTATCTTCATATCAACATTATTTTTCCCAATTTTAATCGCGCTATTTTTATACTTCATATTTAACCCTGTGTTAGTTTTCTTGGAGAATAAAAAAGTACCTAGAAGTTTAGCGATTTTACTGCTGTACCTTTTTATCATTACATTAACTGGGGTTGCTATTGGAGTAGTCGTTCCAACCATCTCACAACAGTTAATGGATTTAGTAAAAAATATGCCGACATATATAAAAGAGGGAAAGGTATACATACAAGATTTATCCCATCACAGGCTATTTGAATGGTTATCTACTCAAAACTACGTTTCCATTGAAGCGATTGAAAAAAATGCGATTGAATACTTAAAGGAAATACCAAATACTATTACGTCGAGTGCAACGGCTTTATTTGGTATTATCACGAACGTTGCATTAGTCATATTTACAGTACCATTCATTTTATTTTATATGTTTAAAGATGGACATGCATTTCCAGGGAAAGCTGTTAGTGTATTACCAGAGTCTTACCGAGAAGAAGGACTTCGTATCATAAAGGAAACGAACGAAACATTATCTGCATATATTCAAGGTCAAGCGCTCGTTTGTTTATTTATCGGTGCTTTTACATTTATCGGTTATTTAATTATCGGTTTACCGTATGCTTTCGTTTTAGGGATTATCGCAGCATTTACAAACATTATTCCAAACTTAGGTCCATTTATCGGAGCAGCACCAGCTGTCATTGTAGGTTTGTTTGTTTCTCCGATGCAAGCTCTGTACGTAATTATCATTGTAACAATTGTACAGCAGTTTGAAAGTAACATCATATCACCGCGTATTATGAGCTCAAAATTAAACATCCATCCATTAACGATTATTATCCTTATTTTAGGGGTAGGTAACTTTGCGGGAATTATCGGGATGATTTTAGCAGTGCCTGTTTATGCGGTAACTAAAACAGTTGTTTCGAACTTAGTGAGATTGTTTAAGACGAAACGGAGTAATCGGAAATAGAATATATTGATAAAGATACACCACTTTTGAAGTGGTGTATCTTTATTTGTAATTTGTTTTTAAAGAGTGTATTAAATCAATATTATTATATATTTTTTATATATCAAATCGAGCAGAAAACTTGCATAAAATGAGCTCAATAAACTATGTGGAATCCCTCTGAACTATCCAAATCATTTCTTTACAGTGCGTAATTAACATCATAATCGACTCCTTTCGTTCTAAAATAATTTCATACAATTATAGGTGAGTGTAGTACTTGCTTCTACGATCACGAATTTCATCTATAATCTGTTTATACTGTTGCTCTTGTTTTATTTCATTTTCAGATATCGTCTCTTTTTGAATCGTAATGGTTAAAAAGAAAAGGTGAAACTTCATACATGAATTCCTCCTTTCGAATAGGAATTACAGGTGACTACAGTAATGACTTTGTCGTTCTTTTACGTTGTCCATAGCCTGTTTAATTTGTCGGTCATGAAGCATATCAGACTCAGATAGCTTATTTTTTTGAATGGTAATCGTTAAATAAAATACTCGAAATTTCATTGGATTTTTGCCCCTTTATAATTTATTTAGTAAAGACGATTGTAATAAGAAGACTGACGCTCTTTCACTTCGTCCATAATGTTTTTAATATGTTGTTCACGTAAAAATTCATCTTTTGAAGGTTTACGTTTTTGAATAGTGATAGTTAAAAAGAATGCTTTAAATTTCATTAAGATATTACCCCTTTATAATTTATTTAGTAAAGACGATTGTAATAAGAAGATTGACGCTCTTTCACTTCGTCCATAATGTTTTTGATATGTTGTTCACGTAAAAATTCATCTTTTGAAGGTTTACGTTTTTGAATAGTAATAGTTAAAAAGAATGCTTTAAATTTCATTAAGATAATGCCCCTTTAAAATATATTTTTAATACATTTGTGTATAATACGAACTTTTAATGTCCGTTATTTTATCCATAGTTTGTTTTAATTGTTGCTTACGAAAGATTTCAGCTTCAGATATAGTTTTTTTCTGAAGTGCCGCCGTAAAAAAGAAAATATGAAAAGTCATAAACGAATTCCTCCTTTCGAAAAGGAATTACAGGTGATCAAAATAAAGCACTTGGCGCTCCTTTACATCGTTCATAGCTTTTTCAATTTGCTCATTATGAAGAATTTCAGCATTTGAAAGAGTATTTCTTTGAATCGTAATACTTAAAAACAATACGCTAATAGTCATCAAATGTTGCTCCTTTCTTTAAAAAATAATGTAAGAGACCAAAAAATCGCACAAAAAAGCCACAGGAAGATAACGTTCTCCTATGGCTGGGCGTGAAAAAGCCACAGGAAAGCATACGACCTCCTGTGGCGAATTTATGAATTAAAAGAAATAATGTACGATTTTCAATTCTCCATTAGGGTGGTCGAACTTCTATTTAATTGTCCGAAAAACAAAGGCGCAACTAACGCTAAAGTTAATGCATGTAATTGTAATTTCATCATTTCATTCGACCTCCTTTTAGAATATTTTTCTTACGTTAGTAAGTATATACAATTAATGGATAATTGTAAACATAAAAAGTGAAAATTTTTAATTTTGATTAAAATGCGTATATTTTGAAGGGTTTTGAATGTATATATTGTATTACTCGAATTATATATAGAAAGTGGGGGTGTCTAATGAACTATATGAATAAAATAGCAGGTGTTATGCTAACAATTTTTTTATTTGTTACTGCTTGTTCTAACGGAGGGAGAATAAAAGAAATATCAGATATTGGACCAGCGGATTTTAAGAAATATACGTGGACATACGTTGGAAATAATTCCGATGTGTCTGCGATTGTTAACAACTTACCTGGTGGTGAAACAGCTCAAAGTTTAAGCTTAAAAAATGAGAAAATCACGGTGAAATACGGTGAGAAAAAGAACGATAACTTAACAGAAGATATGATTGAGACGTATTGGTTTGACGAAAAGGATACGATGAAAAAGAACTTTCTCTTTAATGCTATCTATCTTGCAATTTTAGTACCAAATGCGAAAGGGTATGAGTTTCAGCTGGAAACTAAGAATTTTACTCTGAAAAGAGAAGAACTCTTGCCCATACTTTATAAAGAATTTAATGATTTTCCGAAAGGTGATCAAATATGGAATAAGGGAATCATAATGAACTTCTTTTACGGTAATCTAGAAAAAATAGTAGCGCTTGTTAATAATAAAGATTTTCGGAAACAATTTTTTGATGAACATCCTATACGGGAAACTAAGTGAGATGGTGGGGGAAAGATGGAGCTTGTTTATAAAATTTCTTATTTCAGAATGTATGATCATTATTTACCAAAGCTAACACAAGTACTAAAGTGTTTAAACGCGGAAGACTTGTGGAAAAGAGAAGGAGAGGCTAATTCAATTGGAGGTATAGTATTACACATCTGCGAACATGTAAAAAGAAACACGATTCGTTACTCGAATCCAAATGTAAATTTTGAAAAGGGGATTGAAGAGTACTTTCCAACGAAGTCATTAAGTGCTGAAATGCTGCTGGAAATTGTAGAAGAAGTATTTCGTGAATGGGGAAACAAGTATATAAAAGCGTGTAAAGGAAGAACCGAAATTGATCTGCATAGCTTATTACATTTAGTCGAGCACACAAGTTATCATTTAGGGCAAGTAGTAGACCGAACGAAATCTTTAAAGCGAGAGAGGTTTAACTTTTGTCAAAATGGCATCAATGAAAAGGATTTGAGAACGAAGGTTGAAAATACGAAAATTTTCGAAAGAGAGTCATTCATTATCGAATGATTCTCTTTATTTTATGAAAATTATGGTAAAAAATAAAATGATGTGATATGGTTAATTACATAAGTAATGAACCTATGGACCTAAGGTGGTGAAATTGTGAAACCAACTCTGGAGCAAAATAAATTAATATATATACAAATTGCAGAAACAATCGAAGCTGATATTTTAAAGGACATATTGCTTGAGGAAGAACAAGTTCCATCTACAAATCAATTTGCAAAGATGCTACAAATTAACCCGGCAACTGCGGCGAAAGGGGTAAATCTATTAGTGGATGAGGGCATTTTATTTAAAAAGAGAGGGATTGGAATGTTTGTTGCAAGTGGTGCGAAGGAAGTCGTATTAAAGAAGCGGCAAAATACTTTTATGACAGAGTATTTACCCAAAGTATGGGAAGAAGCGAAAGTATTAGAAATCTCTAAAGAAGAATTAATGGATATGATTCAAAAAATTACAAAGGAGGCGAAAGAGGAATGATTGCACTTGAAACGAAAAAATTGTCCAAAAAATATAAAAAGAAACTAGCTGTAAATGAAGTAACAATTTCATTGGAAGAGCATAAAATATATGGTTTGCTTGGAAGAAACGGAGCAGGGAAAACTACATTATTAAACATACTCGCAGGGCAGATTATTTCAAGTGGTGGCAGTGTATCTGTATTTGGTGAAAATATTTTTGAAAATAGTAATGCGATGCAAAATATTTGTTTTGTAAAGGTGAAAGAAGAAGCTCATTTAAGTTATAAAGTAAAAGAGATTTTTGAACTATGTAACATGTTTTATAAAAATTGGGATCAGAAGTATGCTGAAGAACTTGCAGGGAAATTTCAGCTTAATACGAAAGAGAAATACCATAAATTATCGCACGGTATGCAAACAGTTGTAGGAATTATTCAAGGACTAGCAAGCAGGGCGCCTATTACTATTTTTGATGAACCAACTACCGGTTTGGACGCGGCACATCGGGAATTATTTTATAGTTTACTTTTGGAAGACTACGGAGAGCATCCTCGAACAATTATTTTATCAACACACTTAGTAGAAGAAGTTGTCCATGTTATTGAAGATGTGATCATATTAAAAGACGGAGCATTAATAGTTCAATCATCAGTAGAGAATTTATTACAACAAGGCCATACGATTTCAGGTCAAAAAGATAGAGTGGATGAGTTTTTAATTGATAAAAAAGTTGTTAATCGAGAAGTTTATGGAAATAAAGGGATTGCAGTTATATGGGAAGAACTTTCTACTGAAGATTATCATTCTATTGAAAATACAGGCTTAATAGTTGATGAAATCACATTACAAAAACTATTTATTCATATAACGGGTGGTGAAGTGAAATGACGATGTTAATGAAGCAATTAAAGTTACATATCAATTTTCATTATAAAGCGATTTTAATATTTTGGATTGTGGCGTTTCTAATAAAAGGAACAACAAATGCAGTAGATTTAAGGGGAATAAAAGAAGGGTTTTTACAACATATTTTAAATAACCCTTCGATTGCAAGTATATTTTTTATAGTAGTAAGCACCTTTATTATACAGGATGATGTATTTCGTTTAGCTGTTTCGTTCGGAGTAACGAGATTACAGTTTTTCATTGGATCAGTTTGCTATATTATATTACAAGCAGCATTATTCTCATTCCTTCAAGTGTTTCTTTTACAGAATACATTGTATAGTACTGTAAATTCCAGTTTAGGAGAAAACTCAGTACAACAGTTCATTGTCCAATTATTATTGTATGTTACAATATCATGTTTCTTTCAAGTAGCAGTAGTTATTAAACAACGATTTAAGTGGATTGGCCTTATGATTGGTGGAACATTTTTTTTATCAGCAAATAGTGCGCTTTATGGAGAAGTAGGAATACAAAGTTTAATTTCTATAACTAATCTATCTTTAATAAACATCCCATATTTTACTATCATTTCAATTGGATTAATTGTCGTTTATATTATGACTAGTGGTATATTCATTCGTAAAGTGTCATTTGAACAAATGGTTTAAAGCATTATTAGATAAATATTTTAGGAGAGAAGGTAAAGAAAATGGGAGATACTTCTTCACTAATAACAGTCTTTTTATGCGTGGCATTGCTAATTTTTTGGCGTCGTTACCGCTCTATGTATAAACCGATAAAGGGAACAGGAAAACGTATTTTGTGGCCATTACTATTTTTAACACCGGGTATTTTATTGCTTTTTGGTCCAGTACATCCAGCTATATTACAGGTGGGTATAGCGATATTCATTGGTGCTCTTTTCGCTATACCACTTATAGTTCTAACAAATTATGAGCGAAGAGATGATGGGAATATTTATACGAAAAAAAGTGCAGCTTTTTTAATTACTTTTATTGCGCTGGTTGTTTTGAGATATGGTTCAAGACAATATATTGTTGATCTAGATCAACAAACGATTGGTTTATTATTTTACGTCGTTGCAGTATCGTATATCATTCCGTGGAGAATTGCCTGTTATATAAAATTTAGAAAAGTTTGGCGTGGGAATAGTAATCATGCTATATAAAAATAAAAGCTTCTCATTTGAGAAGTTTTTTTATATGCAAGTGAAATAATTTGTTGAAGTGCAAGGTACCATGCAATATGATAAAAATAAAAAAATGATGGAGAGTGAAGGAGATAAAAATGCGGACAATTTTACTTTTTTTAAATAACATGCCCATTGATGAAATAGAGAGTATGAGAGAAAAGCATGATCCTTTATTCGGATTAATCCGACCACATATAACAATTGTATTTCCCTTTGAAAGTGCGATTTCAAATGATGAACTGAAATCGCATATTTTAAATTTATCCAAAGAAATTCGGCCAATTGAAATTGAGTTTGCTAGCCGAATAAGCAGCGAGAGAGAGTATTTGTTTTTGGAAGTGGAAAGAGGGAAAGAGCAAATAGAAGAACTGCATATTAGTTTGTATACAGGCCCTTTACTACAATTTTTAAGAACGGATATTCCATACATACCACATGTAACAGTCGGAAGAAAAAGTAGCGCGGAGTTAGCTGCTGAAATAGCGAAGGAGATTCCTAGTTTTCATGAGAAGTTGAACTGTATAATCGATAGAATTAGTGTGGAACGAATTGGAGAGAATGGGGAATCGATTATTGAGTTTGAAGTGTCTCTATAAAAATAGAAAGCTGGCAAAAGCCAGCTTTTTTAATTTGTAACATAGCGTAAAGCACCAATTGCACCACTATAACCATCATCTTGTAAAAAGACTGGTATTTTGTTTTGATATTCTGTATAGCTACTTATAATGTTTTGAAGGTGTACGTTATTACATAAGGTAGATCCAATGTAAACGATATGGTCAATGTTTTTCGCTTCGGCGAATTGAAGGCTTAATGCTGTGACAACTTCACCGACAAGTCCTTGAACGGTAGCTAGTATATCTGAGCTACTATAATTTGAGTCTGTAATGGCCGCTTTTCCGAAATTGCTAGCAGTTAAGCTATTATCGATAGGAGAGAGAATACCACCATAAATATCTCCAACTGTAATATCTAGACTTTTTCTTGAACCTATTTTCGTAAGAGGAATTACGTCTTCAAAATGATCTGAATTTGTTAATAGCTTTGAAAGGCCCATAATTGTACCGCCGCCAACTCCAGTTCCACCGGCGCGAACATATTCTTTGTCATCAACGTAGTGAATGGAAGTACCTGTCCCGATATTTGTTAAAACAAAATTGTTAATAGAATGATTTTCTTCGTTTAGGATATAGCGCACACCTGTAAGCGTTGCAACGAATTCATTTAATGTTACTATCTCGTATGAATTTGAAAGCAGTTTTTGTAGTTGTTCACCTTTCCCACCTGTAATACATAATTTCGTAATTAATTTATTATTATTGAGCCAATCTATAATTTTATCTTGTTCATGAGAATAAAATTTTTCAAAAGCTAATTTGTTCATTTCGTTAAAGTAAGCAATCTTTGTTAATGTTCCTCCAGCATCGATACCGACAGTACTCTCCATTTTCCTACCCCTAACTATGTAGTCTGTTTAATCAGCTTGGTATATTAATAGCTTTTCAATTGTAACGATTGATTGACCATTTACAGATGCAATTCCTTTACCGAGAATAAAACCTCGTCGGTTACGTGTTAGCTCATAATGTAAGTCAAGTTTATCACCAGGATATGCTTTTTCATGGAACTCAACTCCATCTAATGAGGAGAGAAAACCTAATCCATCAGATTCACTTGTGCTTACAAATGCACTAAGTTGGGCAAGTGCTTCTACAATTAACATATGAGGCATGTAGTTTTGATTTTCATTAATAAACCACTCGTTATGTGTAATTAGCTTGTATCCTGTAGCTGATTGAGATTCCTTAACGCTTGTAATTTTGTCGATCATTAAAAATGGATAGCGATGGGGAAGAGTATCTTTAATTTTCATACCGTACCTCCAGTTAATAATAATACCCCTGCAAAAGTTAAGCAGGGGGAGTTGTAATTAATTTTTAACTAATTCATCTACTTTTTCAAGAGAGAAAATACCGCTATTTTTAATATTTTCAACGACTTGCTGTAAGACGGCTTTATCTTGAACAAGTGCAATACGCACAAATCCTTCACCGTGAGGACCGAATGCATGACCTGGTGTGACAACGACATTTGCACGATCCATTAAAGCATAAGCGAATTCTAGAGAAGTCCATCCTTTCGGTATTTCAGCCCAAACGAACATACTGCCAGCTGGTTTATCAACATTCCAACCAAACGTTCGGAACCCATCGACTAAAGTATCTCTACGTTCTTGATAAATTCCGCGGTTTTTCTCACAAAACTCCGCGCCATTTCTTAGTGCTGTAGATGCTGCTTTTTGAATTGGTAAAAATACACCGTAATCTGTATTAGATTTAAATTGCGTAAGCGATCCGACAATTTCTTCATTTCCAATCATATAACCGATACGGCTACCTGCTAAACTATAACTTTTTGATAAAGAGTTTATTTCTACGCCAACTTCCTTCGCACCAGGTACAGATAAGAAGCTAATTGGTTTTTTGCCATCGAAATAAAATTCAGCATAAGCAAAATCATGTACGACTATAATTTGATGTTTTTTTGCAAACGCGATAACTTCTTTAAAGAAATCTTCATGAGCCATTGCTGGAACAGGGTTCCCTGGGAAGTTTAATATCATCATCTTCGCTTTTTCAGCAATCTCTTCAGGAATATCTTTTAAGTTAGGTAAGAAGTCATTTTCTTTTTTTAACGGCATGTAGTAAGATGTTGCACCGGCCATTTGAATTCCAGTTTCATAGGCAGTATAACCAGGGTCTGGAACTAAAATTATATCTCCAGGGTTTGCGTAAACCATAGGTAAATGTACAAGTCCATCTTGCGAGCCCATTAGTAATAAAACTTCTCGATCAGAATTTAATATAACATTATGAGTATTATTATAATATTCAGTTACAGATTCGTGGAATTCTTGAATACCTGATAACGTATATCCGTAACTTTCTTTTGCACTTGCTGTATGTACCATTGCTTCTCTTACGAAATCAGCAGGAGGCATGTCAGGATTCCCGATACTTAAATCGATCATTTTATGACCTGCTGCAATTTTCTCTTTTTTATAAGCTCCTAATTCACTAAATATAGAAGATTGGAATGCTTTCATTCTAGTTGCTAATGTGTAAGTCATCAAAACCCCTCCTAAAAACTGTGCTTTCTTTCTACGTTTTTAACTATTCTGAAAACACATGTTTATATTTTATCATTTTTTTAAGAAAATTAAAACGATTGACAAATTAAGAGGAGGGATGTTTGGAATACATGTCATACTTCACAAGTCATTTATTTTTTCAATTTTTTTGAAAGGGATGGCTAAATAGACAGGCTAACTCGATAATCTATCACATTTTTTATTCCATATTATTTAGGAAGTTTTGTAATTCTTGTTAATAAAATCTCGCAAGTTTTGAATAAAAAAGAACACGAATACGATGCCTAATATACCGCTAATCCAATAGTATGAGTTACCTGTAGTGTATTTTTCATAAAATGAAAGAGCGTTCCATATGATAAGGGTTACTGAACAGATTGTTGATATAATTAAAGAACTTAAGCTTCTCAAAACAAGCACCTCACAGTGATTTAATTTATTGTATAATTTTACATTCAAATTAAAGAATTTAAAAGAGAAATATATTTCTAGAGGAAGTCGTCTAAAGTGAAATAACGCAGAAAATACATTCTGCGCTTTTGTAGTATTTGGAAGTTGCTGAATTCTAATAGTTAATCATTTAATTTTTTATATGTACACATTTTCTCAGCATTCATAAAGTATACATTTAATTTACTATCGACAACTTTTATAGATTGATCCGATGTAAACGAGTTACCATAATCAATGTCATACACGTTAGAGTTTTTTACAAACGATCCTTTATATAAATCCTCTTTTTTATTCGTTGTATGCATTTCTACTAAGTTTTGAACAATTTTTTCTTTCTTTTCTTCTTTTACAACTGTTTCAAATTTATAATACGTAGGGCATTCACCATTCTTATTATCAACGACTTCCCAAGAACCAAATATATCATTATTACTACATCCACTTAGTAAAACGACTAGTATAGGGACAATAAGTAGATACTTTTTCATTTTGTGCTCCTTTCTTATTAGTATTTATAAACGTGCGAATACGATAGGAATATTGTAATGAATAAAGTTTAAATTTTTATAAAGAATTAATAAATTTTACATGAAAATATTGGTTGTGTTTGAAAAGGCCATGTTAGTAAATTAGAGAGAAGATTATGAAAAGGAAGGCATAAAAAAAGACATGGGCCCAGTAAAATGCCAGATCCATGCCAAATAACTATTTAAGTAAATTATATGTCTAACTTATTTTAAATCAACACTATGCTTTTTTAATAATGAATGTAGAGGAAAGAAGAATTGCTATTCCATTTAGAATGTAAATACCTGCAATACTAAAGGATAGGTTAGCTGCGCCAAATCCAACTTTATCGAATATAGAAGCCAATGCTGTAGTAGTAAGAAAGACAATGGGAGTTAACAGTAAAAATACGAAACCGGCAACAATTCTTCTTTTAACGCTATGTTGAGATAGGGAAATGGCTAAAAAGTTAATTACGCTAAACATAATTATAACAAAAAGAAAGATCATTAATAACTGTACGAAGGCAGTCATTTCCAAAACTCCTTTTTTAGATAATCTTTTCAATACTGTTTTCGAAAGTAGGAAGGAATAATCCTTTAAATATTTACAGTGAACATAGTAATTAGGTTTTGTTCATATAAAACAAAGAGGCATGGATCAGTATAATACTAGATCCATGCCCAAGATGTTTATGTTATAATTTCGCAGATTGTGATGATTGTTTTTCAAATTGTTTCTGCTTAGATAGGGAAATAAAAATAATTAACAATGAAATGGCTCCAAAAATTAGAACCATATACTGTAATCCAATCGTATCTAAGAAGAAGCCTGTGCCGAGTAAGACAATTTGGAACATAATTCTTTCAAACATATTACGGAATGAGAAGAGACGCCCATGATAGCTTTTTTCCACTTTCGTTTGGAAAATTGTCGACATAATAGGGAAGAAGCAGCCAACACTAAATCCAAACAAACCAAATGAGGCAAGAGCCATCCATTTTATATCGCTAAAGAACAAGGACAGATGTGCAAAAGCGGTACAAAATGCGAAGAAATATAGTAATTTTTCAGGCTTGAAATGATCAGATAAACGTTTAATTACGAATGCACCTAACATAAACGCTACACCTTCAATTGTATATATGAATCCTTTAATTGTTGGATCATGTTGCATTTCGCTAATGTTAATAACCATTAAATTGAATCCAGCTATAAATAAAAGAGGGATAATACTTAATATAAGTGCTTTAAAAGCAATAGGGATTCCTTTTAAAATACGAAATACTTCCATAAAACTATTATCTTTAGCAGATTGTTTGCTTAATGTAGCTGTTTTTTTATCTTCAAATTGTAGGAAGAAAGTTGAGAGGAATAATAAAGCGTATGCTGCCATTGAGAAGGCATACATATACTGTAAACTCATTACAACTAAAAGAATTCCACCTAGTGAAGTACCTGCAATACGAGCGATTGTACCGATATTCATATGTACACCGTTCATTTGTAATAGCTCATGCTCACTAACGATGAGTGGGATTACAGATTGTAATGCAGGGAAATAAAATGCTGCTGAAATTTGAAGTGCAATCATAAAAGCAATCATAAAGGCGATACTTTCATATTGAATAGCGAAAAACATGAAAATAACACTAATAACACGACCAAATCCAGCGTAAAGAAGAACTTTCTTTTTTTCATACTGATCAATTACTCGGCCAGCCATTGGACCAACTAGAACGCCAGCTAACAGTCCGATAAATAATATAATTGATTTCATGAAATCAGAAGGGACATATTTTTGCATAAATTCAAGGTTACCAAGAATACCAAGCCATAAACCGAGACCAGCAATGAACTCCCCAATTAATACGATCCAAACATTTTTATTACGCCACATAATTAAAAACCTCGCAGTCTTTTATAATTAAAAAATCGTATATAAAACCTCCTTATGTATTCGTTATTTTTTAACGTGTTTTTTAGAGTCAGAGTCTATATTACGTGTTTCATTAGTGGATTTCAATCTTTTTGATTTGTAAAAAATTCGCTTTATTAAGTACTGAAATAAGCAATTCACAATGTAAAAAAACTTATGATTAAATACCAATTGATAGTAAAGATAAACATAGAAAAAATAAAAAAAGCAAGAACGTATATACTACGTCTCGCTTTTTTTAATGCAAAATTAAACAATACATTCACTTAGCGACACTTATGATCTTGTCCAATAGCTAAACCGCTAAAAGATAAAGGGCCAACAACGTCTGCTCTTGTAGCACTTGTTAGATTTTCTACAGTTAATGAATATTTGTGAGTCCCGCGGCTAACATCTTGATCTATAGCTTGAAATGTTTGAGCGTAGAATTGCTCAGAATCTGTAGATTCAATCCCAACTTGTGTGTTGAAAATTTCAGTGTCGTCACGGAAAATTCTAAATAATATTTGTGATATACCCGTTATACCTTCAACTCCAACTGTAGCAATTAATTCTACTCGATTATTACGAGAATCTCTTTTTGAAATTTTTAATTTAATTTTTGCTAGAATTGCTTTTTTTGGAGAATGGGGAATTGTAAAAGTTGTTTCACCAGTTTTATTTATAGGCTGAGTTGCTTGGTAATCAATAATATGAGTCATTTTCGTCACCTCCTCATATACTAAAATATGAAGGTAACAAAGAATTAGCTTGGATATATATAATAAGATTTTAAGAGAATTGAGAAATAATGTTGAATGCAGGTAGATAATATAAAAGCATCAAAAATGAATCACAATTATGTGAGTTATTTCTTGATGCTTTTCATACTTTAGGCAGAATATTCTTCTTTACGTACTTCGAAGAATTCATTACGGCGTAAGTAATTAAAAATTTTCTCCGAAACCTTTTCTTCTTGAGAGACTAAGAAACGATGATCAAAAGCATAGAAAGATTGACCTTTAATTAATTTTACGTAGTATATTTTACACGCCTCCTCTAAGTTAGGATTTTTAATTGCTTTATATTATGATGACCTATCTGGTTGTTAATAATACTTAAAGTTTCAAAGGGTAGAAGTATAAATTTAAAAATACATTGAAATAGCTTACAAACTTGTAATATTCATGTCACCTTTTCCGATAGTTAAAATAAACCAATATCTTCTATACTACAAATAGGTTACAAAAAACAAGGGGGTAGTAAGATGGATGAAGTATTTGGAGAAGTTGTAGCAGGGATTTGTGAATTTGTAGTTGAAGTTACCGCAGATGCTATAGGGAACTTAATGTCGGGAAATGAAGAAGAAAAAGAAACACTATAAAAAGATTTGTCAAAAATTTAAATACTACTAGTGTGTAAAAGCTGATTTCTAATGGGAAATCAGCTTTTATATTTTTACATTATATTAACTTAATTTAAATATTAAACTGTTATGATGTTTATGAAACCAATAAAGGAGCTGATCAATATGTGTATGCAAAATTCTGGATTTTATGTATCTGTTTCCTGTTTGATTGTAGCGACTAAAGATGAAAAGGAGTATCATTTTATTGTTCGAGAACATCCAATCGCTGGGAAGTTTATCTCGTTATTAGAAAATGGAAAAGAGTATGGTTTATTAGATAAACAAACAGTTAATAAGGATAAATTTCTTAGATTGGAACTTGTTAAGTTAGGACATATAAAGAAAGCAGTGTTTGAAGGTTCAGCAGAATGGATATGGGTTGGTATGAATCAATTTGGAATGTATGCAAGATTGGCAACTAATAATGAAGTTGAAATTTTTGTGGATTTGCAAGAGAATATTCATCATTTAGAAGAATGTGAATGGGCCCTTTTGTAAAGGCGTTTTATGAGGTTGTGGGATAATTTCTCACAGCCTTTTTTATTTTCTCTTAAAAATCTAAGTCATCAATCACTCTAATACTACGATTTGTATACAAGAATTACGTTATGAGTATGTAACAAATATGTTTAAAAGAGGATTTGAAAATATGTAAAGAGAACTTATTAATTAAATGAATCGTATATGTAAATAACAATAGAAAGAAGATGATAAAAATGAGTAAAGAAGAGCTTGTGAAACAACAATTTGGTAGTAATGCAGAAAAGTATGTGAAAAGTAAAATTCATGCAAATGGACCGGATTTACAATATGTAGTTCAGCAAGTTGAAACTCGTCATAATACGCGTCTTCTTGATATTGCTACTGGTGGGGGACATGTTGCAAATTTGCTAGCCCCTATGTTTAAAGAGGTAGTCGCTCTTGATTTAACAGAAAAAATGCTAGAAAAAGCAAAAGGTTTTATAGAGGGGAACGGGCATGAAAATGTGTCTTTTGTAGCAGGAAATGCAGAGAGTTTACCATTTGCAGATGAATCCTTTGATACAATTACATGTCGAATTGCAGCACATCACTTTGTTGACCCTTTGCAATTTATTTTTGAAGTAAACCGAACATTGGAAGATAATGGATTATTTATATTAATTGATAATGTTTCACCAGAAAATAATGAATTTGATACATTTTATAACTTTATCGAAAAGAAGCGAGATCCGAGCCATGAACGAGCTTTGAAAAAGACGGAATGGATTACTTTATTAGAAAAACATGGTTTGCAAATGCAGTCATGTCTTACTTTTGACAAAAAGTTCGATTTTGACTGGTGGTGCGATATGATGGATGTGCCAGTGCAAAAGCGCGTAAAGCTAACAGAGTGTATGATGAAAACATCAAATGAAATGCAGGAATTCTTTAAAATCCAGTTTGAAAATAATAAAATAGAATCGTTTTATACTGAAATGGCACTGTTCGTATGTAAAAAAAGTTCAACATTAAAAAGATAAATTTCTTGCAGTCCTTCCGAAGTACGATATACTTAGTACAGAGAAAATGAGAATTGAGGAATAGTAACAATGATTCGTGTACGTATTGAGGGAACTGAGGAAGAGATGCTTGAATTTTTGGAGAAAATGCCTGACATTCCTGGATTTGAAAAAACACATATGAGAGAACCGAGAAAAGGGAATAATCCAAAATATGATTCAAGCAAAAGTGTACTAGCATATTTATCTTATAAGAAGATTGAAGTCGCCAATAAATGAAGTGACCCCATAAAGTTAGACAGATTATTTCATTAGGCAACCTTTTGGGCATGGGTCCGGTATTGTACCGGGCTCATGCCTTTTAG
>NZ_JAKUHD010000014.1:0-114307 GCF_022664325.1 Bacillus cereus group sp. BfR-BA-01310 | reverse complement strand
CATTTAAAATTAAGTTGACTAAGCCTGGTGACCATTCAAATAAATAGTAGGTAATAATCGTGATACCCGTTACCCCTCCTTCACCGAACTCATTCGGGATAACAAACAAATTCACACCTAACGCAAAAAGGAATGCACCAATAATAATAAAAATAATGTCTGTGGTTCTTTTTTTCATACAGTACCTCACTTCTTATAAAAATATTTATTCAGGCATAAACTCTCACCATTATATCGTGGAATATTCAAACCGAACAGTGGTTTGTTTTTATTTTAATATAAGATAACAAATCAACTTTATCCTATATTCACATGTAATTAAAAAAGTAAAACGACTTTATTTATTATGTACTACAAATAAAATTTTGATTTCACATACAATTCACGCAAAAAAATGAATATGAACACTCACTCGCACAAACTTCGAATAAAAAACAAATAGGCGAAGCCATAGAATAGACTTCGCATCAAGCATTTGATCACAGAGATTTATATGAAATTTTATACCTGCTTATACCTCAGTATTGATTACTATTTCAGTTTGTAGATTTCTATTACTATCATCACTAATTCCAACTGATATCCTCTTAATTGGCTTCTACCTTCCGTCTCCCCACACTTATTAATGTAGATTCAAAATAAAGTTTAATCAAAATGGATTCTTCTCCAGCAGATTTAAGTTTATTTTTTATAAACATGCTATGTTCTAAAAGATACTTGCTATTGTATTTTATATTCATAAATTCCAGAAATAGATTTACTTATCTTTCTCCATATATTCTTTAATCTTTCGTTCTTCCCACTCTTTTCCGAATATCCCAAATGGAAAAGTTGTCAAACCGTGTATAAGGAGACCGATCCCCCAACCTCCAAGTGGATATAAAAACCATAATTCACTTGAATCAGAGCTTACATTTATTAAAAAAAGCATCAAATTAACTAGTATATAGACCGTTAAATGAATGTAAAACGCTTTTAAATTCTCCATCCTTTTTTTAGCTCGTAAATAAATCTCATCTCGCTCCACCCTTAAACACCTCTTTCAATATTGTATTTTTTCACATTCACTCCAGTGTAAACATCATATTCTAATCGAAAATCCCTTATTCTCAAAAAAACACAAAACAAAAAAGTACCCATCAAATTGTCATACACATGATAATTTGATGGGTACTGCATGATACTTTAGTTTTTACATTTATTATTTGGAGTAAATTGCAAATAACGACTTATACTCGCCTTATTAAGACCAGATCCACACATCATCATTATTTTCAAAGTTGTTCTTTGCTTCATAAACTTTTTCGATATGATCAACTGTGTTCCAGTTAATAGAACTTCCGCCCCAACCTACATACTTCATATCAATTTTCACTTTCTCACCCATATTAAACACTTGTCCCTTTGTTAAGAAAACATCAATAATATCTTTCTTCCCATTTACCGATGGATACTCAACTACGACATATTTAGTAGAACCGACTCCCTCATCTTCCATCGTTCCTACTTTTGATACTTCTCCAATCACATAATCAGGTGAGCCATCTTCTTTCATGTGCATACCTAACTTGTTTGTTGTATTTTCAACTGTAGTCGCAACCATATATTCTGTAAAATTACGCATCATAGATCCAGTAGCTTTTACTTCATCTCCTACTTTCACATTTGAAAGCGAATCAATATAAACGCTAACAGGTTCCTCATATTGCTTAGATTTCACAACAATCACACCATTATCCACTTCTACTACTCGTCCTTCTAACGTAGAGAAATTCGATTCAATAGAAGCAGCACTCGCTTTTGTTATTTCTAATCCTGGTAAATTCGTTCCTGATAATGCTGCGATACCTAAAGCACCAGCTAAGATTATTTTTTTCATACCCATTGTGTAACATCTCATTCATGATGATTTTATTTGTTTGATTGGATACGACCAAACTGTAACTGTTATAGTTACAGTATATAAAAAATAGCAACCATCTTTCTCATGCAATGATGCATACTGTAATTTTTAAATATAAAGTTTGATAAAAAGATTTATTGTATCTTATTCCTATATTCAGCGATAGTGTTGAATTCATAAATAACAGCAGGTGCATTTGTTGATGGTGGCGAAATTAAATGTCATGTACTATGTTCTTCAACTCTACGGTTTGTATAATCGTAGTTAATTACATTATGTAGGAGCGGAATTAATATGTTAATGAAACCAAAAAGATTACAGCCAGGAGATGTTGTGGCAACAGTAAGTGCTTCGTGGGGAGGAGCAGGTGATGCTAATCTAAGATGGCGTTATGAGCAAGGAGTAAAGAGATTAGAAGACGTTTTCGGTCTTAAAGTTATCCCAATGCCAAATAGTTTAAAAGGTAGCGAATACCTTTATAAAAATCCACAAGCTCGTGCGGAAGATTTAATGACAGCATTTAAAGATACTCGCATTAAAGCAATTATTACGAATATTGGTGGCGAAGATAGTATCCGTTTACTACCTTATATTGATTTTAATGTTATACGCGAAAACCCAAAAATTTTTATGGGTTACTCTGACGATACCGTTTCACATTTGTTTTGTCATAAAGCAGGAATTTCCTCTTTTTACGGTCCAGCTATTTTAACCGATTTTGCCGAAAATGTGGAGATGGATCCATATACGATTGAAACGGTGAATCGAACTCTCTTTTCAAATGAAACTATTGGCAAAATTCAACCAGCTCATGAATGGACGAGTGAGCGTTTAGAATGGATAGAGTTGAATAAGAATCAAAGACGAACAATGCAGCAAAACAACGGATATGAGGTACTTCAAGGCTCTACCACTGTACAAGGGCGTTTAATTGGTGGTTGTATTGAAGTACTAGAATTTGTAAAAGGAACAGAGCTTTGGCCTGAGAAAAAACATTGGGAAAATAGTATCCTTTTCTTTGAAACATCTGAAGAACATCCAGAACCAAATTATATAAAGTATTGGTTACGAAATTATGCAGCACAAGGCATTCTGCAAAAAACAAAGGGTATTATCTTTGGTAAACCGAAAGACGAAAAATATTATGAAGAATATAAACAGGCAATACTTAAGATTATGAAGGAAAATAATTTAGAAGATTTGCCAATTCTTTATAATTTAAATTTCGGCCATACCGAACCGAAGTTTATTTTGCCTTACGGCGCAATGACAGCAATTGATTGTAATAATGGCACTTTCTGTATTTTAGAAAGTGGAGTGGAATAAAGTGAAACTTTAATCAGTGGGGTTTTTTCCATCCCCCCACTGATTGATTACATCTTTTTCATTTGATCCCTCAGCCTAATGATTAAAGAATTATTCCTGAAAAACTTCCCTTTAACACTTCTTTTTCAATTTGGTTCATACACGTAAACGCCGCAGTAATTTTTGTACGATTTTTTTCATCTGGTTCAAATTGTTCAATCATTACGTCACAACGAATCGTATCACCACTAAAAACAGGACGTAAAAATTCAAAATCCATTTTACGAGCCAATACATTATAATCACCACCAACTTTTGTAGGCAGTGTTGATGTTAAAAGACCTTGTACAACAAATCGCCCTTGTTCATCTGGTGTAACATGATGAATTCCCTCATCCTTAGATACCTCCGTAAATAAGACAACATCCTCTTTTGTAAAAGTTCGCTCAAAGGTGATTTTTTCGCCTACTTGTAATGCCATCAATCTTCCTCCTCAAAAATATTCTCGAATACACAGTTAACTAAAATAATGTTTCATTTGGTAAATAAGAAAACCCGAAATTCAAAATCATTTCGGGTTTTAAAAACTACAGAAGTCTATTTTTCTATATTCACTTTAACGAATGAATAAACAACCCACTGCGAAGTTTCGGTTCAAACCACGTTGATTTCGGCGGCATAACTTCTCCGGCATCTGCAATCGCTAATAAATCTTCCATTGATGTCGGATATAATGCGAATGCTACTGTATAATCACCGCTATTAACGAGACGCTCTAGTTCTTCTAACCCGCGTATTCCACCGACGAAATCAATGCGTGAATCCGAGCGTGGATCATGTATTTCAAGTACTTGACTTAATAAATGATCTTGTAAAATAGATACATCTAAACGTCTAACAAGATCATTCGCATCAAATGTTTCCTCTTTCACAGTGAGCTTATACCATTTCTCATTTACATACATTCCAAATGATTTTGACTCATTTGGTTTATATGGAGAAACAGTTGCTTCTTCCACATAAAAATATTGCGCAATTTGCTTTAAAAATTGTTCTACTGATAAACCATTTAAATCTTTCACAACACGATTATAATCCCAAATAGATAGTTCATCATGAGGGAATAAAACAGATAGGAAGAAATTAAATTCCTCTTCCCCTGTATAATTCTGATATTGTTCTCTTCGCATTAGCCCAACTTTTGCCGCTGACGCCGAGCGATGATGCCCATCCGCAATATAAAGATTAGGAATCTCTTCAAATGCTGCTACTAATTTCGCAATCGCATCTTCATCTACAATCTTCCATGCTACATGCTCGACTCCGTCTTCTGCCGTAAATTTATAAATTGGTGCATGTTCCTCTTTCCAACTTGCAATAAATTGCGTCACTTCTTCTTTTGTACGATACGTTAAGAAGATAGGACCTGTATTTGCGTCACACACATCTACGTGGCGAATACGATCTTGTTCTTTTTCATGGCGTGTTCGCTCATGTTTTTTAATTGTATCATCCTCATACTCATCAATTGATGTACAAACAACAAGCCCAGACTGTGTTCTACCTTGCATCGTAAGTTGATAAATATACAGTGCTGGCTCCTCATCTTGAATGAATACTTCTTCTCGTATAAAGCGTTGTAAATTCTCACTCGCTTTTTCGTATACACTACTATCATACGGTGAAATCTCCGGGTCTAAATCAATTTCTGCTTTATCAATGTGTAAGAAAGAATATGGATTTCCCTTTACAACTTCTCTCGCCTCTTCACTATTTAATACATCGTAAGGTAAAGCTGCAACTTGCACTGCTTTTTCTTCTACTGGACGGATGGCCCGAAACGGTCGGATTTTTGCCAAGTTTATCTCTCCTTTACACAATCATTCGAACGGCTACAACACCTGTAATTTTTCTTATATTCTCAACAATGTTTTCTTTTATTATATCATCAATTCCATTATCAATATCAATCATTGTGTATGCCCATGAATGCTTACTACGATTAATCATATCAGCAATATTAATATGATGTTCTGCTAAGCACCCTGTAATTTGTCCTACCATGTTCGGAACATTTTCATGCATAATCGTAATTCTTTTCTTTCCAATGTACGGAAGTTCTACGTTTGGATAATTTACTGAATTACGAATATTACCTGTCTCTAAATATTCACGTAATTGGCGTGCAGCCATTACCGCACAATTTTCTTCAGACTCAGACGTAGATGCACCAAGATGAGGAGTCGCTATTACATTTTTCATCTTTATAACATTTTCATTTGGGAAATCCGTTACGTATTGTTTAATAATCTCTTCATCTAGCGCTTTTCGAAGAGCTGTTTCATCAACTAGTTCTCCTCTTGAGAAATTGAATAAACGCATCCCTTTTTTCATTGTTTCTATAGCGTGTTCACCAATAATCCCCTTCGTTTGATTCGTAAGAGGAATATGTAATGTAATATAATCACATGTTGCAAAAATTTCATCTAAGCTAAATGCTCTTTGCACCTGCGTAGAAAGGCGCCATGCTGTTTCAACTGATATATATGGATCATATCCGACAACGTCCATACCTAAAGATAACGCATCATTTGCAACGAGGGCACCAATTGCACCAAGGCCGATAACCCCTAAACGTTTCCCTGCAATCTCTGATCCAACGAATTGTTTTTTCCCAGCTTCAACAAGTTGTGGTACTTCTTCCCCGTCTAATCCTTTCGTCCAGCTCACTCCGTTTATAATATTACGTGAAGACATAATAAGACTTGCGATAATAAGTTCCTTTACTGCATTCGCATTAGCTCCTGGCGTGTTAAACACCACAATTCCCTTTTCCGTACAACGCTCTACTGGAATATTATTTACACCTGCACCAGCTCTTGCAATCGCCTTTAAATCTGCTGAAAACTCCTCTTGATGTAAAGAATAACTGCGAAGTAACATACCATCTGGGTGCGCTACTTCATCTCCTATTTCATAGCGATTTCCATCAAAAATTTGCAAACCCTTTTCCGCAATTTGATTTAACGTTTGAACACGAAACATATCCCCATCTCCCTATCTATTCTCAAGCTCAAATTCCTTCATATAATCTACTAATTTTTGTACACCTTCAATTGGCATTGCATTGTAAATACTAGCACGCATACCTCCGACTGACCGGTGGCCTTTCAACGTAACAAGTCCATGACCTTTAGCTCTTTGTAAAAACTGTTCATTAAGCTCTTCTGACGGTGTTGTAAATGGAATATTCATAAGTGATCGATACGTAGGATCAACAGGTGAAGTGAATAATTGGGATTCATCTAAAAAACTATAAAGAAGTGACGCTTTCTTTCTATTTTGTTCTTCAATCGCAGATACCCCGCCTTGTTCTTTCAACCACTCTAGTACAAGTTTCGTTACGTAAATACTAAAGGATGGCGGCGTATTATATAAGGAGTTATTTTTACTGTAAGTTTCATAGTTTAACATCGTAGGACAAGAGCTATTTGCACGACCAATCAAGTCTCTTTTTATAATTGCAATCGTTAAACCAGCTGGCCCTAAATTCTTTTGCGCACCCGCATATATAAGACCAAATTTCGTAACATCATATTGCTCTGATAAAATATTTGAGGACATATCCGCAACGAGCGGAATCATTTCTACATGCGGTAACTCCACATACTTTGTCCCTTCAATTGTATTATTCGTTGTAATATGTACATAATCTAGTTCTAAATCATTATTTAAAACATCTATTGTAGGAATGGCTGAAAACTTCTCTTTTTCAGAAGAAGCAATTATTTGCACTTCCCCTACTTTCTCTGCCTCTTGCAGTGCCTTTTTAGACCATGAGCCTGTCAGTACGTACCCAGCTCTTTTATACGTACTCATTAAATTTAACGGTATCATAGAGAACTGTAATGACGCACCACCTTGTAAAAATAAAACTTCATAATCATCAGGTATGTTCATTAATTCACGAAGCAAACTACTCGCTTCATCAATAATACTTTGAAAATAAGAAGATCGATGACTCATTTCCATAATAGACATGCCTGTCCCGTTATAATTTACAAGCTCCTTTTGCACCTTCTCTAAAACTGGCAAAGGGAGTATAGATGGTCCTGCTGAAAAATTATACACTCTCTCCATCACCCGGATAACCTCCCTAATTATAATTTTTATTAATTTTAAACTTTCTGAATTATAACCCATATACAATATACGGTCAATTTGTTTTCCATTATTACGGCGTAAGACGCAATGGAATCGCTTGCAGTTACATTGCATTTTTTATAAACATACAAAAAAGTGTTAAGTACATAATCGTACTTAACACTCTAGTAATAAAAGTATAATAGCTACTCGTTCATAAAGAACCGATCAAAAATTTGATAAATAGCTGAAAGACCAAAGAGCCAATAAATGGTATCCACAAGCGCCGGCATAGAACCAAACCATTTCTCAACTACGTTATAATCTAACGCTACAAATAACCAATTCAAACCGCCAAGAATCACCAATATAACTGTAAGGTAAGACAAAAATTTCATTATGATTGCCCCCTAAGTGATAAGATGGTGAAAGGCCTTTCACTAAAAATATATGTAGTAGACTTAAAATCTTGCCTATTTTTTAAAAATTATTTTCTATACCAACCGTTAATAACTGCATCTGCTTCTTTACTATGTATTTGATAAGAATGACTACTGTCATTAGAGCCAATAAACCAAATTGAAAAACCTTTAAAATATGGCTTCGGTTCTAATACCTCTCGGTAAGCACGCCACCCGTTAAGTTGTACATCTTTTGAAAATACATTCGTAACATCTGGATTCCATGGGTTTTGTAGTCCTAGTTCACGTGCCGGAACGTTAAATCCACCAAAATAAACTGGCTTTCCTGTTGTTTTATGTAATTGCTCAAGTTGCTGAACGACGTTTTGGCCACGATTATATACTGTCGTCGCAAATAAACTTTGTTTCACTTCTTCGTATGATGGATTTCTTTTTCCTGAAACTTCAAACCAACTATCAATACTTACAATGTCCACCTTTTTTAAATACGGACGATTGATCTTTCCGATAAACTTCGCTTCATAAGATGGATCCCAACTTGCAGTTAACCACCAGTTCATCTGATACAAAATATTTCCTTTATACTGCTGACGAACAAAATCGATTGTATCATTCCAGTACCCTTCTGCGTATTCCATATTGACGAAATTAGAAGCGATCTTTAACCCGTAAATATTGTATTTACTTGTAATTGAATTAAAAATATCTTGTAAAACAACCGTTTTCCAATTCCAGAAGAAATCGTTAATATTACTCGGGTTCCACTCCGTTTCTCCAATATTTCCTTGCTGAATATATGGGAACGGTTCCACTATAACTTGTATATTACGCTTTAATAATTCTTGAATTAAAATAATAGCTTGTTTCTTTTGCGCCTGATTGATTACCATATTAGCAGAATTCACATTCGGAATATCAACTTGAATAGGTACATTCACAGTATTTAAATTTAAGCGCTCCACATCTTCTAACACTTTCGCTACATTTCCAACTTCCCACACCGTTACGTTTCCTGACTTAATTTTTCCGGATTGAACAGTATTTACATCTGCCTGTACATTTCCTTGAAAACTAAAAGAAAACAGCATAATTAACACTCCTAAAACACTTATTAAACTCTTACTTTTCTTCATAAGCTTCCCCCTATAATTTTTGGCTTTCTTGATTATTTTATACAAATTTTCACATATATTCCAGAAGAAAAACAATTCAAAAAAAGAGCAGTTCTCCCGCTCCTTTACAAACCATTCCAACTCAAAATATCCACACATTATTTAGGGACTAAATTTAACACTTTTCCTTCAATCCCATCTGTATTAAGTGTAGTTGTATGATACTCTCCATTCACCCAGTCATCTATTTGATCATGATACCAATCACTTCTAAAATGTCCTGATTGTCCCGGCCCCACTATATGATAACCATTTGACATATCTGTCGTATCAATGACGAATCTCCAAGAAGCCCCATGATAGACAATACCGTTCTCTCCGTAACTCGCTGCTTGAACCGTAACTTGACTTCCTCCAATCGGAACTGGTTTCTCACGATTAAATGCTAGTAATGCTAATATGCTAGATGATCTCGAAACTGGATGTGTAAAAGCCAGTTGATGGTAATCGCCCCACTTCCACTCCGCTAAATTCGCTCCATACTCCTTCTGTAATTTCTTCATTACATTTGCGTACGATGTATGCACAACTTCTGTGAAGCCTCCGTACTTCGTAAACCAAGCGCTATTTTCACCGTTTACTTGCTTACGAATTAATTCATCGACAACTTGTTGTTTCCCTTCAAATAACTCCATCACATCTTTCGGTATTTCTTTTGAAAATAACGTATTAGAAATCTCTTTCATTAACAAATGAAAAATTAATGGGGCTGCTTCATCTTTACTATCGTAAAAATTCCACTTCGTTAACTCTTTCACCCCTTCTTTCTCTACTTCAGTTAAAGCTGTTTTATTTAACTCCTTTAAAAATATAGGTGCAAACTCTTTCCCGTATAAATTTTTTTGATCCATCTGTAATTCTTCTAAATCTTTCACCGTATACTTATCCTTCTCTTGCAAAAATTCTTGAATACGCATTTGCCGATATGGCTGTGCCCACGTATTACTAATATGGTACGGGTAATTATCATCAACAATTTTATTGTTCGCAGTCGAAATAAACCCTTGTTTTGGATTGATTACTTTCGGAAGCTGGTCAAACGGGATATACCCTTCCCATTCATATTCATCTGTCCATCCAGGTACAGGTAGACTACCATCACCTTTTTTACGAATTGGTATATTTCCATTCGCTTTATACGCAATTGTTCCATCGTTTGATGCAAACAAAAAGTTTTGAGTCGGTGTGTGAAAATCTTGAAGGGCAGCTTCAAACTCATTCCAGTTTTTTGCTTTATTCATATTTAAAACTGCCTTTAATTCAGCTGAAGGTTCTAAAGCAGTCCATTTCAGAGCGAATACTGTTTTCGTCTTCTCCTTCCCCTTATCCGCAAATTCCGAAATAACTGGACCATGCCTCGTAATTGTAACGTTATAAGGAATTGTTTTTCCGTCCTTCACTTTAATAGATTCATCAACAACAGTAGCCTTTTCCCACTTATCGTTATACAAAAATTCATTTTCATTATTAGGATTTCGCTTTTCAATATATAAATCTTGTACATCTGGTCCTGTATTCGTAACGCCCCATGCAATTTCCTTATTATGCCCTAGCATAACACCAGGAACACCTGCGAAAATAACTCCACTCACATTTACATCTTTCATTTCTAACTCTGTTTGATACCAAATGGACGGTGTTGCGAGAGAAAGATGCGGATCATCCGCTAAAATCGGCTTACCGGAAGCGCTCTTCTCACCACTCACAACCCAGTTATTACTCCCATTAAACTCTGGCGGAATAACCGTCTTTGAAAAACTTTGCGCTACATTCACATTTGTATTTTTTAGTTCAGCTAGTAATCTAGGTGCATCTTTCGGATATGTAGGAAATAGCTCATTTGCTTGCTCTTTCGGAAGATTTTTCAGCGCCCAATATCGAAACGCCTGCCCGTGCCAATGCCCTCCTAAATCAAAGGCCATATACTTTCCAATCGTTAAAGAATCAACGATTGACCATTCAGCAGGTTCATAACCTAATAGAGTAAACTCAACTGGCAATTTCTTTTCCTCTTTTGCCTCACGTATAAAGGCATTCACCCCATCGGCAAATGACTGTAAAGCGTATTTCGCTTCCCCATCATATTGACTTACAGAAGCTTCTGCCGCTCGCCGTAAACCAAGTGTTCGAAACAACTTATCCCTATCAACAGCCGCTCCACCAACAACTTCACTTAACATCCCGGAAGCTTGTCTTCTACTTAAATCCATTTGAAACAAACGATCTTGCGCTTGTACATATCCTTGCGAAAAATATAAATCATGTGCATTTTCCGCTTTAATATGAGGTACCCCTTTACTATCTCGCTTCACCGCAACAGCATGTTGTAAATCCTCAAGTTTTATCGTTCCATCAATCTTCGGCATAGATCTCAGCGTATATACGTTCAAAAAAATCGCACCGCAAATAATCAACAAAAGAACGATACTACTAGACCAAATAAAAATCCTTTTTCCCCTATTTCGTTTCTTCTTTATGACGACTTCCATAAAACCCCTCCCCTCTCAAACTATTCGCTTCTATTACGGAAGAACCTTTAAGAAAAAGTAAGAAACCTTACTTGCTCCTGCTATGGATCATACAAACTGAATAATCCTCTCTTACGCACTACATCCTTTACTTCACTGAACTTTACACATCCTTCCCTATACCAATTCCTCAAGATCCCCTTTACATAAGCAAGTGTTCCCTTATTATTTTTAAACGCAATTTTAAGTGCCTCTAGTACTGTATCTCCTGAAATCCTTTGCATCCATTCCTTTAATTCCTTCACGATATATGGAGATAGGCTACTTATATTTTGTTCGTAAAACTTGTAAACTTCACTATGTGAAGTGGCCTCCTCTATTCTTTCTACCTCTTCCACATCTTCTTTCTCTTCAATAACTGCTTGCGAACTACTATTATCCTCTTCTTTTGGCATACCAAAATGCTGCAGTAATAATGGAATCTTGCATTCTTCTTCAAGACATTTACGTAAAAACATATGTATGAACTCTTTACTTTTCACCGTTTTCAGCTCACGTAATACACATTTCTCTACGTTCGTATTTAAAATAGGATTATAGCGTAGCCAATTTATAATGAATAACTCTTTCGTTTCCGCATCATATAAAATCTTCCCGTATTCAACAAACCGGTTTAATAGCTTCTCAACAGTCTCCATACTGTAACCAGTCTCTAACTCTGCTAAACGCTTCGGTAATATGTAAATACCACATTGCTTCGTTTTCGTACCAGTTAACAAATATATGTAAAAATAACGCTCTTCTGGCGTTAAATCTAAGATGAATTCATCTTGCCAAAACTTCACCTGCATATTACGGTACACCGCCATATGTTTCCCTCCTCCCTTTATTAGTAAATAGGAAAATTCCAATCCTTCAATATAAATATAGGGATGAGCAAACGGTTTTGGCATTCGAATTTCAATTTTTTTTACTACTACGACGACGGTTTATTTTTTTTCGCGCTTTTTTGTTCTTGTAGTTGTTTTTGTTTTGTTTTTTCTTAGTGATTTATTACTTGGTAGGTGCTTATGAGGGGCTTGGAAGGGGCTTATATAGTGTTATTATTCCCATCTAATAATTCTAGATTAGATTGAAATGTAATCTCCTATCTGATTTCTAATTACATATGTCCCGAGCAATCTTCATACATTGCAGTCAACCATTATTATTTACCTGCTCATTTTTACCCGAAAGCAAAAAGCACTTATTGCCTTCGTAGACAATTCAGTGCTTTAAAATTGGAAGTTTATAGATAACAGTGTCTATAATTGACACAGTCGATTGAAATACAATTCTAGTACATTTATTTGAGTAACGATAATAAGATAGATACCGAATTATCTACAACTGAACGTTCTGGACGAGATTTCATTAACACTGTTAATCCAATTAATGAAGTGACTAGTGTTTGTGCTAATGCTTTAGCATTCGCATCACTTTGCAGTTCTCCAGACTGAATACCTTTGGCGATTAATTCTTGAAATATAACTGAAAGATACATTTGATGTTCTCTAGTCAACACTTCAAATTTTTCATTATGAGGAGCAAGCTCCACCATCGTATTAATACAAAAACAGCCTTTATTTGATTCTTTTTTATATTCCTCTTCCACCATATTTTCAAAAAATGTACGAATGGCCTCTTTTACAGATTGTTCTTTTTGAAGTTTTGTTCGAATACTAGTCGCGTGTAAATTCGTGTATCTCCGTAATGCAGCTTCAAACAAACCCTCTTTATCACCAAAGGCTGAATATAAACTCGGTTTTTGTATTCCCATTTTAGCAGTTAGATCACTTAATGAAGTAGCAGCGTATCCTTTTTCCCAAAAAAGTTGCATAGCAGCATCCAAAGCTTTTTCTTCATCAAATTCGCGTAGTCGAGCCATTTAACCTCTCCTCTTTCTTCAACTGTTTTCTAAATTATAAATCACCATTTTATGTACCAATCAGTATATTATATATCGTATTAAATTATAAATAATATGTCAAAAGAAACTGAAATCATTTTACAATTCACTTGACATATTAACTTCTCCCTGATTATATTTTACTTACGAAATAACATACCGTTCGGTACGTTATTTTTAAAAATACAAAAGGAGATGATGTTATGAATGCTAAAGGAAAAATGACAACTGCTCTTACTCAGAATAATGATCAGTTCCAATCACCTATCAATACAATCATGCCTCGCTATATAACTCTATTATTTTCAATAGCTTGCGGGATGGCTGTAGCGAATATATACTTCGCTCATCCTCTACTTGATTCTTTATCAAATGAGTTTAAAATTAACCATTCAACTATCGGTGTCGTTATTACGATTACTCAAGTTTGTTATGCACTCGGATTACTTTTATTAGTTCCACTTGGTGATTTGTTAAACACAAAGAGACTCATTATTGTTCAAATGCTTTTATCCGTTATCGCTTTAATTGTGGTCGGAGTCGCTCCTTCAAGTACCGTACTTTTTATAGGTATGGCCTTAGTCGGAATTCTTGCGACTGTTACACAGACACTCGTCGCATATGCATCCATTTTATCTAACCTAACAGAACGTGGGCGAATTGTAGGTTTCGTTACGAGTGGTGTCGTAATAGGAATTCTCCTTGCACGTACATTTGCCGGAACATTAACAGATCTAGCTGGATGGCGTTCCGTTTATCTTACCTCTGCTGTACTTATGCTCTTCGTAATTGGTTTGTTGTATCGTAATTTACCTAATCTTGAACATAAAAAAACAGCTATGACCTATCGTAATTTATTACGTTCCGTTCTCTTATTATTTGTAGAAGAAAGGATCTTACGTATTCGTGGAATATTAGCATTGCTCATTTTTACTTCCTTCAGTATTTTATGGACTTCATTAGTTTTACCTCTAAGTGCTTCACCATATAATCTATCACATACTGCTATCGGAGCATTTGGTCTTGCTGGAGTCGCTGGTGCATTAGCTGCCACTAAGGCCGGGCAACTTGCTGATCGCGGATTAGGGGAACGAACTACTGGCATAGCTTTAACTTTATTATTACTTTCATGGTTCCTAATTAAATCTATTAACCACTCTCTATTAATACTAGTTATCGGCGTTATCCTTTTAGATTTAGCTGTGCAAGCCGTACATGTCACGAACCAAAGTATACTTTTCACAGTGCGTCCTGAAGCAAGAAGTCGCCTCACTGCTAGTTACATGATTTTTTATTCTATTGGTAGTGCTACAGGTGCAATTCTTTCAACAATCATTTATGCAAGCTACGGATGGAACGGAGTATGTATATTAGGTGCATCCGTTAGTGCTTGTGCTCTATTATTTTGGGCAATGACCTTACGACGATCATCATAAATAAAAGAAGAATAATTCATTTGTGCGTTTTTTTATAAGTGTTTTTCTACAAGACTATAAAATAGTATTCACTTTTTAAAATAAATCAACGGCATTTTCATATTAAAAATGCCGTTGATTCCAAATTTTTATGTATGCGATTCGCCATTTCATGAAAGTAGATTATATACTAGCGAAATACATCTATTACAAATTACCTTTAACTTTTCCGACAATCTCGTTTATCGTATTTCGATCTAGCTTGTCACTAATTTCGTATGGCTCACGATCTCCTACGAATTGCACGCCTACGATATCATTACGATTCTTACCATATTGCACTTCAATAATAGATCCATGCTCTAGTTGTTTCCAAATGTAACCTGCTTCATCCTTATTGTCTAAAACAATACAATCCTCAATATTTTCATTAATTCCAATTAACATGTTATCGTCAATATACCCAATCTCGTATTGTTGACGTTCTTTCGCTTTGCCGCTTACTAATATACCCGCGTTACCATATGAGTAATCCATATAGTCCCTTTGCTCCGTTTGTACCGCTTTCGGCTCTTTTGCTTCAGTTTTTTCAGCAGTGCCACAACCCGCAATAAGACCGATTGGCATAACCGCAGTTAATACTACTCTAGTAAATTTCTTTATCATTTATAAACAACCTCACATACTTAAATTAAGGACTAGGCCATTTAAACCTAGTCCCTACATAACTTTAACTTTGCTTCACATACTTAATTGTATTGAATGACGTCTCATTAAATAATTGCAAGTTCTTCCCATCATAATCTTGAACTTTATATGCTATTTTCTTTTTTTGAATTGTATCTTCTACACCGTCTACTAAACGTTTATTGAGATGTAAATAGATTGTAAAAGCTTCCTTATCATACTCCCAAGTTCCTTCAATATAATTCTTCTTATTTGGATACTCACCTTTTCCATACGTTTCAAATGTCTTATCACCTTTTAGAATGAGTGACATATTGAAACCGTCTGTTCCTTGGAATCCCCAGTTACCGATTAATTCCGTACCATCTTTCACATTCTTCATAACGTTATCCGTGTTGATTCCAGCTTTCTTATCTAACTCTTTTATATCCTTAATAGATACTGTACCATCACCAATTTTAATATCCCCTTCAAGATCTTTGAATGCTTTAAGCCAGTAAACATCGCCTTCTTTCACTAGCTTTTCTGATTTCTCGATTAACTCCTTATCGGTCTTTTCACCTTTTTCTCGTTTTTCCTTTCGGGTGAATACTTCATTTATTAAAGCAAACGACTCTCTAAAATAACTAATTGCTTTTTCAAAATCCTTTTGTTGAGTTACATACTCTTTCGGTGGATCTATCGACTCGAATTTATCTAACACTTTATTTAATTCTTTCACGCTATCTACTATGTCTGATTTCTTTTTCTTACCGTCAAATACCTCTCTTGTAATATTGTTATGCTCGGCAAACAACTTATCAAACTCTACCCCTAATTTATAAACTTTATTAGGATAATCTTCCTTCGAAACTTTTTCTTTCTTAATATTAGACTTCGATTCTTTTACTTTAGACTCTTCTGTTTTCTCCTGTTTAGAAGTGTTTGTTTTCTCAGAAACTCCACAACCAAATAACAACATAACTGGAACTGCTACCCCTAGTAGTTTCTTGGCGTTCATGAATAATTTCTCCTTTTGTTTGAATAATTAACTATTTATTCGTACTATACTCATCCTCTATCTTTATCTTGCAATTAAAGTTATAACCGCAATAACGCCTAGAATCGGCCCCCAATATTCCATTTTTATAAAAAATAGTGAGTGCCTTTTGTTAAACATAACTTTTTCACCAGTTTCAGCATCTATATAAATTTTCCCACTTGGTTTATTAATATATCTTCCTAAATACCAAGACATAAGCCCTGATATAATAAACATTACTGCCATTGGCCAACTATGTTCTTGAAAATATGTAACGTCTCCCGTTATAGATTCAAAGAAAACCTTCCCCAAAAGAGTATTAATAATTACAATAATTGCGACTAAAAAACCCCAACCAGACCAAATAATCATTTGTTTCTCCTCCTAAAGCATACAACTTTGTACCTTATGTTAATTGGAACTACACACGAACATACCTATTTTTCTGAATATACGGACACTAAAAATTACACTTAACTTATATTCATCAATTAGATTCTAACTTTAATGTTCTAAATGCAAATGAACCAGACATAATTTGTAATATTGTTGGAATAAGCAAAAAGAATAATGACATAAATAACGTAACTATAGGAACCACAATCATACAAACTCCATAAACTTTATTATTAACCTTGTTTACTAAACACGCTAAAACGAATAACCCTATTTGAACCGCCAAAATAGTAGAGTAATAAGCTAAAAGTTTGTAATCAAAACCTTCCATAATATTAATGGCTACAACTATTAATATTATGGAAATAATCATTCCCAAAATGCCACCCATTAAACCTAGTACGAATTCAGGCGTTCTTTTCAATACGATCCCCCCTTCTATTAACCATTAACCATCTGTATATTTTTCCCATTCACCATCATACCAAATATTCATTGGAAAAACTATACATATAATTTTTTTATTCTTCCTTACCTTACTGTGATTTTCTCACAATTATAGATAGCTTGTAGCAGTTAAAAAATCAAAGTCTTCAAAATCACTAACCGAATTGTCATACTGAAAATTATAAATTAAAACAATAGAATTATAGGGTTTCCCTAATTTAACTCCTTCCTTAATTCTAGAAAGTATTTCATCATCATATGAACATCCCGCTAATAACACAGAAATATCATCACTCGTTTCTTCTAACACTTCCTTCTCGATAAAATCATCATCTACATCTATCATATCAATATTAAAATCAACAAAAAACTTTGCTGGTATAGAGTCTCCCTCTTCATCATACGTAACATCCATATATGCATCTAACTGATCTTGCGTTTTCATATTACCTAACCATATTGAAACCATTCCATGTACTTCCATTAATAGCATCCTCCTTTATTAAAATATTATACTCTCTCATTCAACCTACGCTTTAAATACTCAGCAATTTTCATTTCTCCTCTTTCAACAGCGAATGTATAAGCATCCATATCTTTCATATTATTACCGGAGTATTTTATCGTTATATCTATACCATTCATAACTAGTAATTTAACGATTTCAAAATGACCACTATATATTGCAGCAAACAGAGGATTTCGATCCGGCTCACTAGTATCCATTTCAACATGATGTTTAATGAGATACTCTGCAATATGTAAATATCCTTTTGTAGCCGCTCTTTCAAGGGCATTTGTAGAAAAAGTCCCACCCTTTGCATGAATATCTATCCCTGAATTGATTAAGTACTCTATTATTTCTAAATGTCCATGAGCTGTCGCTACATGTAACCACGTACCAAATGGCGTCACATACGATAACATCTCCGGCTCTTTCCCAAGTAGAGCTCTTAACATGTCCAATTGACCACTCTTTATGGAATCTCTCATTATTTTCGCAATTTGAGTCTTATCCATTCTACTTCTCCTTTAATTCTTATCTTGTAGAACTAACTTTATATGTTATCGACTAATTTAAAACTCATGATTTTTACCATTCACTTTTTTCTATATTATACCATTCTCCCAATTAGCTCTGGCTTCATTTACAATAAAATGCAATTCATTTTATTCAAACATCAGGCCGAATGTTGGGGGATTATTGAAAGTAGACATACCTCTAGAATACAATTAGTATTAACATTGAGAAGTATGAAAGACTTAAAAAATACAAACTTGATAATTACAATTAAAATGGTCTTTATATTAAGGAAGGAAGTGCACAGCTATGGATTTTAAAACAGTTATGCAAGAACTTGAATCCCTCGGTAAAGAGCGAACGAAAAAAATATACATATCTAATGGTGCGCACGAACCGGTTTTTGGCGTAGCTACAGGGGCTATGAAACCGATCGCTAAGAAAATAAAATTAAATCAAGAGTTAGCTGAAGAACTTTATTCCACAGGCAACTACGATGCTATGTACTTTGCAGGTATTATTGCAGATCCAAAAGCTATGAATGAGTCGGATTTTAATCGTTGGATAGATGAGGCTTATTTTTATATGCTTTCTGATTATGTAGTAGCAGTAACTTTATCAGAATCAGATATTGCACAAGACGTTGCCGATAAATGGATTGCAAGTGGGGACGAACTGAGAATGTCAGCAGGCTGGAGCTGTTACTGCTGGCTTTTAGGGAATCGCAAAGACAATGAATTTTCCGAAAGCAAAATTTCCGCTATGCTTGAAATTGTGAAAAATACAATTCATGATTCGCCAGAACGAACAAAATCCGCTATGAATAATTTTCTAAACACTGTGGCAATTTCATATGTGCCACTACACGAAAAGGCAGTCGAGACAGCAAAAGAAGTTGGTATAGTAGAAGTAAAACGTGACAACAAAAAAAGCAGTTTGCTAAATGCTCACGAAAGTATTCAGAAAGAACTTGATAGAGGAAGACTTGGTTTCAAACGTAAATATGTAAGATGTTAAAAGTATAAAGGTGTCAATCTAGGAAAGATTGACACCTTTTTGTGGAAATTACTGAACTGGCGGTACTGAAAGTTAAAGATAACCAATCATTCATTTCCCTTAGTACATCTTATACTTCTTCTTTCAATTTATATACCCTATCTCTTTTCTCATCATTTTTGATAAAAGTAAGCTTTCCTTCTGTCACAAAACCTTCTAATATTAAGCATACTTGTCCATATGCTTTCGGCTTATTCGTTGTAAATCTTTCATCTGATATTTTACCAGATCGTATTAATTCTTCGCATAGCTCTAATGCACTTATTTCTTCAGAATTAAATACTCCCAATATATCTTTTTGCAGTGGTGATAAAGGTACTGGTATCTCAGCTACCTCCACCTTTTCTTTTTCTTCTTCAAATAAATCTTCAAATGAAATTTGATTCATTACATCTTTTCCTTCCTAACAATGGATTTGTATAACATGAACTGAATTCTATATGTACTGGAACTTTTTAATTTAGTTATTGTCATGAATTCCTTATCTCATTACATGAATTCCATAAACTATGCACATCGTTTCAAGTAGTATGTTTCGATTATACCAAATATACGTTCTACTATCTATTGTAGAATTCTTTATAGCAGAAATGAAAGTAGTAGTGACCATTATCTTATTTATTAGTTGCATAAAACATGTAACCAAATAAAAAAACACTACCAATCGCAGTATTTGGGCTACCTCCACATGTCTATCAAGCTAAGAAAAGCGAACACACAAAACAAAAAAAATGACGAGGTTAATATTGTAGCATCTGGAAAGCAAGCAGTTTCTAAAGTCTAGTTAAGCAGATACAGTAAGCAAGTATACTATGTTACTAATGAAAAAGGATCTGATATTCATATCAGATCCCTTTTCACTGCTTCTTTTATAAATTTAAGTTCTTGATACATACATCGCTTCACACGAGGTTGCTATTTACTAGTACACGATAACCGGTTCATACGTGCTTAAATTATTATACACAGTTTTTGCAATACTAGGAGGAAGATTAACACATCCTCCTAATCCGCCTTTTCCGGTAGCAGTGCATAATTTATTTCCTTTGAGGAAGGGAATAATGTCCACTGGCTTTTTAATAAAATCAAATTGTATTTTTATTTGTCGGACTTAATTTTTTCGCAATATTCTTCTAAAGTTAATCCCTTTTCTTTTAGATACATAGCAACTTCTTTTCCTACATAACGATAGTGCCATGGCTCATACTTAATGCCAGTAATATCCTCTTTATCTTTTGGATAGCGGAGAATAAACCCATACTCTGCAGCATGCTTATCTAACCATTTGAATGCATCGGTAGTTTCAAATTTTGCATTTAAGTCTTCTACAGTATTCTGCCATTCAACTGAAATAATGTCTAACGCTAATCCAGTATGATGTTCACTTGCGCCAGGATACTGAAGATATTCCAATGCCTTAGCACTAGCCTCTGTATCCGACAAACCTTGAGATTTATAGCTTTTAACTGACGCATCATAATAAGTTTGTTGTAATTTTATAGCTCGATAACCTGACCTTAAATAAAGATTGATCCCCTCTTTTTTTGCAGCTGTTACCATATCCTGATAGCTAGTTGCAATTCTGCTATCTATTTTCATATTTGGCTTAGCATTTTGGGTGATACTTGTTAATTCAATCCCTAGTTCCTTTGATAACATTTGTTCTCTATTTACAAGAATAATTCTCCAATCATTAAGATCAGAAATAGGTAAAACATCTTTTTTATTCGCATTTATCTCAACTTTATTTTTATCGTTATGATTAGTAGTTTCCTGAGATGTTTGTTTTCCACTACAAGCAGCAAGGCTCCATCCCAATGCCAATACCAATGCTAAAATTATAAATTTTTTAATTGTATCTCATTCCTTTTTGTTTATTAGTCTTTATACCAATTTCCCAACACTTCTCTAGGAATATCCTTGAAATTCTTCAAAGAAACAGGGCCGACAAATTCTTTAATCCCATGATTTTTAGAATTTTCATCCGAATAATCTTTTAAAAATTGAATTTTAAAATGTTTCTTACCATCAGCATAGTCGGTTACTATCGGTACGACTGCCGCTTGTCGTATACCAAAAGTTTTATCTTCATACTTGACGAATTGTATATAAGATAGTCCTCCAACCAATGTTTCTAATTTTTCTTGAGCAGAAATAAGATTTCCAAGAGAATAATAGATTAGCGTTTGATGTCCATCTTTATTTTGTTTCCACTCAATTGGTTGAATTACATGTGGATGATTTCCAATTACTACATCTACACCTAAATCTGTTAAATATTGAGCAACTTCTTTTTGTTGCTTTGAAGGTGTAGAGGTATATTCAACTCCCCAATGCACCATAACAATCACCATATCAGAGCTATTCTTTGCCTTTTCCACATCATTTTGTATCGCTTTTTTATCAATTAAATTTAATGCCCAAGACTTATCAGCTGGAATTTTAATTCCATTCGTACCATATGTATAATTAAGTAGCGCAAAACGAATACCATTTTTTGTAATCGTTTTTATTTCATTACGTTCGTTTTGACTCTCATTAATGCCCACCGGGATAACATCCGGATATTTCTTCCAGTATTCTCTTGTATTCATAACACCTTTGATACCCATATCTATAACATGATTTGTCGCTTGAGTCACTATATTGAATCCAGTATCCACTAAAGATTGACCTACTTCTTCAGGTGTATTGAAAGTAGGATATCCCTGTACTTTTAGATTATTTCCTGCAATTGGAGTCTCCTGGTTCACTATAGCAAGATCACTTGATTGAACAGCACCTTTTATATTTTCATAAATATAGTGATAATCATATGAACCGTCTTTTTGTTTGCCATCTGTAATTACTGCGTCATGATATAAATTATCACCCGTTGCTATTAAATTCACAACCGATTTTACTTTTTTATCTTCAATAAAATTAGGAGACTGTTGAATAGGACTTTTATCTACCCAATTTGGCGCTTTTAATAATTTATCTGTATTTGATTGAGCCGGTGCTATTGAGGCTTTAGATGGCTTAACATCTGTATTACCGCAAGCGGTTAAAAGCACTAAAAAAATAAGACATAATAAAAAAAATTTTTCACTTCTCTGTAAATTATCTAACATGTGATCCTCTTTTCTGTTTTATTACTTATAACCAGTTCTAACAAATAACTTTTTAAAACAGCGTATTTTGGTTTTACACTTAATTATGGAAGGACACTCTGTTACATCTGCTTCAGAATATGCGGATAATCATTTTCCACTTTCTAACAATCTATCGATTCCATCAGAATTGATAGATTGTTAGATTGCTAGAAAAACATTATCCACCAGGATGTCGACTAGATTCTAATCAGCATCCTCCAGATATTGAATTTGATATATCTGTTCCAATTGTAGTAGCTGGTTAATCTAAACAAGAGAGGAGAATAGTTCATATAGCCTCCTCTCTTGCTTTACGTTTGTGAGTGGCTCCAAAAAGAGGGAATCGTTGCCGTACCCCCTTTATATATTGTGGAATCTTTGTAACTAATTTCTTTAAGTTGAGCGACAATCATTATACTGATAACAACAAGTAAGACCCAAGAACTTATTTTACCAATTTCCGAAAAAAGTAGCAATATTTTCTGCGATTCATATAAAGAAGCCAATTAGGAGAAATGAAAAAGGAAGTGGCGTTACGATATTGAATTTTTCTTTCAAACAACAAAATCGATGCAATAAAGATTAAGAAACAAACGGTGGACTTTACAACTGCAAAGTTTAAATAGCAAACTATTATAGTTAGGGCTCTATAATTCATGTCCCAACTCCAAAATTCTATAAGTTTAGCATTCTCCGGATTACTTTTAGATTTTTGTTTAGTAAGGTCCTCTCCGTACCCCCTTTATTAACGAGGCTAGAACAACCAATGTCTTTTCGTTCTTCCTAGAAAATATCTTTTCCTTCACTGATCAATTGTAAAAAAACAAGCCATCCAACACGAGCGAGTTGGATGGCTTATTCTGTATCAAAAAAGAGTAGCTGCTATTTTGATTACTTCAATTTCCCCTCAAAAACAATTTTTCTACCGCACGGTTCAACTTCTGTTTTCCCGTCTTTCTTCACTTCATGAAAGATTGGCTCTTCCATACGACGAGAAGGTGCATATCCTTCTTGTTCCATACGTGCTAAGCAATCTGTAATTGTTTCGTTTTCTAGTACTTCAAATTTTTTCTTATTAGGTTGTTTTGTCATGCCCTAACCTACTTTCTATTTTTCTTGATGCGAATTGATTTTTCATGTGAATAATATATAACAGTGCGAGAATTCCCATTATAATCATAACCGCAATAAAAAAGCTTGTATACTGTATTTTTTCTATAAATACGCCTCCTAATACAGGCCCCATAATACTTCCTATACTAAAGGCGATTCCGCATAATATATTACCTGCTGGTAGTAAGTGTCTCGGTAATAAATCTGTCATAAATCCAAGACCTAATGAGAAACATGATCCAATGACCATACCTGCTATAAGCATACATGCAAAGACAATCCAATAATATTGATCAAATACTGCTGCGAGTAAGAAAATGCCGGTGCTTATGCTAAATGTCCACGTTAAAATACGGTCTCTTCCGTATTTATCACTTAACATGCCGAGCGGAATTTGTGTAATAATGCCCCCAACTGCGAATGCTGGTAATAAGAAGGAAACATCTGATACAGACCACCCTTTACGAAGTGCGTATACTGGTAAGTTACTATTTAGCATCGCTTCAAGCACACCGTATGCGAGCGGACCGATTAATGCAATCCAAGCTAATCCAACGACTTGTTTATAACGAGAAAATGATGATTCACTTTCAGCTTTCGTTTCATCTTGTGCTGGAAATGCATTTTTCGTTGGTAGTAGTAAAAGCCATCCTATTAAGCAAAGTATAGTAGATACAATAAATGGTGTTGCTAGACCGTACTGAACAGTGCTTGCTAAATACGGGCCAACTGCAAAACCAATTCCGAAAAATACACCGTATATCGATACTTGTCTACCTATTTTACTCGGATCTGACGTTGTCGTAATCCAAGTTTGTGTTCCGACATGAAGCATATGATCTCCAACGCCAACTAGGAATCTAAGAATAAACCATACCCAAAATGAAAATGTTTGTGTAAAAAAGAATAATGAAATAATAACGAGAAAACCACCAATTACAATAATTGGTTTCATTCCAAACCTTTGCATCGGTTTTTCAAGAAACGGTGAAATAAATAATATCCCAATGTATAATGCCGTCGCATGAATACCATTAACGCTCGATCCGACTCCTTCTTGTTCGAATATCATGGCAATCGCAGGTAGTAACATTCCTTGTGATAAACCGGAAATTGCTACAATCCCAACCATAATCCAAAATGTAAATCGTATTGACATCCCTAACCTCTCCCTTTTCCAATTCACCATACTCATTATAAACGTTTTATTATATAATAAGAAAGAAGTTAGATATGTTTTATCTAACTTCTTTGCCATACCTATTTTTTAATTTTCCAACCAATTCTCCACATGTTGTATAAATACATCTAAACAATCAATAAACGGTGAATGTCCGCAATCTTCTAATATCGTCAATTTCGCGTTTGGCAAATGTTTTGCCAATTCCTCGCCAACTACTTGCGGGACAACATAATCGCGGTCACCTTGTATAACGAGTGTTGGAGCTTGAATACGATGAATATGCCCATTTCCTTGTACAACACCATTATGTTCATCTGAAATATTAAATGTAACTAACGAATAATTTACATCAACGAAATTGCGCTGCGTTAACATATCATCTAAATACTTTTCATAACGCTCTGATTCAGGTTGATTATGTGTATATATTAATAGATTCCATACTGTACGGTAATATACTTTATTCATATTTTTTATCGCATCTACAACTGGTATGATTTGCACTGGATCTTGCGCGATTTCTTCTTTCGTTTTTAATAAACTCGATACAATTGGTTGCCCATTAATATCTTTTTTAAAGATTGGATATCCTTTCATTCCTACCGATTCTACTAAAATTAGTTTCTCTACAAAAGTTGGGTGACTCGCTGTAAACTCCATCGCAACACCGCCGCCCATTGACCATCCCATTAATGAAAATTTCTCTAGCTTTAATTGATCTGTAAATAGTTTCACATCTTCTGCAAATTCTTGTAATGAATCTATCGACTTATTATACGTTGATTGTCCAAATCCTCTTAAATCAATTGCGTAAATATGATATTGATCTTGCAGTTGCTCAATAACTAAATCCCAATGTTGTGACGATGTCATATTCCCATGAATGAGTACAAGTATTTCTTTATTTTGCCTTCCAACCTCTTGATATGCAATCGTTTCTCCATTCGATAATGAAACAAACTCCATCGTTGCAGGCTTAATCATCACAAGTCCCCCCATTCTTTTAATAGAAAGAAAATTATTTACTTATTTCAAGGATACCATGTAGAATGTATGTTCTCAATATAAAATCTATACGAAATTTTTACATAAAACAACATGTCTATTACTAGACAATTATTATAAAAAAGTATATAGTTAGCTAGGTAACTAATTTGAAAGGATCAAACTACATGGACGAAAAACAACATTTTTTTCACATTGTCAGTCAAACTTCTCGTAAATTTACGAAGAAATTTAATGAACGTGTATCTCCAACTGGATTATTTAGTGCACAATGGGCTGTTATTTTCCGCATTAATCAAACTGGATCTTGTACCCAAACAGAATTATGCCAGTATTTAAATGTTGAATCCCCAACGATGACTCGCACGTTAACACGTATGGAAACGATGGGCTGGATTATTCGTACAGAAGGAAAAGATCGCCGTGAGAAGCTCATTTCCTTATCGGAAACAGCAATAGAAATGATCCCAGTATGGCAAGAAGAAGTTGATGCCTTTGAAGAAAAAACGCTAGAAGGTATTAAAGAAGAAGACTTACATCAAGCATTTCAATTGTTACAACAAATTATCAAAAATTTAGATCATTAATATGGAGGGATGACGATGCAAAGTGAGAGACTTTGGACGAAGGATTTCCTCGGAACTTGTTTTAGTAGTCTGTTTCTCTTTTTAACGTTTTACATGCTTATGACTACTCTGCCTGTCTATGTTATAGACGGCCTAAAAGGAAAACCTGAGGAAATTGGCTTAGTCGCAACTGTTTTCCTTATTTCATCTGTTTTATGCAGACCATTCACAGGAAAATGGCTTGATGATTTAGGACGAAAGAAAATACTATTTATTTCTCTTTCATTATTTTTAGCCGCTACTGTTATGTATTTCGGAGCGCAAAGTTTATTTTTATTACTTGCCCTTCGCTTCTTACATGGTATTGGCTTCGGAATGGCAACGACAGCAACTGGAACCATTGTAACTGATGTTGCACCCGCTCATAGACGCGGTGAAGCACTTGCTTATTACGGCGTATTCATGAGTCTGCCGATGGTAATTGGTCCTTTTTTAGGTTTAACAATTATTTCTCATTTTTCATTTACTGCACTATTTATTGTTTGTTCGGTATTTTCATTACTCGCATTTTTATTAGGATTAGTAGTAAATATTCCACATGAAAAACCAGTAAGTAAACACAAACGCGAAAAAATGAAATGGAAAGACTTAATTGAACCATCCTCTATTCCGATTGCTCTGACAGGATTTGTTTTAGCCTTTTCTTATAGTGGTATTTTATCCTTTATTCCTATTTATGCGAAAGAGCTCGGTTTAGGAGAAGTTGCTAGTTACTTCTTTATTTTATACGCACTTGTTGTTGTAATTTCTCGTCCGTTCACAGGAAAAATCTTTGATCGTTTCGGTGAAAATGTACTTATTTATCCAGCTATTATTATTTTCACAATTGGAATGTTCATTTTAAGCCAAGCGCAAACTTCATTTTGGTTCCTTGGCGCAGGTATGTTAATCGGTTTAGGTTACGGAACATTAATTCCAAGTTTCCAAACGATTGCAATTTCTGCCGCTCCAAACCATCGACGTGGTTCTGCGACAGCTACTTACTTCTCGTTCTTTGATAGTGGTATCGGCTTTGGTTCTTTCATTTTAGGTATAGTCGCTGCCAAATCAAGTTATCATAATATGTATTTTATCGCAGCTATTATCGTTGCGTTCACTTTACTTCTTTATTATGGATTACACGGACGAAAACAAAAATTCAAAAAGCAACGTACAGACGGACAAATATCCGCGTAACGTTAATAAGGAAAGTAAACTTCCCCGTTTACTTTCCTTATTTTGTATTTCTTTCAAGACGAGCGTATACTTATAATAGAAACAAAAGGAGGTACATACATGAATATAAAGAAATCTCCCCTGCTATTATTGCTATTAGTATTACTATTCGTAGTTACAGGGCTTGGGTTTACTTTCTTCAAACATAATAAAACGACTCCAACTAAAGATAATGTCACGAAAGAAAACTGGTTAAATGACCCTTACTTACGTTGGTCGTATACACATATGAAAGAATTCACTTTAATTAATGAAGTAAAAAACAATCCTGACCAAATTGCTCACTTCCCTACTGCGTTACAAAACTTAGACAATTTTGCAGTTGAACGCGGATTTGGAAATACGATCCCTCTAAAGAAGCTTTTAGACGAAAACAAATCAGATGCTTTTGTCGTTGTACATAATGGACAACTTGTTTATGAACGATATTTCAATGGATATAACGGGAGCGAACCTCATGGAATGGCATCGTTAGCAAAGATGTTTACTGGTGCAATCATACAATCTCTCGCTGAAGAAAATCGTATTGATGTAGAGAAAACAGCTGACACTTACATAAAAGAATTAAAAAATACACCGTTCGGCAAAGCAACACTTCAGCAATTAATGGATATGCAAGTTTCTGTAGAATACCCTACGCACGGATATGTACAGCCTGGACTAGAAAATCAAGATGCACAACTATATTTAGCTAGTAATATTTTACCCCGAGGTAAAAACTACAGCGGTCCTATGAAAATTTATGATATGTTACTAGAAGCAGAAGAAACTGCACCGCCTGGTTCAGCTTTTTCTTACAATAACGGATCAACAGAAACACTCGCTTGGATTATTCGAACAATCACTGGTAAATCGTTAGCTGAAAATGTAAGCGAACGAATTTGGTCTCAAATAGGTATGGAAGAAAACGCTTATTACGTTACAGATGAAACAAAAGTAGAACAAGCAAGCGCTGGTTTAAATGCAACTGCTAGAGATATGGCCAAGTTCGGTCAACTATTATTAAATAACGGTCAATATAACGGCAAACAAATCATCCCTTCTTCTATAACAGAAAGTTTGAAAAATGTACAAGAAGGTGAACTCGCAATTGACCGTGGTGCTTCTATTTCTTATCATAATCAGTGGTGGATTCCCCACAATGAACAAGGTGCTTTCGAAGTGTTAGGCAGTTACGGACAAACACTTTACATCGACCCGAAAGCAAATATGGTGATCGTCCACTTCTCTTCTAACGCTACGCCAAGTAATGAAATACATTCGATTTATTCAAATATGTATGTTGATATCGCAAATCATTTAGAGAAGCTTTCACACTAGTGAAAGCTTTCTTCTTATTGGAGTGGTTTATTTACACCAATCCTATTTCAGTTATCATTTCGTTATTAGGAGATGCTGAAAGAATTACTATTCGAAACGCGCCAACCCCCCATTAATATTGATAATATTTTATAAATTTGAAAACACTAGTACTTAGGAAAGGAGGGATTGCGAATGTCTGTGAAAAAGAAATTAACTGTATTGATCATTTCACTTGCGATGATTGTAGTTATGACTACTTTAGGATCACTCCGTTTATTTGCCGAATCCGACGTTGTAACACAGCCTATTGAGGTCGAATTGAATGATGATTACTTTAATCCGAATGTCATCACTGTTCCGGTTGGAAAGACGACAACGCTGCTATTGAAAAACAAAGGAGATAGAGATCACACCTTTACGGTGAAAAAGCTCGGAATCGACGCCGAAGTCCCGTCAGGAAAAGAAAAAAACATTACCATAAAACCTGAAACTCCCGGTACATATGAACTAATCTGTCGGTTCCACTACCTGAAAGGAATGGATGGAAAAGTAATAGTCAAATAACAAGCAGTACCAATTGATCCTCTCTTTTTAATAAGGTGAAACTTAGATTAGCGGAAAAAGTCAAAGAAAAGTAATAAATAATTCATCGTCTATACTTATAAAACCAACAACTGATACAAAAGAAAAATGTTTAATTAAAAAAGTCAGGGGAAGACACTCATATACGAGTGTCTTTTCTTTATTTTCAAAAGGACCTGCTCAATTAACGCGTAAAAACATAAAGTAAAGTGAATCCATTAAAAAACATGAGTGAACCCTAGTTTTCCCCTCTTATCTAAAGGAGGAACTATTATGGGATTTGGTGGTAGTTGTGGCTGCGGCTTTTCTGGAGGATTTGCTTTATTAGTTGTATTATTTATTTTATTAATCATAGTTGGAGCTGCTTGCTTCTGCTAAAAAAACTATCGGAAAAGACACCATATAAGGGTGTCTTTTCTTCATGGGGTGCTGACGCATCGCCATCAAGCTAAAAGAACGAGTTATCCCCAAACAATAAATACGAGTAAAATGCACAAACTTTTCGTTCTCTGGGTGATATGAGATTTTAACTTGATGGGCATGGGGTACAGCCGTCATTTCAAAGGTTTGCGTATCCAAAATTGTGATTAAGTATGAATTTACTAAAGCCGACAGCAATCAGATACTATTCATCTCCCCGATTGCTGTCGGCTTTAATTTTAAAGTTTAATTAAAAAATTTTTTCTTGTTATTTTTGATGTAGTTAACGACAATTACAAAGTAAATAACAGCTATGAGATTAATTATGCTTAATGTTAGACCTGATGGATTGGACCAAGGAAGTACAAAAAGCCAAAATACTACTAAAATTGAACTCAGTACATATAACCATTTGAATTGATCTGTCATTTTTAATTCCCCCATTTTTCCTTCTTTGATGATTTTATCTTTCAAGAAGTCATCTCCTTTAATTAATTCATCAATGCTAATATTGAATAAATCACTTAATGTAATAAGTGTTTCAATATTTGGATAACCTTTTTCAAGCTCCCATTTAGAAACTGATTGTCTGCTTATGTTTAATTTAAGAGCCAATTCTTCTTGTGATAAGTTATGCTTTAAGCGTTCTTCTTTTAGCTTTTTATAGAATTCCATGATTTCAACTCCTCTAATTTTATTTTTACTATAGATTATAAAAGTTCGTAAGAATCGAAAAGTAGAATGATGTAACCTACGAGTAGCAAATGTTTGAAACAGGTGGTTGCATTATGTTAAAGATGTTTATTATCTTCCGCAATCGAGCACTTTGGCGGAACAAACAAATTTTGAGGTTCTTACAAAATTCTTTATTTGATGGGCATGTGGCTTTACCCTCCTTTGAAATACTTCAACGCAAAATGAAATAACGTTTCTACATAGAATATTGATCTATCAATAAATTACGACAATCATCTAAAACTTCTGAATTTTCTATATATTAAAGGTTATTACTCAAACACCCTCGAATATTGTAATAAATATACATAAGGAGGTTGATTTATTTTGTTTCGTTCCTTTACAAATGGTTGCGTCGCCTTAGTGCAACGCTTCTTACCAGAACCGTTTATTTTATCCTGTTTATTAACGGTTTTCGTTATCTTCTTCGGCATGTTTGCAACACATCAAACACCAGTTGAAATGATTACTCACTGGGGTAATGGTATTTGGGGCTTACTTGCCTTTTCTATGCAAATGGCTCTTGTACTCGTGACAGGATCTGCTTTAGCAAACGCTCCTCTTATTAAAAAAGGATTAACGAAAGCGGCGAAACTACCCAAAACAAATGGCCAAGGTATTATTGCCATTTCTATTATTAGTTTACTAGGAGCATATATAAACTGGGGATTTGGCATTGTTGTATCTGTTTTATATGCAAAGGAAGTCGCAAGACAGTTAGACGGACTTGATTATAGACTAGCAATCGCTTCTTCTTACTCCGGATTTCTCATTTGGCATGCAGGTCTTTCTGCTTCTATCCCTCTTACGTTAGCAACTGGTGGCGAAACGTTAATCAAAACGACAGCTGGAAGTATTAAAGAAGCGATTCCAATAACAGAAACGTTATTCTCACCATACGCTCTCGTTCCAGTTATTATCTTTTTAATTACGATGCCTCTCATTAATAAAGCAATGCATCCAGATGAAAAACATACGATTACAGTAGATCCAAGTGTGTTTCATGAAGAAGCTGCTGCTCAAGAAGTAGAGCAAAACACATTCGCTGAAAAAATGGAGAATAGTATTGTCATTACACTTTGCATCGGATTATTAGGTCTTATTTATATTTTTAACTATTTTAGTACGAAAGGCTTTAACCTTACACTTGATATCGTTATTTTTATGTTATTAATTGCGGGACTTATTTTCCACCGTACTCCGATTCAATATATTCGTGCTTTTTCTGACTCAACAAAAAGCGCTTCTGGTATTTTACTTCAGTTTCCGTTCTACGCAGGAATTATGGGGATGATGATTGGAGTGAATAGTGAAGGTCTTTCACTTGGAGGAGCTATTTCTACTTTCTTTATTAGCATTTCAAATGAAAACACATTCCCGCTCTTTACATTTTTAAGTGCTGGAATTGTTAATATTTTCGTTCCATCTGGAGGCGGTCAATGGGCAGTGCAAGCGCCAATCATGATTCCAGCTGGCGCTGAGCTTGGTGTACCCGCTGCAAAAACAGCGATGGCAATCGCATGGGGCGATGCTTGGACGAATTTAATTCAACCTTTCTGGGCGTTACCAGCATTGGCGATAGCTGGTTTAGGAGCTCGTGATATTATGGGATTTTGTGTTGTTAATTTACTTTATGCCGGCGTAATTATAAGCCTATGTTTCCTTTTCATTTAAATAATTAATTACTCGAAAAGCTAGTTTTATACTAGCTTTTTTATATGATAAATTATTCGCTTTCTATACAATTTATTATCTTTCTCCACACTATCTCTGTATGATTTAACACTTCATATGCAAACAAATCTTCGCACACTTTTTCAATCATATGAGGATTGTCCTTTAAGAAATTCCACTGCAACACTTTAGGAAGAAAATATTTCTCATATTCTTTACTTCCCCTTATCACCTCATCAACTTCTCTTTCACAAATCCCTCTTATTAAAAAATCATTTCTTAATTGCAGCTGAATTTGTTTAAACGTTTCGCTGCATTTCTTCAATTGAACTAAACACTTAATATACGTACGAAAAAGTTCGTCCTCATAATTACAACACTTTATAATACGATCGATTTCATTCATAATTTACGAGCCTCTCCTTCTATTTGTAACAGCCATCTTTCACGCTTCGTTACTTTACTCGTTTTCACAGATTGAAAAACAGAACGCTTTATATTACGAATGCCACAAAAGCGTAAAACTCCTCTTTTCATCATAATCCAATCCGCTGATCGATATAATAGTGCCACGTACCATAACGGTGAGTCTAACGTGTTAATAACCCACGCCTTCTTTCCTTTAAATAAACCTTTCGGTAATGCCCCCTCATATTTATAAGCAAATCCAGCTACAAAAATACGATCGATAAATCCTTTTAAAATAGCAGGCATGCCCCACCACCATATCGGATATATGAATAGAAGCGTATCGGCCTTCTGCACTAATTCCCTATATCGCTTCGTCTCTTCTTCATGTAGTAAATCACGTCTTTTCTTCTCCTCATTAAATACAAGTACTGGATCGAATTGTTCCTTATATAAATCGAGTAGTGTAACAGAATGATTTGTTTCTTGCAGTCCTTTTTGAACATGCTCCAAAATCGATGCATTAAAACTTGAAGGACTAGGGTGAGCGTATATAATTAATACATTCACTACAAAGTAACTCCCTTCTACAGTTAAATCTTCCCTTTCTTTAACATCTTCTCTACAATTTGCACATTTTTCGAACTTTGTAATAAACGATTTAACACTGTTAGTAACTCTTCTTTTTCTAAACCTGTTAGTTGTTCTTTAACTGTACTCTCACCAGCACCTTGAATTTCATAAACAACCGCTGCCATATGCTTGCAATAATTTTCATAAGGACACTCGCAGCTACTTTCTGTAAAATCTTCAAGATCAATAATCACTTCATAATTCCCTGCATTTCCAGTAACGAAAGCAAATACTTTCTTGTCGTGTATTTCAACATCTTCTACATGTCCTTCTTCATAATATTCATAGCCTCTATCTATAATGTACTTTGGAATCCATTTCGTTATATCTTTTAATAAATAAGCATACATAACAGCACCTCTTCCTTTAATTCCCTTTTGACTTCCAAAACCCTGCGTGTTATTCTAATTACTGTCAAGTAGCAAGTCTACGTGACAAAACAACTGACACCTATTCGGCGAAGGTGTCTATTTTTATTTGTAGCCGATATGAAGTGCCTCTTTCAGGTACATTCAATTTTTGACACTACACACTCAACACCATTCCCTTGTATCAGGCTGCTTTAGCAGTCTTTTACTCTACATACTTCGTTATTCCAAGAAAAAAAGAGAGCTTAGCTCCCTTTTCTCGCTTTATAAAATACCCCTTTTTCAGCATAGAGATATTCATCAGAAGCTAAAGTAATTTTCCCATCCAGTTTCAGTTCATCTAATAGCCTTGATAAATAAAATTGATGTAACATTTTTTTCGTGAATTTTCCTTCATGATGCGAAACGATATGTTCTTGAATATCTAACAATGATATTGGCTTATCTTGCTCTATCATATATTCATAAACTGCATTACGCAGTTTTACGTATTTTTCGAGTGTCACAGTACTTCGCAACCCCTTTCTTCTTATTATGTATTTTCGTAATCGGTTTTTTTGCAACAAAAAAACCTCTCCGATAAGAAGAAGTTACGTATATATCTTCGTCTTATCTCCCAGAACAAATATGTTCTGCTGGAATTAGCACCTGCATCGCGGTTGCTGGGTTTCATCGGGCCAGTCCCTCCACCTCTCTGGATAAGAAAATATTCACTTTGAATTTAACTATACGTATCTTTATTGTAATTGTCAAATAAATTATATTTTCTTCTTTATTGTTCATACTACAAACAGATGTACAAAAGGAGGTTACTACGTTGCAAAAGAACGCCCGTGGATACGTACAAGATTCATTTCATTCGTTACAAGAAGCGAAGCATTGTTTAGAAGATGCATTACAAACTGTTGAAAAAGAAAGTAATCGCGCACGTATTGAACAATCCCTTTATGCTGTGGAAGAAGCATTACAAAGATGTGATTATACCGTTCATATTTTAGAACAAGAATGAAAACTTCCCATCAAAAGATGGGAAGTTTTTTTCAAATGGCATACTTCATCATTATTGCCGTTATTATTAAAAAATATACAGAATTAACAATTTCCAAAATCCCTACTTTTAATATAGAAATCTTTTTACCATACAACATAATTGCTCGAATGACACTTGGTACGAATATGAGAGAACACCATGGATTTATAGCAAATACGATTACCGTTAATACAATATGATATCCCCAAGATATATAACGATACTTCGGATTATTTTTTTCACGAATCATTGTTTTCACGTAAAACGTGCTTCCTAAAAAATATAAGAATGAAATAAGCGCAATGAATACTGCTGTTCTATCAATAAATTTCATTGAGAAATAATAACTGATTAAGCCGCCTATACAAAACACAACAATCGCGCAAATGTCATTTAGTAATGCTCTTTCATTTTTTTGACGAGCGTAATACATGTTTACAATAAACAAAGGAATCAGTAATACTACGAATAAAAGAATTCGCCATTCATATAATAAAGAAATCATCCCAAATACGAATGCGCAAATAAAGTATACAATTGCAGCGTGCAGAAACTCTTTTTTTCTTCTTTGCTTTATGTACATGAGAAATGGATACGTAGCTAAATAAATAAAAAACCAAGCTAAAAACAATGGAATATGATAAAAAGTAGGTTTACCAAGTAATACACTTAATAGAAATGGAATGACAAGCATCGCCCATGCTCCATGCTGCTTCGGAATAACTAACTTCATTAAATATACACCTCCCTTTTGAAAATAATTCTCACCTATTATTATACAAATAACTTCATATAAAAACGAAGATATATTAAATCTATTCTTTGACACTTTTACAATAAAGTGAAACTTTAATCAGTAGGGGTTTTGTTCGTTCCCCACTGATTATTAGCCCGCACCAATCGGGCGTTTACGGGATAAAAAAATGCTTCTTACAATTTGTAAGAAGCATGAAAGAGGCAAACGAATATGTAAGTCGCGACCCTACCTTATATGAGTATGCTTTTCTATGTCACCTTATGCTCATCTAATATACCATATTTATTTTTAAATCTTGTGAGGATTGTAATCCATGAAGTACTGAATAACAGTAGGAAAATAACATTCGATATCGCATGACTAAGATCGAAAGAAAAACTTGCGACATAGTAGGCAATAACCGTTTCCCACGTTGCTTCTCGTATAAAACCAAGAAGCCCCCAGAAATTCATAATCCATCCAAAAACGAATCCAACGACAAAGCCATATATGAGCCTTCCCCAAAGCTTTTTCATTAAAAATGTGTTGCGCAATAGTCCAGCTATAAATCCAATCATTCCCCACGAAAACATTTGCCACGGCGTCCACGGACCTTGTCCTAAAAAAATATTAGATACAATGGCCGCTGTTGCACCAATCATAAAGCCAGTTTCACTCCCAAAAACAATTGCAGAAACGATAATGACAAAGGAAGTCGGTTGTACACTCGGTAAAATCGAAAATGGCACTCGACTAACCGCTGCGATTGCTGCTAACACGGCAACGATAACAATTTCACGTGAAACAAACGCTTTCCGTTCAAAGCGGACATAGAAAGGTAACATAATGACAGCTAATAAAAACAAACTACTTACCATGTAATAGCCATCCATAATAAGAGTCGTAAAGAGTAGTGTACATATTACAATAGCAAAAATAAGTATTATGAATGCAACATATCGTTTGGACACGCTTCGTACACATCCTCCCACGTTAATGCAAATGGCAACTCTTTTCGAATGAATCGATTAATAGATGTTGTATAAAAGAAATTGCCACTAAAGAACTCTTTCGGTGCATCATTCATAATAACTTTCCCATCAAATAACATCATGCATTGATCTACATATTTTGCTGCAAACTCAATATCATGCGTTGCCATCACAATCGTTGTACCCTCTTTTTGCAACTGCTTAAATAACTCTCCTACTCTTTCTTTCTTCCATGGATCCAGGCCTTTCGTTGGCTCATCAAGTAATAATAAAGTTGGCTTTGATAATAACGTTGTACATAATGCGAGTAGTTGTTGTTCTCCCCCGCTACAATCATGCGGATGCCGATCGATAAGCGAATCTAGCCAAAATTTCTTTAACATTTCTTCTGCTAATTTTTGGGCCTGTTCGCCATATAATTCACGAGCACGCTCATAAACCTCTTCCCACACTGTATCAAATGTGAAATGATAGTACGGATGTTGTGATACGTATCCTATACTTTTAAATCGTTCTTTCGAATCGATTTTATGTATCACTTTTCCACTCCACTTTACTTTCCCTCTTCTAGCTTTTTGTAATCCTGCTAAAATCGTTAACAGTGTAGACTTCCCGGTACCATTTTTTCCAACGAGTGCTGTCCATTTTCCTTTTTCGATATTCACTGTCAAATCTTGCAAAATGATTGGACTATTTTTTTCATATTGAAAAGATATATGTTCTGCACTTAAAATTACTTCTTGCTTCTCACCTTGTTCCACTTGCTGATCCGTATATTGTATCGCCTTAAAATCATTCATTTTCATTTGTGCTTCTCGCACTGTAAACGGAATATCTTTCACATTCCACTCTAAAAACAATCTTGGAATTTGCGGAATGAACGGACGGAATTTGTCTACTTCCCACATTTTCGCTATCACACTTTTTGGAATATCATCATAAACAATTTTCCCGTTATTCATACAAACGACACGAGTTGCTAGCGGTATCACTTCATCTAAACGATGTTCACTTAAAATAATCGTAATTCCAAGTTCTTCATTAATACGCTTTAACAATCCTAAAAACTCTTTCGCAGCAATCGGATCTAACTGCGCTGTTGGTTCATCCAGTAATAATAACTTCGGCTGCATGACTAACACCGCAGCCAAATTTACTAGTTGTTTTTGCCCACCAGATAAAGTATGAACAGATTGGTGTAACAAATCTTGAAACCCTAAAAAACTAATGAGCTCCGCTATTCTTTTTTGAATAATATGTGATGGTAATCCGATATTTTCTAAAGAAAATGCTAGTTCTTGAATCACTGTATCCATTACGAGCTGATTTTCTGGGTTTTGAAATACCATACCAATTTCTTGTGCAGATAATAAATCTGGTACATCTTCTAATAAAGCACCATCATAATATGTATGTCCAGAACGCGTACCAATTGGAAGTAACTCCTTTTTAAAATGTTTTAATAAAGTTGTCTTCCCAGAACCTGAACCGCCAGCAAGTACGATAAATTCTCCTTTTTGAACAGAAAGAGAAATGTGCTGTAACGCTTCTTCATTTTCATCAGCATATACAAATGATAAATTCTTTATTTCTGCATGCGCCACCATATCCATTCCCTTCCTTCCATTACAAGCGGTAAGCTAATAAACATCATAAATAACAAAAACATAATTCCATCGTATTGCTGGAATAGTATTGATTCCACTTTCGGATAAATGATCAATTTGCCTCCGCCGTAATAACTACATATGAATGAAGTTATTATTAGAAAAACTAAATAACTCAACGTAGACCAGTCACGTCTTTCCATTCTATATCGAATATACGTCGTACGCTTCGTTACACCAAATCCGCGAGCTTGCATAGAATCAGCCGTTTGTAGTGCGTCTTCTAACGAACAAACTAACAATACTTGCAGTAACTTCATCCCATTTTTTATACGCTCAATGAGTGAACCTGAATCTAATTGTACACCTTTCGTTTTTTGAACGAGTGTAATTTTCTTTAACCGCCTAATAAATAAAGGAACAAATCGCACTGTAATCATCGTTAATAGTGCAACTTTCGGTGAAATTCTTGAAAACAAATATAAAAATTTATGACTTGAAATAATATCGTTATAAGATGCAAAAGTAAACATTACCGCAACTAATAATAATCCCATAACAAGTCCATACATACAGGCCTCAAGCTTAATCCGGCTATCTCCTAAACGAAATAACGTAGTCGCTCCTCTATGTGTTAATAAAGAATTAAATAAAATTACCATTAAAAAGAATACAATAGTACTCGACAGCATCTTTTTTATTTTCTCGCCATTCCCTTGTACTATATTTATGGTTACTATTAGTACAATCGCTCCAATTAAAAAAAGAGGATGAAGACACATCATACATAGTATCATCACCCCAATATAATAGAAAAAATTCACAAAAGGATGTAAAGAAGAAAAGCTTATTTTCATAGTCCTTTACCGAAGATCCTTTCCTATTTTAATACAAACACCCACTCAATTGTATCTCCTGGTTTTACTTTAACTACACCAGCACTATAATTTGGAAAAGCACCGTTCACACGATATTTCCACCCACTAGTAGCAGTAATATCTTTTTCGTACAAATCATTAATACCTTTTACATAAATACTGTCTTTAGAGCCCATTGCATCAACCTCTAGTCCTGTACTCTGTAGCACACTGTAAACTGTATCGCCTTCTTGTACGTCAACCTTTTTCGCACCTAATAAGTATCCTTCATGACCTTTTACGGAGATAGTAACTTGTTTCGCTTGCGGCTCTGGTTTTGGCTCCGGCTTTGGTTCTGGTTTTGGTTGCGATGGAGCCGGAACAGTTACCTGTTGTTGGCCTTTATTCGGATCTTCTTTTTGTTCTTGTTTTGGTGTTTCTTTCGGCTGATTAACAACCTTTGCTTCTTCTTTTACTTCTGGTGCTTTCGGTTGCTGCTTCTCTTCTTGTACTTTTTGTTGTTCTGGTTGTTTATTTGCAGCAGGTTGTTCTTTCGGTTTCTCTTCTTTCTTTATTTCAGGTTGTTCCTGCGCTTTTTCTTCTTTTTGTTCTTGCTTATCTTTCTGCTCTTCTTGTTGTTTTTGTTCCGGTTCAGTTTGTTTCTCTTCCGGTTTCGTATCTTCTTTTTGTTCTTCTTGTTTCGCTACTTCTTTTTGCTCTTCTTGCTTTGGTTCTGCCTTCTTCTCAGGCTTTACAGCTATTTGTTCACATCCGGCTAATAATCCCAAAGAAAGAAATAAAGAAATGAACCATTTCATCTTACTCATGCTGCCCCTCACCTTTCATAATAAAATTAGGAGCAAATAATTGCTCCTAATTTTTGTTAAGCTGCTTTACGTCTCCATAATACATATGCAGAAGCAATACATAATACACCCATACCTACTTCTGTAGCTGCACTATGAGAAGATGCTCCTGTTTTTGGTAATTGATTTTTATTCTTGTTTGTTTCTTTATTAACTCGTTCGTTATCTACAACAACTTTCAAATTTTCATCTTTTGGTTGTTTTTGTAACTCTTCTTGTTGTTTCGGCTGTTCTACAACTTCTTTTTCTTCTACAGTTGTTTCTGGTTCTACAATTGGTTTCGTATCGATTTCATTACCTGATACATTTGACAAATCATAAATCGATTTCCCAAGATCTTTAAACTGAAGTAAAGCTAAAAATGCTTGCTCTGTAGCCATTCCGCTACCTTTTTGATCTTTTGGTAACCATTTGAACTCACCATTTGGAAGCTGGTATGACATTAAATTTTGTACTGCTTTATTAAGACGAGTGTGATCTACATCTTTAACTAGCGATAGTCCAATAATTGCTTGTGCAGTACTATTAGAATTCTCTTGTCCATCAGCAGCAAAGCCACCATTGTCTAACTGCTGCTTGTATAAGTAATCAACAGCTTTTTGAATAACTGGCTTAACATCTTGTTGTTCTTGGTAAGGAGCTAATGCTGATAAAACCATACCTGTTACATCAATGTTACTAGCACTTTCTTTTTTACTTGAACTATCATACGTCCAGCCGCCATCTGTATGTTGCGCCTGTAAAAGTGCTTGTACTAATGCAACTCGATTCCATTTCGCTTCAACTGGAACCTCATATTTCTTTGTATCAAATGCAAGTAAAGCAAATGCGTATCCTGTTACAGAATCCACTTTATCTGATTCAAACAAATTTTGTACTAAGTTTTGTCCCTCTATCTTTGTAGGATCTACATTCATTGCATTCATCATGATAATCGTTCTAGCTAAATCTGTTGCTGAAAAACGATTTAAACGCTTCTTAACCTTTTCGGCTACTGGCTTAACATAGTTTACTTTCGTTTCAACCGGAATGTTTACACCTGAACGAGCAAGCCCAATCGCTACCCAATCACTACCAATTCCATCTTGTAACATCTTTTCTGACGTTTTAGAAATTGCTTCGTTTAATTGTGCCGCTGGAATTTGAATATTCTCTTGCTTTGGTTGTTCTTTTGTTTTATCATTTGTTTGCGTTCCATCTGTCGGTTTACCATTTTCGCCTTCTGGTTTTGTTTCGCCTGTTGGTTTACCATTTTCGCCTTCTGGCTTTGTTTCGCCTGTCGGTTTACCATTTTCACCTTCTGGTTTTGTTTCGCCTGTCGGTTTACCATTTTCGCCTTCTGGTTTTGTTTCGCCGTTAGGTTCTTCCGTTTTACAAGTTCCGAACTTATCTAACGTTTCTTTCAATGTTTCTTGACTCATATTGCTCCAGTCTGAAACGTAACGAAATGCAACAACATCCCCAGATTCTAATTTATAACTATCCGCACCAACTTCTACAGATTTATCATTTACATCATACATCCAGCCGCTCGTTGCTCCAGCCATTAATCCATCAATGCCCTTTACATACGTTCCAAATGACATACTTTCAGATGTAACTTTGTCCCCCATTACTTTTTGGAGCAAACTAAGAGCTGTTTCTCCATCTTCAATGGAAACTTCTTTCGGACATAACATAATTCCTTTTTGTGATTCACCAACAATTACAAGTTTCGCTGTTTTTCCTTCAGCAAACGCAATATGTACGGAATTCGTAAAAGAAACAAATACAAGTGCGACTGCCATTAATGATGTAAGCAGCCATTTCTTTAACATTGCCATCCTCAATTATTCCTCCCTTTACTAACATTCACACAAAAAAAGGCCCTTCAAGGGCGTGCGATTGACACTCTTTTTTTGTAAGTGTCGAACAAAAAGCGCACAACACCTCCTATCCGCATGATTCGCGGCTATATTTGTATAGGAAAAATAATTTCGTTTATGAACGCACCATTGTGATAACATTCACTTTTCTAGGCAAAATTTACTTCCATTTCAAGTTATCGTAAAACGATAAACCTATACATTCTGTAAATTATAAATTTCTGTATTATTTTACTATTGACAAAGGATTTTGTCCATGTTTTATTAGATTTATTTCCCTATAAAACTATCTTATTAGGCTTTAATTAATAGAACTCACTACTTACTATGTAAGCTCTTTTCACTAACAATAATTCCATCTTCATCCACATAAACATATTCATTCGGTTTCCATTCAACTTTTCCAAATTGCAATGGAATATTTTTTTCTCCTTTTCCTTCTTTTATACTTCTATTTGGCATCGTCCCTAATGCTAAAATACCGATATTAATATTTTTCAGCTCTCTAGAATCACGAACATAACCATTCACAATAATTCCTGCTAAATTTCTTTCTTCCGCAATAGCCGCTAAATTATCACCGAGTAGCGCGCAATTTGTAGAGCCCTCACCATCAACAACTAATACTGTTCCTTCTGGAAGTGTTTGTAATCCTTCTTTTACTAGTACATTATCATCCTTCACTTTTACTGTTGCGATTTTTCCATAGAATTGCTCTTTCTTCCCATAAGACTGAAAAGACTGGCGACATATTTGTAATTCATTTTCAAATTCATCACATAGATCAGTAGTTTTCAACATCTCTTTCCCTCTTTTCCTATTTCTCTTTATATTACATATTCTTGTATTTTTTTCGTTTCCCTGTCTAATGTTGTAATAATTTGCATATGAAGTAAAAGCCAAATAAGAAAAAAAGTAGTTTTAAAAACTATTGCTTTAAGGAGAAAGCTTTATTATAATCTATCACACGTAAGAAAATTCAGAATATTAAAACTTAACCATATGAAAGAAGGAGGGATTTCATGCAACTACAAACCGAGACGAAAAAACAGCCTAGTCAATCAAGATTTAAAATGCCTGATGCATATGTTCTATTATTTTTTATCGCTTTACTTTGTGCAATTGCAACTTATTTTGTTCCTGCTGGAGAATTCAAAAGAGTTACAAAAGGCGCCATTACCACAACAATACCAGGAAGCTATCATTCTGTTCCGCAATCTCCTGTAGGGTTTGTTTCCTTTTTTACTGCCATTGAAAAAGGAATGACACTTGCTGCCCCAATTATCTTTTTAATTTTATTCACCGGTGGCGCAATTGCTATTCTCGAAAAAACAGGTGCTCTTGATGGCTTAATCTATCATGTTATTAACAAATTTCGTAATCAGCAACTACTTTTCATTTGCATTGTCGCAGCACTCTTTTCCATTCTTGGCACAACTGGCATTATCGTTAACTCAGTTATCGGTTTCATCCCCATCGGCATCATCGTTGCACGCACGTTAAAATGGGACGCTATCGTCGGTGTAGCAATCATCTATTTAGGCACTTATGCTGGTTTTAATGCTACTTTATTATCTCCCTCACCTTTAGGCATTTCACAAAAAATCGCAGAACTTCCGATGTTTTCTGGAATTGGTTTGCGTGTCGCAATCTATATATCTTTTTTAATTGCTACGATTTTGTATATACATTTTTATGTCAAACGTTTAAAGAAACCGAATAAAGGCAGTATCCTCGGAAACGACTGGTTTCCAAGCAACGGACTTTCAAATAATAATGAAGAAACAAATAAAACAGATGTCTCTTGGACAATTCGCCATAAATTAATATTACTAGTTACGTCATTATCTTTAATTGCATTTTTAATAGGGGCTTTTCGTCTACATTGGTCGGATTCACAAATGACTGCCACATTTATTTTTATAGCAATTGCAGCTGGGCTCATTGGTGGTATGAAAGCAAATGATATCGCCTCTACGTTTCTAGCAGGATGTCAAAAACTCATATATGGTGCTTTGATCGTCGGAATGGCTCGTTGTATTTCAGTCATTTTAGAACAAGGAAAACTACTTGATACAATCGTTAACCAACTAGCACATTTTCTTGAAGGACAAAGTCCTATATTCGGCGTTATGGGAATGTATATCGGAAGCGCCGCACTACACTTCCTTATTTCATCAGGAACAGGAGAATCTGTTATTTTCATTCCTATTTTAGCGCCTCTAGCAGACTTAATGCATATTACACGCCAAGTGACTGTAGAAGCGGTTATGCTTGGAGAAGGCGTAGTAAACTGCTTAAATCCAACTTCTGGCGTTTTAATGGGCGTACTCGCAGCAAGTGGCATTTCTTACGGGAAATGGATTCGTTTTATGGCTCCCCTTGCACTCATTTGGTTTATAATTGGACTTATTTTTCTTATTGTTGGCGTGAATATTGGGTGGGGACCTTATTAAATAATAAAACATATGAAGCTATCACTATTCAAAAGTGATAGTTTCATATGTTTTTATAACTGTTAGACCTCATGTAATGTGAACTCTTTATTGTTAACAAAATGCGCATCCATCCAATTCACAACAATTTCTTGCAACTGTGGATGAAGTGGCTTAGCTGCTCCTTCCGCATAAATCTTTTTAAATTCCAACGCTTTAAAATCACCTTCAAAATATTTTAAGGTATGATCCATATTTTTTATTACATGTACTTCAGAATCACCCTTAACATAATTACCAATTCGCTTCGCTTTTTCGGGATCTGTCTGAAAGTCCTTATCACCAGCAATTGCTAATACTGGACATGTTACTTTCATTAAATCTTTATAAATGTCATGCTGAAAATGCTCTCTAAGCCATTTTGCATTCATTGGCTTAAATCCAATTTTAACAATATCTTTTTTGGAGTTTATCATTTTCTCTGTTGCTTTTTGTGCCTGCTTTTCACCTCGTTTCTCAATATTGAGAAGACGCATTAACTTTCCTTTTATTCCTTTTTGCTCTTTTAACTCCTTATAAATAATCTCTCTTTGTCTTTTAGTAGCTTCTTCTAACGATTCCGCAGCTCCCGTAAGTAATATGAGTCCATTAGCTGGTGTTTTTGCATTTACTATCGTTGCTAACAAACACCCTTCACTATGACCAGCTAAAACGATTTTTTCAGAGTCTACAAAAGGTTGCTCTTTCAAATACGCAATAACAGCTTCTATATCGGATACTAAATCCCACATCCCAGCTTTCATAAATTCACCCTCACTTGCTCCAACACCACGTTTATCAAAACGTAATGTAACTACTCCGAGGTTCGTAATTAAATGTGCCAAGTCTTTATACATATTCACTTTCATATTCAGTGGCACTATTGTTCCATCGCGATCAACTTCGCCAGATCCAGTGATAATTAGCACAGCGGGATATTTCCCAACACTTCTTGGCTTTGTAATTGTACCTTGTATCGTTACACCGTTATTTACCGATACTTCATATTCATCAAAACTCATATTTTCATCCCCTCCCATTTCGGTTCATTTATTTATAAAATCCCCAATAGCATATCTATTCTTTTATACTTAATTTAAACTTCAATGACGCTACGATACTTTTATAAGCTGACAATTCCTTCAAAGGAGTAAAGAGTGGATTCTCTATAATACTTTGCATCATGCTTTCTTTAATAACGGATTCACTTCTAACCGTTTTCGCTCCAAGTGGAAACTCCTCAAACCACGAATCAATTGCATCGAAATATGAATCCCCGTGTAATTGTAGACTATTTAATGTAAAACTAGCACCACAAACGGTCGCATATTTACGTAACATTTCCAACGCACTTTCATAGTTTTCTTGCATGCAGTATACTTGTGCAGCAGCGTAGTAGAGCTTCAAAGTCATATTAGGATGTAAATTTTCTAGATTATAAATTTCTATAAGTATAAATGCTCTATTTAAAATGATGTCTACCCTTTCCACACTTGATGCATTTAATAGTAAATAGTTTGGTATTACCCCAACTAGTCGCATTAAATGCTGATACATACTAATTTGCATCACTTCCTTCGCCTTTGGCGCATTCCCAAGCATTTGATACGCCTGCGCTATTAGCTCTTCATCTGGAAGGTTAGGACGTATCGTTTCACCGAGCAAATGTAGAACTTCATTCGGCCTTTGTAATATAAGATTACATGTCGCTTCTAACGAGGCTGCCTCTTTAGCAAGAAAAACATCCTGACTTTCTTCCTGTACTCGATTAAAAAGATGAATCGTCTCTTCTATTATTTCAATTCTTTCATCCGTATCTTCCGTCAACATATGGTGATTAATAAATAGTACGCCCATCTGAAGTAATAAAGGAAAACAGGAATAATATTTTTTTATCATTTCTCTACACTCCATCATTACTTCATCAAACGGCTTTTCACTAAAGGCTTGCGCAAGTCTATGATATAAATTTTTAATATCTTCCTGTGTCATTTGTGGTGCATACCCTATTAGTGCATCTATACTTATATTAAAGTACGATGCTAACTGTGGTAGAAATGTAATATCTGGATAACTTTGCCCCGTTTCCCATTTTGAAACAGACGCCTTCGTAATCCCGATATACGCTGCCAATTCTTCCTGTGTAATGCCTTTTTCTTTCCTCTTAACCGCAATTATTTTATGAATATTTATCTCTTCCACATCATCACCTCATACTTTTATTATATGCTTTTATTTCAGACAAAATATGGATTTGAAGTCAACTTCAATTAACAAAATCAACTATTAGGAAACATCCTCATAAAACAAAAAGAAGTTCCAGTAAACTAGAACTTCTTTTTCTATGTATATTTATTTCGTTACTTCACCAAATTTCGCTTTCGTCACTTTCGCCAAATCTTCAACTTTAAGCTCAATTTGCACACCAATTTTCCCGCCACTAACGATCATCGTTTCAAGTGATCGGCCGCTCTCATCAATGCATGTAGCAAATAACTTTTTCATTCCTACTGGTGAACAACCACCGCGAATATATCCTGAAACTTTCGTAATATCTTTAACGGGAATCATTTCTATTTTCTTTTCACCGACTGCTTTTGCGGCTGCTTTTAAATTCAGTTCCTCATCTACCGGGATTATAAAAACATGATATTCTTTACTATTCCCTTGAGCGACAAGTGTTTTATATACTTCTCTCACGTCCCTACCAATTTTTCCCGCAACTGAAACACCATCAATTTTCCCATCGTCCGGATCATATGACATCATCGAATATTCAATTTTTTCTTTATCTAATATTCGCATCGCATTTGTTTTATCTTTTTTCATGAGTTTCTCCTTAAAAAATTATTTCATATTATTAAGATTTCTTTTATTATACACCTTTTTTAAATTACCCTGCATAACTTCACTCATTTTTCAAAACTGAAAATATTGATATTTCAAAAATCTTCTGTTATACTTTTGAAAAAACTTATTAAGGAGAGATTTGTAATGCGAACTTTTAATACTTCTTTCCAACTTCATCATCATACGTAACGCCGTGTATCCGAAGAAAAATTTTTCTTCGTGGGTACAGGGCTTTTCCTGTTGACCCACGAAGCGTTCATAAAGCTATGTGGGTATTTTTATACCTGCATAGCTTTTTTTAATTTAAAAGAGGAGTGATTAGAATGGAAATGAAAAATGTAAAAGGAACAAAAGACTATTTACCAGAGGAACAAGTATTACGAAATAAAATTAAAAGAGCTTGTGAAGATACATTTGAACGATATGGATGTAAACCTTTAGAAACTCCAACATTAAATATGTACGAACTTATGGCATATAAATATGGTGGTGGCGATGAGATTTTGAAAGAAATATACACGCTTCAAGATCAAGGAAAACGTGAGCTTGCCTTACGCTACGATTTAACAATTCCATTCGCTAAAGTTGTTGCGATGAACCCAAATATCCGCCTTCCTTTTAAACGATATGAAATTGGAAAAGTATTTCGAGATGGTCCAATTAAACAAGGGAGATTTCGTGAGTTCATACAATGTGATGTTGATATAGTTGGTGTAGAGTCTGTAATTGCAGAAGCTGAATTAATGGGCATGGCATTTGAACTTTTTCGTACATTAAACTTAGATGTACAAATTCAATATAATAATCGAAAATTATTAACTGGTATTCTCGAGTCGATTAACATTCCTACTGAATTAACGAATGATGTTATCTTATCATTAGACAAAATTGAAAAGATCGGCATTGATGGCATTCGAAAAGATTTGCAAAACCGCGGAATTATAGAAGAAACAGTAGAAATAATATGTGATACAGTGCAATCTTGCATAGAGTTTGATATTACTGACTTTGAAAAAGCGTTCAATAATACACTCGTTACAAATGGAGTAAATGAACTACAGCAATTACAGCAATATTTACTCGCTCTCGGAATTAAAGAAAGTACTATATTCAACCCGTTTTTAGCAAGAGGACTCACAATGTATACAGGAACTATATATGAAATCTTTTTAAAAGATGGAAGTATCACATCGAGTATTGGTAGTGGTGGTCGCTATGACAATATAATCGGAGCCTTCCGTGGTGATAATATGAGCTATCCAACTGTAGGGATTTCATTCGGTTTAGATGTTATTTATACAGCGCTACAAAAACAAGAAACGATAGCATCTACGGCAGATCTATTTATCATTCCACTCGGGACAGAATTACAATGTTTACAAATCGCCCAAAAATTACGTGCTACAACTTCCTTAAAAGTTGAACTTGAACTAGCTGGTCGTAAATTAAAGCGTGCCCTTAATTACGCCAATAAAGAAAATATCCCGTATGTACTTATTATTGGAGAAGAGGAAATTACTACAGAAACCGTTGTGCTACGAAATATGAAGGAAGGCACTGAAGTAAAGATTCCCCTCTCTTCTTTAGAAAATAACACATTTAATAACTATATATAATACGTGCCACCCTCCTTTGGGTGGTTTTTCTAATGAATAAATAAAATTCGAGTTAGTTTACATAATATAATTATCGTATCGATTTAATGTGAATCACAAAAACATATCTATTCACCCACTATATTTGGTAATATATTCATACGAGCATATTTAGGAGGAATTTACTTTGAAGGCAGTTGTAAAAGTATTAAAGTGGACTACAGGTATTTCCCATCTGTTATTAATTCTTTGTTATTTACTTCAAGGAATAGTTGACTTATCCGAGATACCATTACTTATAGTAATTACTCTACATATCATTACTATTTTATTAGCTAAAAAAGAAGGCATGAAAACCTATGCTAATTATATAGGAATCCTCACTATTCTAGTTGCTTTCTTTCCCTATATACGAATCGCTATACATATTATAGCGTCGATTTTCCTTCTATTAGATGCCGCTTCCACGAACACAAAAGAAGCGTATGATTTATAGCGGATTGAAAAATAGAAGTTAGCGAAAGATTTTTCAACCATATCAAAAAAGAGGGCAGATATGCATCTCCCTCTTTTGTCTAACTATTATTATTCTTGTCCTTGCTCGTCCATAATCTTCTCAAACGCCGCAGATACTTTTTCAAATTCCTCGTCACTTTCAATGTATGAGAATTCGTCATCTTCTTCTACTTTTAAAAAGAAGATATCAACGTCTTCCTCTGTTTCCGCTTGAATGTCTTCTACAAAGGCAACTGCAATGTATTCTGCTCCTTCAACATCCATCGCTCCAAGCACTTCAACATCTTGCTCTTCATTATTTTCATCGCTAAGGCTAAACACTTCGCCTACTTCAATATCTGACATATTCATTCTCCTCCTATCACACTCTAAAAAATAGAACGTTCAAAACGTATACTCACTAACATATCTTTCCATAAAAAGTTGAATTCATACAGAAAGAACAACAAATTCTTGTTGATTCAGTATAAGTATCCAACTAATACTATAAACGATAAATGCAAATTTTTATACTAAAGTGACTTATGCAACAATTCAAGTACATCTTTCATAGCATAAGGACCATCTTTTTTTACGTGCTCTGCGAATTCAGAAACGAGACGCAACGTTTTCACACTTTCGATTGGATGATCTCCTGACGCACTTTCAGCAGAAAGCATAACTGCATTCGTTCCATCCAGTACAGCTTGAAATACATCCGTCACCTCAGCTCTTGTAGGAATAGAATGATCTACCATAGATTGAAGCATTTGTGTCGCTGTAATGACATACGTATTCGTTCGATTGCACTCACGAATCAGCATTTTTTGTAAAAGCGGTATAATTTGATACGGCAATTCCACGCCTAAATCTCCCCTTGCGATCATAATTCCATCCGCTACTTTACATATATCTTGAAAATTCTCGATTGCTTCCATCGTTTCTATTTTTGCAATTAAATTTGGTGAAGTTTCTTTATGCTCTTGTATAAAATTTCGTATTTCCTTTATATGACTAGGTTTTCGAACGAAAGAACACGCAATAAAATCAACATCCTCTTCTAGAAGAAACTGAATATCTTTTTTATCCTTCTCTGTAATAGCTGGTAAACTTACGATTGTACCTGGTAAGTTCACCCCTTTATGTGAGGAAATATTTCCACCTGTTTTTACTCTCGTTTCTATTTTTTCCGTACTTACCTTTTCAACAATTAACTCAACTTCTCCATCATTAATAAGAATTCTATTCCCAACTTTCACGTCATTCGCAATCCCCACATAATCAACACTTGCTTCTTCTTTATTCCCTTGAACTGGATTGGTATGTAAAGTAAATAACTCCCCTGCTACAAGTGTAATTTGTTCCTCTTTTATTTCACCCAATCTTATTTTAGGCCCTTGTACATCCCCTAGAATTTTAATAGAATCGTCTAACGATTTTACTAAGCGAATGATATCTTTATGACTTTCATGCGTGCCATGTGATAAATTTAACCGAACAATTTTCATACCATTGTCTATTAACTGAGCTAATATTTCTTTATTATTGCTTGCTGGTCCAATTGTACAAACGCGATCGATTGTCATTCTTCCCACCATCCTTTTTATAAATAGTTCCCATAAAATAAAGAGAAGATTCTTTTTATAGGAAAGAACGTACAACTTAAGAATACAAGAAGACTTTATGTGATGAGAAGATTTTTCTGAAGAATTAGCTTACATTTAACTTTTTGTGTTCACCATTTTGACTCAATAGTTTTTGTTAGTTTCTTGGCAATGGGGTACTACTAACAAATAGAAAAAATCAAAACTATGTTTACATACGAACGTTAGATTGGGATGCCGAAAACAATCTATGGAGGGACAACAATGACTAATCTTTGTAAAAAGATAATAGGACTAACTTTAGCCAGTACTATAACACTAGGTTCATTAGCTGCAGGAGGCATGCTGAGTGGTAATGAAGTAAAAGCTGCGGCGAAAAAAGCAGAGAAACAACCAAAAAACGTAATTATCATGGTTATGGATGGGACAAGCTCTTCTGTCACAACATTGGCTCGGTGGTATAAAGGGGCACCTCTTGCACTCGATCAAATTGTATCAGGAGGTGTTCGTACGTATTCGGCAGAATCAGCTATTACGGATTCTGCACCAGCAGCCACAGCTTTATCGACAGGCAATAAATCAAATTCAGGCTATGTGGGCGTATTACCTTCTGTTGTGAATTCGCCTGGCTTAAAACCCGTCAAAGAAGAATGCAAGTTTCGTCCAGTTGCCAACGTCTTAGAAGGTGCAAAACGTTCAGGACGCGCAACGGGAATTATAGCTACTTCAGAAATTCAGCATGCTACTCCTGCTGGTTTCTCTGCCCACCATGCAAACCGCAAAAATTTTGAAGTAATTGGTGAACAGCAAGTTTATCAAAATATAGATGTTGTATTAGGTGGTGGAAAGGCAGCACTTCTGCCTCCGACAAGCAGTGGTATTCGTAAAGACAACGAAGATTTAGTAAAAGTGATTCAAAATAAAGGGTATGACTTCGTCGAAACAAAGAATGCATTATTAAATTCCAAATCAAATAAAATCTGGGGCTCTTTCTCCAGTAATGCACTTGCATTCGATATAGATCGTGCAGCAACCAATCCTGAACAACCAACTCTTTCCCAAATGACGGAAAAAGCAATTCAAACTTTATCAAAAGATAAAGATGGTTTTTTCTTATTCGTAGAAGGCAGTAAGGCAGATTGGGCAGCACATGCAAATGACCCAATCGGGATGATTAGCGATGTATTGGCATTTGATGATGCGGTTACGGCAGCGTTAAAGTTTGCGAAGAAAGATCGTAATACTATGGTCATCGCTGTAACCGATCATGGAAATAGCGGTCTTTCCATTGGTAACAGCAATACTACAAAAGGATATGATACCACACCAGTATCAGCCTTCATTACCCCACTGAAAAAGGCGAAAATGACACTTGAAGGTGCTACAAATAAACTAAAAGATGATTTATCTAATATAAAAGAGGTCGCTGCTCTTTACGGTTTAGACAACCTAACTAATAATGAAAGTGAAAAATTAAAAGCTGCTCAAAAGAAAGCTGATGTAGGTCCAATCCTTACTACATTATTGGCTAACCGTGCGAACCTCGGTTTTACAACTGGTGGTCATACGGGTGAAGATGTATTCTTATACTCTTACGGGCCTCAAAAGCCATACGGTTTAGTTCAAAATACGGACATTGCAAAGACAATGGCCAGAGCAATGGGCTTCCAATTAGGAGACATAACGAAGAAATTATTTTTAGATGCCGAAACATCCTTTAAAAAAATTGGTGCGATTGTAACGATTGATAAAAAAGATGTAGCAAACCCTGTACTTGTAGTAAAACGCAATAATACGGAGGCAAAGTTGTCTGTTAATAAAAACATTATCTGTATCGATGGAAAAGATTATCAACTAGGAAGCATCGTTGTAGAAAGTAACGGGAAATTCTATGTACCTGAACAAGCAATTCAACTATTTTTAAGACACTCTCGCTAAAAAAATTTTGTTTAAGTATGAAATGTATGTTTTTATAGCCTACCTCCACATATCCATCAAACTAATATTCTGAAGTACTCCGAAAACGAGATTTTTATCCTTTGATATTTATCAATGTAGATTCTGCCCGTTTTTTGGAACAACAGGTACCTGAACTTAATAGGGATAGGTGCTATCCCACTTTTTTATTATTTTTTTATTTTTAATAACGCATTATAAATATTTGCTTCTCCAGATCCAAATAATGCATCATGTCCTGGTTTACCGAAATCTTTTGCTGTTTGTTTAATTAAGTTCTCTACTTGTGCAGGAGAATATGTCGGATGAGCCGCTTTAATAACCCCCGCAATTCCCGCTACTTTTGGCGAGGCCATTGATGTTCCATGCATTAAAGCATAGTTATGCAGATCTGAAGTGAAATATGGTTCCAAATAAGTTGGCCATGTACTTAATGTACGATAATGGAAATCTCGCTGTGCTAGATCGCCTGTTTCAGCATATACAGGACCGTTATCACCGCCTGGTGCTGCCACATCAATAAAACTGTTTCCATAGTTTGAGTAAAATGCAATTTTATCAGTTGACCATTGATTAGAAGAAGATACATTAATTACACCCGGAATTTGACCCGGAGTTTCTACATAAGGCCCTTTAAAGATAAGATCGTCTGAGCCATACTCCTTATTTAAATAATCTGTTATCATTTTCTTATCATTCATATTGAGTGATTCGTTTCCACTTGCAGCTACGACTGTTACATTTTTTTGTACGGCATATTGAATTGCACGCTTCCAAATAAGAACATCCGCATTATCGCTATATTTTTTTCCGTTATCATAGTATTTCATGCTATCAAATCCACCGATAGACATGTTTATAACGTCAACATTATCATTTGCAGCCGCAACAATAGCGTCTACAATCCAAGCTGTCGGTGCACTACCAGATTCGGGGAAAACGCGATATGAACGAACTTTAAGATCTGGTCCAACCCCTTTTATTTTGCCATTTGCTGCAATTGAGCCTGCTACATGGGTTCCATGTCCTCCCCTATCCTTCACATCAGCAGGATCACCTTTCTCAGTTTCATCCGCACCAGCTGGTACGAAATTCTGACCACCACTATAGTTTTTTATTAAATCAGGATGATTCGCATCGATACCGCTGTCGATTACACCGACTGTTGCTCCTTTCCCTGTTCCTCCATTCAGCTTATAAGACGCACCATCATTTGTTATATTTTTGATGTCCCATTGATAATTCCAATAGCTGTCTATATTTTCTGGCTGTGGGATATCCGTTACTGGCTTTCCGTCCGCTGCGGTTGGCCGTATTTCTTCTTTATCTAAAGCGTGGAAAACTTCTTGATTTGCAGCTTGGATAGATGAAACCCCTTTCAAGTTATCCAAGAAGGAAGGGTTACTTGACTTTACTTCCATTGCTCCGATGGCAGGAATGACGCGGAGAATTTGCCCACCTGCATTCGAAATAATAGATTGATAATTGCTAGGTAAATCTTTCTTAAAGGCAATCAAATAACTTTTTTCTGTTTGAGTTGAGCTAGATGTTGTTTTTGTTTCCGCAGACACATTGTTTCCTGCTAGAGTACCGAATGTTAAGGCTGTAGCTAATGTCAAAGTGGTGATCCTTAATTTCATTACAATTCCCCCTAAAAAAATTAGTAATGCTTGGATAAGATTCTATTCCACATTAGGAATAGTAAAACCTTCGATAAACTACCTATGTGAAAATATTTTTTTGCTGCTCCTCCCCCATAGCTATCAAGCTAACAAAATAAATATGACGGTCTTAATGAACTCTCTTCAACCAGGACAAACATGTAAAATATCCAATGCTTATGTAGGAATGACTGATAAAGTGCCAATCCATGTGATTATTCGTCAGCTAACAAAAGAACAAAAAAAGATTACAAGATCAAACAATCTCGCTTATCATTGACGTTATATGAGTTTAGCTTGATGGCAATGTCCTATCCCCATCAAGCTAAAAAGGTTTTTGTTCCCATCAAAGAGCTATTTCTGTTTGTCATTGTTCGCTATAAAACATATACAGTTTCATACAGTAACGATCAAAAATAAATTCCATCCTTGTATAATCTACATCATGTAATACGATTGTGATGGATAATACGACTGTGATGGGCAATACGATTGTGATGGATAATACGACTGTGATGGGTAATACGATTGTGATGGATAATACGACTGTGATGGGTAATACGATTGTGATGGGTAATACGATTGTGATGGGTAATACGATTGTGATGGGTAATACGATTGTGATGGGTAATAACTTTGTTGCATTTGTTGTGATTGTAATGCTTGTTGCTGTGCTTGTATAGCCTGATGAACAGCTTGAATAGTACTTTGTGCAGGTCCCTGCCCTCCTAAAGGACGCATTTGCATTTCATTGTAAAAATGCTTGGAAAGCATTCTTTATTCACCTCACCTCTGCAGATATTTTTGTCTTCATGTTTTATACTATGAATATTGAATTAAAGTGGATAATTCATGAAACTTTTCATCTTCCCAGCTAGTTGCTTTTCCATTTCCTTATAAAGTGAGTAAAGAAAATTATGTCATTCAACAAACGTTCGATTCATTTCGTATCATAATTGAAAAGAACAATAAATAACGAGCCCACACACTACCTCAACAAACTAAAAAGGCCTACTCACACGAGTAGGCTTTTGAAACTATGAAAGCTTCGTTAATAATTGATTTAAATCTTGTTTCGTTTTTGTCGTTAATGACTTCATTTTCTTAACATCTATCTTTTCTTTTTCCGCTCCTACAATTAACGGATACATACTTTGACCAATTGTTTTATACTCGGTTGGATGTGATGCTTCTAACTCTTTTTCAATTACATCCCACTTCTCATTAATTTGCTTTCCAAGTTTGTTAACTGTTTCAAATTTAGGGTTTGCCGCTAATTGCTTGTCTAAGCTTTCAATTAGTACAACTACTTCTTTCACATTTGTTTTCACAGCAACGTTTTTCTTCGGATCTTTCGTTGTTTTCCCATTATTGTCTGTACTTGTGCTTGTGCTTTGATCTGTTGCTTTTCCACTAGTAGTTTGATCATTCGTTTTTCCTGTCGTTTCTTTTTCTTTCGTTTTGCCATTTTGATTTTGAGTAGATGTTTTGCCGTTACTTTCTGTGCTTGATGATTCTTTCGTATTTTTTGAATCCTTATCTGTTTTTTCATTCGAAGAAGTATTTGTGTCTTTTTCAGTATCTTTCGTTGTTTTTGACGCTTCATCTGCACTTGTCGTTTTTGATTGTTCCTCATTTTGTGCAGTTGCTTGGTCCTTCTTCGCTGCATCTTTATCCGTGGAGGTACTACAAGCTGCCATAGTAAGCATTGTACCAATTGTAATCGAAGCGATAGCGACTTTTTTCATTTTCATAAAAATCCCCCTATGTTTACAATTTTATCCTCCTCTTTACGATTCTATTTTCCATTAAAAAATTCCTTTTCACACGAATCACCATCTTTCCGACAGTAATCTTCATAATAATACGTACAAAAAATGATAAAATGATTTTAATATTCGAGTTTCTTCTACCCTATTTTTCTACTACGTAATAAAAGAAAAAGAGTATATTGTCACATAAAGAATTGTAATCTACATGTGGCAATATACTCTCATATCAACTTTTTCTCTTTTTTGACATTTTATTTATACAAAAAAATAAAATAAGCCAACTTTTTTTGTTTCTCAACTTTGTTAACATAATATTTTTATGAATAACCACCATTCGAATGAATCACTTGCCCAGTAACCCACTTCGCTTCATCACCTACTAAAAAGGAAATTAAGCGCGCAACATCCATTGATTCTCCAACTCTTCCTTGCGGGAATTTCCATACTAAATGATGCTGTAATTCTTCAGTAATCCATCCTGTATTCGTTGGCCCTGGATCCACAGCATTGACTGTAATCCCCTTCTCCATAGCAACTGGTGCAACTGACTTTGTAAATGCCTCTATTGCTCCTTTCGTTGCTGCGTATGCAAGTTCATCGGGCATTGGCCCTAATGACTGCCCTGAAGTAAGATTAATGATACTTCCACTCGTTTTGAGTGAAAAATGTTTAATAAATAATGAACTTAATAACATAGTAGCACGAACATTAACCGTATAATGTTTATCTAACTGTTCTACATCTAGCTCTTCAATTTTCGTATGAGTAGAATAAGCTGCATTATTAATAAGAATAGATGGTTCGCCTAATCGTTCTGATACCATATACAATACACGATTAGGCGAATAAGACTGCGATAAGTTGATTTCTGCCATTTCACATCGAACGCCATAACTTTCAATTTCCTTTTTCAATAAAAAAGGTTCTTGATCATTCATTCCCCACGGCATTGCTTTATCATACCGAGGCCAGTACGTGAAAAAAATGTCTATCCCCTTTTGAGCAAGCACCTTGCATACAGCTGCACCAATTCCATTAAGACGAGTTGCCCCTGTTACAATTGCTATTTTCTTCACTTTTTCTCCTCCATCTATGGATAAATCCTCTGTACGAATACAGAGGATCTATCTTCTTAATTAATATTTGACAATATACGTTTTGCACCTAATTTTAAAATTCTAATTAAAATTAAATTGGCAATGGTAAACAGTATAAATAAAATAATAAACATAACCCACAGTCCTACATGAAGGACAAAGTATAATACACTTACTCCCGCTACAATAATTAAAGCTATTAAAATATTAGCTAAAAAATTCCACAAAGTCGTATATCGGCTTTTAAATAATTTCTGCTCTGTATCCCAATGAATATCTGCAGTTTGTGCATCCCAGCGTGTACCGATTAAATTGATTAACAATAAACCGTTCGCACTTAGTAAGAACCATAGTACCATAAATACTGGAGAAACCCCCGCTACAACTGCCATCGTAATACCGAATACCGCTAAAATTGATATATTAATTAGCCAAGCTGTTAATGTTTTTGCGAAAAAGATATCGGAAGCCTTTACTGGTAAGTAACGATTCACAAACCAAGAGCTTCCATCTCGAGAAAATGACGTTGTTGCAATCACATTATTTCCCATTAAAAATAAAGATGCACAAAGGCCAGCACCAATTGCAAAACCTGCTGATTCCGGATTATCAATATACCCCGTAATCCATTTTAAATTTCCATCTTGTACAAATAAAATAAAAAACAGCATAATCGGCATTACAAAAGTTTGCACAATGCAATTTAAGAAAAATTGCGGTGTACGGAATAACGTTTTAAATTCTTTTTTCACATATGCTTTTAAATGAGAACTTTGTACCGTTGATTTCTGTAAACCTTCTGCTGAAATTACCTCTTTCTTTGCTGTACTCGTTGAAAGCCCAATAACCCCTTTCAAATAGGTGCGCTCTGCAATGTAATAAAACAGCCCGAAAAACGCGATAGAAATAAGCATGTAAATAAGAACGTATAATAGGCCTTTCCACGCTGCACTTTCTACTAATCCCATCGCTCCAAAATATGTAGTTGGAAAATAATTTGTCATTTGTATGAAAAGTGAGGATTGATTATTTGCAAGATAATTCGCAACCGAATCTCCAGCTCCAGATACTGCACTTTTATTTCTCCATTGCATAAACACATTAATTCCTACGATAAATAATATACTTACAATTCCAATGAATATATTTCCTCGATCTTTATTTTTCGCTATATTCGTATACCTCATAATAATTGTCATAATTAACGAAGCTAAAACTAGCGGAATGATCGGGAAGAATAAGTAAATGACAATCATATAAATGTAATATGTAATGAAAGCACCACTCTTTAAACCGTAAGTAATAAAGATAGGCAATAAAATAAACGAGCTCATTACGTATTGTGTAATTAACACTGTAAAGAACTTTGCCGAAATAATTTGCGCTGGTTTTAACGGTAACGGTAGCAACATTTCAACATCATTACTATAGTAAAACACTGTTAAAATGTTCATAATACTCATCAAAAATACCCATATACTAGCAACTGCTAATCCCATCGCAATAACAATTCCTGGATGCTGTCCGAGGTGTATCATTCCTTCATATATTCCATGGGTCATCGAACCGAATATTAAAAAACCTACAAATAAAATGGCTGCAAATGAAAATAAATACGCCCATCTTTTCTTTTTATCTGTTATGAAATCTGCATAATTTAATTTCAATAATACCTTTGTTAACGTCCAAATTTTACTCATTGCCCGTCATCTCCAAGAACATTTTTTCAAGTGATTCATTGGATTTAAAATGATCTCTCATTTCATCTAAATTCCCTTTAAACTGCAAATTCCCCTTATTAATTATAGCAACGCGGTCACATATTTTTTCCGCTACTTCTAGTACGTGTGTAGAGAAAAATACAATCTTCCCTTTATCTGCATGTTCTCTCATCATTTCTTTTAAAATATAGGCAGATTTCGGATCAAGCCCCGTTAATGGCTCATCTAAAATCCACACATCCGGTTCGTGTAAAAGCACACCAATAATAACAATCTTTTGTCTCATACCGTGTGAATAACTTTGAATTTGATCCGATAAAGCATTATAAAGATCAAATTTCTTTGCTAAAGACTCTATTCGTTCTTGTCGTACTTCTTTCGGCACTTCATACATATCAGCCATAAAGTTTAAATATTCAATTCCTTTTAATCGTAAAAACATATCTGGACTATCTGGAACATAACCGAACGTCTTTTTCGCTTCCATCGGCTCTTTCATAATATCTTTGCCGTTAATCGTAATGGTCCCTTTGTCCACCCCATGAATACCAGTAATCATCTTAATTGTCGTTGATTTACCGGCACCATTCGGTCCTAAAAAACCAAAGATTTCTCCGCTAGGTACTGTTAAACTTAAATCTTTCACTGCATATGAAGATCCATTATAACTTTTTGACACATTCGTAATTTCAATCATTACATCCAATCCTTTCCTTAATTACCAAATAACTATATTAACATTATAGCATACTTATATTTTTAGATTTTTATTATTTTTCAGTTTTATCTAGTTGTACTTTTATCCTTTAAAATAAATATAAGCACCAAGTCCAACTATTAAAACAACGGCTAATATAATATAAATCATCGTAAGCCTTTTAATATTTCCTTTTGTCGCTTTACTATAATTCGCATCACCATTTCGCCCAATTAATACCGTACCAATTACAGTAATAACTACAAGTAATATAACGATCATTATCCAAGTTAGCATTTTTTTCTCCCCCTCCTTACAAACATTTTACGATATTTTCCTTTTTATTTTACAGAATATTTATCCTTTTTTACTATTATTATGAAACAAACTGTAAAACTATTATTACCATTCATTTCTACATGTGATATATTTATAACATATAGTGATTTATTTCTAACACCGAAAGGAGAATCCATCGTGAAAACAACTTGGATTAAATATTTAGGATTTCTCGGTTTCTTTGGCTTTCTAGGATTTTTTTATGAAAAAGGCTTGTTTACTATGTTTTGTTTTTTCTCCTTTTTCACAACGTATAGAAAAGTTCATCATGATGAGCTTTTTGAACAGATTGTAAATAAATCGTGCCGAAATGCCTTTATCGTTACATTACTAACAACCGCTATCATTATGTTTATTGAAATGTTATTTCCGAATCCTACATTACAAGAGATTGATATCGCCCTTATTTTCGGCACACTCATTCTTACGTTCGGCTTCTCTATTTTCTTTTACGATAAACCAATTGATGAAATGGAAGATGCACCATGGCGTTCGTAACGAAGATAAAAGAATACCGTGCCAAATTGAATATGACACAAGAAGATTTAGCGAAACAAGTTGGTGTACGTCGTGAAACGATTAGCCATCTTGAAAAAGGAAAGTATAATCCTTCATTGCAGCTTGCTCACGATATAGCGAAGACACTTCATAGTTCTATTGATGAAATCTTTATTTTTGATGATTAAGAAAAGGCACCAAGTCTAATATGTAATACTGAATCTAAAGTAATTAAAGATATACTACACAACGACGCATATTGCTTAACAATGTAGTTTTATGGTGTATCAACACTTTGCTTGATACGCCTATTTTTTATAGTTTTTATCACTACATTTATCAAATCGACAAATAGGTTGCAACGAAAATACCGTCCTTTTTTCAGAACCATAAAAAAGTACCGGCATCCTTCCCATGAAGAATACCGGTACTTCCCATTTACCCCACTAATTATAGTTTCACTTTATCACCCATACAAAACCGCATGAAATACGCCTAACAGTAAGTATTGATCCTCAATATAATCATCATCATATACATTCATCTCGATGTGATACATGTCTTCCTCAAGACGAATATTCCAATCTGCAATTACATAGCCGTTTCGTAATAACTTTCCAAGCCCAAGTGAAGTTTTGTGAACAACATATTCTTCTGTGTTATATGTAAAGGTAAATAAGAAATTTGCATCCAATAACTTTCCGTCACATACAAGCATTTCATGCTCTGCATCATTATTATCGATGTACGTTACTAAAATCTTTCTTTGGCGCTGCCTACTTACATCCTTTGCAATGACGCGAATATTGTCCTTACTATCCTTTATTTCGTAAATGATATTACTACCAACTTTTGGAATGAAGTCTAGCACTTTCATCAACGTATTTTTATAATAGCCCCGTACTACGCCTACTTGTTTGCTTCCATTGTAAACCTCTATCGACGTCGTATCCGCTTTACTATCACACGGTCGTTTGTAAGAAAGCTGCATCATTCGCTCTCCTCTTAAGTACTGATCAAACGTCACAGGATATTCTATCGCGCGCAGTTCCTTATTTAGCTCATATAAATAGCGTTGAACGCTCTCTACTAATGTTGCAGTAGATATACGCTCCTGAAGTTCAAATTGTTGCCAACTGGAAGAAACTCCCCACTGATCGTCCTCTTCATAGAAGAATCCGAGAATTACTTCATCACGGTCACTCGTTTCATAATTCATTTGTACGTTCTGCCCATGTTGAACTTGTTCCATCCACTGTCCTAAATAAATGCCGAGCTCTGCGACCTTCATACATGACTTCTGAAAAAGTACTCTGTCACCGACACGAATTGTTAAATCCCCTTCAATAAAACCCTTTGTATAAGAGACATATCGTGGCTCATCCTTCTGCGGAATAGCCTTGTCTAACTCAAATAAAAACGTTAACATCCTTCACTCACCTCTAGTTGTTACACAGCTCAAACCTGACATCGAATCACTCTGAAAAACTATGCATATACGTATATTTAATTCATGCATTATAACACATGAATGACCTTAGTATAGTAGCGCTATTTTTCAATCCATATATTAGTTGAACGATTTTTCAAATATATCTAACACAACTTACAATATATCAACGATTTTTTCGATATATCGATATATCGATTTATCGACAAATATCAACATGATTAAAATGAGGCTACCTTTTCTTCCGCCACTTCCACAATTTCTAAAATTTGTAACAAACTCTCCACTTCATAAGTCGGCTTAACGCCTGTCGTATTCTCTTTTAAACTAGGATTATACCAACAAGTATCAATACCGTAATCTTCTCCGCCTTTCATATCAGAAGTTAGCGAATCTCCAACCATTAGTACACTTGATTTATCAGTAATGCCAAGCTTTTCAAATGCATAGTCAAAAATCTCACGAGCTGGTTTTTGATGGCCTACTTCTTCTGAAATAATAATATGATCAAAGAAGTTACTTAAAGGCGAATTTCCAATTCTAGATTGTTGCACTTTTGTATATCCATTCGTAATGATACCTAACTTACAATCTTGAAGATTCTCGCATAATTGCACTGCACCTTCTATAAGATGTACTTCTTTCCCCAAGTTTTCAAGGTATACATCACTAAATTGCTGTGCATCCACTTCTAGATTATGAAGAGCAAATAATTGTCTAAATCGATCTACTGCTAATTCACTTAGCGTAATCATTTTATTTTCTAAATCTCTCCATAATCCATTACTAATCTCTTTATAACTTGCAAGATAATCATCATACCCTGTAGGCATTCCGAACTGTACAAACGCATTATGTAATGCGTTTCTTTCTGTTTCAGGGAAATCTAATAATGTATCGTCTACGTCAAATAATATAACTTTGTATTTCATGATGTTCTCCTCAATTCCTATATTAAAAACTTCATTCTTATAGCTTAATTATAAGCTTTTATATATTTCATTATAAAGTGCTTTGACTCGCTCTTTATAGAATACACCTTTATCTTCTATTTTCAAATGTGCTATAAATAAGTTTGCAAGCATAACCGAGGTATCTAATCTATAAAACAAACTAACGATATGAGGAGTAGCGTTAAAGATATTATCATTCTTATATCCATCTTTAAATTCATCCCAACTAACCTCATTCGTTTCAGCTATTCTCATAAGCTCCAATAATGGATTACCAATTAGAGCGTTATCCCAATCAACTATCGCTTTAACTTCTCCGTTATATCCAATTAAATTTGCTGGTCGAATGTCCATATGCAATAAACTTTTCGTATGATCCGCCCTACTAAGAATATGTTCAATTGATTGTGCATCTGGAAGTTTAATATTACAGTTCGTAATTGTATTAAAACCTTCTACTCTTTTCACAATTCGTTCCGCTATACGCTTACTAATTGGCTCTCTAATGTTTTGCTCGTAATGTAAACCTTCAAGTGACATACTATGAAGCTTGTTAACTAGCTCTCCTATTTTATACGCAGGAATAGGCATATGATCCGTAGCCACATAATCCGAAATTAAAAAATCAAGGTCGGTAGAAAGATGCAATCCGTATATCCTTGGTACTGGAATACCTTTTGAATTACAAAACTTAGAAAGCTCTGCTTCCTTTTGCAACGAGAGTCGACTATTAAATAAATCTTCATTTATATTTTCCACTTCACGTTCCCACGGCACTCGAAATGCTAAAGGTCCTTTTTCTGAATCTCCTCGAAAAACAATATTTTGCACTCCTGTTCCAATCACCTTTAAATCCTGAACAGCTAAATCCTTATATTCTTGACTTAATATTGTTGTTAGCTTTCCCCTTAACTCTTCTGCTTTTAAACGTGTATGAATCATTTTATCCCCCGATTCGTAAGTTCTTTTCACCCATTTCCCCCTCGGTGCACAACATCCTCATAAACGAAATTATATCAACAATAATAAAAGGAGACTAATCTAAATCAGCCTCCCTTCTTGTTATTTATCTTCCAAAAGTAATTCTTTCATTTCCTCTAATGATTCTTTCGTAAAGCCAAGTCCTTTTTCAGCATATGCTTCAATAGATCCATACTGCTTTTTAATTTCATCAATCGCAGCCTGTAAATACTCAGCGCGTGCTTCAAACATCGCCCCTAATATTGCTCTACTTTCATCGTTTTGTAATTTGGCACCTAAAAATGCCATCATTTTTTCGTTTAACTTTTCACGGAAACCGTTACTTAGTAAATAGTCTTGCATTACCGTTTCTTCTGATACACCTAATAGAAGTAATAATAATGCTGAGCCAAAGCCAGTCCGATCTTTACCGGCTGTACAATGATTCACTAACGGTAAGTTTTCTGGATTTTGTGCTAACTGTAAAAAGCTCACAAACGCCTCATTACCCTTCACAAAATCTTGATTCATTTTCACTAAATATTCACCAGGTTTTCCTAATACAGATAAGTCACCAACCTGGAAAAACTCATTTATATTTAAATCTTTCGCTAAGTCTTGCATAACTGGTATGCATACTTGACGAGCACCCTTAATGCCTGGGTTCGGCTTATGCTTCACTTCAAAATCTGTACGGTAATCACAAATTAGTTTTAATCCCAACTTCTGTAAATACTCGATATCCCATTCTGTTAATCCTGCTAACTCTTCAGAACGATACAATTTGCCCCATTTTACTTTACGGCCTTCTGTCGTTTCATATCCTCCCATATCACGGAAGTTAAACGCTCCTTGTAATGGTAATCTGCGCTCCGCTACAGTTACCACTTGTCCATTACTTCCTACTAACCTAAAATATGGACGCTCATTTTCGCTCGGGTTTTCAATTGTACATGATGACTCTCCAATTACCGTTACAAGTAACTCTCCATTTTCTTCAATATGTTCTGGTGAAGTACTCCAATAAATACGAACTTCTTCTATATTATTTTCCCACTCTATATGTAACGTATTATCTTCATTTCGTTCTACAGTTGCTTGTAACCAATTTTTTTGTTGCTTCATACTTTCACCAACGCTTTCTTCGTATAGTCAAATCCTTCTCTATTGTATTATAGGAAAGCTTACTTTGTCGTTTTGATTTTTCTGTTTATCTTACAAACATACAAAAAGTTCTTTTATTTGTTCATAAGTTGTACACGGATTACCGCGAAAAACATAAGCGATTTGCTCATCACCTAAATCTTCATATACAACTGTGCCTCGGTCCTGGTGTGAATAAAACTCTAAACCATTTACTACTTGTTTCGCGCCATAATTCGTTGTCCATGAAGAAATAGGATAGTACGCTTTATTTTTATGCCTACAAACCCAAAGTGCATATAGTTTATTCTCTTCGTCCCAGTATACATACTGCATTTCATCATTTCCGAATCCAATCGATTCGAGCTTCCAACTTAACTTTTTATGAATTGGCAATTGCGAATATGATACGTCATCTGGAGAATTCCATTCATGACATCTTCCTATCTCACCAACTTCACCTCTTTTCGCTTGAAAGCTTAAATGGTGAAACGGTGTATGTAATATCGTTTTCGCAAACTCCGTATTTACCGGCTGTAACTCGAATAAGAACCTTTCCATTTGATCTTGGTTTACATATCCAAGATCAATAGAAATTTCAATTTGCGTTTTCCATTTAGATGTTACATAACTTTCTTTCCCCTTATAATTTACACCTTTCCAATACACAAGCCCTTTATATTGAAAACAATCTCCTTTTGCCTGAGAAAGACAACTATCTGGAAACACCGGTTCCATTATATCAAGAAAAAATTCCTTAACTCGAAACTTGCTAGTTGGGGTAATAACTTGAAAACAAAAAGTTTCCCACTTTTCCCCTTCATTACGTTCTGAAAACTTTTCAATTTTCCAGCCTTCTAACAATATTTTCGGATACAGTAAAGTGAATGAATGCAATGTTTGCTTCAACATATATACTCCCTCCCGCTAAATGAGTTCGGGAGAGTATGTCATTCATCCTTCTAAAACTTTCTCACATATCGCTCAGTAGAACTTAGCAGCTGACATCCGTTCTTTTCAAAAATATCCTTCATCCACTCATTTTTCACATTTGTCTCGCCAATATAATAAGAAGCTCCTATTTCTTTTAAGACAAACATCGCCCCTGTAAATAATGCTGCTTCATACCCTTTATTTCGCATATTTGGAGCAACTGCAAAATACATGAGTCTCCCTTCTTCTAACGTACCTCTCTCAATATACGGGATTACAATTCCTATTAGCTCTTCACCTACAACCGCTGTTAAACAATGTTCTTTCCATTGCCCACCAATTTCTTGCTCCATCATATGTACAAATTGATCATACGCTACTTGTTCTTCCGTCACTTCATTCCAAAGAGAGTGAAAGGCTTCTTCTCCTACTTCCTCAACAAGCTTAAAATCGATATCACTTTCTATATCATCCACTTCATATATATCCTTAAATACAATTATGTTTTCAGCAAAATGTTCAAATGAATGCTTTCCGAAACATTTCCTATACGCATCATAATTTGGGCTTTTTGAAGAAATCTCAACATGCAGTTTTTCTAATCCATCTTTTTCTACCTCAGCAACGCAACGTTGCATCATCTCTTCTAATTGCTCTTCTGTCAAAACCTCTGCATTATTTTCTTTTATCACTATAGAAGAAGCACTTCTTCTTATTTTGAAATATTTTTCTAACTGTTCTATATTCGTCATATTCTTCCCTCATCTATATCATACTCGAATTTCTAATTGTTCTCCTTGCATGAGCAGGATTGTCCTTGAATATCTAGAATACTAGAAAATATCGCATCTTTAAAGTGCGAAGGAGGTTCTCCATTGGATATTTACCATAACAATGAAGATGAGAGAATTGTTACCCCCTTAGTATCGATGTTGTATCATGACTTCCCGCAAGATGAGTTAATTTCAATTATTCATAAAAAAATAAAAAGGCTTCCTCAAATTAGAAAACGCCTTTCGCTTAATGAGTATTGTATTTTAGGTGCCAACATTAAAACCTTTTTACGCACAATATTTTTTAGAACAAAAGATGATCATAACCTAGCCTTTACAGCACATAACACAGAAAGAATGTTAAAAGAACTTCCTAACTATTATTAAAAATAAGGAGAAAAATTATGGGTTATATTGAAGACATGAGAAAACGAGTAGGAAATCATCCACTTATTTTAATAGGATCACACGCAATTGTATTAAATGAGAAAAATGAAATATTACTGCAGCTCCGTACAGATTTTAACCGCTGGGGTATTATCGGCGGGGCCTTAGAATATAACGAAACATTAGAAGACGCTTTAAAACGAGAAGTATTTGAAGAAACTGGGCTTATTATCAAAAATCCAGAAATGTTCCGTACATATTCTGGCCCAGAATTTTTTCAAATCTATCCAAACGGTGATCAAGTGCATGGTGTACTCGTTGTTTATATTTGCCGCGAATTCCAAGGTGAGCTTGTATGCGACTATACTGAATCGAAAGAACTGCACTTCTTTTCACTTGATGAGTTACCTAGTAATCTTCCTCCTGTAATCGAAAGAGTTATTACAGATTTCAAACAAAAACAAGGGAACGCTTAACGTTCCCTCTCAAACCCAATCCGTTTTTTAATTCCCGCTAAATTTGCCTTCGCAATAGCCCGTGCCCTCTCAGCACCTCTTTCTAACGCTTCATATAATAAGTGCGGCTCATTCATATACGTTGCGTATTTTTCCCTAGGGCCTGCTAATTCACGGTCTACAACGCGGAATAATTCTTTTTTCACATCGCCCCATCCAATTCCAGTCTCATACTTTTCACGCATCGACTGAATTTCATCTTCTGTCGCAAATTCTTTATATATTGTAAATAACGTTTCTAGTTCTTTCGGTTCATTTGGAAGTGAAGAATCTGTTTTTATTTTAAAAATGAGCTTTCGGAGTTTTTCTTGCTCTGCAAATAGTGGGATAACATTTCCATAGCTCTTGCTCATCTTTCTTCCATCAAGTCCGGGTAAAATCGCTCCTTCTTCTTGTATCACATACTCTGGAAGCGTAAATGTCGTGCCGAATGTATGATTAAAATACGTCGCAATATCACGAGCGATTTCAATATGCTGAATTTGATCTTTTCCGACTGGTACATGAGTAGCTTGAAATAATAATATGTCAGCCGCCATTAAAATCGGGTACGTATATAACCCCATATTAACTCCTGCATCGATTTCTAAACCCGCTTCTTTATTTTGCTCTACCTTCGCTTTATACGCATGAGCACGGTTCATAAGTCCTTTCGGAGTTAGACAAGCTAATATCCAAGCTAATTCTAAAATCTCTGGTACTTCTGTTTGTCGATAGAAAATCACATCTTCTCCAAGTCCAAGTGATAACCAAGTAGCTGCTACCTCTTTCGTATAACTACTAAACTGACTCGGATCATGCACAGCATTTAATGCATGATAGTCAGCTATAAAATACAATGCTTTTCCTTCATTATTCTTTGACATTTGTAATGCAGGTTTAATCGCTCCAATATAATTTCCTAAATGCGGATATCCTGTTGGCTTAATTCCTGTTAACATTATTTTCCCATTCACCCTAACTCCTCCTTTCTCAAAATAAAAAGAGCCCCTCATCCTTAAAAAGGACGAGAGACTCCCGCGGTACCACCTTTATTAGCTATCATTAGCTCACTTCATACTTCGATAACGTGAAGTAACCGTCTTTAACCTACTCATTTCAGTTAGAAGCTCCAGAGCCCATTCCATATTCATCCCTTACTGATTCTCACCACATATCAGCTCTCTGAAAAGTTTCGAATATGTACTCTTCTCTTTCATTGCTTTTCCACTTATTCTCCACAGTTTATCACACTTCGCTTCCAAATAAACCCTAATTTTCTGTTTTATATAGCAGGAATTTCCACTTTAATTGTTTAATAGTATATAGGTTTATAGAAATAATTGAAACATCTTTGGAGGTTTTTTTCATGGTAAAATATATATCAATTTTAGGTTCAACAGGGTCCATCGGCACATCTGCATTAGATGTCGTTTCAGCTCATCCTGAACATTTTAAAATCGTCGGTTTAACCGCAAATTATAATGTCGATCTTCTCGAAAAACAAATTGAAACGTTTCAACCTCATATTGTAAACGTTGCGACAAAAGAATTAGCAGATACATTACGTTCTCGTATTTCAACAAATACGAAAATTACATATGGGACTGATGGTTTAATTGCAGTAGCTACTCATCCTGATACAAATCTTGTATTAAGTTCCGTTGTCGGTGTTTCAGGATTACTTCCAACGATTGAAGCATTAAAAGCAAAGAAAGATATTGCCATCGCTAACAAAGAAACTTTAGTTGCAGCTGGACATATCGTAACCGAATTAGCGAAACAAAACGGATGTCGCTTAATTCCAGTTGATAGCGAACACTCAGCCATCTTCCAATGTTTAAACGGAGAAAATAATAAAGAAATCGAAAAACTAATTGTTACAGCTTCTGGTGGCGCTTTTCGTGATAAAGCACGTGAAGAAATGAAACTATTACAAGCGAAGGATGCTTTAAAACACCCAAACTGGTTAATGGGGGCAAAACTAACAATCGATTCTGCCACATTAATGAATAAAGGGTTTGAAGTGATGGAAGCGAGATGGTTATTTGATATTCCTTACGAAAAAATTGATGTTATGATCCATAAAGAAAGTATTATTCATTCTTTAGTCGAATTTATTGACGGATCAGTCATGGCACAACTTGGTGCTCCTGATATGAGAATGCCGATTCAATATGCGTTTCACTACCCTACTCGACTACCTTCTTCCTATGAAAAATTAAATTTACTAGAAATCGGTAGTTTACATTTTGAAAAACCAGATTTAGAGAAGTTCCCATGTCTACAATACGCATATGAATGTGGCAAAATCGGTGGTACTACTCCCGCCGTATTAAATGCAGCGAATGAAATTGCAAATGCACTATTTCTTAAAAATGAAATTGCATTTTTCGATATTGAAAAAACAATTTACAAAACAGTTGAGGCTCATCATAACGTAAAAGATCCTTCTTTAGATGCCATATTGGAAGTTGATCAATGGGCGCGCCAATATGCAAATCAATTGTTAATGAAAAAGAGCTAAAACAGTTTTATCTGTTTCAGCTCTTTTTTCACGTATTCAACTTAACAAATCTATAACCATGCGTCACTAACACTTTTAGTATCGCATATCCCGGAATTGCTAAAATAACCCCCATAATTCCAAATAAATTCCCTGCGGTCAAAATGATAAATATGATTGTAATGGGATGAATATCTAACTTTTTCCCCATTACTTGTGGTGAAATAAATTTCCCTTCTGCTAGTTGTACAACCATCATTACAATAATTACTTTTAAAATCATTGCTGGTGAGTCAATAAATGCGATAATTAATGCTGGTGTTATCGCAATAACAGGGCCTACATACGGAACAACGTTTACAATCATCGCCAAAATAGCGAGTAATACGGCGTATTTAATTCCAATGATTAAATACCCGATAAATAACATAATTCCGATAAATAGACTAACAATGATTTGTCCCCTAATATACGAACTAATCGCATAATGCATATCATCTAGTATTCTCTTCGCAGCTGGTTGCCTTTGCTCAGATATAAACTTTAAAAAGTGATTCGGTAACTGTTCGCCATCCTTTAAAAGATAGAACAATATAAAGGGAACCATCACAAATGTTAAGACGACCTCAGTTACTGTGCTTAAAAATCCTGTTACATTTCCCGTTACTGATGATAACGATTTTGTAAAATCTACTGTGTAATCTTTTACTATATTCGCAACATCAACATTTAAATTCTCTTGAATTTTACCAAGTAAATTACTTTCTCCAAGTCTACGTGCTGCTCTTTCAATCTCATGACCGAAATACGGTAAGTTACTTATTAACGCATCAATTTGGTCCCTAATAATCGGGATAACCGTTACAACTAAAAACACAAATAGCCCTAATACAAGTATATATATAGAAGCTATCGATACAATTCTTGAAACACCCTTCTTCTCTAGAAATGAAACGAAAGGATGCAAGATGTAAAATAGGACTCCCGCCAATAACACTGGGAAGAAGATTGTTTTCAAAAAGACAATAAACGGTGTAAAGACAAATGAAATTTTTGTTAGCAACAATATGTTAATGAACAATAATGCAAATCCAAGTAACACCGCTAAATAATTTTGTTCTTTAAAAAACTTTTTCAGCTTATCTCTTTTTCTCAAATTTACTTTCTCCAACTATACCACCTCAGTTAATGATGAAAAGCCCTTATAAAGGGCTTTTCATCATTGTATATATTATAAATTTATCTTCTTGCGACCTTTACGATAAATGATACAATGAGAATTAGAACAATCGCCCCTATGTATACACACCATCTAACAAAGGACACTAAGCACAATAATTCATCACCTAGCCAAACCCCTAGTAAACAAGCGATTATATTTCCGAACATACGAGCAGGAAAATCTTTACCTGTTATAGAAACTGCAATTGTACCTATAATAGTATGACTCTATTTAGCTACCAACTTATTACTTAATCCTTATATTTATTATATCCAGAAAAGAAAAATCTTGTCAAACGCATGAAAAAACAGCCTAAAAGGAGATTATAAACTATGATTCAAAAATTAATAGTAAACTCTTACGATACAGCTACGTCTATTTTAAAAATTCAAATTCCCGCTTATGAAATTGAGGCAAAATATATAAATAGTACAGCCATCCCCCGTTTATATGATACTGTAACTGATATTCAAAATTGTGATGAAACTTTTTACGGATATTTTTATGAAGACTTACTCACCGGATTTATTTCTTTTAAAATTGATGAAGATGTAGTTGATATTCATCGTTTAGTAGTCTCACCCGATCATTTTCATAAAGGGATTGCAACCAAGCTGCTCCTACATATATTTGACATGTTCTCCTCTTCTGAAACGTATATTGTACAAACAGGTAAGGCAAATACTCCCGCTATCGCATTATATAAAAAACACGGCTTCATTGAAGTAATAGATACAACACTCCCTGATGGTATGATTCTTACACAACTCAAAAAGACAGAAAATACGAAATAATTTGACTTAGTTGTTTCTTTATGTTATTTTTTACTTTATACAACCTTTTGCTGAGTCCATTTTTTTGGAGCGGGGGAACCATTTATGTAGCTTTTTGCTACTTGGGGCGAATCTTTTTAAGTAGGGAAACTCTCACTTCCCGAGTCCGACAGCTAACCTCGTAAGCGTAATGGGAGAGGAAGGTGCTTTTTGCCTATGTTACACAGTATACCTCCTTAACTATAAATTATGGAATCGATATCAAACAGAAACCTATATTTATAGAAAAGGAGACATGTATAATGTTACGTTTATCAGATCACGAAGTAAAAATGATGGAGCAACGCATTCGATTAGAACAACAACGTACGTATCAAGCAAACAAAATGGTCGATAATTTACATCACAAATACTTTTTCCAACATATTTTTCAGCCGAAAAGATAAATAGATTATACGTACGATATAATGTAATACAAAAGGCTTTGCAATTTATAATTGCAAAGCCTTTTGTATTACCACTAAAAATAATCTTGCATTAATTTATTCATCCAATCTGGAACACATACATTTTCCCTTGCATCAAAAGCAGTAATGTATGGTTTTATATCTAAAATAGCCGTTCGATCATTAGCGTCTAATCCTTGCACAGTAATAACATTATTTTTAATCGACAATATTTCAACAGTAGTTATTCCAATAGGGTTTGGACGATACTTTGTCCGTTGCGCAAAACATCCCTTTTCATCAAAATCACTTAATCCCCTTGGCTTTCTAACCCACGACTCGTTATTTTCTTCCTGGAAATCATTCATATAAAAAATAACAATTGCATGAGAATAATCCTCAAGCCCAGCTAATCCTCCAATATACTCTGGATATATTTTAATGTTAGAAATAACACTTCCCCAATTACTGTACACTTTTTCATCTATAGAAGATCGCACTTCACCAATCTTCACCATATGAATATGATCCATTTCTTCCCCTTCTTTATGTAGCACTAGTTACTTCCTCGCCTTCACAATAAAAGTAGTCGGCACCATTCTAGCTTTATATAAAGAATAGTATTTTGTAGAAGGCTCTGCCATTTCTTCATCAAACCTACTGGCTGGTTCAGGTTCTTCTATTCTCTCAATTGTAAATCCGGCTCTATTTAACTCATTTATGTATGTACTCATTTTTCTTTTATATAATGTCGCTTGTACTGCTTCTCCTTTAAATGTTTCAAACGTAATAGGAGTTTCTTCATGATAGGAAGACTTTAAAACAATTTCTTCTGTACCATACTGTAAGTTTGAATATACCGGATGCTCCCAGCTAAAAATAAAACTCCCTCCTGGCTTTAAATATGAATAAATAATTTCTAATGTTCTCCCTAAATCTGAAGTCCATCCTAATGCATAGATGGAGTATACAATATCAAAATACCCTTTCGGAATATTTACTTCCTCTTCCATTGCTCCGCATATTAACTTCGGATTCCAAGACTTTAACGTTTCATTCGCTGTTTTAATTTGCGTACTCGAAAGGTCAAGTCCCCATAATTCCTTTGCACCATGTTCCGCCATGTATCGCAAAGAATGCCCACTACCACATCCAATATCGAGAACAGTTTTATTCTCAATTGAATCAAATAAATGGATTTCGTCCTCTGATGCCGTATACGGTCCGTATTTAGGTAAACAATCTACTTGAAAAAAATGAGGTGCTACTACGTCCCAGCACTTTTTATTTAGCTCTAACATTTTTGTTTGTTCCACCACTTTTACATTCCCCTCTCTTTTTTCTTCTCCTATACGAATTAACCGTTATAACCTGATCTTCCTTTTCTTTTAGCTCGATAATTTTTCACTTTTGCGATTGTACCACAAGCTCTGCCTTCTTCCCCTCCAGCATACATGCCACACCATCTTTTACTTCCATTACGGGAATGGTCGTAAAAGACCCAGCGGCAATCTGGACACGCTTTTAATCGCCCCCATTGTTTTTGATTAATAGCCTTCAAAATAATTTGTAACATCTTCGTATACAAATTATTTTCTCCTATCGGTTCATATGCGATATCCTCCATATTTTCTGCCACACATACTCGGAATGGATATTTCTCAAACCACTTTTGCAACATTCCCTGCTCTTCAACAGTACGACGAATATCCTCTCTAAATTGCTTTAACTCGTCCAAGGTATGAAACAATAGCTCCTCTTTCCAATATTTCTCCCTAAATGTTATAACATCATCTATCGTCTGAAACTGATCTATAGGATTTCTTGTATCATTTGGTATTCTCCATGTATTTAAAAATTCTCTCATTATCTCAAGTTGATCAGGTGCCTCTTGATTTTGGCTCAAATATATTCACCATCTTTCTAAAATTTACTTTTTTCTGACTTTATGTATAATTATAATATAAAATCGTTAACCAGTAATTAATTTTAATGGTTACATAATTAGGAGGAGTTCTATGAAAAATTTCTCAATTCCGATTCGTTTTATGCTCATTTCTTCATTTTTTATGGCTTTTGGGTATTTTGCGGTATATGCATTTTTAACTATTTATCTATTAAATTTTCTACACTTTTCAGCTGTACAAGTCGGAACAGTTTTAACGATTATGACAATTACATCTAGAGTTATCCCTTTATTCTCAGGATTAATCGCTGACAAAATAGGCTATATCTTTATGATGATAGCCGGATTATTTTTAAGAGGAATTGGATTTATTTTCTTAGGAATATGCTCAGATTTCTATACAATTTCTATTTCTTCCGCTCTCATTGGATTTGGGACTGCATTTTACGAACCTGCAGCTCGCGCCATATTCGGTTCACAACCAGCTCATATGAGAAAAAGTTTATTTACATACTTAAACCTTAGTTTTAATTGCGGTGCGATAATCGGACCAATTGCAGGAGGTTTCTTACTCCTATTAGATCCGATATATGCTTTCGCACTAGCCGGATTTCTCATGCTATTATTTGCTCTTATTTTTTATTTTCTTAAAAACCACTTCCAAGTTTCTACTGAAAACACGTCTATTACATTAGGAATACAAGCCATCTTACAAAATAAAATTTTTCTTTCATTTTCATTTATTATGATTTTCTTCTACATTATGTTTACTCAGCTTACTGTCGCACTTCCACTTCATATGAAAAACATTAGTCATAGTAACCAACTCGCTACTTTAGTTATTACAATAAATGCAATAACAGGCGTCATATTTATGATATTATTCCGAAAGATTTTTCATAAATACAATACACTCTCTATCATTAAATACGGTGTTTTATTAATGGGAATTTCCTTTTCACTCATTCCTTTATTCCAGCACCCATATTGGCTTTTTATTTGTGTAATTTTATTTACAATTGGAGAGACACTCGTATTACCTAACGCTGACATCGCTATTGCGAATTACAGTAACGAATCATACACAGCTACATATTTCGGCTTTTATCAACTTTCACTCGCATTTGGTTTTATTATTGGTAATTACACAGGGACATGGTTTACATCGAACTTACAGAAAACGTTCGTACCATGGCTTATTTTCGGTGCATGTGGATTGATTGGCTTTCTTTCACTACATATTTTAAATAAGAAAAACCTTTTCTCTAAAGAAAACATGTCCCTATGTAAAGGTACGGAACATCTTTAATAAATTACAATTGGGGCAGAATCACATCGCGCTATCCAGCAAAGATTTTAAAGTAGCCCCTAAATGAAAATTTTCTTTCTTCACAGTTAGTTATTTTGAGAAATCAGCTCATTTTTTTGTTTTAGGAATGTTTATTTTTCTTAAATTGATAGGCAATGTGGCGGGATTCCATGCCCATCAAGCAAAGATTGTAAAGTACCCCCATAACAAAAATTTCACCTTATATATACTCCAAAGATAGATTAAAAAATATAATAGTTGTTTAAAAAAGATAATGTGAATTTGGAAATCATTCCATCTTTTATTATTATCCTATACAATGAAGAAAGAATATTTCGGTAATTTGATTGGGAAACGGGTAGAAAAGGAGAGAAACTCCTGCCCTATTCCCCACTTAGTCCAATTTAAATACGTAATAAATAAAACCGACTCCGATTACAGAGCCGGTTTCTACTGCGTTAGCCTACATTTACATAGGAGTTCTAATACGTGTGTCCTTTCGAATCTCCTATTTAGAGTCGCAATTTTACGTTTTCTTTCATTTTCAATCACTCTAATGCTCGATGATATTACGCATATTTTTAGATTTTCCATTTGTAGCTATATTAATCGAGACATTAAAATCTATTTCTTTATTTTGAAGGGATATTCTCCCCTCTTCTTTATATTTTTTCCACAAATTAAAATTCTGACGATATAATGTTTGTGATAACTGATACGTGTCAATCCCTTTTTCGATTCCTTTTCGGTACGTTTTTTTAATTTCTTTTTCAACTTGGTCCTCTGCAATTTTTTTTAAATTATTTACAGGCATAGAATTTATTAATTGATAAATATCAGCATCGAAATGGATGTTCATAAGTATGCGCAACTTCCCTTTTTTTGTAAAAAAATCCGTATCTATCTTTGGGTTTTTTAATATTATTTGTCCAATTATTTTTTTATTAAATTTTAATAGCAATGGAGCTCGTTTGGTATTTTCATCCGTCCATCGAACTCCAGCAATATCGTGGCTATTTAAATGATTTATATAGGATTTATCACTTATAAAACCATAACCATTAAATTTTAACATCGGAAATGATGTATGCCCTTTTTTCCAATTTGTTTTAGTCGTAGCTAAGAAAGGAATTCGAGTTGTCATCCCAGGTTCATAATAATTTCTTTGGAATTTATATAAAGGTAAAGGATCTATAATTGAATATTGCTTGGTTATTTCTTGTGGCAAATTAATAATTGTATATAATTGAGAAATATTTAAAATATTATTGCTCGCTAATATATTTTCTAAAGGCTCCTTAGTTCCAAATATCCACATAGTATCTCGAAACTGAAAAAAACGAGAGAAAAAATCATTAAATTGATTAAAATCACCATGTTTTAGAAACCTCTCTGTTACAACAATCGTTTTGATATGTTCCCATGAGATCTCTTGTTGAGCACTCTTATAAAAATCAAATGTTGCCTCATCTAAAATGAGTCCTTTTCCCTTTCCAATATAAGCCGGGCTATAATTACGGGTAGTGCTCCCTTCTTGTTTAGCTATGTTAGAAAAATTAATAAATTGTGGACGGATGATATAATTATTATCTTTAAAATCGATGCCTAGACTATTTATATACAAGACGTGATGCAACTCTCTTTGATCCCAACACCCTGTTAGAAACGTACACAACATAAAAAGAAATAAAACAGTTCTTTTATTTTTTTTCATCAGTACTCTCTCTTTTCCTTGTATTATCTTGAGTATGCAATTCTTTAGGTCTTCTCTTCATATACGTGAAAGGAATTCTAAATGTGGCTGCTAGCATACTTTTAAACACAGGGGGAGAATATGGTGTAAAGAAAGGAACTCCAAAAGAACGTAAATTTACTACATGTATCACAATCACAAAGATACAGAATATAAATCCTACTATTCCTAATAAAGAAGATATCAAGAATACTACATATCGCAATATACTTATTATCCCTGTTACTGACTGATTAGTTAAAGCAAATGTCGAAACAACCGAGATTGCTATTATAATGACCATAGATGCTGAAACAATTCCAGCACTAATAGCAGCTTGTCCAATAATTAATCCCCCTACAACAGATAGTGTTTGACCAAATACGGCAGGAACGCGCAATCCCGCTTGCCTCAAAATTTCAAATAAGGTCATCATAATTAGCCCTTCTAAAGGAGCAGGAAAAGGAATCCCTTCTCTTGATAAACTTAATGTAGCTAATAATGTATAGGGAATCTGATCCGGATGATATGTAATTAGCGCTATCCAAATCCCTGGAAGAAATATAGATATTCCTATCCCCAAAAGACTTACAAGTCGTACAAAGCTACCGATTATATAGAAAGAATCTTGATCTTCAGATGTATTCACAAAAAAAGGAAATGTAACTGGTGCAATAGTGGCTGTTGGTGACCCTTCAACTAGTAAAATAAAACGCCCATACAACAAACAATTCACAGCATAATCGGGTCGCCCTGTATATTCAACTAAAGGAAAGACACTAAATTGATTATTTGTGATTAATTCTTCAATTTGTGCACTTGAAACAACCCCGTCTATTTTAATTTGTCTTAATTTTAATCGAACTTGATTGATTATATCTTGGGATGCGATATCTTTTAAATACAAGAGTGCTACTTTAGTTTGTGTTCTTTCTCCAATAATAAATTCTTCATAACTAAGAGAACTCGTTTTTAGTCTTTTTCTAATTAATCCTATATTTGTTTTTAACTCTTCAACAAATCCATCACGTCCACCACGAATGGTCATCTCTGTATTTGTTTGTTCAACGGATCTTGTAGGTATTTGGGCAATATCAACTATATATCCTTGTTTAGATTCTTCAAAAATAATGAGGAGGTTACCTTCAAATATAATCTGAGAGATAGTTTCATTCGAATTTACTATATCTAATTTCTTTACTGATAACTGGGGAATTAATGTTGAAAGGTTAAATTCTTCTATCGAATTACTTAAAAGCTCTTTGCAAACTTGAGATGATGTGGCTTGTTTTAATTTTGTATTGTCAATTAAGTTTTGACAATACATAAACAATACTGACCTCGTTTCTTCTTTCTCATCCAATTCACGCTTTATTACTTTTACATCGTTGCATCCTTCAAACCACTCTAGTATTATCTTCTCGTTTAATTCTACTCGTTTGTTCATCTACGTTGTCTCCTTCAAACTCAGCAACCTTATATAAAATACATTCTCATACTCTTTCAAGAGCTTTTCTTATATGTAACAACCCATACAAACACTATTAGTAAGATAGAAAACAAAAATAGCCCTAATGCTGAAACTGGTAAAACAATTTGAGATACAAACCAATAGAAACTAGAGTCACTGATGGGTAGTATACTTATTAATAAAATACATGAAAGTATTGCAAACATAACCCCATTTCTCGTTTTCCGATTTGTAATTGATAACAAATCTGGAATAAGAAAAACAACAAGTGACAGACGAATAAAGATCCCTACAAGCCACTGATACACGGAGAGAAAGTCTAAATTTTCAATATACCTTCCTATTGACACAAGTCTCCATTCTTCAAATGCTGGATATCGTTGGTTTGCTGCTACGAAAGGACCAAATTCTATAATAGCTGCCATAACTGGGCCTATTGTGATACCAATAATAACAATACCCAAAGCAATCAATTGATATAATTTGATTTTCGAGCAAATATGATGTTGTAAAAAAAGAATAAAAATTAACTCTAGAAATCCTGCTGCAGGATAAACCATCCCCTTAAATACTGGGTTCATTCCATTTTCCATCATTGGCTGAAGTAAAGAATAATCTTTATGTGGAATATTTGCAAACATTACAAAAAAACCAAGTAGAAATACAATAGGTAACAAAACACCTGTTGTAAGTGCAATAGATTGAATTCCTCTTTCAGCATTGTAGAAACAAATCATTGAAAAAAGTATTCCTAATACAAACCGAGGTGTTTCTGGTAAATAAAAAGAGAAAAAGGTTAATGTTTCTTTTAGTGCAACGACACCAATTGTTATCAAATAAAGTACAACCATGAATATTATTGGATATAAAATGAATTTCCCAAAATTAATTTTTAACCACAAAAACAAATGTTCATTTTTTATGTTTTTATAAATGATGAATATTAATGAAATCCAAATCAAGTATATAACGCTTACTAATAGGATTGAAATCCACGAATCTCTACCCGAGCTATCTAATAACATAGGAATCATAATGACATGATTGATTATCCCGATACTACCAATGAGTATCATAGAAACTTGAAATAAAGTAATTGTTTGCTTAGTCATACTTACCACCATATTTTGTAATGAAGAAATATTACATAGTATAACTGATACATGACATCTTTATTCGCAATGGTTAGCGCTTAGAGGCATGAGCAATCAAACTTTCCCAACAGTATAAAGATATATTTAAACTATTAGAAATTCCACTACAGTGAAACAATTCGTTACATCGAAATTTAAAATAAAAGAAAGTAAGAGATAGTATAATACACCCCTTACTTCCTTTTTTATTTTACTTTCGCCTTTTCTTCAGCTATTTGATTAAGTGCAGTCCCTCACGCAGGTCCCACAGCAGCTAAAATCATTCCAATCGTCTCCAAAGACCATTATGTTACTCATAGAAATGTTATTTTGAGTGCAGATTTCCCTTACAGCTCGTTCTTTAGAAACGCCTTTTGCCGTGATTGGAGCAGTTAGCTTTTAATTTTGCACCGAAGATGACTTATCAAAAGCACTAGGCTCCTCTTATTGCCTTTCTTTAATTCATTCTACTAACTTATATTTCAATTTTTTCATTAATAATTAAATATGCCCAAGGGAAACATATTGAAACCGCTTCAATTTTTATTGTCTTTTGCAAAAAGATTGCTATAGACCCACTGTATTTTGAACTGATAACATAAAAATTAATTAATAAAAGATGGGAGGAATATGTAACAATGAATTCATCAAAAGTAGCTTTTTTGTCAGTATTAAGTAACTCTTTTGTTGTTATTTTAAAAGTTGTTATTGGTATATTTACTGGTTCAGTAGCTATTCTTTCCGAAGCCATTCATTCCTCTTTAGATTTATTAGCTTCAATCATCGCTTTCTTTTCTGTCCGAATTTCAAATAAACCGGCGGATAAATTACATCCCTATGGACATGGAAAAGTAGAAAATATTTCTGGAACAATCGAAACATTACTAATTTTTATAGCTGGTTTTTGGATTATTTATGAATGTGTCCTTAAATTGATACACCCCGAACCAATTCGGCTCCCATTTTTAGGAATAGTTGTTATGTTGATTGGAGCACTCATCAATTTTGTAGTATCACGAATTGTTAACAAAACTGCTGAAAAAACAAATTCTATTGCAATGAAATCTAATGCACTACATTTACTCACTGATGTTTACACTTCCTTAGGTGTTGCAATTAGCTTATTTCTAGTTAGTCTAACTGAATGGAGTTTTCTAGACCCAATCATTGGAATTATTTTAGCTGTTTATATTATGACTGAGGCCTTCAAATTAATGAAAGAGTCCTTTCCCCCATTAATTGATGCACGTTTATTACCAGAAGAAGAACAAAAAATCATAAAAATTATAGAATATTATAAAGATGAATATATTGAGTTTCATGATTTTCGTTCAAGGCGTTCAGGTCCAACTGAATACATAGATTTTCATCTTGTCGTTTCATCTCACTATAACATTGAAACAGCACATGAGTTATGTGATCGGATAGAGCAAAATATTAAGAAACAATTTAATCGTGCTCACATACTAATACATTTAGAACCAGAACATGAAATTTTAATATATTAACTTGAAAAGCCATTAAAAAGTAATTAGAAAAAAGAACGCTTATCACCTTCTCACTTTCTGCTAAAATGAAATTTTTATTATAACTTTAACTATCTTCCTAAACTCTAGACTATAATCGAATTTATTGTTTTATTCAGCAGCCTAATTAGGTTAATTTGAAAATCGCCTTAATCCGTTCATTTTGTTCTTTTTTATCTAAGTATTCAAAAAATCCTAGTCGATTTCCCCACAGTTCACTAAATGTTCCCCATTTTACAGGTACTTCTTTACGAGAATGAATCTCGAATTTTGCTACATTTAATTCCCTGACTATCCTTGTCCGTTCAGCCTCAATATCCATTATCGCTAAACGAAGAGGTCCACTACCTGCAGAAGGTATGCCTTCTGTAATCTGTATCCAGCAGCCTTGAATACGTTCCCATTCTGCAAATCCTTCGTGCGGGAAAAAGTCTGATTCCTTATTGAACAAAGTTTTGTACCACTTAAATGGCTGGAAACAACAAAACGGAAAGTTTTACTTTTATGTTAATGATAAACTTTAAACAGGTTAGATATACAGTTGTAAAAGCGCAAAGCCCTGACGCTACCCCCAATTAAATTATTGGATGACCGCTAGTTTATATAAAATAAAAAGGAGCAGCTTTTCAGCTGCTCCCTTTTATTTACGATGCATGATGATCTTTCTTCTTCATTAACGCTCTCTTCTTCATCGCTTTCGTTAAATATCCACCTTTAAATGAGCGGATTTCATAAGATGACATAAACGCTTTCGGCGCAATTTCATTAATAATTTTTAACAGTTCTTTCTCTCTAGAACGCTTTGCAACGATATCTAAGCGATAACGTATTGAATTAATTCCTTCGCCTTCAAATACTGTAACGCCAAATCCAGAGTGGCGTAATTCATCTACTAATTCATTACAACGGTCTAGTAAACTAACTTGATACGTAATATATCCAATTGCTAATTTATTCTCTATATAACCGCCTAATAAAAGTCCCGTACTAAAGCCGATGACATAGGCAACAATATTCATCCAATTTGATAAATCTTGAAACACAATACCTAAACTGACAATGTAAATGGCTCCTTCTAACAATCCTACACCAGCAGCGGATCTTGTTTGATTCTTTACAAGCAAAATCGTACGGATTGTTAAAATTGGAACGTAAATAATTTGAAGCACAAAAATAAGTAACGCTTGTAACATTGGTATCCACCTCTTTCACAAATTCTTTTGTCATGATAACATACATAAGCTTTAGAAATCGATGGGTTTTTAAATTTTTTTTTATTATTTTCCATACTATTGAAAAACCTAAAAAAGGAGCGTATTATATTTATCTTTAATTCGATTGCACCATTGAATCGTACACATTATATTAACTATTGTGCAATTTATTATCAAACTCAAAAAAGGAACCCGATAAGGTTCCTTTCATTATAACTCTATTTTTTGTGAAGCATTCTTCTTTTGCTTCTCTTCTTCTTTCACTAGCTGCATATTCGCATAGGCTAAATTCGCAATCATTAAAAAGTGCCCACCTAAAATCCCTGTACCAAATGCCCACATTTCCATTTCATGCTCAATTTCATACATAATGATAGCCCCTAATATCGCGGCTGCAAATCGGTTTAAAACTCCTAATCCAGGAGCCTTTTCTTTCAGCACAATACTTCTTCCTATTTTCTCCACTCTGCGAGCTAATAACCAAAGACAATATGCACTTACCGCTAAACCAATACCAAACCCTGTCACTTGTTTTCCAAACGGAGTAACCGCCCACATTAGTAGTAAACCACTAAAGATCGTATACAATTGTAATCGATATACACGTAAGGCTACTTGAATCAAAATATCCGCTCCTAATTTCACATTTTATTATGTGTCAGAAGAAAAGCAGCAACTTACACAGTTACTGCTTTCTCTTGTTGATGGTCCATTTTCCGAATTTCAACACGTTTAATTTGATAAGCATCTTTTTCTAACACTTTAAATTCATAGCCTTCTGCTTCAACGTATTGTCCTTCTTCAATTTCATGATTTTGCATCATAATCCATCCACCGATTGTATCCACATCGTCTTCTTCAATGTGTAATCCAAACAAATCTTTCACTTCTGTGATGAGCACTTTTCCATCAACAATTTTATGGTACTCGTTCACATGCTGAATTGGTGGTGCTTCATCTTCATCATATTCATCACGAATTTCGCCGACGATTTCCTCCAATATATCTTCAAGCGTTACAATTCCAGCTGTCCCTCCGTACTCATCATATAAAACAGCCATTGGAATTCGCTTCTTCTGCATTTGCAGTAATAAATCATGAATTGGAGTTGTTTCCATAACTTCAATAATCGGACGCATATACGTGCGAATCGATGATAAATCTTCTTTATCGTTGTTCATATATCGAATAAAGAAATCTTTTACATTGACCATACCGATAATATCATCTTTATCTTCTCCAAAAATCGGATAACGTGTGTATCGTTCACTTTGGATTACTTTCATGTGTTCTTCTACTGAATCTTCAAGATAGAAACCAACGATTTCTGTACGTGGTACCATTATCTCTTTCGCAATGCGATTATCAAATTCAAAGATATTATTTACATACTTGTATTCAGCTTGATTAATTTCTCCACTTTCGTAACTCTCTGAAAGAATAAGACGTAACTCTTCTTCTGTATGAGCTACTTCATGTTCAGAAGCTGGTTTCAAACCGAATAAGCCAGTTACAACGCGAGCAGAACTATTCAATACCCAAATAAATGGATACATAACTTTATAGAACATCATTAACGGACCCGCAAATAACAATGTCACTTTTTCAGCTTTTTGAATTGCCATCGTTTTCGGAGCTAATTCCCCGACTACAACGTGCAAGTACGTCATCGTCATAAATGCAAGACCAAACGTTAATACTTGTGAAATAGAAGGATTTAAATTCAATTTCTCAAATAACGGGTGTAATAATTTTTCTATCGTCGGTTCACCTAACCAACCAAGTCCCATCGCTGTAACTGTAATACCTAATTGACAAGCAGATAAATATTCGTCTAAATTTGTTGTTACCTTTTTCGCTGCTAATGCACCGCGTTTTCCTTCCGCAACAAGCTGATCAATGCGACTTGAACGTACTTTTACAATCGCAAACTCTGCTGCTACGAAAAATCCAGTAAATGCGATTAAAATCGCAACCATGACTAAATTAAATATTTCCAATGAATACCCTTAGTTAAAAAACTAAGGTGTCCACCTCCTGTATACTATAATGTTTTCTTATTTATTCGTTAGAAAACATAGCCCGATACAAAAATTAAAGAGGTCGGATTTCACTTTTTCTATAATAATAGAGCAAGTGTCTGTATTAAAGCTGTCGTTTGACCTGATAAAGATTTCGATATTTTTTCACGTTGTGAATCAGTCAATTCATCTAAAAGAGGCTTTAACTCCGTTAGCTCTGCTTCTAATCTATGAATATGGTCTGTCACTTCATTCACTTGTTTCGAAACGTGTTCATTGATACCGAGCAGCTTCTTCTTCTCCTCGATTTTCTCTTTAATCTCACAAAGCGGCATATGCATTTCTTTGCACTTCTCAATAAATTGTAATGTTTCAAATGCTGTTTCGTCGTAATAGCGATAATTAGATTGAGATCGCTCCGCTTTTAAGATACCTAGATTCGTATAATAATCAATCGTTCGTTTCGACACGTGAGCCATGAGAGCCAACTGTCCGATTCGATACACCTTCCCAACGATCTTCCCCCCTTGTTTATATTACTAACATCATACAATACATAAACTGTACAGTCAAACGTGACGGTTTATTATTCACGAGATACAAAATTTCATTTCTCATCTTATTACTATTCAAAAATTATATAAACTATCGTTTTCTCTAGCAATCTATTTTTTTTAATCTACAACTAATATCCTCATGAACAAAAGATATGTGTCCTAATTTCGCCTCAATTTTTCTTTCGGCACCCATCCAACTTCACCATCTATCTTTTCACACCAGAGCCATCCATTTAATTCTTCTAACCCAATAAGTATTTCTCCACTACTCACATTTAATTTTTTTGCAGTATATCTCTTTATAATAGCTCCACTTCCATCAGTACGTTTACTTATAATTTGTTCTGGTACCCAACCTTTTCTTTTATATTTCTCTTCTGAACAATACACCCAGCCATCCCAGTTTTCTGGTCCCTTATACTTTTCACCAATAGAAACGAAATCCCCCTCATCTAAACAAATTGGGTCAGGATAGTTACTAACATGTGATTTCATAACAATATATTTCATAACACCCTCCAATAATCTGAAAATTAAGTTATAATATCATTATAAATACAGGAGGAGGAATATGCATATGTACTACAACACTTCATTCGAAAACGATCAACCTGTAGGCCGTCTATAAACTAAGACGGGCATTCATATAACACATACACTATGCCTCGTCTTAGGGAATCTATCATCACCCTAAAAATAGACGGAGGTAATTCAAATGAAACAAACAATTTTAGGAGCTATATGTTTATCACTAGCAGCAAGTATTTGGGGCGGTATGTATGTTGTTAGCAAATATGTACTCGACTTTATCCCGCCACTAACACTCGTTTGGCTACGCTTTATTATCGCTTTTGTTGTTTTATACGTGCTTTTGAAAACAACAGAAAGAAAGCAAAAGAAAAAAATAACCATCCAGAAAAAAGATTGGTTACTATTCGCTTGGATTGGATTCATCGGGTACTTCATTTCGATCACATGTCAATTTATCGGAACAAAATTATCCGACGCTCATACAGGCTCTTTAGTAACGTCAGCTACACCTGCATTTATGGTCATATTTGCAGCGCTCATTTTAAAAGAAAAACTAACTGCTCGTAGACTGTTATCAACTACCATCGCAACAATCGGTGTCATTATCGTTATCGGATGGGATATTGAAATTGGCTCCTATTTTATCGGTACAATCATTTTAGTTGGAGCCGCTATTACGTGGGCTTTACTATCCATTTATGTAAAAATCGCTTCAGCTCGATTTTCATCTTTAGTTATTACAACGTACGCTATATTCTTTTCACTCTTTTTTATAACACCTTGTATGGTGTGGGAATTTCAATCAACTCCTATTGAACATGTGAACATGTACGTATTATTAGGCGTACTCTATTTAGGAATCGTCTCAACCGCAGGTGCATTTTTCCTTTGGAATAAAGGGTTAGAGTTAATGGATGCTAGCATCGGTTCATTATTTTTCTTCTTCCAACCTATCGTTGGATCATTACTCGGCTGGCTTCTTTTAAATGAGACGTTAAGCAGTAACTTTTTCATTGGTGGTATTCTTATTATATGCAGCGTTATAATTACTACTCTTGAAAAGAAAAAACAGGCAGAGATTTAATCTCTGCCTGTTCGTATAATTGGATCTTGTTTGTGAAATCCAGTACAAATTGGTATATTACTTTGCAAACCACTACATGCAATTTACGCAGTCCAATGGCCTGGACGGGACAACATTTTCGGCAATTTCGTATATTTGTCCCCTCTTGCTGCATTAATCTGGACTTGCGTAAGAAAAATACTATTTGTAAAATCTGCTCCTCTAATGTCTGCATCACGCAAATCAGCGCCTATAAGGTCTGCACCTCTTAAATTAGCATCGCGTAAATTTGCCGCAATAAGATAAGCTCCCCTTAAATTCGCTCCTTGTAAATCTTTCTTTTTAAGATTTGCTCCCATTAGGTCCGCACCTCGGTGACTAATTCTTTTCTTATTTGCAGTATTTATTTCCTTCCAAACGAGTTCACTCGTTTCCAGAAGGAGAACATTCACTTCTGTACGATGTAATGGAACATTTACTTTCATTAACTCATCTGCACTTAAATTTGAAAGTCGTTCCGTCTCTTCAATCTCTTTACTAAGCTCATGATGAATCGTTTGCGTCGCCTTTAAAAGAACGGCTTCCTTCAAATACCAAAGCATTTCATGAAGCTGATGCATAACCGGAAAAGCATCATACATTTTTCTAGCATGCTGAGCATCTTTCCGCCAATCAATTCCATTAAACGTAACTTGAGAAATCTTTTGCCCAGCGCCGAAACATTCAAATACAGTACAACCTTTATACCCTTTTCCTCTAAGACTTTTATGTATACTACATTTATAATCTGATTGTAAATTTGAACAAGGTTTACCACCATCTTTATTCACCGCAAAATCTACTGATGCCGCAAACGGTAATGCTACACAGCATAGACCAAAACATTTTTCACAGTCTGCTTTTAAACTATTGTAATTTATAGTCTCTTCTACATAAAAATAATCGTTATTATTAGTCAAAATATATACCCCCTGTTGTCTTTTGACTATTTCATAATATTCCAACTGCACTAAATAATCAATTTTAAAATAAACCGGCATATTTCATCTCAAACAACAACTTAATCCGTTTATTTCCTTTCATTTAAAAAGGACTTCCTCTACAATATTAATTATAATTAAATTAAGAACTTTCAAATAACAAGGAGAGATACTATGGCACTAGAAATGAAAACAAACTGTCAAATTTGCGACGATTCCCTTCAGCCCGATTCTGAAGCATACATATGCGTGTATGAATGTACATTTTGTGCACCATGTACAGAAGAAAGACAAAATGTTTGCCCGAACTGTGGTGGCGAGTTAGTACGTAGACCAAAAAAGAAACAATAAAAAGCAAAGCGATGATCGCTTTGCTTTTTACGTTTCTTTTTTGATATATGAAATTATATCGACATTTCGACAAAGAACTACATTTCTACATGAATTGAGCTTCCATCCCTTGCCCTTTATCAACGCACGTTAAACATTTAAAAATTTAACACAAACAGGCTCTGGTACAACAACATCCGATTGTAAAAGAGTTAGCTTCCCTGTAGTTTCATTTCTTGAAAATAGCACAAGACTATGTGACTTTTCATTTGTAGCAACAAGAAACTTTTCAGTAGGATCTAATACAAAATCCCTCGGCCAATTTCCTTCTGTAGATGTATGTTCAACAAATGTAAGCTGACCTGAATTTTGATCCACATTGAAAACAACGATACTGTTATGACCTCGATTGGCTGCATACACAAATTGGCCGTCAGAAGAAATATGAATAGCACTTCCTTGACTATTTTCATCAAATTCTTCTAGAACAGTAGAAATATACTGTACTTCTGTAAAGGACCCTTCTTCCGAATTATATGTTAGCACAATGACCTCTGAACTTAGCTCAGTCATCACATACGCAAACTTTCCATTCGGATGAAAAGTAATATGTCTTGGACCACTTCCTGGTTTTACAGACAGGCTATTCACTTCTATTAATGTACTATCTTTTATTTCATACGTAATTAATTTATCAATCCCTAAATCAACACCCACCACATATTTTTCATCAGGGGTATATCCCGCGTAATGTGCATGTGGTTTTTCTTGTCTTTCTTTATTCGGACCTGAACCTTCATGTGTAATAACAGATGAAGCAGGATTTACAGTTCCATTTTCTTCATTTACCTCAAAAGACTCAATCGTTCCTTTATGGTAATTCGCTGTAACTACAAAGCGATTCTTACTATCAACACTAATATGACAAGGAGAAGCACCTTCTACTACTTGTCTGTTTTCCGCCTTTAGTTCTCCAGTATGACTGTCAATCGAATAAGCAGCTACACCACCAGATTCGCCTTCTTTAACAACAGAATAGAGATATTCATTATTTCGGTTAATCGTTACATATGTAGGGTTGTCCAGCTTAGCGGCAAGTGTTACACTACTAATTTTTTTTGCTTCCGTATCTAAAGTAAAAGTATATATTCCTTCGCTATTTTCCTTCGTGTAAGTTCCAACATATCCAATAAACTCTTTGTTATCCATCATTTTCATAACCCTCTCCCTATAGTTTTTGTTCATCAAACTTCTTACTAAGTAGCCTTAAACTATTTTATATTGAAAGAATATCCTAAAAAATTAGGGTACCTCTTTATACGTTACCATATTTTCCTGCTAAATAGCCTTTAAACCCATTTTTTCTGATAAGCTGCTATACTTTCATATTCTTCTTCCAAGTGACGGGACAGACGAATATAGATTGGTGTTAAATCTTTATATTTTTCCACACTTTCCATGTTTGGTTTATGATAAAAATTTGCCCCAACCATTTCAGAAACTACATGTAATGAATCTATTTCACCTAGACTATATAAACCGAGAATCGCAGCTCCTAAGCAAGAGCTTTCGAAACTTTCCGGAACATATACGTCTTGATGAAAGATATCTGCCATCATCTGTCTCCAAAGTTCCGACCTTGCAAAACCGCCTGTCGCTTGAATTTTTTTCGGTTCACCAATTAGCTCTTTTAAAGCGAGAAGAACGGTATATAAATTATAAATTACCCCTTCTAATACGGCACGGATAAGATGTTCTTTTTTATGATGCAATCCAAGTCCAAAGAAAGATCCTCGCGCATTTGCATTCCATAAAGGAGCTCTTTCCCCTGCTAAATACGGATGAAATAATAAACCGTCAGATCCAGGATTAACTTTTCCTGCTATTTCAGTAAGCACTTCATATGGATCTTTTCCTAAACGCTTTGCAAGTTCAATCTCTGAAGTACCTAATTGATCACGAGCCCACCTGAAAATCATACCACCGTTATTAACTGGTCCACCAATTACCCAATGGTCTTCAGTTAAGGCATAACAAAAAATTCTACCTTTTGGATCTGTTACAGGACGATTTGTTACAGCACGTATCGCGCCGCTCGTACCAATTGTAACAGCTACAACCCCAGGCTCTATTGCATTTACACCTAAGTTTGATAGTACTCCATCACTCGCTCCTAATACAAAAGGAGTAGACACAAGTAAATTCATCTCTCTTGCAAGTTCTTCATTTAATCCTATTAAGCTGTGTGTCGTTGGAACAAGTTTAGAAAGCTTTTCTTCTGAAATCCCTGCAACATGTAGAGCCTCTTCATCCCATTTTAAAGATTTTAAATTGAACATTCCTGTTGCTGATGCTATAGAATAATCAATTACATATTCCTTATATAACTTATAGAAAACATACTCTTTAATAGAAATGAATTTATAACTTTTTGCAAACAATTCTGCATGCTCATTCTGAAGCCAAACTAATTTCGAAAGTGGTGACATAGGATGAATTGGTGTCCCAGTACGAAGATATATTTCATGACCATTCATATCACTTTTTATTTTCTCTGCCCAGCTTGCACTTCTATTATCTGCCCAAGTGATACATCTCGTTAACGGATTCCCTTCTTCGTCTACAGCAATGACGCTATGCATTGCCGAACTAAAAGAGACGCAAAGAATATCAATCGGTTGTACATTACTTGATCGTATAGCTTCTTTAATCGTATGTATCACTGCTTGAAAAATCTCTTCTGGATCTTGTTCTGCTGTTTCTGGCGTGGGAGAATGTAAAGGATATTCAATCCCATGGCTTGCAATAACAGATCCATCAATTGAAAACAAAACTGATTTTGTACTAGTTGTCCCAATATCTACACCAATCATATATTTTGAGTTCACTATGTAACCCCTTTCGAAATATTCCTATAACAAAAAACCCCCCACACAAAGTTCTTTCTTGAGCTGGAAGGATATTTAAATATACATACTTGAGAGCACCATGATTTATACGAAAAAAGACTCTCCCTTATGTGAGTTTTTAACAAACTTCTCTCTCATAAAGGGGTCCTTTTCATAACTATAGTGCTATTTTGAAAAACGAAACTAATACTTTTGGAAAATGAATGACTCCTTTTATTTTGCTGTTTTCATGTAATAAGACTTCAAACCCGAAAACAACAAAGTTACATAGGGAGCGGTTCTCTCTTGAAAAAGCAATTAGTGAAAGCTTCATTTCATTATAACTTAGGCGCTTTTGCCCAATCCGCAGCAAACTTTTCAATACCTTGATCCGTTAATGGATGCATAGCAAGTTGTTCAATTACTTTATAAGGAATTGTTGCAATGTGAGCACCTGCCATTGCTACACGAGTTACATGATCTGGGTGTCTGACAGAAGCCGCAATAATTTGTGTATCTAATTGATGAACATCGAATAATTCAGCAATTTTAGCAACTAATAATACGCCATCTTCAGAAATATCATCTAAGCGACCTAAAAATGGAGAAACATACGTTGCACCTGCTCGGGCCGCTAAAAGAGCTTGGTTCACAGTGAAAATAAGTGTAACGTTCGTTTTCACACCTTTTTCAGTAAGATAACGACAAGCTTCTAATCCTGCTAACGTCATCGGAAGTTTTATCGTGACGTTTTTATCGCCACCATTAATTTTAATTAATTCTTCTGCTTGAGCGATCATTTCTTCTGCTGTAACAGCATCTGGCGTTACTTCTGCCGAAACAGATTCAACTTTAGGTACTGCCTGACAAATTTCTGCGATACGGTCTTCAAACTTAACGCCCTCTTTTGCTACTAAAGAAGGATTCGTTGTAACACCAGCTAAAACTCCAAGTTTATATGCTTTTTTTATGTCCTCAAGATTTGCAGTATCAATAAAAAATTTCATGATCAATTCCCTCCAGTTTTTAAACGTTAATGAGTTATAATTTTAAGATGTTTATTTCTTTTCTACTGCATGTCCGCCAAATTCATTGCGCAGAGCTGCTACAACTTTTCCTGTAAATGTATCATTGTCTAATGAGCGGTAACGCATTAATAGAGACATTGCGATAACAGGAGTCGCTGTTTGAAGATCTAATGCTGTTTCTACTGTCCATTTTCCTTCACCAGAAGAATGCATAACGCCCTTAATGTCATCCAGTTTTGCATCTTTAGAAAATGCATTTTCAGTTAATTCCATTAACCAAGAGCGAATTACTGAACCGTTGTTCCATACTCCTGATACTTTTTCATAGTCGTAATCAAATTCACTTTTCTCTAAAATCTCAAATCCTTCACCAATAGCGGCCATCATACCGTATTCAATTCCGTTATGAACCATTTTTAAGAAGTGACCACTACCAGCTTTTCCAGCATATAAGTATCCATTTTCTACAGCTGTATCACGGAAGATAGGTTCAACGATGTCCCAAGCTTCTTGATCTCCTCCGATCATGTAACAAGCACCATTACGAGCGCCTTCCATTCCGCCAGAAGTTCCTGCATCCATAAAGTGAATGCCATCTTGCTTTAGTTGCTCATATCGGCGAATCGACTCTTTATAATGTGAATTACCAGCTTCAATTAAAATATCTCCTTTTGAAAGCAATGGTGTAACCTCATCAATAACAGAATCAACAACAGCGTGCGGTACCATAACCCAAAGAACTCTAGGTGATTCTAACGACTGAACAAGTTCATTTAAACTAGATACACCTGTAGCCCCATACTCTTTCATTTCTTCCACTGCACTCGTATTTAAATCAAATGCTGCTACTTGATGTTTATGATCAATTAAATTTTTCCCTAAATTTAATCCCATTTTACCTAAACCAATTAATCCTACTTGCATAATATAATTCCTCCTCAAATCACCTTTTATTAAAAATAGATATCACTATAATCTTGAATACCTTTTTGACATATCATTTTCAACACTTATAAGTTGGTATTTTCAGAAAGGTATTCACAGTCATAGTTTAAGAATTCAATACATTTTGTGTAATTTGAACAACATTTTCTGTCGTAAATCCAAATAGATTCATGACTTCAGCCCCAGTTCCTGAAGCTCCAAATGTTTCAATCGATAATACTTTTCCTTCTTGTCCTACATAGCGCTCCCATCCAAGAGATACACCCATCTCAAGAGATACCCGTTTCGTTACAGAAGACGGAAGAACCGATTCTTTATATTCTTTCGATTGGCGATCGAATAACTCCCAGCTCGGCATTGCAACGATACGAACAGAAGCATGTTTTTCTTCTAATTTTTCTTTCGCACTAACAGCTAAAGAAACTTCAGAACCTGTCGCAATTAAAATCACATCCGGATTTTCATTTGTTTGCGTTAATACATAAGCTCCTTTAGAAAGATTCTCTATGTTCGCTTTAGTTTCATTAAACACCGGTAAATTTTGACGACTAAGTACTAAAACGACTGGACCATCCGTTTGCTGTAAAGCATAAGCCCAAGCACTCGCTGTTTCATTTGCATCTGATGGGCGGATAACTATTAGACCAGGAATTGCCCGAAGAGCTGCCAAGTGTTCGATTGGTTCATGCGTTGGACCATCTTCTCCCACAGCAATCGAATCATGTGTAAATGCATAAGTAACAGGTAATTTTTGCAATGCAGCAAGTCGAATTGATGGACGAAGGTAATCATTAAATACAAAGAATGTACTTACGAAAGGTTTTACTCCTCCATGAAGAGCCAGTCCATTCGCTGCCGCTCCCATTGCATGTTCACGTACACCAAAGTATATATTTCGGCCAGCAAACGATTCTACTGCATACACAGCTTCACCTTTTATATCTGTCATAGTGGAATGAGAAAGATCTGCACTTCCACCGAAAATAGAAGGAATCAATTTCACATAATGATTAATAGCTTCCCCACTTGCAACACGAGTTGAAATCGTTTTTTCAGTATCAAAGGATAGAATGTCTTTCGCTTCAATTAAAACCTCACCTGTAATCGCTTTTTCTAATTCATCTGCAAGTGCAGGATTCGACTCTCTGTATAGATTGAACTGCTCATTCCAGCCGTTTTCTTTTTCAATACCTTTTTGTTTCAGTTCATTAAAATGAGCTGTTACTTCTTCCGGCACAAAGAAGTCTTCCTCATAATGCCAACCATACACTTGTTTTGTCGCTGTTGCTTCTTCTACTCCAAGCGGATTACCATGTGCTTTGTTTGTTCCAGCAACTTTTGGACTTCCATAACCAATAATCGTTCGTACTTCTATAAGAGTAGGTTGGTCCGTATTTTCTTTCGCTAATTGAATAGCTTTTGTAATAGCCTCAACATCATTTCCATCCTCAACTCTTACATATTGCCAATGTACAGATTCTGCCCTTTTCTGAATATCTTCAGAGAAAGCAATGTTTAATTCTCCATCAAGTGAAATTTCATTTGAATCGTATAGTACAATTAACTTGCCAAGTTTCATATGCCCTGCCATTGACATTGCTTCATAAGCAACACCCTCCATTAAGTCACCGTCTCCAACTAAAGCGTACGTACTGTGATCTATAATAGAGTGACCATCCTTATTAAACTTCGCTGTTAAATGTGCTTCTGCCATTGCCATCCCTACAGCATTTGCAATCCCTTGTCCTAACGGTCCTGTAGTCGCTTCAACTCCAGGAGTATGACCAAATTCAGGATGTCCCGGTGTTTTACTATTTAACTTTCTGAAACTTTTCAAGTCATCAATTGAAACGTCATATCCAGCTAAATGAAGTAAGCTATATAATAGGCTCGATCCATGTCCCGCCGATAAAACGAAACGATCACGGTTAAACCATTCCGGGTGATTAGGATTGTAATTTAAATGATTCGCCCATAATGCATAAGCCATCGGTGCTGCTCCCATTGGAAGACCTGGATGACCTGAATTTGCCGCATTAATAGCATCAATAGATAACGTACGAAGTGTATTAACTGCTAATTGATTTATGTTTTGTGTCATAGTAATCGTCCCCCTAAATACCTTCATTTCAGAATGTACTTATTTTTCCGTTCTTTGATCTAACCACCATTTAAATTCACTTTCTTGCAATAATTCATTAGCCGCATCTGGGCCATATGAACCAGACTCGTATTCATGAAGTGGCAATAAATTTTCCTCGAACGCTTCAAGAATTGGCTGCACCCACTCCCATGACAATTCTACTTCTCTCCAATGTGCAAAGAATGTAGAGTCTCCACTCACAGCATCATGGATGAGTCTTTCATATGCTTCAGGTACTCCCACATCCGCTTGCTCGCAAGTAAAGTTAATACGGATCGGTTCAATCTCTCCATTTTTCAATGGGTTTTTACTATTTAACTGTAATGAAACATTCTCACCTGGGCTAATTTCAATTATTAATAAGTTAGGCTCTGCATTTGGATTATTATCTTGATATTGCTGTTTTAACGTATTTTTAAATTCGATTACAATACGAGTAGACTTTTCTTTCATTCTTTTTCCTGTTCGTATATAAAAGGGAACGCCAGTCCAAAATGGATTATCAATCCATAAGCGAGCGGCAACAAATGTGTCTATGTTAGAAGAAGGATTTACTCCTGGCTCCTCTTTATATGCTACAACTTGTTGACCATTTATCTCTCCTGAGCCGTATTGTCCGCGAACGATATGGTTCTGAACGTCTTCTTTTTTCACTTTACGAAGCGTCTCCATTACCTTTCGTTTTTCCTCTCGAATTTCAGATGCGTTAATTTTTTCCGGCAGATTCATAGCAGTCATCATTAATATTTGTAACATATGATTTTGAACCATATCACGAATGGCTCCCGCCTGATCATAATATCCTGCCCTTTCTTCAACCCCAACCGTTTCACTAGCTGTTATTTGTACATTCGCTATATGTTCTTTATTCCAAATTGATTGGAGAACAGGATTTGCAAATTCTAGTGCTTCAATGTTTTGGATCATCGGTTTACCTAAATAATGATCAATACGGTATATCTCGTCTTCTTCAAACGTTCGACTTAGCTTATCATTCAGCTCACGAGCAGATTTGAGATTGTGCCCGAACGGTTTCTCAATCATCAGGCGTTTCCATCCATCCGTTCTATCCAGTCCGCTTTCCTTAATATTTAAAGCAATTGTTTCGAAAAAGTCAGGAGCAACTGAAAGATAGAACATTCTATTACCTTTTATATGTAGTTCTTCTTCCCTTTCACGAACGACTTGTAATAACCTCTCATAGTCTTCTGGCTTACTCACATCTAATGGACAATAGCGAAAATTATCTAAAAAACCTTCTAGTTCTGGAGTACCTTCTTCCCTATGACGAGAAAACGTCTCTATTGATTCTTTTATTCTTTTTTGAAAATCTATATGAGATACTTCACGTCTTCCAAGCCCGATAACGGATATTTGCTTTGGAAGCTTTTGATCTCTATATAAGTTATATAGTGCGGGGTAAATTTTTCGTTTCGCTAAATCCCCTGTCGCTCCAAATAAAACAAAGGTCATTGATTCCACTTTCAGTCCCCCTCTTGGTGTTTAATCCTTGTCAATATAGTAAAAATGAATTGTACAGAAGCTAATACTCTTGTTGATTCATTCTTGCTTCTTAACTTCTAAATGCACGGTTTATAAAAAAGTAAAGAGTTATTAACTTCAAATCTTTATATTTGTCGCTTTCTAATTGTCCCCAATATTAATAGTGGCAATTCAAAGCATTTCTACCACATCCTACTTATCCACCCTACCTTACATAACGTAATCTAATTACTTTTAGTAATTAGATTACGTTATGTCTAGTATATTAACTACATATATTATTATCGTCAAGAAAAACATCTTGAATTGAAGATTTTTTATCCCGTAATATCTTTCAGTGTTTGTCTATGTATTAGAAGAAGACGGTGTAATCCAAAGAATAGCGTATCACCGAAAATAGAATATTCTTTAACTGATTACGGTTGTCCTCTAGAATCCATACTAGATTCTCTTTGTACTTTTTTAAGAATATCATCTCGAAAAGAATAGGAATACGTCCTTGCTTATTACAGTAAACAAATAATAAAAAGGCAAAAACGAACAGGAATATGTTCATTTCCGCCTTTTTATGTAACCATTATAATTACTTCTATTATTGATTTAAATGATTTTTAATTGCTCTTATAACCAATTCATGATCTTCTTCTGGTGGTAATCCCGAGACTGTTACCATTCCAATAACCCCTACGTTTTTTATTTGGATAGGAAAGGATCCACCAAACGCAGCATATTCCGAGCCATCTAAACGGTATTTTTCATGATATGGAATTCCGCTTATTTCACTTTCTATCTGCATATAATACGAGCTATGATTATGCAGAGAAACGACCCGTTTTTTACGCTCAATCCATTTAGTATTTTCCTCAGTTGTCCCTGTCATCTTGAAATGAAATAATTGCACACCATTTTTGGCTATATCAACAGCAATCAATTTCCCCTCTCGCTTCGCTGTTTCAACGATAAATAAACCTAATTGCAAGGCATCTTCATTTGTAAAAGAGGAAAATTGAAGTGTTTCCTCCTCCATTAAAATTTGTTTACTTATTTCATTCATATTTGAAGTACTCATATCTTTAACCTCCCTAATCGTTTTATACCACATTGGCATTTTTTGAAATTACCAGACTCTATAGTACCGCCTTTCAATAATTCTGAATCTAAATAAACTGCTGTAACTTCGTTAGTAACTAGTACCATAAAGCTTGTTTTTTTCTTACTGGTGCTATTATGAATTATATTTAACACGTTAAAAATGTATGTACTTAAAGTGCTATAGGTACTAAACATTTGGTACAGGAATTGCCTACTTCCTTGATTAATTAAAATATATTAAGTTGTTTGCATTTTTGCAGTGCTACAATGCTAGTACTGCTACTTTACGAGTCGCATACATTGGTAAAATTCATTATAAGAAATACAAAAAAAGCAAAGCGCCCACGCTTTGCTTCTTACAGAATCCCTTTTAACTTTTTACAAATTAACTTCGCTAAATATTCATAACCTTGTGGTCCAAAGTGTAAACCGTCTTTTTCATCATTTTCTACAAATTTTTTATCATTTCCCGACAGAAAACTCCCACCTCAAGGAATGGATAGGGCATGGTCCAATGAGTAGGTGGGAGATGAATGGCGGTTAGGCAAAAGCCTAAAGGTTCTTCTTGTTGAAGAATCAGTATAAGGTATCCGTATCCGTTCGTTCCTATAGAAAGAAAATGCTGTATATCCGAAGTATTCTTACATCTATGGAATTGTTCCATTGTAAAAATTCTTTCATTTGTATATTTTTTGAAAGGGACAGAGGACTTTCGACAAAAAAGAAGAAATAATACGTGAGCAGTATTTTTTTGCTATATTCTGATATCGTTCTCATACATATCATGAAAAAGATTGTAAACAAATAAAAATAGGAAGTGAGGTGAAAAGTAGTGCTCGCCCATAAAGCGTATCAGTTTCGGATTTATCCTAGTGTAGAACAAAAAATACGAATTGCGAAAACAATTGGTTGTTCTCGTTTTGTATTCAACTACTTTTTGGAAAAGTGGAATGATAGATATAAAGAAACAGGAAAAGGATTAACGTATGGTACTTGTTCGTCGCAATTACCTACGCTCAAAAAAGAATTTGTGTGGCTAAAAGAAGTGGACAGTATTGCTCTTCAATCTTCTCTTCACAACCTCGCTGACTCGTATGCAAAATTCTTCCAAAAACAAAACAAAGCCCCACGGTTTAAGTCGAAAAGTAATAAAGTCCAATCCTATACAACGAAACACACAAATGGGAACATCGCGATTATAGATAATAAATTGAAGTTACCAAAACTTGGTCTTGTCAAATTTGCCAAAAGTCGTGAGGTAGAAGGACGAATTTTGAGCGCTACTGTTAGAAGGAATCCAAGTGGAAAATACTTTGTCTCCATTCTTGTTGAAGTTGAAGTAGAAGTACAAAAATTACAGAAGACAGGTTCCTCTATTGGTATAGATGTTGGTGTGAAACACTTTGCGACGCTATCAACTGGCGAGGTATTTGACAATCCAAAATGGTTTCGGGTATTAGAGAATAAACTTGCTCATGCTCAGCGTATTTTGTCTCGGCGTACAAAAGGAGGAGCGAATTGGTATAAACAGCGAATCAAAGTCGCTCGCATTCATGAACGAATCAAAAATGCAAGAACGGATTACTTACAAAAACTCTCTACTATGATCATCAAAAACCACGATGTGATTGGGGTAGAAGATCTGCAAGTAACCAATATGTTGAAAAACGGTAAATTAGCGAAAGTGATTCAAGAAGTATCTTGGTCACAATTCAGAGCGATACTGTTGTACAAGGCACAGTGGTATGGAAAGCAAGTGGTTGTAGTATCGAAAACATTCGCTAGTTCTCAAATTTGTTCACATTGTAGCAACAAAAACAAAGGCGTGAAAGATTTGAAGCTGCGTGAATGGACGTGTCCTTCTTGTGGTATGCATCATGACAGGGATGTGAATGCAGGACAAAATCTGAGAAAAGAAGCTTTAAGGCTTCTAACCGTAGGGACTACGGAGATAGCCTACTCATATAACTGAGGGATACCTTGGTGTTCGTAGGAATCCCCCACTTCAAACAGCTCGTTAGCGTGTTAAGTGGGGGTAGTTCAAAATGCTGTTCTTGGATCATTTCAGCATACAAATTTAAAAAATGACTTCCTGTTTCTTTCGCCACTTCCTCAACCACGTCTGCATATTGGCCGAGTACTTCCTTCGTTCTATTATGTTGCCTTGCTTCATCAACTGGCGCAGGACTAATAAGTAGTACTTTTTCTGATGAAATCGCGCTTACAATCTTCTCTAAGTTTTCTTTATATGCTTGTAATGACACTTGAGCAAAAGAAACTGCATCATTCGTACCAAGAAAAACTGTTACAAAGTCTCTGGTTCATGCGATAATACATCCGCTTCAATCCTTTGTAGTGCATCAAACGTATTATCACCTGGAACACCTGCATTAAGCACCTTCCAATTTGGAAACATCTCTTGCAAACGTGGTGTTAATCTTGGCGTTCCATCAAAAAATGTTTCATCAGCTGTAATACTATCACCAAAGCATACTAACGTTTTCATTAATCTAGCACTCCTTTACGTATGAAACAGCTTTCCTTCTATCGCTTTAATATATCTTTCCGCAGAACGTTCAACTGCCTCATTTGCATTTTCTTTTACTACTCGATGAAAAGCATTATATAGACGATTAAATTGTAACGGCTTCACTCGATTCGCCATTTCCTCAACCTTTCTCGCCGGTAATGGAATTAAGTTTGGATAGCTATACATGAAGCTTACCCACTGCTGATCCGCTACAACTTGAATAATATCACCTGTTAATAAAATACCTTTCCCATCATTTCCTTCTTCCCAATGTAATACAGAACCGCCACTAAAATGTCCTCCGAGACGATGTACAGTAATTCCATCCGCTAATTGTAAAGACTCACCAGACCAATAAATAATACGACTACTCGGACGCATAACCCACTCTTTATCGTCTTCGTGTATATAAATTGGTACATCGAATGTTTCTGCCCATTCTACTTGGGTTGAATAATAATGCGGATGAGATAGTGCAATCGCATCTAATCCGCCCCACTCTTTTATCTTCTCAATTGTCGTTTCATCTAAATAAGTAATACAATCCCATAGTAAACGATACGATTCCGTTTTTACTACATATCCCGTTTGACCGATCGCAAATTCTGGTTTTGTCGTAATACTATAAAGCCCATTTTCTTCTTCTATAATTTCATTTTTATATGTATCACTAGTTTGCAAGTTTTCTAAAGTCGTCCAAGACTGCCCTTTCGGATTAATATATTGTCTCTCCTCATCACAAATAAGACAACTTACTGGTTCTTCCACACTCGCTGCATACTGAACGCCACACGTTGTACAAACAAAATTTTTCATAGTTATTCTCCTATCTCGATATTTTTTACTAAGCCGATATTTGTTGATAGTTTTTTGCTTTTTTATTTTCAATTGATAAGCTAAATCTCATTCATCCAATAACGCCAAGCTACTAAGTAATCTTCTAAATCTTTTGGGTGGTGTCTTATACACGTATCTATACGTAAATATAAGCCTATGACTATTTCCTCATATAAATCTCGTTCTTTTTTATGAAATATACATGGTTTTATCGCATAACCAATCGCTTCTTTTGTTAAATCTTCCGGAGTTGAACAGAACGCGTAAATTAAATCGTATATAGGATCTCCTAAGACTGGTAAAGGATCTATCACACCATATAACTTATTATCCCGAAATATAAAGTTATGGAATCCAAGATCACCATGTATTAAAAACGGCCTATCCATTCCAGTACTTCTTTTTGGACTATTTACAAGTGTAAGAACAAGCTGATGTTCTTCATCACTTATGTACTGCCTCAAATTTTCACGAGCTTCCATTACATTTGTTAATAAAAATTCTGCCCAAGATTGAACCGGACTATCTTTCCATCCCCATCCATCTTCCTCTGGAACTATTTCATACGTATTAATTACTTCTTTTACAAGTGTACAAAGTGTTCTCCTCTTATACCCAAGTTCGCACGAGGTAGTCCCTACAAGAAAGGAATACACAATATATCTGTTTAAAGGATCCTTAAACAAAAGTGTTGAAAATAAAGTATTCCCATCATAAAAAGAAAGAAAATCAGCTTCTTCACGTACCACTTCCGATTTATTTAACTTTACAACGTATTTTTCGTCCAACAAATATACAGTACTTGTCGTTCCCCCGTTCAACACTTTAATGCTTTTCGGATAATATGAAATAATCTTCTCATTAACTAGTTGTTCAGCGATTATTGAAATGTCCATTTCTCCCACCCTTAATTCCGAAGATTCCCTCAATTCAAAAGACACCCCTACTATTATTTGACAAATATAAAGAAAAACCTCCTAAAATCTTAATATAACAAAGATTGATTTTTATTTTATTAAGACTGCCTCTTTCAATATTTCATCACATAATTCATTCCATTTATGATAATGCGATGCTATTTCTTTACTCCAAATGCTCTTCATTTAATCTAGTAATTTCAATTGTAGAATCTCTTCCTTTTAATTTACGAGCTAAACTTTCTACACCAAATACTTCTGTAAACGTATGGCTACCTATAATTAAATTAATCCCCTTAAATTTTGCATGTTGCACTGTATATAATGTTTTTTCTCCTGTTATGTACGTATCACAACCTTTTGCTAGTGCACGTTCAATAAGATTTGTATTGTTCCCTGCACCCGTTAAAATCGCAATTCGTTTCACTGGTCTATCGTGATTTTCCCAACTCTTCACACTCTCTTCCATTCTCTCTTCAAGTTTTTCAACTAAGTTTGAAAATAGAATCGCTTCTTCATATTCTCCTATTCCCGGTAGCTCTTCCTCCTCATACGTGGAATATTCCAGTATTGTATCTATCCCAATTTCTTTAAACAACGACGTACACGTGCCAAACTTTACGAAATCTAACGGCAAATGAATCCAAAAATGATTCATTTCATATTGTTTTAGTTTCTCAATACAAGCCTCTTCCATACCGAATAAAAAGCTCCACGGTGCATGATGTGTAAGTATCATATCGACACCATTTCTGCATGCTTCTTCAATTGTTTCTAGCGTCAAATTTGTTGTGTAACCTATTTTGTGAAATTCCTCTTTACTTATGTGAGTAAAACCATACTCATCATCACCGTATTTATTAAGGTGTTCTTGAAAAAGTGATGTAATATGTTCATTAAACTGCGTTATATTCATTTTCATTTCTCCTTTCATTTACTTTTATATTTCATAAATAAGGAAATACTAAATAACAACGTTACATACATATAGGAGGACATTATGAAACCAGAATTTTTAAAAGCTATACATGAAGCGATTGGAAATGTCGAACATATTCATATAGAAGAAAGTGGTGCAGATAGTTTACTCATTCACCATGATGATGCACAGCAATTAAAACAAGTTGCTGAAACATTAGAAAATAACAATTTCCGCTCTACTATAAGAACAACTGGAGACGCTTCGTATATTGAAGTGTTGAACAGATAAGGAAGCCGGCTATACGACCGGCTTTTCTCTTTTAAATTGAAACTTCAAACTCCTTCACATACACAGCAGTTCCAGCAATATCTATTTGTAACTTCTCATTTTCTACATCTTTCGTTACATAAACCGTTACACGACCATCTTTATTTATTTCCTGTCCTTGCTCAACGATTAACTCCAATTCGTGGTCAAAATCTTTCTCCAAATACGTCGCATAATACGCTCCCATTACACCTGAAGCCGTTTCTGTCACCGGATCTTCAATCGTTCCAGAATAAGGTGATGAAAAATGACGACCGTGCATTTTTGCTTCTGCATCATATGTTTCTATGCAAAGTGGATGAATAGAGACATTTGGTATTTCTTTTAATACCGATGGAAATTCATCATTTTTGATGGAACAACCATTTTTCAGAAATACTTTTACTAACTGTAACCCCTAATCCACGATTTCCACCTGTAATAAGTACCCTCATATATCCATCTCCTTATTTTTATAATAAATAAGAAAATCTGCCCACTTACCATTTTCAAGAGAAAAAGCCTTTCTCTTACATTCAAAGGAAAATCCTGCTCTTTCTGCAAGACGAACGGATGGCTCATTCTCAACATTTATATGTAATTCGATTCTATGAAATTGAAGACTATTAAAAAATAACGGTAGTGCAGCTTTTACACTTTCTACTCCATATCCATTTTTCCAATATTGATTATGAATAGAGTACCCCATCATTGCCCATTGATAGTCCATACGTAAAATTTTAATGAGCTCTAGCTTTCCAATATTCGCTCCATCTTCTTTTCGGAATATACCTAATACATACATTTCATCTCGATGTGCCGCTTCATCAAAACCTCTTATCCATTCCGTAAACCATTCTTTCGTTGAAGACGACATATCATGATAGCCATCATCATATTTATGTTGAGATGGTAACCTCTTATTGAATCCATCTAACCAACTTTCATAATCCTCTTTTTGAAATGGACGAATAATAAGTCTCTCTGTCTCTACTTGTAATAGTGGCAGCTTCATTTATATCTCTTCCCTCGATTATTAATTGAATATTCTTTATTATCTTACACAAAATACAAAATCTAGTAAATTATTATGTTCTTTATAAACAAAAATCCAGTTATGCTTTGTACATAACTGGATTCCTCATCGTTTAATCATTTTTTATTTTACAAGTACAATTCCTCTTAATTCCCTCTTCAACACTTTCCCTAAAGCGTTTTTCGGTAATTCATCCATAAATACAACTTCTGGTATTTTATAATTTGCTAGTTTTCTTTTACAATGTTGAATAATTTCTTCTTCTGTTAAAGATGTTTTAATGTCTTTTACAGTGTAAGCTGTTGGAATCTCCCCCCAAAAGTCATTTGGGACTCCAACTACTGCAACTTCTAGAACACCATTTATTTCATGAATTACATCTTCTACTTGATCTGGATATACATTGTCACCACCGTGCACGATAACATCTTTATATCTTCCCATAATATGTAGGAATCCATCATCATCGATCATGCCGGCATCACCCATGTTAAACCAATTATCTTTCACTACCTTCTCTGTCGCCTTTTCGTTGTTCCAATATCCTTTAAACATGTAAGGACTTCTTACGTGGATCTCTCCAACTTCATTCGTTGCTAGTTCATCACCCGTTTCTGGATGAACAATTTTTAACTCTACATGTTTAAGTGTTTTCCCTACAGAAGACATTTTTTCTTTCCCCATATTTGGATGCCATGAGGTTACTACCCAACCTTCTGTACTACCATAGCCTTGCACCATATATATTCCTTTTTCCATATATTTTTGAATGAGCGTTTCTGGTACTTTTGTACCACCGCTTTGTGCTACTTTCAAAGTCGAAATGTTACGCTCTTTTTTATTCAGTTCATCAAGCATATAACTATAAACAGCTGGGAACGCAAGCATCGTAGTAATTTTCTCTTCTTCAATCTTATCCCAAATAAGAGTAGGATTCGAATCAGCTAAGAAGATCATCGTAATGCCATGATAAATACAATTTAAAATAGAAAGCACGCCACTCATATGAAACAATGGGTGCACTGATAAAAAGCGTTCACCTGCTGGAATTTCTCTTTGCCCCGCAATCTCGGTAAAATAGCGGTGTAAGTTTTTATGACCAATTACGCAGGCTTTTGCACTTCCAGTCGTTCCTGAAGTAAATAAGAAAATAGCATCATCGTCTTCATGAACTGCCACGTTCGGTTCTGTTATTGGCTGTTCTTGTAGTTTTAATTCAAAAGCACCGAAACCTTCTTTTGTTGTTTCAATTACATTAGGAATTTCTTTAACTGCATCAACCTTTAATACAACTTCACTAAATTCATCATCAATAACTAATACTTTTAATCTCGCTTCTTTTACAATCGATTCTAATTCATAAGCAGTAAGCTGATGATTAAGCGGAATAAATACCGCTCCAATTTTTAAACTTGCCATCATAATTGTTGGAAGCGGGTGATTGTTTTTACATAAAACTCCTATGCGATCCCCTTTTTGCACACCGCTATGTAACAAGTAATGCGCAAGTTGATTTACTCGTTCATTATATTGTTGAAACGAATATCTTTTCTCCCCCCCAACAAGCGCTTCCAAATTTGGTGATTGCATGGATCTTTTTTGTAATAATTGCTGCATCGTTCTCAAGTAAAACTCCCCTTTATATATGTTAGGTTTTATTTTACCAGATTAATTATTAATTCACTAAAGATTACACTTAGTTAATATAAAGTGAATAAAAAAATAACCATCTACTTAACAAGTAAATGGCTATTTCCTCTTATATATTAGAATACTCCTTATTCATCACATATCGCACATACTCCGGTGCACTTTTATTAATCTCTTCATCACTTAGTTTATACTCCGCACCATATAAATAAAATGATGGCATAAATTCCATTCCTGTATATAAGCACGTAGCGTGAAATGGTTTCGTCAACTCATCCATCGTAATTCCGCTATTTTTATAGTCCTTTTCTAATCCACCTATAGAAATAGCTACACCAAATTCTTTCCCCTTCACTTTATCCCCTTTTGATCCGTAGGCAAATCCATATGTTAATACATCATCGAACCATTTTTTTAATAATGGTGGTGAGCTATACCAGTAGAGCGGAAATTGAAATATATATCGGTCGTGCTCTACTAACAACTTTTGTTCTTCTTCAACATTAAACTCCCAATTTGGTGCCACTTTATATAGTTCATGTACCGTTATTTCATCCGAATATTTCTCAAGTTCTTCTACCCATCTTTTATTAATTCGAGACTTTTCAATATCAGGATGTGCTACAATTACAAGTGTTTTCATATATTTTCTTCCCCCTTATAAATAATTCAAACCCTTTAGTATTAGTATGAATGAGTCACATATAATTGGAAAGTACGTACTTTCAAGTGCTATAGGAACCTTAAAGTACCTTTGGAGGTGTTATATGAATCAAAATGATGATTGTCCAATCGCAACGACACTCGAAGTAATCGGTGGAAAATGGAAAGTTCATATATTATGTGTTTTGATGGATGGAAAAATGCGAACGAATGAAATAAAACGAGAAATCCCAAACATTACGCAAAAAGTTCTTACACAACAACTTCGGCAACTTGAAGCTGATGGAATTATCCATCGTACTGTATATCAAGAAGTACCACCAAAGGTTGAGTACACAATAAGCGAATATGGAAAATCTTTAATGCAAATTATGGATGAACTATTTGAATGGGGAAAAGATCATCAGATCAAAAGATTAAATGAATAAAAGAACTTTCCAAACTTTATTACATCTTTTTATGACAAGAATTCTTCTGAAACTTTATAATAGAGTACTGTAACATGCCATTAACCTAAAGTTGTAAATCCCCCAAAATGGAAAACTTGTATATTTATCGTTTTTTGGGGTAACTTGTTTTCTTAAGTTGCTGGACTGTGGATGTACCCCCACATCCACCAAGCTAAGAAGATAGCAACCCCAAAAAATAATTAAAAGATGAAATTTTTATAAGGCTTCGTCTATAAATACTACATTTTCCTCATTAAACGCTCGCTCTACTTTTTCTAATATCAATTGTACGTAAGCTATAAAGGAGCACCCCTAAACCGAGAATTTTTTCATTATTAGACGCATTAGAACCTAATGTAATAGTCGGTACATTTAAACCCATAAACCTTTCACTCCATTCTATAGGCATATATCCTTGCTTACCGATCGCTAATGTACGTCCATCTATTGTACGGAGAGTACTTTGAATAAAATCAAACTCAACTTCTACATCTGACAGTTTTGTAGCTTTATCAGTCATCAAAGTACCACGTATCATAGTAAATCCTTGTATCATTTTTTCTTTAAACATACCAATCTGGTGATAATTCGAATCATAGATTACCCAATCAAATCCATCCACTTCAGTATGAAAATATGCTATAATTTCCCCACTACTCGTTTCTAATCCGTAAACATCTTTATTATGTAAAAAAGGTATCACTGAAAAAAGAATGTTAGATGAAACAATCTTTGTTCCTGCCATATATTCACCATCAGGATGATATAAACCAAATTGCTTGTTCCGTTTAGGTAATTCTAATACGACAAAAGTATCAACATCCCAAAACGTTGCATTACTTCTTATAGTATTCTTTTGTATCAAATTTCCTTTTCTTAACTGCCAAAATCCAATTCCAAAAAAGATAGAAGAAGCGATAACAATAAAGATAATCTGCCCCCAATTAACATGTCCCCAATCGTCATATACAGCGCATAAAGCAAGAATAAAAATACCCGTTCCAATTAGCAGTTTAAACTTCCCTTTTCGCTTATAGTAATCAAATAATTCCATTTTTATATCTTCACCCCTTATTTATGTTCCCTAACTATTAATATATCAAAAACATATAATGCTCTCTATCCAAAAATATGAGTTCCACTTGCCAGGTCATTTGTTACTCCTCATTATCATCAACTTGATGAATTTTATTGCTGCCAATTGAGGTTTCATAAATTTTGTACATACAGAATAGATAGCTTAGTGAATATGAAGGCCATTTTACCAACAGAATAAGGAGAAATGTTATAATATATGTAATAATCAAATAAATATCAATAATTACGGAAAGTGATGTTTATATTTTATTATTAGTTTGTTAGAAAAGCAGATTAATTACAACGATACTGTGAAACTATTAATAGAGGTGAAATAATTGAAAAATCAATATATAAAAACACTTGTCGAAATCATGTTAAAGCATATACCCAATGCAGCTAAGAAAATGAAAGCAAAATCAATATTTTTGTATTTTAGAGATAATACCATATCGCTATCAAGCTAATATAAAAGATACTCCTTAAAATGAAAAAACGCTATTCTTTCCTATGATTCTACAGAAAGAATAGCGTTTTTTCATTTTGAAATAGTTTAATTTTGCTAGCTTCACGCTAAGAAAAACAGAAAAACTGTTCAACAGGACGACTGTGCTATTTGCATAATTAGTGCTATGGATAGTTATATAATTTGTTACTTTGAAATCTAGTAAGTCAGCATTTAAACTAAACATGATAATATTGATTTTGTACGATTGTCCGTTACCTCATAATAAATTTCTAATCCTTTCCGAGTACCTGTAATCATTTTAGCAGCTTTTAATTTGGATAAATGTTGACTAATTGTACTTTGGGGCATTTGTAAATCCCCATACATTGTCGTTACATTAGTAGGGCCTTTTGCAAGCATTATTTTTACTAAGGATAAACGGACAGGATGCGCCAATACCTTTAATACTTCAGAGATTTCTTCATACATTTCTTTTGTTTCTTTCATATTTTTTCTCCCCTTTTATATAAACATTAATGATATCCATATATATAATTCGAAAGGATACACGATTTTGTGTCCGTCATTTTTAAAAAAACTATAAAAAAATCTTTAGTCCGAAACTAAAGGGGGGCCTTAGCATAATGTCTCACTATCAATAATCAGTAATGAATAGAAATTTCGTTATGGGAGCAGAAGGTTTTATGTTACATCTACTCTAGATTCAACTAACTAAAATCAATGACAAAGAGAGCAGATAATCTGCTCTCTTATGATGCCTCCTTATGTTCTGGAGAATGTTTAACACTCCCCATTCTCTTCAGTTTATTCCATCCTACTGCTACTCCTCGAATCGATGAGAATATAGATTTAATGACAACATAAGTCATAAATTGACGATAAATAAAGCGTTGTAAAATTAACCATACTAATGGTTTAGGGTTCTCTTTCTCTAATTTAAATGCAAATAGTGAAGCAAGAAGATCTATGACAAAGAATACAAGATAAAATCCTAACACTTTGAGCGGATTGCTACCAAAAATCCCCATAATCATTAATATATCTGCTAAAGGAGCAATGAATTGCAGAACATATTGGAACAACCACATATTAGGCAACGCAATAAATCCTAATGTTTTATGCTTTGTATTAAACAATGCTTTTCGATGTTTCCAAAGACATTGAAGTGTACCATATGACCAACGATATCGCTGTTTAATAAGACTTTTCACATCTTCAGGTGATTCCGTAAAAGCATATGCTTTTTCTTCATATACAATTCTATGTCCTTCACATAAAAACGTAATAGTAAGATCCGTATCTTCTGCTAATGTATTTTCGCTTAAATATCCAGATTCAACTACATTCTTTTTACGCCATGCTCCAATAGCTCCAGGAACTACTGTAATACAATTTAACTCATCAAAAGCTCTGCGTTCTAAATTAAATCCTGTAATATACTCAACATGTTGCCAAGTAGTCAATAAATTCCGTCTATTTCCAACTTTAACATTCCCTGAAACTGCCGCTACGTTATGATTTTCAAAGTGTCTAATCATTAGAGAAATAGCGTCTTGCGCAATAATAGTATCCGCATCTAAAGTGACAATGATTTCTCCACGTGATTGTTGAAATCCTAAGTTCATTGCGGATGATTTCCCACCGTTTTCTTTCTGAATTAAACGAACTTTAGGGTGTTTATAAAATGTTTCTTGAATTACTTTTGACGTACCATCTTTCGATCCGTCATCCACAACAATAACTTCAAACTCTCTATAATCACTATCCAAAATTGAGCGAATCGTCTTGGCTATCACCTTTTCTTCATTATATGCTGCTATGACAACACTAACGAAAGGTTGATAAGAAGAATTAGTAAATAAGCGAGCGCTTACTTTCTTTTTCTGCTTGAATGCAAAATATATTAAAAATAGGAATCGGAAAATACCTAATCCAATAGCAATATAAAAAATAGTTGTTAATATATGCTTTGCATATCCCATTCCTGAAAAGATAGCTTTATTGTAAAGTAAATATTGCTTACCCTCAGAAGAAACAGGAGGCATAACTTCATCTCGTTCTTTATTCATTAAATCTGAAATTGTTACAAAACTATATCCATGCTTTTTAAGGTCTTTAATAATAATCGGTAGCGCCTCTACCGTATGGGTACGATTCCCTCCTGCATCATGAAGAAGAATAACATTTCCCTCTCCCTTATAAATGGGGTTAAGAGCACGCTTTACCAATTCATTGGTTGATGGCATTGCCCAGTCCTCAGGATCAACTTTTTCTGCCACCATTGTATAGTTCATATTTTGTGCACGCAAAATAGGCAATATTTCATTTGATGAATGCGGGTTAGCATCTGCTTCATATGGCGGCCTAAATAAAACCGTAGAATGTCCAGTTATTTCCTGAATTAAACGTTGTGTCGTATTCAGTTCTACTTTTGTTCGTAGTAAAGACGTATTAGCTACGTTAGGATGCTTGAAGGTATGATTGCCAATTTCATGCCCTTCATCGTATATTCTTTTAACAATACTAGGATTTAGTTGAGCGTTTTCACCAAGTACAAAAAAAGCTGCTTTTATTTTATTCTCTTTTAATATATCTAGAATTTCCGGTGTGTATTTAGGATCTGGTCCATCATCAAATGTTAATACTACTTGTTTTCCTTTTGGTTTTCCATAACGTTGCACTTCGTATGCAGATGGTAGTGATTGATATACTTCATCTGTAAGATAACCATTTTTATCTACTTTATAATCTCTCAATCCATTTTTTCTTTCATTCTCAATCTGTAAAATTTCACCTTGTCCAGAATAATTCACTTCATCCAAACTAGCGATTTTATGTAATGCATCATGATTATTTTGTACCTCAATAGGATTTTTTAACACTTTCCATATAGTAGGATCTTCTGCTCCTAATCTCCATAATGCAAACCCCTTTGCATTGTTGTTCATTGCGATTTTCACTTGATTATAAAGAGTAACACCATCTAAGAACCAAGCATTATGTTCTTTCCCCTCTGTTTTATACCTAAAATAAGGGTTTCCACTAATCTTATCCCATTGAATTTTTATATTTGAATCATGAGCCATTGTCATAACTTCTGAGAAAGTTAAAGGCTTCGCAGGTTCTTTACTATTTACTTTCCAATCATATCCATAGTTACCGAAAGCGACTATAAGTTTCTCAGACGGAATATTTAGTTCATTAAGCGTATGTTCGAACCATTTATTTGAAGCAATTGGTCCTGGTGCCCCTGCTCCATAGTGCTCGTCATACATCATTACAATCATTCGATCTATCACTTTGGCTAACGCACCATAATCAAAAGCTTTATCATTAGCAGGGACATCTTGCGTAACGAGCAAATGATGTTTATGAAAGACCGTAGTAAGTTCTTTCATGAAATTTGTTAAGTTTTCTCTATCGCCCTCAGGTATTGCCTCAAAGTCAATATTAATACCCGAAAATTGATTCTTTTCAACTTGCTTTACTAAATCATTAATAAACTTTGTCTTTACACCATCTGGGGAATTCAATAACTTATGAATAAGCCCACCATCAGGACCAGAAGCTTCCTCTGTATAGTTAGTAAGTAAAGGCATAATTTTCACTTTATTTTTTTCTGCTAACTTTACAATCTCAGTTTTTATCTCACTACTAATTGTTAAGTCTGCTTTTAAGTGATACCATTCCGGTACTAACGTGGTTAATGAATCGATATTTTCTTTTAAAGAAGCTGTACTATTTTCATCCCAGTTTACATAAAAACCATAAACTTCTTTAGGTTGTTTGCTATCGTTCGTTGAATTCACCGAACTTTCATCGTTTTTCATTTCGGTATTAGGTTTGAATTCTTCTTTCTTTAACTGCTGGTCGCTAAGTTTTTGATTAATAGGTACAAGTTTAGTATCCTCTTTTACAGTAGGATTCATATTTGGAATTTCTGGTGTTGAAAAAATACTTTGAAAGAAAAAATAAAATACAATACTTATGCTAACTATTGAGATACATAGAAACCAACTAAAAGCTATTTTTCTTCTTCCTTTAGGATCATAAAAAACAGGTTTTGATTTATCTTTCTCTTGTTGAATTTTTTTCTCCATTATATCTTCTACATACTCCTTTTCGCCTTATTCTAAGTACAAACGCAAACTATATTAATAGGATACGAAAATAGCTTAATAGGAATATAGAATAATAAATTCCTTTTAGCTTTGAAATTAAACGAATCCCCATCTTCAACATTTTATGGATTCTTCTTTCCATTCCCTTGATGTTATGTGGCAGGAATGTTTTCGTCCTCATTTTCAGACCCGTTATTTTCGTTTATATTACCTTTATTTCCTTGCTGATTCTCATTATTTTCTTGTTTATATCCCCTACCGTTGTTTTCTTGCTGATGTCCATTATTTCCTTGCTGAAATCCTCTTCCATTGTTCTCTTGCTGATGTCCATTATTTCCTTGCTGAGATCCTCTTCCATTGTTCTCTTGCTGATGCCCATTATTTCCTTGCTGAGATCCCCTACCATTGTTCTCTTGCTGATGTCCATTATTTCCTTGCTGAGATCCTCTTCCGTTGTTCTCTTGCTGGTTTCCATTATTTCCTTGCTGAGATCCTCTTCCGTTGTTCTCTTGCTGGTTTCCATTATTTCCTTGCTGAGACCCTCTACCGTTGTTTTCTTGCTGGTTTCCATTACTTCCTTGCTGAGACCCTCTACCGTTGTTTTCTTCCTGATATCTATTATTTTCTTTTATTTGCTTAGGTTGCTGTTCCTTGGATTGCTTTTGTTCTATATACTTTTGCTTCTCGTATCCTTCTTCTTTTACAGGTGACGAATTCGATGATGTATCAGGAGATGACTTTTGTTGCGAATGTATCTCCTCATCGCGCTCCTCTTGATTAGACGGCGGCGCAGGAGGAGTAAGTGATTTCCGCTTCTCATTCTCTTGTTTTATATAAACACCTGTGCCAACCCCTGCTTTCTTGGCATTCTCTCGCATTTGCATCGTACTGGTTTGATATACGACTGTAATATGTTTTATCTCATACTCTTTCTTTAATTCTTGCATAGCCTTTTCCAATTGTGGTTCTAGCGACTTGTCCTTTGTAACAGCTGTTAGCATAACTTGCTTATTATTCGTTAAGTACTTATCCTCTTGACTCTTCTTTATAATAGTACGTATTACGTCTTGCAGGTGTTTATTTTCCCATCGCTTCATTTCATTTAAAATACGCCTTCCATCATCATTACAAGCTCGCAAATCTATAACACGAAGATCCTTTGTTACGCTCACCTCTAAACTTGGATTTATATCAACTGAGACATAAGCAAATACTTTTTCTTCAGGTTGGTTGTAGAAAAACAGCAACACACATAGAAAACAAGCAACAAGTAATGATGCAGGCTTTAAGAAAGAAGGGATTGAAAAATGCAGTGCTCTTTGTTCTTGTTCGTTAAACGAGATTTCCTCTCCAATCATGTAAGAGTGCGCTTTTCTTTTAAACGAAATAAATTCTCCATTTGGA
>NZ_JAKUHD010000013.1:0-119641 GCF_022664325.1 Bacillus cereus group sp. BfR-BA-01310 | reverse complement strand
TACTTTTTCGCCATTTTTTAAGTTTCCTAGAACTGCGCTACTTGTATTTGCCGCACTTCTTACTCGTAAACTTGTCGCGTTTATTGTTCCTACTTCTTGTGTTCCATTTGTAATATTTTCCGCTGGCTTTTCTTCTTGCTTTCCTGCCTCTAATTTCACAAATTCTAGCGATACATAGCCTTCTTTTCCTTGGTAGCTGATTTTTGCCCAGCCGTTTGCTTTTCCTAACACTGTTACTTTTTCGCCATTTTTTAAGTTTCCTAGAACTGCGCTACTTGTATTTGCCGCACTTCTTACTCGTAAACTTGTCGCGTTTATTGTTCCTGTTTCTTCTACACCATTTTTAATTGTTGGTTGCTGCTGTTTTTGACTAGAAGCGTCAGGCGTTTGAATTGCATCTCCAAATTTTAAAAACTCTAAAGATACATATCCCTCTTTTCCTTTATATTCAATCTTTGCCCAACCATTTGCTTTTCCTAATACCGTTACTTTTTCATTTTTTTGAACATAGCCAATCATTGAACTACCTAAAACTGGACTATTACGTACATTCAAACGAGTCGCCGTAACGATTCCCTCTTCTTTTTGTCCATTATTAATTATTGGTTGTTGTTGTTCAGCACCTGGGGTTTTACCCGACAATTTCAAAAATTGTAATGAAACATACCCCTCTTTTCCATCATGAGAGATTTTAGCCCATTCTTTTTCCTGACTTAAAACTTGTACAGTTGTTCCTTGTTTTACTGTTCCTACAACTTTACCTTGAGTTGTAGGTTGTTCACGTATATTTAAGTTTGTTGCATTTACTGTCGCTAGATTATCACTTTCTGCAAAGGCATGAGTCGAAACAAAAGATGCTGCTGTTGCTAGAAATGTACCTGTTATGATTTGTTTTGTTATTTGCTTCATAATTTTTATAAGAATATAAGCAATCCTATATTCTTCAGCCCCCCTTTTTTTTTATCCGTCTTACTATTAATCTTAACATATCATTCCGGAATATTTATTTTGAATATTAGAATATGGACATAAAAATTATGAACTTCTTTTTCTATATATTGTTTTTTGTGTAAAATCCTTTTCCCTATGAAATATTACAAAAGGATGTATTAATAGGGATTTCAGCATTCCTAATTGGTATGGTACTATTTATTCATCGCAAAAATGCAAAATAAAAAAGCAACATCCTTCCATCTAAAAAATACACGATACAAATTATAAAACTAAAATAAAAGGACTTTGGATTGAAATTTATTATTCAATCCAAAGTCCTTTTTATCATCTATATGCAAAAATATTAATACGCTTTTCCCCAATACACCATGTGCTTAGCTTCTTTACCACAGCAAATACATTCTTCCGCTAAGCTTTCTTGTTCGAACGGAATACAACGTGAAGATACTCCAACTTCTTCTTTTAATTTTTCTTCACAAGCTAGTTCTCCGCACCACATCGCCTTAATAAAACCTTGCTTTTCATCAGCTGCTTTTTTCATCTCTTCGAAATTCGTCACACTATAAGTATTCTCATCTCGAAATACTTTTGCTTTATTAAATAAAGAATGATGAATCTCCTCTAGTAATGATGGAATACGTTCTTCTAATTGATCCATTGATATAAACTCTTTTTCTTTCGTATCTCGCCTTACAAGTACTACTTGATTCTTTTCAATATCCTTTGGACCAACCTCTAATCTAATTGGAGTACCCTTCATTTCATACTCATTAAATTTCCAGCCAGGTGTTTTATTGCTAGCATCTATTTTTACACGTGCAACCTTCTGAATACGACCTTGTAACTCTGTTGCTTTTTCTAACACACCTTCTTTATGCTGAGCAATAGGAACGATAACAACTTGTAATGGTGCCACTTTCGGTGGCATTACAAGTCCATTATTATCACTATGAACCATAATAAGTCCACCTATCATTCTTGTTGATACACCCCAAGATGTTTGATGTACGTATTGCCACTTACCGTTACGGTCTAAAAACTTAATATCAAATGCTTCAGAGAAGTTCGTTCCAAAATTATGAGATGTTCCTGTCTGAAGCGCTTTTCCATCATGCATTAAACTTTCAATCGTATAGGTTGCCTTCGCTCCTGCAAACTTTTCTTTTTCTGTTTTTTGCCCTTTAATAACTGGAATTGCTAAATACTCTTCACAAAAAGCAGCATATAAATTTAAAATATTTAATGTTTCAGTTTGAGATTCTTCTGCTGTTTCATGAATGGTATGACCTTCTTGCCATAAAAATTCAGTTGTACGAAGGAATGGTCTCGTCGTCTTCTCCCAACGAACTACTGAACACCACTGGTTATATAACTTTGGTAAATCATTATATGATTGAACAATTTTTGAAAAATGCTCACAAAATAGAGTTTCAGATGTAGGACGTACACAAAGTCTTTCCGCTAATTTCTCATCCCCACCATGAGTAACCCATGCCACTTCAGGAGCAAATCCTTCAACATGATCTTTCTCCTTTTGTAATAAACTCTCTGGAATAAACATTGGCATATACACATTTTCATGACCAGATGCTTTTAATTTTTCATCCATCACTTTCTGCATATTTTCCCATAATGCATAACCGTATGGACGTAAAATCATACAACCTTTCACACTTGAATAATCAACAAGCTCTGCTTTTTTCACAATATCGGTATACCACTGAGCAAAGTCATCTTCCATTTTCGTAATAGCCTGTACTTGTTCTTTTGCCATAGTCACTCTTCCTCCTTTAGAAAATAAAAAAAGCCCGCGTCCCCAAATAGGGACCGAGCTTTGTCGGCGTTACCACCCTGATTCATACACAAAAAATTGAGTATGCTCTCTTTTTGATAACGGGAATTCCCCGCTGCATATGCAGAACTCAAAGTTAGGTTCCATATCGCCTTTTTAAGAATCTTCCAGCCAAAAGGATTCTCTCTCTACAAAAAAGGTAAGACATGTACTAGTCCTTTTTCATCGTTATAACGAAATAAATTTGTTGAATATCATAATATAAATTTTATTGCAAAACAAGAGTAAATTTTCTTATTTTTATACATTCTTTTCAGTTATTGTTATTTTATACATAACTTTTCCGAACGATTTTTACAAGTTGATGAGCAACCATGCCAATAAGTGTACCAATTAAAACGAAGAAACAAATAAATCCGTATCCCATTCCTTCCCATCCACCGATAACGATCATTGTAACAGGAAAGAAAGCTAAACAAAGAAGTATTAAAATAAGTGAAAATATAATATCAAACTGTTTGTCTGGAAAACGTTTCTTTAGTAAATAAGAAATTGCAAATACAAGGAAAATTGTGATTCCACCAATGATATAAAAGGTACCAAAGCCATCCAGCCAATCCATAGTATTCCCTCCTTACATTCATTCCCTTATAATCATTATATGTTTAAGTTTTCTGAAAATAAACAATAAATTTTATTCAAAAACATATTTTTATCACCAGGTATTAATAGTAATATATAAGAATAGGTTTTATATAATCAGGAGGTCTACTTTATGGATAAAGCATTAACAAATCACGTCATCATATTATCTTTTGACTGTTTATCAGCTTTAGATCTTCCGATATTACAAAAACTCCCTAATTTCCAATCTTTAATGAAAAAGGGCGCTGTTGCGGAAAAAGTAGAGCCGATTTATCCTTCTGTAACATATCCGAGTCATACAACAATTATAACCGGTAATTATCCTAATAAACATGGCGTTGTCAGTAATACATTACTTCAACCAGGACGTGAGTCACCAGATTGGCATTGGTATCGAAAGTCCATTAAAGGAACAACTTTATACGATGAAGCACGTAAAGCAAATTTAACGACAGCTGCCCTACTATGGCCTGTTACTGGAAGAGCAAATATTGATTACAATTTACCAGAAATCTTTCCAAATAGACCATGGCAAAATCAAATTTTAGTTTCATTATTTAGCGGTAGTCCTCTATATCAATTAGATTTAAATCGTCGTTTTGGCCATATACGAAATGGATTGTCACAGCCTGAGCTTGATGATTTCGTCCTTGCTTCCGCTGTCCATACAATTCAGACGAAAAAACCTAATGTTATGTTTGTACATTTTACTGATTTAGACACGCAAAGACATTATCATGGTTTTGAGTCTAAAGAAACACTAGCTGCAGTCCATAGGCACGACGAACGTCTAGGAAAAATTATTCATGCATTAAAAGAAAGTAGTATATACGAAGAAAGTACAATTATTGCACTTGGCGATCATAGCGCTTTAAGTGAAAACAAAGCAATCCAATTAAATGTCCTATTCCGTCAAAAAGGGCTTATATCCGTAAACAAAAATGGAAAAGTACAAGATTGGAAAGCTTATTGCCAAAGCTGTGACGGATCTGCATACGTACATGTAAAAGATAAAAATGATACTGAAACGATTAAAGAGATTCAACTTCTTCTCGAAGAGCTTCTTCAGAATAAACAAAACGGAATTGAATTTATTCTACACGATGAAGATGCAAAAGAACGCGGTGCTGATGGTAATTGCTTATTTATGCTAGAAGCCATGGAAGGGTATTACTTCATTGAGAATCATATAGGTGATTTCATAAAAGAGATTACTAGAAAAGATGTTACTTCTAGTAAAAAATATACATTTGGAACACACGGATATTCCCCAACAAAACCTAACTATGAAACAATTTTTATAGCTGCCGGAAAAGGCATTCAAAGTGGCGTTACAATCCCTTATATGAGACTTATTGATGAAGGCCCCACTATCGCTAGGTTACTCGGTTTGCACTTAGGTGAAACAGACGGAGCAATTGTAGAGGATTTACTTCAATTGTAAAGAACTGTGTATATATGTAAAAGTTATGTAAAAATCATCCTTGTTTCTCTTTTTACAATTTTTATTTTTGTACACTGTTAGTAGAACAAATTTAAGGGGGAACATTATATGAAAAAGATGTCCAGGCAAGAAAAAAGCTGGATATTATATGATTGGGCAAACTCGGTATATTCGCTCGTCATTACAACTGCAGTATTTCCTATTTACTTTAAAGCAGCTGCAAAAGAAGCCGGACTATCTGGTGCAACTTCAACAGCTTATTGGGGATATGCAAACTCGTTTGCTACACTTTTAATTTCTATACTTGCTCCTATTCTCGGCACAGTTGCTGATTATAAAGGATTTAAAAAACGATTTTTCACATTCTTCTTTGGACTCGGTATCGTATTTACAAGTATGCTAGCAGTTGTTCCAACATCTCAGTGGTACTTATTACTAGGTTGCTATATGCTCGCATTAGTCGGCTTTGCTGGGGCAAATATTTTTTATGATGCATTTTTAGTAGATGTTACCTCTAAAGATAGAATGGACCGAATTTCTACGAGAGGTTTTGCATTAGGTTATATTGGGAGTACAATTCCTTTTATCGGTTGTATTGCTCTTATTATTCTTGCTCAAAAAGGAACTATCCCCTTATCGGTCGGCATTGCTAGTCAAATTTCCTTTGCAATAACAGCTCTTTGGTGGGGACTATTTACAATTCCAATGCTAAAAAATGTAGAGCAAACACACTATATTGAACGTCAGCCAAGACCAATTGCAATGAGCTTCAAGCGCCTTGCTAATACTTTTAAAAATATTAAAGAATATAAAACTGTATTTATGTTCCTAATAGCTTACTTTTTCTACATTGACGGGGTAGATACAATTATTACTATGTCTACCGCTTACGGAACAGATCTCGGTATTAGTGCAACTAATCTATTAATCATCTTATTTGTAACACAAATTGTCGCTTGTCCATTCGCTTTATTATACGGAAAATTATCGGAAACATTTACCGGTAAAAAAATGCTATATGTCGGTATTATTATTTATATCATTATCTGCACATATGCTTATTTCTTAAAAACGACACTTGATTTCTGGATCTTAGCAATGCTAGTTGCTACTTCTCAAGGCGGAATTCAAGCACTTAGCCGTTCATACTTCGCAAAACTAGTACCGAAAGAATCTGCAAATGAATTCTTCGGATTCTATAATATCTTCGGTAAATTCGCAGCAATTATGGGTCCGGTATTAGTTGGTGTCACAACACAATTAACAGGAAAAACTAACGCTGGTGTCCTTAGTGTTATTGTCCTATTTATTATCGGGGGATTCCTATTAACTAGAGTGCCTGAAAATGATACGTCCGTTACGCCACCTAATCCTAAAACTAAAACAATATAAGAAAAAGATCCTCTTCACACAAGAAGAGGATCTTTTTCTTTATTTTTAACGATAACGCCTTACAATTAAAAACTCTATAGCTGGCTTTACAACTATAGCAGCGCATAACGCAAACAGAAGCGGTATGTTATGAAAATCAATCCATTTATTAAAACCTACCGATGCGAAAAACAAACCAAAAATTAATACAACTAGTACATAATATGTAACATTTGCACTTGTTTTTAATACATGTTTTTCTAAATCTTCGTTCTCCTCAGTTGTCCCTTCAACATTATGCGATACCAAACTTTTAAACATATAATGTAATGCGATGCTACAAATAAATAGTGCATACCAGTTTACTTGAAGTTCAGTTAACCAATAGTAAAGTGCAAACGCTAGCGTACTTATAGCTACTAATGCCGTAACTAAAAGACTTATTTTCTCTTTCCCCAACAACTACTCCCCCTACTGCTTGTACAAAAATAGTTTATCGACAGTTGTTCCTAATACTTCGGCTAAACGGAATGCTAATGCTAAACTTGGGTCATATTTATTATTCTCAATTGCATTTATCGTCTGTCTTGATACGCTACACTTATCAGCTAATGCACCTTGTGAAATATTATTTTCAGTGCGTAATTCATAGATTTGATTTTTCACATTATTTCCCCTAACCTGTAAAATTATTTTTACAACATCAGTATATAGTTGGTACATTTCATTGTCAAAAGATTCCCATAGAAAAAGGGAGCAGCTCCGCTCCCTTACAATGGCTATTTCGAAACCACTGCATTCGTTAGTTCCTCTTGATTAGCAATCTCTTCTTTATTCATCCTCATACGTAAGATTGGCAAAATTGCCAATAAAATAAGTGACATTGCTATACAGAATACAATAACTAGTGAAGTCATTTCCTTCAATCCTCCAGCTAGTGAAGTTCCAATTAACATAGCACCCATAAACAGTGGTAAAATTGTCCCATTTACTCTTCCAATCATATTTTCTGGTACAAGTTGAATCATAAGCGTCCCGACCACAATATTTACACAGGCTAAACAAATTCCTGTGCCAAATCGCATCAAACTAGTAATCCAAAACGATGTAGACAGTCCTTCTACCAAAAATGATATCGCTAATATACTCATGCCGAATACAAACATTTTTTTCGGATTTACTTTTGAAGTAAAAACTGCTGCAACAATACCACCGATTAACATACCTATTCCGTCAGCTGCAGCTAAATATTGAACTGCTTCCTTTTCCATGCCTAAACGTTCGATCACAAGGAATACTTCTAATGGATTCGTTAATCCAACTGCTAAACCAATAATTGTGAAAGTGATCGTAATCATACGTAAATTTTTCGTATGAAGAACGTATTTCCATCCTTCTTTTATATCATTTTTTAATGAACCTCTCACCGCTTGCTCTTGTTCAACCCATTTTGGTAATAGCGAAAGAACAATAGCCGATAACAAAAATAAAATGATCAAGCTATATAGTGACGTAAATAAGCCAAGTTGTGTATACACAATTGAACCTACAACTGGTCCAAAAATCATAAATAATGACTGTAATGTTTGGTTAAATGCAATAGCACTTGCTACCTGTTCTTCCTTTACATAGCGCTTAAATATACGTGAAGATGACGGCTGAGAGAACTGACCTACAATTGCGGAAACGAGTGTTGCAAAAAATATTGCCTGCCAGTAATCAATCTTTAACAACAAAACAATTCCTATAATAGACAGTACACTTAACACATCTCCAGCGACCATTGTTCTTTTCGGGTTCCAGCGATCTGCTAGCGCACCACCAATAAACGAGAAAATAAAAATAGGTGCATATTCCATAACTGATAATAGTGACACTGACATTGGATCATTATTCGTTCGCTCCATTATGAAATACAAAAGAGCCATATTTCTGATCCAAATTGCAAATTGCTGTAAAATATCAGATGCCATAACGAGCATAAATGCTCGATTTTTAAATAAAGCTTTCATTTTCACTCCTCCTTTTATAAACCGACCGTTCGGTCTAATTTGTTTTATAAGAAAAGCTGCTGATTTATTATTCAGCTGCCATCCCTTTTAACAATACATCTATTGCCCTTTTATAAATTCGTTTTAATTCGTTATTATCAAGCTCGTAGTAGAGCACTCCCAGCCCCGATAATAAGCCGTTTACAATATACATAAGATCACGAGTGTTATCTTCACGGAACTCTCCAGACTGTATACCTGTTTCAATTAATTTCTCAAAAATACCATATGATTCTCTAGTTAAAGCTAGCATTTCATCTAAAATCTCTTTGCTTACAACTTGACTCATAGAAAATTCCTCTATTGCATTAGAAATAGGTTGCTGTATATCCTCTACATGATATTCTGCGAAGCCATATAATTTCTCAGTACTAGTAATATACAACTTCTCTTTTTCATTCCATTTCTCAAGCCAATCATACGTATGCTGTTTCACTACAAATAAAAATAATTCTTCTTTACTTTTAAAGTGATAATAAATACTTCCCTTACTTCGCCCTGTAATCTCACAAATATCTTCCATAGATGTAGCTGCATAGCCTTTTTGTGAAAACAGACTCTCTGCTTTATATGCAATTTCTTTCTTTATCTCTTCTGCGCTTTTTCTCATTCTCACACCTCTTTAAACCGACCGTTCAGTCTAATAATAACAAATGAAAAACCTCTATCGCAAGAGGCTATATTCCTTATTTACGAAAACGTATTTTCAAACCAAACTCGAATCATGTGTATTGTTCCAAATTTAAACCCCAGTTTAACAAGAAATACGCCTCCAGCAACTAATAAAAATAATGCTACTTTCCCTTTGTTTTTCACTTTCGGTTCCCTTTTCATTTCCATTCCCCTTATAACATGTTTATAAAGTGAAACTTTAATCAAACGTTTGTTTAACTGTTTTTTATGTGTATGTAATTCCACTAATCAAACGTTTGTTTAAAAAGAAATACGCCCGTATAAGGCGTATTTCTCATCAATCACCACCGCCGCCGCCATCGCAGCTACCTCCACTATCTCCGCCAAAAGATCCTCCGCAATCATGTGAATGACCGCCATCATGTGAACTATTACTATCAGATCCAGCAAAGAAAAATGATGGTGATGAGGTATTAGAAATATTATGTGCATTACTTTTTTTAGTAAGGTTTACTCTTCGATTATTTGATTTAACTGATGCTGCAATCATCCAAACTAAAACACAAAATAGTAACGCTGCAATAACAAACCCCATATAAAAACCTCCCTTATTTTTCTAACAATTGAAGTACTCTCTCTATATTTTCAAGTGAAATAAAGCGCGATTCACGAAGAATCTCCTTCCCTTCATGAAATAATAGAACTGTCGGCCCTGTAAATACTAAATATCGACCCGCAATCTCTTGCATGTCTTGTAGTAAAACCTCTACTTTCTTTACGTAATCATAACCCTCTAATACATAATTTACTTTCCTTAACATAACATCACAAACACCACAATTTTCCGTTTTTATAAACAGAAGTACTAACTGCTGTTCTTCAATATATGTCGCTAATTCTTCTACCGTTTGAAAATGATTCATCTTATCCCTCTTAACGTAATTTGCGAAATACTTTATCTTGATACATACGAAATGCTGAATTGTCTTTAATTTTTCTCTTTTCCATTAACTGCTGAAAACGCAAAGTTTTTACTGTTAGTTCTTCTTGTAATTTTATTCTCTCAACCTCATCATAACAGCAAGCGATTAAATCCTCTATTTTTAATATATCTTTTTGCAATTCCATTTCTGGTGGAATCATACCCGCATTTTTCAATATTTTATAACTCATTCTTAATTCTGGAGGTACCATTGAAAGGTCTTCTAATTGTAGTGGTTTTCCTTTTCCCGGAATATTATTGAGATCTCCATTCCGTATTGCTTGACGAATTTTTTCTTCAGCAATATTCAAAAACACATCCACACTATTCCCTCCTTTACATATTTTTACTATTATTTTACATGAAATTTCAATTTTCTGCTACATTACGCAATAGCAATGACACACAAGTTTTGGATTCTAAAATTAGTAGTAAAACAAATAATCGTTATGTAATTACTAATGTAGGATGGAGTGGCGAAATTCCTCCGGGTGGATTCGTTACAATCAGAGGTGCAGGAATAGGAAATCCTGCTGAACTTTTAAATGCAGTCATTAGTGAAAACTAAACGTAACCTTATTTAATTATTTCAATAAGGTTTGAATTTAGGTTTTAACGTTAATTCCTAAATTCAAACTTTTAATTTTATAAAAAGTAAAAAAATCAACATTCTAATAATCTATTATATTTATATTTAGTTTCTGATATGAAGTTTGTATGAAGCTCAGCTGAATTTTACATGAATTTCCTTTAATTACTATTGTCTTCCCATACTAATCACATTATCCTTTACATATAGGAATAATTTTTATTCCACTTCAAACTATCTATATATATACAAAGAAAGATAGTGGCCTATTAGGGAAAGGCATCTAGTATTATTATAAATATAATCGCAGAAAAAGCACGCTTATAAGCGCACCATAAGAGTGCTTCTTCATACAATTCTCATGTAAGAATTCTCGAAAATCATGTTAAGTACAAAGAAAAGGCATTAGCTCATAAAAGCTAATGCCTTTTCTTTGTGATTATTTTTAAACGTTCCATTCTTCAATATTCCATACTTTTGTTATCCACGCTTTATAGAAAGAGGGCTCATGTGAAACAATTAAAACCGTACCTTTATATTGTTTTAACGCTTCCTGCAAAGCCATCTTAGTCTCTGTATCCAAATGGTTAGTTGGTTCATCTAAAATTAAAACATTGCTTTGAGTTACGATAAGTTCGCATAATCGTACTTTCGTTTGTTCCCCTCCACTTAATAAATGGATAGGTTTTAAAACATGATCTTCTTTCAATCCGCACTTTGCTAATGCTTGTCGGATTTCTTTTCTTGTCATATCTGGTCTCCCTGCCCATACTCTTTCTAGTGCAGTTATTTCTGAAGCGAATTCCTCTTGTGCAAAATAAGCTGGTTTTACCCGTTCACCAATAAAAACTGAACCGCTTAACGGCTTTATTTGTCCTAGTAATGTTTTTAACACTGTTGTTTTTCCAACCCCATTATGACCAACAATTGCAATCTTTTCCCCTTTTTTCACTTGAAAATCCAATTCTGGAAATAACGGTTCACCATAACCAATTTTCAGTTTCTCTACCTGTAATATACGACTCACTGGCTCAGTATAAACATTAAAATCAAAACGCGCACGAGGTACATCATTAACCTTTTCCACCTTTTGCATTTTCTCTAATACCTTCTCACGACTTTTTGCTTGTTTCGCTTTTCGAATTTTATTTTTTTGAATAAAGGTTTCTAAATGTGCAATTTCTTTTTGTTGTTTCGCATACGCCGCTTGTAATTGTTTCCTTTGTAATTGATAACTTTGCAAAAAGGCTTCATAATCTCCTACATAGCGCTTAACCTTTCGTTCTTCTAGATGATAAATAACATTCGTAATATTGTTCAAAAATGCCTCGTCGTGCGAAATGATAATATAAGCTTTTTCATACATTTTTAAATACGATTGCAACCATTCTATATGCGCTGTATCTAAATAGTTAGTTGGCTCATCTAATAATAAAACATCCGCTTTTTCTAAAAGGAGTTTTCCAAGTAATAACTTTGTCCGCTGACCACCACTTAACTTTGAAACATCCTTTTCCATCCCTATTTCAAACAATCCTAAACCGGTTGCTACTTCTTCAATTTCTGTACGAATTTGATAGAAATTAGAACCTTCAAGTATCGTTTGTAGCTCGCCATACTTTACTAATAGTTTCCCTATCTCTTCCGTTATAGCCATCTCTTCTGTAATTTTTAACATTTCACATTCAATCGCATACAAACTAGAAAATGCACTTTGCAAGTATTCTTCAATTGTTATACCTTCTTGTAAATCCATATGTTGCTGTAAAAAGCCAACCTTCACATGTGGAAACCATTCAATTTTCCCATCATCATGTATAAGCTCTCCTGTTAACAGGCGTAACAATGTTGATTTTCCAATTCCATTTTTCCCTACTAACCCAACATGTTCGCCCTTTAATAATCGAAAACATGCATTATATAAAATAGTTTTCTCACCATATGAATGGCTTACATTTTCTACTGTTAATATACTCATTTTATCTCTCTCCTCTACTTATAGTTCATAAGCTAAATAGAGAGAACAACAGTATAAAGCCTTATTTAGTTGTACATATAAAAATGGGTAAGGTGAATACACCTTACCCATTACAATTTATTATCGTAAAAAAGGATTAAGGTTCTTTACCTGCTGTCTTCAATTTAGCTTAATCTTTAAAAATGGGCAGACTTCTCCCGTATCAAGCTAAAACCATTTGAAGAACAGTCGATAAAGTCATTTTATCCTTTCACTCCTTTTACATTTGTTATATTACGAGTATAAACTACTCTGTTATATTCTATTCGCTATTTTTCCTTTTGTTCCTTCTTATTCATTTCATGTTCTGCAAAAAAGTCTCTTAACAGTAATTATACTAAAACTGTTAAGAGGCTTTTTCTATTTTTTCATATAAGGAGCCAATACTCTTAAAATTTCTTCCTTATCTTTCTTTAACTCCAGAGATGTTAACATATCCATCGTTCGCGGTCGAGGTAATTTCACTTGTACCTCTCCAACAATTGATGCCGGTCTTTGAGATAAAATAAATACGCGATCAGAAAGCAAAATTGCCTCATCTAAGTCATGTGTAACCATAACAATTGTCTGCTTTTCTTGATGCCAAGAATTTAAAAGCCAACTGTGTACTTCCATTTTTGTAAATGCATCTAATTTTCCAAAAGGCTCATCGAGTAGCATAATTGGCTTTTCACATAAATATGTGCGAAGGAAACTAATTCTTTGACGCATTCCACCTGATAGCTCATCTGGGTAATGATTTGCATATTCATCTAGCTCAAACTGCTTTAATGCTTCCATTCCCTCTGTCAGCCTTTGTTTTTTAGGCTTCCCTTCGATTTCTAATGGAAGAACTATATTTTGCAAAGCAGATCGCCACGGTAGTAATAAATCTTGTTGTGGCATATAACTAACAACATCTTGTTTTTTTACATAGTTCTCGTTATAAAACACTTCTCCGCTCGTTGGTTGTTCAACACTCGCAATCATATTTAATAATGTGCTTTTTCCACAACCACTTGGGCCTACAAAGGAGACAAACTCTCCCTCTTGTATGGAAGCACTAATATTCGCTAATACATTCTTTCCATCGAAAGCTTTTACAATATCTTTTATTTGTAATCCACTCATTTTTCACTTGGAAGGAATTCATTTGTAAAAGCATCTTTTACATCAATTTTCTTTTTAATAACTTTGTTGTCATATAAGAAATTCATGTAATTCGTCCAAATCTCTTCCTTCTGTACTCCCCACGCTTTTGCATCATCTTGATACTTTGTACTTAACCACTTTTGACTTTCTTGTACTAATTCTTTATTCACATCTGGAACAGCTTTAATTAAAATATCAGCAGCTTCTTTCGGTTCTTTAATTGCAAAATTATAACCTTCCGTCGTTGCAGTCATAAACTTTTTCACAAAATCTTTATCTTGCTTCGTATGTTTTTCACTTGTAATAATGACAGGACTATAGAAATCGAGCGCTGGATCTAAGTCTTTCACCATAATTGTATTTAACTCTTTTCCTTGACGCTTCGCTTCAATTCCATCCCATCCATAATAAATCCATTCAAAGTCTGCATCACGACCGATTGATTTAAAGAAATCTGTTTGTCCAAGAATAATTTTTTCAACTTTATTAAAATCAGCTTGATGTTTATCCATAATTGTCTTTAACGTCGCTTCTTCTGCTGGTCCTCCCCAGCCACCATAACGTTTACCTTCAAAATCTTTCGCTGAAGCAATATTATCTTTCTTTAACGATGCAAAAGCAGATGTATTATGTTGAATAATTGCACCGACCGACACAACAGGAATACCTTCAACGCGAGCCAATGTTACATTTTCTTGTGCACTTATCGCAAAATCAGCTTTTCCTGAAGCTATCATTTGTTCGGCCGTAACATTATCACCTGGTTGAATGATTTCTACATCTAACCCTTGTTTTTTATAATAATCTTTAGTCTTCGCCACATATAAACCAGTATGGTTTGTATTTGGGAACCAATCTAAAACGACTTTCACTTTCTTTTCTTTGCTTGTGCTCTCTTCTTTCTTCGCCGCATTACATCCGGCAACACCAACTGCTAATAATGCAGCTAACATAATTTTTAAACCTTTTTTCATTTTCTGCCGCCCTTTCTGTATATCCATGGTGCTGTTATTCTTGCCATAAATTCAACAATAAAGTACAGGAATAATGTCACCATGACGATAATCGCTGCTACACCAAATACACGAGCTGTTAAAAAGGATTTTGTCGCTCTTGTGAGCATAACGCCTAACCCTTCACTCGCTCCAAGCCACTCCCCAATAATCGCTCCCATCACACTATATGTAACGGCAATTTTTAAACCTGAGAAAAAGTATGGAAGCACTGCTGGAAATTTCACTTTCTGATAAATTTGCCACTTTGTCGCCTTCATCGTTTGTAACAACTTCAGCATATTTTTATCTACCGTTTGGAAGCCTTCTAAAATGCTAAGCGCAATTGGGAAGAAACAAACAAGAATGACAACCATTACCTTTGGCAACATTCCGTACCCAAACCAAATAATAAATAATGGCGCGAGCACAACGATTGGAATTGTTTGCGAAATAACGAGCAACGGATTCATTAAAATCCGAAATAAAGGAATAACATCCATAATGATAGCAATGCTCGTTCCGAGTAAAATCGCAAAAAACAATCCAATAACAACTTCTTGTAACGTTTGTATTGTGTTTGGTAATAATAAATCTTTCATTCCAATTAATTCTTGTACAATTGCAGAAGGCTTTGGTAAAATCCACGGCTCAATTTTAAATAACGAAACAGATCCTTCCCATATAGCAATGAGAAGGATAAGCCAAATTGTTGTAATTATTTTAGATCGCTTCTGGTTTTGCATATTCATCACGGTACTTCCAAACCTTTTCGTCAATCGTTACGCCCGTACTTGGACGATAGTGAATTTTAATAGAAGTGATAACTTCTTCTGCTCCAGCATCGACGCAAGCTTGTTGTGCGCGTTTAATGACGTCAAGAAGTACATCTAATTCTCCTTCCAGCGTTGTTTCCATTGCCCCTACTTCATAACGAACTCCCGATTGTTGTACAACTTCAATCGCTTTATCAACAACAGAATACACATCTTTTGATTTCGCTTGTGGTACTACTGAAAATGAAATTGTAACTTGTTGTGACATAATAAAATCCCCCTTACAAAATATGTTTTCGAAAAAAGAAAAGGCTTTCCTACCATGTAGGAAAGCCTTGTATGCAAGTTATTCTATAATAACTTATGCTACATCACTTTAAAGTAACTCCCTACGCTGGCATTATCCAGATCAGGTTGAGGGTCGATGTATACTTACATCCTCTCAGCCAATTGGCTCCCCGGTTCTTAATTCGTTTTCATTGTAGCATGATTTATTTTATTGAACAAACAAAAGCATGCATAATCATTTCATTTAACTTTTAACTTTTAACTTTTAACTTTTAAATTCCCCAATTAACTCTTGTAACTCCTGTGAAAGCCAGCTTAAAGAAGTAGCTAATTCAGCAATATCTTGTACAGACATTTCCTGTTCTTTCATCCCCTCTTCAATATTACTACTACTATTCGCATACGTATTTGCGACATGTGATAGTTCATTTACAACACGAACAATATTTTGGCTATTTTGCAGTATATCACTTGAATTGCTAGAAACAGCTCTAACTTGATTTGTAACAGATTGTGCTGATTTTGAAATTTTTTCAAAGAAAGCACCACTACTTTGAACAAGTTTAATTCCAGATTCTACTTCTTTTGAACCTTTTTGCATTAAAACAACAGCTTCTTCCGTTTCATCTTGTGTTTCTCCTATTAATTTTGCTATATCTTTTGCTGATGCTTCCGTCTGCTCTGCTAATTTACGCACTTCATCAGCAACAACGGCAAATCCCCTTCCGGTTACCTCAGCACGTGAAGCTTCAATAGAAGCATTTAAAGCTAGCGAATTAGTTTGATTTGAAATACTTGTAATTACAGTTACAATATCACTAATTTCTTTGGATCTTGTTTCCAAAGAATAAATGATAGAAGATAAATCTTGTACTGCATTTTGTATTATGCTCATTTGATTAATCGCCTGTTCAATAACGCCATTTCCTTTTACTGAATGATGCTCCATACCTTCAGACGCTGTCGCCATTTGTTTTGCAGCATTCGCTATCTCTTCCATCTTATCTTCCATTTCATATACAATACCTAAATACTGTTGTACTGAAGTTTCTTGAGACTGAGCGCCAGCTCTTAACCCAACCATAGAACTTACGATTTCTTGAACTGCCATGCTATTCTCTTTCGTACTCACTGACAATTCTTGTGAAGATGAGGAAACCTGTTCTGCTGTCTGCTTCACTTTATCTATAATTCCTTTAAACTTCTCGATTGTATTATTAAAATAGGTATTAATAATACCAATATCATCTGCTCTTTCCTCTAATTTAATACTTAAATCTCCTTCACCCACTTTGCGCAAGCCTTCACGTAAATCTCGCAATGGAGCAAGTGCGTTACGCACAATTAAGAATTGAATAACAATTGCAATTAAAACAGAAATACAAATAAACATTAAACCTTGTATAATGAATTTTTTCTTTGTACTAGGAACAATAGAGGCATCTACATCAGCGGCAACAATTGCGACAATATTTTCTTCTCCATCTTTAATTGGCTCTAATATCGTTACCCATGATCCTAATTCGTCCTCATATACTTCTGTCATGTTTGCTTTTTTCGTGCTCATTACTTTATCATATGCTTTCATCCAACGATCTGGTTGTTTATAATAGTCTCCTGGCTTTACTTGAACAACATTTGCTAATCCTGTAGCCAAACCGACGATTTGTAACTCACCTTTTTCATTTGTTTTTGCTCCAACAACATACGTTTGTCCAACACTGTTCAATTCTTTCGTTACTTCATCTAATTGCTCTGTTAACTTCTCTCTCTTTTCTCTTTGTGCCGTTGGGTCTTTTTCAACATCTCTCACTATTTCTGCGTCTAATTTATGTAATACCGTATCTCCTGTTTCAAAAGAATGCCGTTCAAATAAAGACATCATACTATTTTGAAACATGTTAAAGCTTAACGCTCCCATAGTACCAACAAGCGTCAAAATAACTAACACAGTTAAAAATACATTTTTTTGAAGAAATGACAGCTTGCGCCAATATCTTTTCATTAACATCACCTTTCTTAATTAACGTAATATAAAGTAAAACTATTAAAATATAAACCTTAATAAATGATAATCATTCTCACTTATTTACAAATAAAAAAAAGACCAATGTAAAAAGCATTGGTCAAGACCAACCCTATCCGTCCGGTAACTGGCTAGCTTAGCCTCTCGACCTTAGCCCCTGTAGTTTTGCGTCCTCATGTTTCCATCAGTTTGCCTTTCTCGCTGAACGAGTTGAACGATATGGGAGTTCTATGAGAATTAAAATATTCTCTTTCAAAGATTACAACATAAGTATTAAAATGTCCACTTATTTAGAGATATAAATATAAAGTTTTGATGTATTATTTTTTCGAAATAATTTAACAAAATGCGTGAATGTTACTTTTTTTGTGTTATATAATAAAAAATGTATATAATTCAAGGATTACTTCGAATAATTATTTAATTTTCATTCAAATTAAACTATTCGAATATATCTTAACTTATGAATTTCGGAGGTAGTTTATCATGTTTTGGCTACAATTTCTTACCTTACTACTCTGTATTTTTATTGGCGCACGCCTAGGTGGAGTTGGTTTAGGAGTAATGGGTGGAGTTGGTATGGCAATACTCGTTTTTGTCTTCCACTTACAACCTACAGCTCCTCCTATTGATGTAATGCTTATGATTTTAGCAGTAATTACAGCTGCCGGCGCCCTGCAAGCTGCTGGAGGAATGGATTATCTTGTCCACCTTGCCGAGAAAGCATTACGAAAAAATCCAAAGCGTATTACATTTTTTGCTCCTATTGTTACTTATTTATTTACGCTATGCGCGGGAACTGGTCACGTTGCTTATTCTGTACTTCCTGTTATAGCCGAAGTATCTCGTGAATCAGGAATTAGACCTGAACGACCAATGTCAATTGCCGTAATTGCTTCCCAGCAGGCAATTACAGCTAGTCCAATATCGGCTGCAACTGTTGCACTTTTAGCAATGTTAGCCGACTATAAAATCACTTTATTAGATATTTTAAAAGTCAGTATCCCTTCTACCTTCATCGCTTGTATGGTAGCTGCATTCGTTGCTAGTAAAATGGGAAAGGAATTAAATGAAGACCCTGAATACTTGAAGCGATTAAAAGAAGGAATGATTCCTAAACTTGAAGAGAAAAAAGAGTTTGTAGGTACAAAGGGCGCGAAATTATCAGTTATCCTTTTCCTAGTCTCAACTTTCCTTGTTGTACTTCTCGGCTCATTTGAAACACTGCGTCCAGGGTGGATGGTGGATGGAAAATTAGTTCATCTTTCAATGCCAAACACAATTGAAATGGTTATGTTAACCATTGCTGCTCTTATTATTATTTTCTGTAAACCAAATGTGGAAAGCATTGTATCTGGTAACGTCTTTAAAGCAGGCGCAACAGCCGTTGTTGCCATTTTCGGTATCGCTTGGATGGGAGATACTTTCTTCAACGGTAACTTAAATATGATTCAAGGATCAATTCAACACTTAGTAACAAGTGCACCGTGGCTATTTGCTATCGCATTATTCATTCTATCTATCTTACTGTATAGCCAAGCAGCAACAGTTCGTGCATTAATACCACTCGGATTATCTCTTGGCATTCCACCAGCATTACTTATTGCGATGTTCCCTGCAGTAAATGGATACTTCTTCATTCCAAACTACGGAACAATCGTTGCTGCAATCAACTTTGATCGCACTGGTACAACTGGTATAGGTAAATATGTTTTAAATCATAGCTTTATGATTCCTGGCTTGATCGCAACCTTTACTTCTATCGGAATTGGAATGCTCTTAATTTCAATTATGTTTTAAAGAAAAAGCACAAACCTATGATTTTAAGGGGTTTGTGCTTTTTTAATCAAACGTTTGTTTAAATCTTTTCAATCGATAACTTCTACAGTATATCCTTTCTTTTTTAAACCACTCAATACTTCTTCGATATGATTTCTATCTTTAGTTTCTAATGATACGTGCAATTGCGCATATCCTGGAAATACCTTTGTACCAATTCGTTCTAAATATATATTTAATACATTCGCTTCAAAACTTGTTACAACCTCGAGTAAGCGTTGCAAATACCCTGGCTTATCTTTAATCATTGTCGCAATATGAACGAAACGCCCTGCTTCAACCATTCCATGCTCAATAATACGTGAAATAAAGTTTACATCGACATTTCCACCGCTTAGTACGGATACGACCTTTTTTTCTTTTATTGGGATTTTTTGATAAAGCAAAGCAGCCAATGAACTCGCGCCGGACCCTTCGACCAACAATTTATTCCGCTCAAGAAGCATTAACATCGTCCGAGCGATTTCCATTTCATCTACACAAAACACATCATCCACATAACGTTGTACAAGTTCAAAAGTTAAATCTCCTGGCCTTTTAACTGCAATTCCATCTGCCATGGTTGGCGCCGAATCTACCGTTATTACTTTCTTTTCCTCAAGTGATTGTTTCATTCCTGGACAAGCAAGTGTCTGCACACCATATATTTTTACTGATGGTTTTTGTTCTTTAATTGCCATCGCAACTCCTGCAATTAATCCCCCGCCTCCAATAGGACAAATAACAGCTTCTACGTCTTCAAGCTGTTGTAATATTTCCAATCCGACTGTCCCTTGACCCGCAATTACTGCTTCATCATCAAATGGATGTACAAATTTTGCTCCTGTCTTCTCTTTTAAATCTAGTGCGTAAGCTAATGCATCGTCAAATACATCACCTTGTAATTCCACATGAGCACCATACCTTTTCGTCGCAAGCACCTTACTTAACGGCGCACCTTTTGGCATTACAATCGTACAAGGAATACTGAGCATATTACTAGAATACGCAACCCCTTGTGCATGATTTCCAGCAGACGCCGCAACAACACCATTTTCTAAATCACCTTTCTCAAGAGAAACCATTTTATTATAAGAGCCACGTACTTTAAAGGAACCTGTCTTTTGTAAATTCTCAAGCTTTAAATAAACATCATTCTGTGATAATTCACTAAATGTGCTCGAATAATCTAGCGGTGTCATATGTACAATACCCTTCATTTTCTCATAAGCAGTTATAATATCCTGGAATACAATCATACCTTCGCCTCCGAAACAATATATGTTTATACATACTAGTTTAAGCGGCATATTTTGTTTTATACGACAAAAGATCACGTAGCATTTTATGCCACATGATCTTCTCTTACAAACTCTTATTTACTTCATCAGCTAATTTCTTCGTACTTTCATACGCAGAATCAGCTAAGCTAATCGCAGAAATAACCGAAATACCGTCCGCACCGGCATCTATAACAGAAGCTGTATTTTCAATTGTAATTCCGCCAATACCAACAATCGGTATTGTAATCTCGTGTTCTCTAAAATACTTTAGCCCTTTCGTTCCTTGAACTGCTTTCGTATCTTTTTTCGTACTCGTTGGGAAAATAGGACCAACTCCTAAATAATCAGCTCCGTTTTCAATCGCCCAGCGTGCTTCTTCAATTGTATGTGTAGATACTCCAACAATTTTATCTCCCATTTTTTCACGAACAGATGTTATTCCTTCATCATCTTGTCCAACATGTACACCGTCTGCATCTAATGCAAGAGCTAATTCAACGTCATCATTCACAATAAACGGCACATTATACTCTTTGCAAAGTGTTTGTAGTTCTTTCGCAAAACGAATACGTTTCTCACCAGTTAAAGCCCCTTCTCCCTTTTCACGAAATTGAAAAAGTGTTATACCGCCTTCTAGTGCCTCTCTCAATACTTGCAGTGGCTCCTTCGTACAATTGTTACTACCCATAATAAAATATACTGGTAGTAATTTAGACATTTCATCCATTGTAATACGCGACATCTATTTCCCCTCCTTACTGTACAAACTCAACCTTTCCATACTTCTCAATATCCTCTGAAGTTGTATTCGCTAATTGATTTAAAAACTCAATTTGGAAGCTACCAGGTCCTTTTTCTACCGTTTTGGCTGCTGCCAGTTCCGCAGCTACTCCATAAAATGTTAATGCTGCGACAGCTGCCTTCACATAATCTTTTTCAACTGCTGCAAATGCTCCTATTACAGAAGTTAATAAACAGCCTGTTCCAGTAACTTTCGTTAAAATGCTATGGCCATTTCGAATAAGAATAGTTCGCTCTCCATCTGTAACGATATCTTCTTGCCCAGTGATTACAGCAACTGTATTTAATTCATCCGCTGCCTGTTTTGCAATACTTACAACATTACCATTTCCAGTACCAGCGTCTACACCTTTGATTTCCCATTTTTCATTAATAACATTAGCTATTTCTGCTGCATTTCCACGAATTATCGCTAAATTTATTTCAGCTGGAATATGTCTCGCAACTTCTGTTCGATAAGAAGTTGCTCCTGCACCGACTGGATCAAACAATACCGGTACATCATTTGTATTTGCTGATTTACCAGCAAGTAACATCGCTTCTACCTCTTCAGGACGAAGTGTACCCATATTTAAAACAAGAGCTCCAGCAATGCTAGCCATTTCAGCTACTTCTTCTTTCGCATATGCCATTACAGGCGATGCTCCTAACGCTAACAAACCGTTTGCTGTAAAGTTTGTTACAACGACATTTGTAATATTATGCACGAGTGGATTAGACTCTCTTACCAGTTCCACTACTTTACTAATTTCTTGTACATTCATTCTTTTCATCTCCTAACTTTAATGATGGGAGATACACAAAAAGACACTTTGCGTATGCAAAGTGTCTGAACATGTGCTTTTACACTCTCCCTACGCTGGCATTATCCAACAGGTTCAAATGGTCAATGACGGGTTAGTCATACTCTCAGTTTGCATCCGCAAACTCCCATGTGCTTTTTTATTCATCTACTTCAAAGTCTACTCTCATTCTAGTGAAATAACAAGTTCTTTACTTTCTTATACAGAAAGAGTGATAGGGAATCCTATCACTCTTTTCATACTATTATTTTATAGCTTTTGATACTTCTTTCACCATTGCTGATACAGACTCAAGTCCGCCACCAGATAAGTACCAGTAGTTTGCATCAAGGTAAACTACGTTTTTGTTTTTCACAGCGTTTGTTTTACTTACCAGTTCATTTTCAACAACTTGCTTAGCAGAAGATTTCCCGCCAGTTACTACGCCTCTATCAATTACAAATAAGTAATCAGGGTTCTTCTCAAGGATGTACTCAAATGAAACTTTATTACCATGTGTATCTGCTTTAATTTCTGGGTCAACAGGAGTTACGCCAAACACATCATGAATAATACCGAAGCGAGATTGAGGGCCGTATGCACTTACTTGACCATCGTTCGCTAAAATAACTAAAGCTTTTTTATCGCTTTTCTTCGCTTTTTCATTTAATTCTGCCACGTCTTTTTCAACTGCTGCAATTTCTTTTTTCGCTTTATCTTCTTTACCGAAGATTTTTGCTAATGTTTCTGTGTTTTCTTTAAATGATTTCATGTATTCTTTTGTATCTTGTTCTACGTAAATTGTTGGAGCAATTTTTTCGAATTCTTTATATGAATCAGCTTGACGTCCAGAAATGATAATTAATTCCGGATTCATTTCATTGATTTTTTCGAAGTCTGGTTCTTTTAAACCACCAACGTTTTTATACTTTTTATCTTTATATTTAGAAAGGTATTCTGGTACACTTTTTTGCGGCACACCAGCCACGTCAACACCTAGTTTATCTAATGTATCTAATGAACCGAAGTCGAATACTACAACGTTTTTCGGATTCATTTTAACTTTCGTTTCGCCTAATTTGTGCTTAATCGTAATTTCTTTTGATTTACTTTCACTTGCCTCGGTCTTCTTGTCAGTAGAAGCACCATTACTACATGCCACAGCGACAACAGCAAGCATGAAAGTTAATAATAGCATCGCTAATTTCTTCACTTCAATCACCTCAATAAAATTTTTAAAATTATTTAAATCGATAGCACATTTACACCATCAAAAATAACTTCCTCTTATGAAAAATAAATACAAATGTTGTTTCCAGATATCTCTTCTATATGAATGTCCATATCATAAATATCTTTTAAAACAGCTTTATCAATAATTTCGCTCGTTGGACCTTCTTTCATTACTTTTCCATCTTTCAAAGCAACGATATGATCGGAATAACAAGAAGCAAAATTAATATCATGAATTACGATAACAACCGTTTTTCCAAGCTCTTCAACAAGTCGTCTCAGTACTTTCATAATTTGTACAGAATGTTTCATATCTAGATTATTCAGTGGCTCGTCCAATAAAATGTATTCTGTATTTTGAGCAATAACCATTGCGATATACGCCCTTTGCCTCTGCCCACCACTGAGTTGGTCTAAATACTTATGCTGGATGTCCTCAAGTTCCATATAGCGAATAGCTTCCTCAATATGGCTCCAGTCTTCCTTTGTCAGATTACCTTGTGAATATGGAAATCTACCGAAACTAACTAATTCTCGAATGCTAAGCCTTAAATTAATATGATTCGTTTGCTTTAAAATTGAGATTTTCTTAGCAAGCTCATCGCTCTTCCATTCCCCAATTTCTTTATCTTCAATGTAGATTTCACCAGCATCTTTTTTTAATAACCTACTAATCATAGAAAGAACCGTACTTTTCCCTGCTCCATTTGGCCCAATAAAAGATGTGATCTTTCCTTTTGCTATTTTAATAGAGACATCTTCAACAACATTTTTATTACCATATTGCTTTGATATGTTTCTTACTTCTACCATGACTTGCTCTCCTTTAATAGAAGATAAATGAAGTACACGCCACCAACAAAGTTAACAATGACACTTAAAGTCGTGTTAAATTCAAACACTCTTTCAACAATCAATTGTCCTCCTACTAAGGCGATAATACTAATAAGGATAGAACCTATTATTAAATATTTGTGTTTGTATGTATGCAAACATTCACGTGCAACGTTTACTACAAGCAGTCCTAAAAATGTAATTGGTCCTACTAACGCTGTGGAAATAGATACTAAAATTGCAATTACAATTAAAAGCTTCTTCACGACTTTGTCATAATCTACTCCTAAATTAATTGCCTCATCTCTTCCGAGTGATAGTACATCTAATAATTTCAGCTCTTTATACACATAAGCAATAACCAATACAATTCCAATGATAGACGTTACAAGTAGCTCTGTTTTTACATTATTTACACTTGCAAACATTTTCCCTTGTACAATTTGGAACTCATTTGGATCAATGAGCACTTGCATAAAGGACGATAAACTTTGGAAGAATGTACCGAATATTAATCCGATTAAAAGTAGGAAGTAAATATTATTCCCTTCTCTTTTAAACAGAAACTTATAAAGAAATAGTGAGAAAATCACCATTAAACTTACTGATATAAGGAAGTTTACGTTTGTGTTCATCATCGTGAAATGCTGTGATCCAAATACAAACACAACAAACGTTTGAATAAACATATAAAGTGAATCTAAACCGATAACACTCGGTGTTAAAATACGGTTATTACTAATCGTTTGGAAAATCATTGACGAAAATGCAATCGCTCCGCCTGTTATGATCATCGCTAACAATTTCTTACCTCTTCTCGGCAAGGCATAATCTAATGTGTTCATATTTAAGTTAATAAATAAAAATATCCCAATGGCTATAACTGATACAATGGCTAGTAATGCCAAAATCATCTTATAATTTCTTTGTTTTCTAAGCTGCATATGCGTTTCTCCTCATCAATAAATAAAGGAAAATTCCGCTTCCGATTACTCCTACTGTAAGACCAATAGAAATCTCGTACGGATAAATTACGACCCGGCCAAGTATATCGCAAGCTAGTACGAAAACTGCTCCTAACAAGGCAGTGTGCGGTAAGCTATTCTTCAAGTTATCCCCGCGATAAATAGAAACAATATTCGGAATAATGAGCCCTAAAAATGGAATCATTCCTACAGTTAAAACAACTAACGCGGAAATTAAAGAAACGATAACAAGTCCAATATTTAGTACTCGATTATAATTCATCCCTAAATTCGCAGCAAAGTCTTCTCCCATTCCAGCAACGGTAAAGCGATTTGCATATAAAAAGGCGATGATTACAAGCGGGATACTTAAATATAAAATCTCATATCTTCCTTTCATAATCATTGAAAAGTCACCTTGTAGCCAGGAATTGATATTTTGAATTAAGTCATATTTATAAGCAAAGAATGTTGTAACGGAACTAATAATGTTCCCAAACATAATCCCTACAAGTGGAATAAATATCGCATCCTTAAACTTAATTCTCTTTAAAATTTGCATAAATAAAAATGTACCAGCTAATGCAAAGACAAATGCAACAAGCATTTTCTCAAGAGGACTCGCTGTCGTAAATAACATTAACGACACTAACACCCCAAGCTTCGCACTATCCATCGTACCCGCAGTTGTCGGAGATACAAATTTATTTCTGCTCAATTGCTGCATAATTAGGCCGCTTATACTTAAGCTCACACCAGCAACGATAATACTGATTAAACGTGGCAACCTACTAATGAATACAACCTGCATTTTATCTTGATCCCAATGCACAATATCCATGAGGCTTATATCTTTTACACCAATGAAAATAGAAGCAATCGATAAAACAATAAGCATAATAAACAAATATCTTTTTTTCATAGTTATTCATGGTGCAGATTATGTTCTGTCGCCATCATCTGATTTTAAACAGATTATAATCCTATCATTTTATCCCCCTCATCTATTTATAGAATGATAGAAATCATAACTCTTTTGGTAAAACCTTTTCTTGCCTTCTTATGGTTAAAATGAATTTCATTATCAATTAAGAACATAATTTATATGTATTAATCAACTTTCCCATATATTATTTTGGCAATATTTTGGTAACCTCCTTTAATGATAATGAAATTCATTTACAATGGCAACGGATACACTCAAAAATCTGACATTTATATCAAACTTTTATTCATATACGTAAATCCTCCCTCATTCATTTAATCGGAAATATTTCAAACCTGTAGCATAACTGAATCCAGCAAAGATGTATGCTATATTTAACGTATGGAAATTTGAAAGGATGTTTTTAAAATGGCAAAAAGTATTGTAATTGCTGAAAAGCCTTCTGTTGCACGTGATATCGCACGTGTACTGAAATGTGATAAAAAAGGAAACGGCTACCTTGAAGGTAGTAAATATATTGTTACTTGGGCTTTAGGCCACCTCGTTACATTAGCAGATCCAGAAAGCTATGATGTAAAATATAAAAAGTGGAATTTAGAAGATTTACCAATGTTACCTGAGCGTTTAAAACTAACGGTAATTAAACAAACAGGAAAACAATTTAACGCTGTGAAAAGCCAGCTACTTCGAAAAGATGTAAGTGAAATCATTATAGCTACAGACGCTGGCCGTGAAGGTGAATTAGTAGCGCGCTGGATTATCGATAAAGTTAAAATGAACAAACCGATTAAGCGTTTATGGATTTCATCGGTTACTGATAAAGCAATTAAAGATGGCTTCGCAAATTTAAAGCCTGGCAAAGCATATGACAATTTATACGCTTCAGCTGTCGCACGTTCAGAAGCTGACTGGTATATCGGTCTTAATGCGACTCGAGCATTAACTACCCGCTTTAATGCCCAACTAAATTGTGGTCGTGTCCAAACACCTACTGTAGCCATTATTGCAGGCCGTGAAGACGAAATAAAGAATTTTAAAGCTCAAACTTACTACGGTATCGAAGCTCAAACAGCGGAGAGATTAAAGCTAACTTGGCAGGATATAAAAGGAAATAGTCGCAGCTTTAATAAAGAAAAAATTGATGCACTTGTGAATAAAATCAGTAAGCAACATGCTACTGTTGTAGATATTGATAAGAAACAAAAGAAGTCGTTCGCTCCTGGTCTTTACGATTTAACTGAACTACAACGTGATGCGAATAAAATCTTTGGTTACTCTGCAAAAGAAACATTAAACATTATGCAAAAACTATATGAGCAACATAAAGTTTTAACGTATCCTCGTACAGATTCACGCTACATTTCATCTGATATCGTCGGAACGCTTCCAGAGCGTCTGAAGGCATGTGGCGTCGGAGAATACCGTCCTTTAGCGCATAAAGTATTGCAAAAACCTGTAAAATCTAATAAATCATTTGTTGATGATAGTAAAGTAAGCGATCATCATGCAATCATCCCAACAGAGAGCTATGTAAATTTCTCAGCTTTCACAGATAAAGAACGTAAAATTTATGATTTAGTTGTGAAACGTTTCTTAGCAGTTTTATTCCCGGCCTTTGAATATGAACAACTAACATTACGCACAAAAATTGGTGACGAAACGTTCATCGCACGCGGAAAAACAATTTTGCATGCTGGCTGGAAAGAAGTATATGAAAATCGATTTGAAGATGATGATGCAGTAGACGATTTGAAAGAACAAATCTTACCTCGCATTGAAAAAGGCGATACATTAAACATAAAACTAATTGTCCAAACATCAGGTCAAACGAAAGCACCTGCACGTTTTAATGAAGCAACGTTACTTTCAGCGATGGAAAACCCAACAAAATACATGGATACGCAAAACAAACAACTTGCTGATACATTAAAATCAACTGGTGGATTAGGTACTGTAGCTACACGTGCGGATATCATCGATAAGCTCTTCAATTCATTCTTAATTGAAAAACGTGGTAAAGATATTCACATTACATCAAAAGGGCGTCAGTTACTTGATTTAGTGCCAGAAGAACTAAAATCTCCTACACTAACTGGTGAATGGGAGCAAAAACTTGAAGCAATCGCAAAAGGTAAATTAAGAAAAGAAGTATTTATTTCAGAAATGAAAAACTATACGAAAGAAATTGTTGCTGAAATTAAATCGAGCGATAAAAAATATAAACACGACAATATCTCAACGAAGTCTTGTCCAGACTGCGGTAAACCAATGTTAGAAGTAAACGGTAAAAAAGGTAAAATGCTTGTATGCCAAGATCGCGAGTGTGGTCATCGTAAAAATGTATCCCGTACTACAAACGCACGCTGCCCTCAGTGTAAAAAGAAACTAGAACTACGTGGTGAAGGATCTGGCCAAATTTTCGCATGTAAATGTGGCTATCGCGAAAAACTTTCTACGTTCCAAGAGAGACGTAAGAAAGAATCAGGCAACAAGGCTGATAAACGTGACGTCCAAAAATATATGAAACAACAGCAGAAAGAAGAAGAACCATTAAACAATCCATTCGCAGAAGCATTAAAGAAATTAAAATTTGATTAAACCTATTTTAAAATACAAAAAGGTTCCTACCACTCTCGGTAGGAACCTTTTATTTTTAATGAATAATTTTACTTCCTTTTGCGTTCTCAACAAACTTTTCACTTGATTTGTTAATTGGTGTTTTTAGCAATATCGCAGCAACAACTATGACTACTACGAAAGCACTTAACACGAGTAAATCTCTAATTACTATATCCCAAAGCATTCCACCTACTGTTTCACGAATTGCACTAATTGCGTATGTGAATGGTAAGAACGGATAAATTGCTTGGAAGAACGGTGGTGTCATTTGAATTGGGAATGTTCCGCCCGATCCTGCTACTTGCAGTACAAGTAAAATGATCGCCATCGATTTCCCAACGTTTCCGAAAATAGAAACGAGTGAGTATACGATACAAACAAAGACTCCACCGATAAATAAACTAAATAACACAAACCAGAATTTATCGACTACGTACGTACCGAGTAAGAATATATCCCCCATCGATACGATAAATGCTTGTGAAAGCCCTATTGTTAAGAATGTTAATAGGCGTCCGAAGTATATTTCATGGCTCTTATAATTCGCGCCCTCTTCATGTACTTCTACTGTTAATAACGAAACCATTAATAGTGCACCAACCCATAGTGCAAGCACTGTATAGAATGGTGACATCGCTGAACCGTAGTTCGGCATCGCAAATAATTTATTCTCTTTTAAATTTACTGGATTTGCGAAGTAATCACTTTGCTTTTCAACATCATTTTTCAATAAACGTATGATGTCTTTTATATCCTCTTCTGATTCAAAATCACGAATTTTATTTGCTAAGTCTTTAATCTTTTTCTCAGTCTCCGGCATTTCAGCTTTAATATCTGCTAATTTCTTTCTACCGTCCACTAAGCCTTTTGATGAATCTTCTAGTAATTTTTTAACATCTGGAAGCTTTTTGTCTGCATCGTTTAAAATTTGAGTTGTATTTTTCGACATCTCTTTTGTACGAGCAATTGCTGTATTGAAATTAGGTACAATTTCTGAATCATACGTCGATAATACATCTGTTAATTGAGCTGATCCGCCCTTCGCAGCATTGTTAATACTTTCAATTACATCTTTTGTCGGTTTCTGTCCATTGTTAAGAAGTGTAATTCCTTTATTCGTTGCATCTACACCTTTTTGTAAACTACTTTTCGCTTTATTTAACTTTGCAATTCCATTATTAAGGTTTTTATCACTATTTACATCCGCTAAAACCTTATTTGTACTTTCTAGAACTGGAATCATATCATCAATTAAACCGATTCCAGATTGGAATTGACCATTTAAGCTGTTTAAAGCTACTTTTGTTGAATCTAAATCGTTAACACCTTTATTTTGTACATCCTCTAGTGCTTTTTGGAAACTAGATTTAGTACTTTCAAGACCATTTTTCGCTTTATCATAATCTGCTTTTGCATTATCGTATATTTGATTTGCATCAGCTTTAGCTTGATCTACTGTGCTAACTGCTTTTTTATAATCTGCTACAAATGTTTCGTTGTAATCTTTTTCAGCTTGATCAATTAACGCATTTGCTGCATCTAATTTTTGATTCGCTACATCTGTTACATCTTTCTTTACTTCTTGTCCTGTACCGATAACATTTACAATATCTTTAATACCGTTGTTTGCATTTTCCATACCACTTTTCAGCTGAGTTAAGTGATCCACTCGCCCTTTGAAAAAGCTTTTTCCAAAATCAGTCGTCGCTGAGTTTTGAAGTTCAGTAAACATATTAATAAGATACGAAATCCCTTCTGTACGAGCTTGCAATTGATTTGATACTGCATTTAAATCTTTCTTTGCTTGTTCTGGATCAAACTGACCATTTTGCAATCCATTTACAACACTTTTCCCATAAGCTGTTCCTGCACGTGATGAGCTTAAAACATTATTTACTGTTTGATTAATATTTTGCGCTATACTTTTATACCCATCATTATTCAACTTAGAAAGGTCCGGTCTCGCTGGGAATTCAGGTAAACCATTCATTCCAGACAAATCAGGGATATTTAACTTCACACCTGGATTCATTAAAAAGTCAGTAAATGCAGCTGCACTATCCATAACACCTTTTGCTGCTACTAAATCATTTCTTATCGTCCCTGGAGCATTTTTCAATGTTTGGTCTTGATTCGCAAAGAACTTATCTAAATTTGCCAATGCTTCCTGCCCATCATTTATTACACTCTCTACAACAGGTAGATCTTTTTGCGCCACTTTCACAATATCTTCCGCTCGAGTCGCATCATCTAATGCCTTATCCATCAGCGTATTCATTTCTGGGAACTGTGCTTCTAACTTAAATACAAGATCCTTGACCTTCTCAATACTCGGTAAGTTAGTTTCTAAATCGATTCCAAGGTCATTGAAGATTTCAAAAATCTCACCGTTTGCTGTTTTAACAAAGTTTTTACTAATTTCTTCAGTAAGACCTGATGCACCTTTAGCTGTAATCTTCGGTGCAATGGCATTCACCTTTTCATTTACGTAATACTCAATTTCCGGTTTCTCTGGATTTTCATTCAAGACTGTTGCAATCTTTTCAGAAAAATCTTTCGGAATAGTAATACTTGCGGAATAATCTCCACGCTCTACTCCATAAATTGCTTGCTTTTCATCGACAAACTTCCACCCAAAATTTTTGTCCTTCTTAAGTGAATCTACAATTTCTTTCCCGATGTTAATATCTTTCCCTCTTAAATTTGACCCAACATCTTGGTTAGAAACTGCAATCTGGATTCCTTTCGTATTTCCGTAAGGATCCCAAGAGGCTTTAATGTTAAACCATGCATATAACGATGGTAGAACCATCAAACCTAATACAATAACAATTGCAGCCCAATGTTTGGCTACATTCCGTAAATCTGTCTTATAAATACGCCAAATCTGTTTCATATAAGCTATCACCTAATTATATATTTTTCCTTCTTTAGAAAATGATACATACATTTTGCAATTATATCACTTTCTACATCGTGGATTAAACGAAAATGCACTATTTTTTCCCATAAAATATTTCACCTACTTCATTATATAACGAAGTAAAAAAAGTATGCATACAAAATGACCAAATTAGTTTTACATTCAATAATAACAAATATATAGGAAATGTCATAAAAAGTACAATTATTTTCTCTTGGAAATACTTGTATTCATCAAAAAAATCCTCACAGCTTTTTATTATCTGTGAGGATTTCTTCTATTATATATCTAATTGTACCTCTACACCGAAATGATCTGAAATTACATTTCGATTTGTACCATTAAAAATAACTTTTGAAGAACTAACCGTTTTACTTTGGTCACATAATATTAGATCGATTCGTAAGTTTTGTTTATTTTCATCCCAACCAGCAATCTCACCTTGGACAGTTGTTCCTTCATCCTTCTCCATTGCTAGTTCATATGTGTCATATAAACCTTTTTTCATAATATACTCATAACCCTCTCCTTGCAGACGAGCATTGTTATTAAAATCACCCATTAAGAAGGAAAGTTCATTGCTATCTACACGCTCTATTAAACGATCAACCTGGCCTTTGAATGATTCTTCTTCATCATTCCACCAACCGAGATGGCAAGAGTAAAACGTTATCTTCTTACCATTATAAGCAATTGTTGCACTTACAATTTTGCGTGTTTTCCAATACGCTGTATCCTTATTTTCTGAAATAAAGAACGTATCTTCTTTTACAACGTTATGCTTTGTTATAATTGCTAATCCTTCCTCGTACACATCATATCCAATATGAGAGAAGTCCCAAATAATATTGTACTCTTTTACATGTAAGGCTCTTAACTCTTCTAGTAGTAATAGTCCAAAATTATCTTTTTTCTTGTTACCGCATACATTTTCAGCTTGTATAGATTGACTTACTTCTTGCAATGCGATCACATCATAATCTTCTTCTTGAATTACTTTGGCAAGATACTTTATTTTTTCAATTTGATTCTCTTCTTGCCAAGAGTGACAATTTAAAGTTAGCAATTTCATATTATTACGCACCTAACATATCTTGAATGTCTGACTTTAATACGTCAGCTTTCGGGCCATATACTGCTTGTACACCTTTATCTTTTACAATAAGTCCTAAAGCACCATTTTGTTTCCACTGTGCTTCTGGTGCAACCACATCTAAATTTTTTACTGTTACACGTAAACGCGTCATACAAGCATCTACGTCAGCAATATTATCTTTTCCGCCCAATAAATCAATAACTTTTGTTGCTAATGAACCATCTTGTACATTTCCTGTTCCTTCTGATGACTCATCTTCATTATCAATATAGTTACCTGCACGCCCTGGTGTTGGTAAATTGAATTTTTTAATTAAGAAGTTGAATAATGTAAAGTTAAGGCCGAAGAACACTAATGAAACAATGACAAAGTTGATTAAATCTCTCGTTAAACCTGCATTGACCATCATTGGTGTACGTGTAATTAACTCAATAAATCCAAATGCATGAACACGTAAATTAATTAAATCTGCTAATGCGAATGCAAGTCCTGTTGTAATTGCATACACAACATATAATACTGGCGCAATAAACATGAACATGAATTCAATTGGTTCTGTAACACCTGTTAAGAATACTGCTAATGCTGCTGATAAGAACATCGGTTTATACTTTGCACGCTTATCTTTATCAACGTTACGGAACATTGCAAACGCAATACCCATTAATGCTGCTGTTGAACCGATAACTTGCCCAGCTTTGAAACGAGCTGGTACAACATTATTTAATAAATCATTATACGCTTTCGTGTCTCCATTTGCTAACAAGTTATTTAAATCTGTAATCCATGCAAGCCATAATGGATCCTGTCCTGCTACAACTTGTCCAACTTTTGAACCAGTTAACATCGTATATGTTCCGCCTAGCTCTGTGTAGTTCATCGGAATTGTTAACATATGATGTAATCCAAACGGTAATAATAAACGTTCTAATGTTCCATATACAAATGGTGCAACAACTGGTGCACTATCTTTAGATGCTGCAATCCAGCGACCAAATTCATTTAATCCACTTTGGATAAATGGCCATAAAAGTGATAATACAATCGCAGTAACTGTAGACCAAACAATTACAACGAATGGTACGAAGCGTTTTCCATTAAAGAACGCTAATGCCTGTGGTAGTTTATTATAGTTATAGTATTTGTTGTATAAAGTAGCTCCTAAGAAACCAGTAATAATCCCTACGAAAACTCCCATGTTTAATGCTGGTGCACCAAGTACAGAAGTGAAATAATCTTTTACAAGTAAATCTCCTGCTAATACCGAAGAAACTGTCGCTTTTGAATCCGTTAACATTTGAGGGTTTACACCAAATATAGCTCCTGTAATTCGATTTGTTAAGACGAATGCTAAGAGCGCTGCAAACGCACCACCTGCGCGATCCTTCGCCCAAGATCCCCCAATTGCTACTGCGAATAAAATGTGTAGATTTGTAATAATTGCCCAACCGATGTCTTCCATTACTCGAGCAATTGTATGAACTGCGTTAATATCCCCAGCAGACATCCCAATTAACTTACCGATGGAAATCATTAAGCCAGCTGCTGGCATTACAGCTACAACAACTAATAACGCTTTCCCGAACTTTTGCCAAAAATCAAAAGACGTAATTTTCATCTGTTCTTCCTCCCCTTTATTTATAACAACATAATGATTTGAATTATAATTTCTATTTCTCTTATGAAAACGATTCCTTACATCCCTTCTTTTTTGTTACGCAACCGTTTTCATAAATCTATTTTAATAAAAGCGTTTTCACATTGCAATAGAAATTTATTTTTTTTAATAAAAAAAGATGCTCAAAGAGCATCCTTTTTTATTATGAAATGCGATAAACCCTTGTTTCATAAGGTTTTAACGTAATTGTAGTTAATTGATCATGTTCAGCAACTTCATAGTTATTTAAGAGCAAACGTTTGCGTTCTAGTGCGAATGTACTCTCATTATATACAGCTTCCTGGTTCGAAATGTTACTAATTACAATTACTTTTTCACCCTGCAATGTACGAGTATATGCGTAAATTTGCGAATCATCTTCTAAAATTAAATCATACGTACCATAATTCAATACATCGTGCTCTTTTTTCAAGGCAATCATTTTTTTATAGAAATTGAAAATAGAGTCCTCTTCATTTTTCTGCTTTTCAACATTAATTTCCTTGTAGTTTGGATTCATCCCAAACCAAGGTGTTCCTGTTGTGAAGCCAGCATTATTTTCAGCATTCCACTGCATAGGTGTACGTGAATTATCACGGCAAGAAGCCCATATAATTTCCATCATATCTTGATGAGATACTCCTTCTGCAATTTTCTCGCGATATAAATTTTTAATTGCTACATCATCATAATCTTCAATATTTTGGAACTGAACATTCGTCATACCAATTTCTTGTCCTTGATAAATAAACGGTGTACCGTGCATAAAGAAATACATCGCTCCTAAAGCTGTTGCACTTTCACGCCAGTATTCTTTATCATTCCCCCAAGTAGACACAATACGTGGCTTATCATGGTTCTCAATGTATAAAGCATTCCAGCCCTTATTTTCTAAACCTTTTTGCCACTTTGTTAATACTTTTTTCAACTCAACAACATCAAGATCTTTCTTCTTTTCTGCATCCCATAAGCTTAAATGCTCAAATTGGAATACCATATTGAATTTACCGTTCTCTTCTCCAACCCAAAGATCAGCATCTTCAACTTTCACACCATTTGCTTCCCCAACAGTCATAATATCGTATTTAGCAAATGTGTTTTCTTTTAATTCTTCTAATAATGGCTGAATACCATTGACATTCATATGTTTGTCAAAAGAAGGCACATACTTTAACCCTTTTGGGTTTGGCATATCCTTTAAACCATCTTCTTTTTTTATGTGGCTAATCGCATCGACGCGGAAACCATCAATACCTTTATCAAGCCACCAATTAACAGTATCATATAAAACTTCACGAACTTCTTTATTCTCCCAGTTCAAATCTGGTTGTTTACGCGAGAATAAATGTAAATAATATTGCTCTGTCACTTCATCATATTCCCATGCAGAACCATTAAAGATACTTTCCCAATTGTTTGGTTCCACGCCATCTTTACCATCACGCCAAATATACCAATCACGCTTCGGATTGTCTTTAGAAGAACGTGATTCAATAAACCACGGATGTTCATCACTTGTATGATTAATAACTAAATCAATAATAAGCTTCATATCGCGCTTATGAACCTCATCTAGTAACGCATCAAAATCTTCCATCGCACCAAATTCATCCATAATATCTTGGTAATCACTAATATCATAACCATTATCATCATTAGGCGATTTATACATTGGACAAATCCAAATTACATCTATACCTAAATCTTTTAAATAATCCAGTTTTGCAATAATACCTTGTAAATCTCCAATACCATCGCCATTTGAATCCATAAAGCTACGTGGATAAATTTGATAAGCAACCGCTTCTTTCCACCATGTCTTATTCATAATCATTCTCTCCTTTTGCATCCCATTAAAATTTATGCAAACGTTTTCGTAACACTATCATAACAAAATATGAACAGTTTGCAACTGTTTTCATGAAACTCTATGTAGATTCCTTATTCTTACGCTTTATTTATTTCATCCTCCCCCCTCTCTTGTCCACGCACGTTAAACACGCTCTTCATATACTAATACAAGCTCATTTTATTTTAGAAAGGAGATATAAATTGAAACAAACAAAATTAACTGGTCGTATCGTTGTTCCCTCAGATCCCGAATATGACATAGCGCGAATAAATTTAAATTTAAGCATTCCAAAACTCCCTTGTATTATTGTTTTTTGTCAAAATAAAAATGATGTGTGTAACGCCTTAAAATGGGCACGTGAGCGTCATATACCATTTCGCTTAAGAAGCGGACGGCATAGTTATGAAAATTTCTCTCTTTTAAATGGCGGACTTATTATTGATGTGAGTGAAATGCATCGAATTACTGTTAATACAGAGAAGTTAATAGCAACAATTGAAGCTGGTGCAAATCTTGGCACTGTTTATAAAGAGCTTTGGAAATATGGTGTTACAATACCAGCTGGCACAAGTGCAAGCGTTGGAGTTGTTGGATTAACACTTGGCGGTGGAATCGGCATGCTTTCACGTTTATTTGGATTAACATGTGATCAATTAGTAGAAGTTGAAATGGTACAAGCTTGCGGAAAATTTGGCGCAAAACTCATTCGTGCAAACGAGCAAGAAAACTCTAACTTATTTTGGGCATGCTGTGGTGGTGGTGGTGGAAACTTCGGAATTGTTACATCCTTAACTTTTCGAGTACATCCTATAAAAAATGTATCAATCTTCTCAATTACATGGGAATGGCAAGACTTTATTGCTGCCTTTCAAGCTTGGCAAAACTGGGCGCCTTATATAGACGAACGTCTCACTTCATCAATTGAATTATTCGCAAAGCAACGAAATAAAATCGAAGCACAAGGTGAGTTTGTTGGCTCTCCCTCTGAACTCCATTCCTTATTATCTCCTCTTCTTGAAACTGGTAATCCTTCTCTATTTATAGATGAAGTCCCATATATAAAGGCTGTTCAATTCTTTAACAGCGGTAATATTCCTGAAAACTTTAAACGCTCTGGTTCCTACGTATATAAACCTATCCCTCTTAAAGGCATTCAAACCATGCAATATTTTCTTTCTCATGCACCAAATAAAGATGCGAGTATTTGGCATCAATCACTCGTAGGTGCTGTAGAAAATATTTCTCCTAATGAAACCGCTTATTTCCATCGCAAGGCAATCATTGCTCAAGAATACATTACTTCTTGGAAATGCGACGATGAAGAAAATCAAAATATACGCTGGGTTAAAGACTTACGAGAAAGTTTAGATCCTTATACACTAGGCGACTATGTCAATTGGCCCGATATCGACATTAAGAATTGGCAAACTAGTTATTATGGCTCTAACTTTCAAAGATTGCGTAAAGTGAAAACCTTATATGACCCTTGCAACGTTTTTCACTTTCAACAAAGCATTCCCCCTTTTCATATATAAAAAGGAAGAACAGAATGCTGTTCTTCCTTTTTACATTGAAAACCGTTCAATTGTTCGTTTCAAATCAGTTGCTTGCTTCTCTAAATCCTTTAATAATTGATCGATTACTATCATATTTTTAGACTGTTGCAGCGTCACACGTGCCACTTCTTGTGAACCAGCTGACGTTTCCTCTGCAATTGCTGCTACAGCCTTTGTTTGTGCTCCCGTTTGATGAATATGACTCACTTGTTCATTCATATAAATACTAATTTGCTTGGTTGCATCGGCTACTTCCATAACACTTGATGACATTTCTTTTAAAATTAATTCTGTAGCTTCTCCGCGTTTCGCCTCTTCCTTAGCTGTTTTCACTTGCTCGGTCATTTTCATGGCGACTTGTTGCACTTCATCCTGCATATTCCGTAATAACTGCGATATGTTTCTTGCAGAATGATTACTTTCATCAGCAAGTTTACGTACTTCTTCTGCTACAACCGCAAAGCCTCTTCCATGTTCTCCTGCACGGGCTGCCTCAATAGAAGCGTTGAGTGCTAATAAATTCGTTTGGCTAGCAATCTCACTCACAACAGAAACAATATGTTCAACTTGTTTCATTCGTTCTTCTAACTTCTGTACATTTTGCATCGAATCTTCATTTTCTTTCGCCAATGTTTGAATACCTTGAATTAAAGAGGTAAAGACACGTGTACTTTGTCCTAAAGCTTGAACCATTTCTGAAGACAACTCGTCAGACTGTTTAGCTTTTTCTTCTACTTCACTCGCAATAGAAGTCGTTGTATCAACGGCAGAAACAATCGCCTGAATTGACGCTGCTGATTGCTCAGCACCAGAAGAAATCTCTGCAAGGGTTTCAGACACACCTTGTGCTTGCTTAGTCGCTTCGCCTGTTTGTTTTCTAATTTGCTGAACTTGATTATTTGTATACGAAAATGTAGTATCAATATTTTTTACCATACCCCTTAAGTTTCCTAGCATCATATTAAATGCAACACTTAAAGATTTAATCTCATCATCTGTATTTGGCAATGGGACATCTTCACGAATATCACCATCAGCCGCTTTCCTTGCAGCTTCCTCTAACTTCCGAAGTGGTTTAATTAAAAATATTGCTGCCCCATATGCTAAAATTCCAGACCACACCACACCTAATAACATAACGATAATATTATAAACAGTTTGACTTACATAACTTTGAAAATAATCATATATGACGTAAATAAAAAATAAACTTGTTGAATATGTAATTAAAGCTAAAACTGTAGTAAATAGCATAAGCTGTATACGCAAGCCAAAGGAAAATGTTTTCCTTTCTTTTTCCATCTCTTCTTTCCCCCTTCTTATAAGCAATATAAGTACTACCTATATATTATTATCCATATTTTCGTTATAGAAAGATATAGGGATTTTAAAAATCATTATTTCCTTGAATATCAAATCCACCGAAAAAAATAAAGGATTCTGACAATTTATGACTAATAACAGAAATAAGGGGCAACATTTGTAAAATATATTTTTGACTGGAGGTTTTGTATGATTGAAGTTCAAAATCTAGTAAAATCATTTGGCTCACTTGATGTTTTAAAAGGAATTGATTTAGAAGTAAAAGAAAAAGAAGTTGTTGTTTTAATTGGTGCCAGTGGTTCCGGAAAAAGTACATTACTTCGCTGTCTTAACTTTTTAGAAATGTACGATGAAGGTGAAATTCACCTTCAGGGTGAACGAATTGATCCAAAGCATTCAAATTTAAACAAAGTCCGTGAAAATGTCGGTATGGTTTTTCAGCACTTTAACCTCTTTCCTCATATGACCTCACTAGAAAACATCATAGAAGCACCTATTCACGTTAAAAAATTGGAGACAGCAAATGCAAAGGAGATTGGGAATCAACTCCTACAAAAAGTCGGCCTACAGGATAAGGCTGACGTAACGCCCCACCTACTTTCAGGTGGCCAAAAACAGCGCATTGCGATAGCAAGAGCTCTTGCTATGAATCCTAAAATTATGCTATTTGATGAACCTACCTCAGCCTTAGACCCTGAACTTGTTGGAGAAGTATTGCAAGTTATGAAAGAACTTGCTGAAGAAGGAATGACCATGGTTATTGTTACTCATGAAATGAATTTTGCAAGAGATGTAGCTGATCGCGTCATCTTTATGGATGATGGGAAAATTGTAGAGGATGCTCCTCCAGCGCAATTCTTTTCAGCTCCATCACATGAACGGGCAAAGCAATTTTTACGTAACGTTTTATAATGTTACTTCTATTTCAAGCGTAAAGAAATACATTCATACGGCGCACAACTAATTGTCCAAATAAAATATCTCGATAACATACTTAAAACCATCCGTATGATCAATATATAGGAGGGGTTTTATGAAGAAGAAATTATTAACCATTGTTGCGAGTATTACATTATGTACATCCTTCATACTAGGAGCCTGTAGTAAGGAAAGTTCTACTACTTCATCAAACGGTGAAAAGGAATTTCGTTACGCGATGAGTGGCTTATACAAGCCTTTTAACTATAAAGAAAATGATGGGAAACTTGTCGGTTTTGATGTAGAAATAGGTGAAGCTCTCGCAAAAAAGATGGGAATGAAACCTGCTCCTGTTACAAATCCTTGGGAAACATTGATTCAAGGCCTACAATCAAAAAAATATGATGTGATATTAGGAAGTATGGCAATCACAGAAGAACGATTAAAAGCTGTCAATTTCTCAAATCCTTATTATCGCTCTGGTGCCCAAATTTTTGTATCTAAAAAAAATACATCTATCTCTTCTCCAGAAGACTTAAAAGGTAAGAAAATTGGTGTTGTAAAAGCTAGTACCTTTAAAAATCTTGTCACAAAATATACAGATCAAATTACAGAATACGATAGTGACATTACCGCTCTTATGGACTTAGAGCCTGGGCGTGTTGACGCGGTAATCACTGACCAGATGGTTGGTTTACGTATGATAAAAGAAGGAAAATCTAATATAAAAGAAGCTGGAAAGCCATTAAATCTTGATGAAATGGGAATTGCTATTCGCAAGGATGATAAAGAAATGACTGAGAAAGTAAATAAAGCTTTAGATGAAATCATTAAAGATGGCACGTATGAAAAGATCAGTAAAAAATGGTTTGGCCGTAATATTCTTGGGGAAGAGGCAAAAGCGAAGTAAGTTAGCTATTCAATGATTCCATAAATCATGCCCCACTTTTCATGTGGGGCATTTCATTCCCTACTAAAATCCATACAATATGAGGTGACACATATGTTTGAAATTTTTATTTCTACCTATCCTACACTCTTAAAGGCTACTATTGTCACATTACAATTAACATTAATATCCCTATTACTAGGTTCACTAATTGGATTACTATTCGCTTTCTTTCGAATCTCTAACAATAAGGTTTTAAATAGTATTGCTCATGTATACATCGCCATTATTCGTGGTACACCTTTAATTGTTCAAATCGCAATTCTCTATTTTGGGATTACATCTGTTGTTGTTTTTACCCCTTTTTGGGCAGGAGCAATTGCTTTAGCAATTCATAATGGGGCATATATTACAGAAATTTTCCGCGGATCAATTCAATCCGTTGACCGTGGACAATTGGAAGCTGCTCGCTCTTTAGGCATGCCTTATCCTTTAGCGATGCGCCGTATTATCTTACCGCAAGCATTTCGCCTATCTCTTCCTCCTCTAGGGAATCAATTTATTATTGGATTGAAAGATTCTTCCCTTGTTGCTTACGTAGGGATGTCCGAATTATGGGGATCAGGTTTATCGATTGCCGCAGGTAACTTCCAACAATTAGATACATATATCATTGTTGGTGTATACTATCTCGCACTTGTTCTTCTATTTACTTATCTTGTTAGTCTTCTAGAAAAACGACTACAACGAAAAGAAAATAACTCTATCCACGTCAATACAAAGAACAAGAAAGAAGTTTCTTTATAATAAAAAGCAAGCTCCAAGAGAGCTTGCTTTTTCACTTTAAAATATATCTAATTTTATTGATTTACCTTTTTAATAGCCTCTTTTTCCTCTATATGTTCCTCACGATATGAAATATTATGAGGGTCTAGTCCATTTCCTAAAGAACCGTAGAAATGTTCTTTATGAGGATCAATTAACTCACTTCCTTGATAGTACACACGTGGTGTATTCCAAAGCGCTGCCAATGCTTTTGTCATTGGCATTTCGTGATAACGTTCCGGCCACATTTCTTTAATTTTCTCTTTTACTAACGGATAGTATTTAGAGCTCATAGCAGGAAACAGATGATGTTCTGTATGATATGAGAAATTGAAATGTAAAACGTCTACCCAGCGCGGCACTGTTACTGATAAACAGTTTGCTAATGGATCATTTACTGGAACAATTGGATTTAAGCGATGATTTGTTGCGATATATGCCATTACAATAAAGTTAGCAATTAACAACGGAATCACGTATGCAAATAACCACTTTGCAGGTCCCATAATAAACAATAGACTAATCCAAACCGTCCAAGGCAAAAGAAGTTGAAGCCATACAGATTTTTGATTGGATGACTTAAATTCCTTAATAAAATGAAAGAACATTCGAGTCGAATGCAATGTAAATTGAATTGTTAGTGACAGAAAACTAAAGAATGAACGAACATGAAGAGGCATGTGATATACCCAGCTCAAAAATTTACTCTTTTTAAGTTTCTCAAGTGTCGGCCATGCATCTGGATCATTCTCTTCATGCTGTGTGTGAACATGATGCGTTGCATTATGCCACTTTCTCCAAAGTTTTGGACCAGTTGATAATGGCATAAATGCAATCGCACCTAAAAAATCACGAAGCCATGCCTTTCTTACAACCGTTCCATGTAAAATTTCATGTCCTAAAAATCCAAGTGAAGCAAAACATAGTCCAAGAACAATTGCAATTCCTAGATTTGCCCACACATTCAATTCAAATACACCAATCGTTATTAACCCCGCCAATGCCACAAGTAAATAAGCCAGTCCACCAAATAAACGAGTAGGAACTGGTTTAAATGCTTTTTTTGGCAAATGTGGTGATACACGCGCTGCATACCACCCAAACGTATGAAGCTCCTTCATCCTTTTGCCCCTTTCTTATGCCGCGCCCTGCGCAACTTGCATATATCAATTCTTGCTTCCAGATTGATTTTACTAGGCGATCCAAAAAGCATTTATCATAAGGAAAATATACTCACTCTATCGTCACTTATTTTTCGCTTTTATTATCAATGAAAAACATTTCTCTTTTTACTCTCTATCAACCTTTCCACATGATGAATCATAACAATAGACTTTCTATATTGTCAACAACTTTTATGACCTAGTAATAAAAGTTGGTTATATTTTTATAATTATACCTTATTTCAATAAAGAGAAAGTATAGGTTTTATAAGGATTTATCCGTTATATATATAAATATACTTAAAAGCTACAAACTCTATCTCACTCAAGAACTCTCTATGTATTAACAAATACGATCACTTGAATTTAGTTTTATATAAAGCATACCTCTTCATACTAATCCCTAAAAATAATTATTTTAGAATAGTTATATCTTTCGTTCATTAAAATTAAAATCCTTCAAAAATAGCACACATGAATTCCATATAATATGGAGATATTAAAAGGAAAATTGTTCTAAATCAGGAGGTTTTCGTAATGACAGATGACACATTTCCACAATTGCCATCATCCTATTGGATTAAATCCACTCAGTTTCCTACTTTTCCTCATTTATCCGAAAATATAAAGACAGATGTTGCTGTCATCGGTGCTGGTATTACAGGTATTACCACTGCCTATTTACTCGCTAAAGAAGGATTGAAAGTTGTTTTAATTGATTCTGGCTCTATTTTAAATGGAACAACTGGACATACAACTGCAAAAGTAACAGCACAACATGATCTTATTTATGACGAATTAATAAATCATTTTGGTGTTGAAAAAGCTCGGCTTTACTACGAATCAAATAATAAAGCTCTACAATTTATAAGCGAGACTGTGCAAGCATATAAAATTGACTGTAATTTCACAAATGAAGATTCCTATTTATACACAACTACTGATAATGGATTACGAAATTTAACGAAAGAATATGAAGCCTATCAAAAATTAAATATTCCTTGTGACTATGTTCAATCCCTACCCCTACCTATTCCAGTACAATCAGCACTTGTAATGAAGAATCAAGCGCAATTCCATCCTCTCCTTTATTTAAAAACACTTTTAGAAAAGTTTGTGGAAATGGGTGGAACAGTTTATGAACAAACAACAGCGTTAGATATTGAAAAAGGGGTTTATCCACAAGTAATTACAAAGAGTGGTCACCGCATCACTTGTGGATATGTCGTCTCTTGCTCACATTTCCCTTTTTATGATGCCAATAGCTTTTTCTTTACGCGAATGTATGCAGAACGTTCCTATGCTCTTGCTATAAAAGCGAAAACAGATTATCCAGGAGGGATGTATTTAAGTATTGATGATCCCAAACGCTCCTTACGCTATATAACAGACAATGGTGAACAACTAATTTTAATCGGTGGAGAAAGCCATAAAACAGGGCAAGGGATTAATACGATGCTTCATTATGAAGCACTATATTCCTTTGCTGAAGCTACTTTTGGAGTAGATGAAGTTCCTTATAGATGGTCTGCACAAGACTTAATTACTTTAGATAAACTCCCTTATATCGGACATATTAATGAAAGTAATCCAAATATATTTGTTGCAACAGGATATCGTAAATGGGGCATGACAACTGGAACTGCAGCAGCTCATTTACTAAAAGATTCAATTACAAAAATTCACAACCCTTATAAAGAACTTTTTGTACCATCACGCTTCCACTCGAATCCGGACATAAAGTCATTCCTTACACAGAACATTGATGTTGCTAAACATTTAATTGAAGGAAAAATTGAAATTGCTTTACGTAAACCAGAAGATCTTGAAGTTGGCGAAGGATCTGTTGTACGTGTCAACGGTAAACGCGCAGGTGCCTATAAAGACACAGAAGGAGAATTACATATTGTCGATACAACTTGTACGCACCTCGGCTGTGAAGTTGAATGGAATAACGGTGATTGCACTTGGGATTGTCCTTGCCACGGATCTCGCTTTTCAATTGATGGGGACGTTATCGAAGGTCCAGCAGATCAGCCATTGAAACGAGTGGATAACGAGTAAAAAAATAAAGAAGTTCAACGGAAATCCCGTTGAACTTCTTTATTTTTATGAAGATTTTTCAGATAATTTTCGACATAAGAAGGAAAATATTAGCATTCAACAAAATAATATATTAATTTACAGAAAAGAGGTGAATACTATGCAACCTTCTGCTCCACCTCATCTAGAATCTACAAAAACTACCTTTTCAAGCTCTATTACAAAACTTGTTGTTTTTATTTGTTGGCTAGCCATTCTAGCTGACGGATATGATTTAGGTATTTACGGTGCCGTCCTACCAAAGCTCCTAGAGGACAATAGCTGGGCACTATCACCAGCTCACGCTGGAACAATTGCCAGCTATGCTTTATTTGGGATGTTTATTGGTGCTATTCTAGTTGGAACCATTACAGATCTAATTGGACGAAAATGGACACTCATATGCTGCCTAGCCCTTTTTTCTATTACAATGGGCTTAGCTGCAATTGCTCCTTCTCCGGAATTATTCGGGCTATCTCGATTTATCGGAGGAATTGGATTAGGTGGTGTTATCCCAACAGCTTCGGCACTTACTGTTGAGTATTCACCCCAAAAGCGACAATCTTTTATTTATGCACTTATGTTTACCGGCTATCCTTTAGGTATCGTACTAGGCGCCATTTTGTCCATATTTATGTTAGAAGATTTCGGATGGAGAATTATGTTTGGCATCGGAATGATTCCGCTACTTCTCATTCCTTTCATTGTTCGTTATTTACCTGAGTCCATTCAATTTTTACTGTCACGTAATCGGCAAGAAGAAGCGAAACAAATTCGTGATCGTTTTCAAATTGAATTACATGTAAGAAAAGAAATTCCTCAAACATCATCTAATATACAAAAGAAAAACGGATTCCTTACATTATTCTCAAAAGAATACATGAAAGCAACTCTACTTTTCTGGACCACTTATATAATGGGAATGTTTTTAATATACGGTTTAAACACTTGGTTACCACAGATGATGCGCCAAGCAGGATATCCACTTGGATCTAGTTTATCATTTCTACTTATGCTAAACATTACTGCAGCTATCGGTGCATTATTTGCTGGGGCAATCGCGGATCGTATAGGAGCCAAAATTGTTATCAGCATCTCCTATCTTATGGCGGCCATATGTATCGGACTATTAACAATTAAACCATCCATTACAATCATTTATCTTTTAATTGGTCTTGCTGGAATTGGATCAGTCGGTATTACTCAAATATTAAATGCGTATGTAACACAATACTTCCCATCGCATATCCGAGCTACCTCTTTAGGCTGGGGACTTGGTCTTGGACGAATTGGCGCAATCGCCGGTCCGGTTCTTGTCGGTATTATTATGACAATGCAGTATGACTTGGCATGGAATTTTTACTTATTCTCATTTGCAGGTCTTATCGCAGCTATCTCTGTTTTCTTTATTCCTACAAACAAAAAAAGAGCATAAACTTACTTATGCTCTTTTTTGTATACTTCAAACAACATATTTCGAAATAATGTATTTAAGCTTTCAATATCGATGCCTAGTCCCTTTTCAATCCCTTTCACGTATTGCTGATAATAATCAATTTGCTCCTCTAAAAATTGATTTAACACATTAATTTTTAGACCAATATCCAATTCAGTACCCGCTTTTTTCTTTATTAGCAACTTTTCAATTTCATTCAATACAATAGGCTCTACTGATAGTTCCGTAATTAACCGGTCAAATTCTACTGGGGGCAATGTCCCTTTCTCTTCTAACCATTTACAGGCTAAAATAGGACGTAATACGTAAAAGTACTTTTTCAACTTTACATTTTCACCTTGTAAAAATTCACGATAGTTTTTTGAAGCCATATGTAAGTAATGATATATTGTTGATTTCGGATCAAAATCCTTTTCACTCATTTGCTGAAGTTGTTCTGGAAGGTTAGAGTTTTTCGAATAAAAAATCGGTGATCGAACCCATTCAAGTAACGCTGGATTTGACTTTGCAAATAGTTGCAATGCCTTTTTAATATCCCAGCCACTTATGTCTAAATCATCGCTAATTGGATATTCAATTACATCACGTTTATCATGAATTGATAAATACCAATCTACAGGACGTATATAGACAAACCTAACATCATAATCACTATCTTTCGACGGAAATCCCCACGCCCTGCTCCCTGATTCTACAGCAAATAAAATTTTCACATCATTCTCTTTTTCAATTCTTTCTAATTCTAATTCAATTTTCCCTTTCATTTCATACCCTCCCTATTTTTTGATCATTTCCCTGGAAATTCGACAAATATACTTCTAATTTTACTACATACTAAAATGGCTGTCAGAAAATTCCCGACAGCCTAACAAAATACTTATTTTTTCTTTTCAATTACAGCAACTGCAATTCGTTCAATCTCTTTTTGAATTTCTTCTTTATACGCATCGACTTTTGAAAAATCCATAGCAGCAATATAAATTCGCTCTAATTTATCACGAACTGATTTTGCCTTTGCTAAGAAAGACATCGCCTCACTCATTTTTGTTTTATACTGAATTGAAACGTCGCGAATTTCCGTAGCATACTTCTCATCTGTCCCTGGTGTAACAATGAGATCATACATATCAATAATTTCATCACCCTCACGACTTGGAAAATATTCATGCGGTGCTGTGCTATCAAAAATTGCAAATCCTAGTTCCCTTACAATAATCATATCGAGACTATTTGGATCAAATCCACAATGATACACTTCTACTTCAAAACCTTTTTCTTCTGCTGCCTTGGCTAATTTTTTAAGCATCGTTGATTTCCCGGAACCTGGGCGACCTTTTATAAAATAGCGATGCGGCAGTCCTTCTGTTAAATTAGGAACGAAATCAACCGCTCCCTTCGGTGTAGCAGCCCCTAAAAAACGGTGTTTCACGATCGATTTATCTCCACTTTTATCTGCAAATAGTTTCTGTATAAGCTGATCTGTTAATTCGTTTGCTTTATTAAAATCAATGTTATTAATATATATTTTCTCCCACTCATCATGTATAACTAACGCTTCTTTAAAACATCCATAAGCTGCTTGAAAGGCTTTACTTGCTTCTGAAACGAATCGTTCAATCTCTAATTTCTGCTTTCTTAATTTATTTGAATCCCAAGCAACCCCTAAATTTATATACTCTTCTACAACTCCAGGCATTTTCGGCTCAATAACGTGTGGCGATGTCCCATCGACAATTCCTACATTTAACTTCGGAATAATTACACCGTCAACTGACTTATTGTCAGAAGAACAATGTAAAAATTCAATATTATATCCTTTTTCAGCCCATTCACGCCCAATTGCTTTTATTAAAGAAGACTTCCCTGTTCCTGGACCACCTTTTAAAATAAACAACCTATCTAGCCCTTTTAAACTCTCTTCATACAAGCTATAAAATCCTCTAGCTGTATTTCCACCAGCAAAATAGTTCAATACATTCCCTGTCACTGCACCCACCCCTTCGCAGCATTCTACTTACATAAGCTACAATATGCGAGATACTTTATTTGGGTGAATACCTATTTTGTATTGCACTAAAAAAGGAAATGAATTACAATTAAACAAACAAAAAATTCCGAATATTAAAACTGAATATACCTTTATCAAGAGAGGCAGAGGGACCGGCCCTTTGAAGCCCAGCAACCTCAGTTTATAAAAACTGAATAGGTGCTAATTCCTGCAAAATGCTTTGCATTTTGGAAGATAAAACTTAACTACTGTATGTAAAGCTCATCTTTCTTGATTATGGAAGATGAGCTTTTTATTATTTTAAAAACATATATTGGAGGTATTTAGGATGAAAGTAATTGACCTATCACAAACGTTTGAAAACAATATGTCTCAATTTCCTGGAACACCAAAAATCCAACTACAAGCAATTACAAGTGTTGAAGAGACAGGATATCAAGTTACAGATTTTCATTCTGTCGTTCATGTCGGCACGCATTGCGATGCTCCTGCGCATTTTATTTCTGGCGCAACAACAATTGATCGATTACCCCTTGATCAATTTGTAGGCGAAGCTGTTCTTATCGATGTAACTCATGTTCAAGAACGAAAGTTGCCTAAGGAAGTACTCAATACTACCGACATAAAGGAAGGAGATATTGTTATTTTCCATTCCAATCTATCTAATAAATGGAACACGGAATCTTATGCGAAAGAAGCATTTTATCTTTCCGAAGAATTAGCTGAAGAACTAGTTAAATTAAAAATAAAATCTGTCGGTTTAGATTTTATTTCTCCTGATGAAGTAACTACAGAAACATCACCTATTCATCACATATTACTAGGGAATAACATTTATTTAATTGAAAACTTAACAAATCTAGATTCCATTAAAACGAAGCGCTTCTTTTTCTCAGCAGCACCTTTAAAAATTAAAAATAGTGATGGTGCTTTTGCCAGAGCATTTGCTGTTATTTTTTAAAATAAGAACTACTTAAGGACAACAAAAAAAGCAAAGATCACTTTTGACCTTTGCTTCTATATTTTTTATTTAAATTAAGAAAGAATTGTTCCACCCGTGGGCGTACCCAAGCTAAATAATCTTTATCTTTCTGCTTTGTACAAGCTATCTCTTCTCCATCTACCATTCCGACAAGTTCTAGCTCTAACATTTGCCTCGTGAATGCTAACATGTCTACTTCTTCTGTCGGATACTCTTCTTTTAATTTCTCCTCAATTTCTCCCAATAAAAAACCGTCACGCATCATTGCTAGTGCATCAATCCAAAGTGGCGGCATTTCATATTTTTCTCCTGTAATCGTATCTTTTACAATATAATTCTTTTGCTCTTTTCGAAATTGAATCGTGTGTAAACATACAGCCGAATTTAATGTTAATTCCATCATACCACCCCTTTCATCATATCTGCATAGAAAAAAGGATGCGCGTGCACCCCTTCTTTTCTTTTCATAACACTACCGAACCGTTACACGAGCTCAAAGCTTCATGTCGATATTTTCCTCCATTATAAACGAAGTGTTTTATAAAAAAAACCCTTCTTGAAACATTTTATAAAATGTTTATATTTACACAACAAGAGCACTTTTCTGAAAAATTTTTTCTTCTAATGCACTACGCTGTTGGTAAATAAATTTTCACTTTCGTTCCTACGCCCATACTACTTTGAATTGCGATACTCCCTTGATGTTCTTCAATAATTTTATATGTAATCATTAACCCAAGACCTGTACCATTCTCCTTTGTTGTATAAAATGCCTTTCCGATTTTCTCTATCTTCTCATTCTCTATACCAAAACCTTGATCTTCGACAGAAATACACAAATTATCTCCAGCTTTTTTGAATGCACGAATATGAATGTCTCCACCTTCTGGCATCGATTCTATTCCATTCTTGATAATGTTTAACAACACTTGTTTTAATTGCTTATCATCGCCATTTATAGCGGGTAAATTTCCATCTACTTGCAAGTGGAATTTCACCTTATATTGAGACGCATAACTTTCCATTAACTGTACAACATATAAAAGGATTTCTCGTATATTACACCATTCATAATTAATCGGTTTCGGTTTTCCCAATAACATCAATTCACTAACAAACCCGTTAATCCTCTCAATTTCTTGTAGCATAATCTCATAGCTCATCACATCAGTAGGGTTTCTTTCTTTTTGGATTTGTGTAAATCCTTTTAGAGCTGTTAATGGATTTCGAATTTCATGAGCAATTGTTGTAGACATAGTCCCAATTACAGCTAAATTTTCGGTCTCTTTCATAATATTCATCATCTCAACAACTGTTCTTACATAAGACTGAAATCGATTTAACAAAGAATGTGAAATAATAAAAAAGAATACACATAAAACAAGCGGAATCACAACTTTTATATCTTGTAATACCAACGTAAAAAATACATATTTTCCAATTACACTAAAGGAAACTAAATAAAAATATTTTCTATTCACAAAAATCGGTGCAAATAAAATTAACAGTATTTCAACCATATTTCCGCTTTCAAAAACACGATCACTGTGTAGATAAATCATTAGGTTATTAATAAGATCAGTAAGCATGTACCCAATTAAAAATAAATATTTTACAAAATAAACATACCCTTGTCTTTGAAGATATATTGAAATAGGAAATAAAGATATTACTAATATATATACACCTATCCCCATACCACCTTCTGGCCAACCTATCGTTGCCTCATTAATATCCATAGCAGGATAAACAAAATAATAGATAACGTCATATAAAAAGAATATAATATAGAATAATAATAAAAATACTTTTAAAGCTTCTCTTTCTTCATAAACCAAGCTTTTGAATTTGTTCATATAAAAACTCCTCTTGATCAATACCCCAAAAATATTTTAAATTTTATCCCTTTAAATTATAATTATGAAATTGCTTTCAGGGCAATATGTAACCTTCTAATACGAAAAGATCCCGTATTAAGATACATTTCTGTATATCTTAATACGGGATCTTTTCATAAATTTAATCTTCGTCTTTAACATCCATATCTTCCGGAATTGGCTCGTTTAATATTTCTTCCACTAACTGTTTATATTTCTCCATTTGTTCTAAATGTGTATTAAATTGTTCTTTATTTAATAAATATTGCTCTCCATCGAACAACGCACGAATTTTCTTTTGCTGAATTAAATCTTCAACATACGATTTTGGTAAATTCAAATACTCCGCGGCCTCTTCTATCGTTATATACAATGTGTTCATTCCTTTATTGTTTTTTCATATATATACTGTACCTTACTTTACTTTATTTTTGTAAACAAATAAAAAAGATTTTGTAAATGCAAATTAAAAAGCAGGTAGATGCATTCCATATATTGTATAATAATATAGTAAGTATTTTTTTAAATATAGAATGGTATTACCCATTTACACAAAGGAGAGTTAACATATGGCTACTCGACACATCATTACAATGTTAGAAAAAACATTACGAGTTGAAACAGAAAACACAATTTCTCATCTATCTAAGTCTTTATCCGATCGCATTCTTTCTCAAAGTGCAGCAGCACATGAAAGCAATTGTTACCATACGATTGGTGAATGGTACAAAAATCATTTCTTATTCCAACAAGATGATTTCCTTTGGGCTAAATACGCTTTCTATGATGCATATTGTGAGGCTATAAAAAAACAAGGTCATCTTACAAAACGCGTTCGTCAAATATTGGAATCGTTAGCTCGAAAACATGGAAAACAATACATTTCTTCCATACAGAATATGCCATTTCCAAACGAACAAGCAAAAGGGACAGCATAATTTGATGTTGACCAACACAAATCAAGCATAGATTCATTGTTTTCAAGAAAGATTTACAAATAAAACGTTCAAGTCTTTGTATTCCCTTTTTGGAGAAATACATTCATATGACATGAACTAATGAAACCGGTGTCATGATAATGAATGAAAATATAGTAAACAGGAAAACCCCCATTTACACCTCTCATTCATAGAAATAGAGATGTAAATGGGGGTATACTTGCTTCCTTTCTTATTTCATCATCTGCTTAATCAATTCTCGATTTCTCTTCTTAAATACTTCATTATGCGAAGAAACCATTCCGTACTCACTTGCATCTGGTTGAATAAATTGTTTCGCTTTATTCACAGCATTTCCAGCATCTTGGAATGCTCCTGCTATTAAATGTAATTTCCCTTCATGCTTTAGAATATCTCCAGCAGCATATAATCCATCTACCGAGGACTCACTATTTGCATTCCCTGCAATAAAATAATTATCCACAATTGCAACATCTAGCTCACTATTTTCTAATAATGTAATGTCACGTTCATATCCATGATTAATAATAACTTCATCAACAGATACATGAGAAACCTCTCCAGTTTCATGATTCGTTAATTCTACATACTCAATCGCCTCATGACTATCGCTAGCAATTAATTTTGTAATTGCTGTATTAAAGAAACATTCTGCTGAACTGTTCATAAGTTGTTTTACTTGTGCTTCATGGCCAGATAATGATTCTTTTCTATATGTTAAATAAACCTTTTTTGCGATTGGTTCTAATTCATTCGCCCAATCAATTGCAGAGTTCCCCCCACCTGAAATAATTACCGTTTTATCTTTGAAACGCTTTAAAGATTTAACTGTATAATTTAAATTTGAGACTTCGAATCTCTCAGCACCTTCAATTGATAACTTTTGTGGATTCAATATACCACTTCCAGTTGCGACGATCACTGTTTTTGAAAAATGTTCTTCTCCAGTACTTGTTTTTAACGTAAAAATGCCATCCTGATTACGAATAATCGATTCTATTTTTGTATTTAATATAACTTCTGGTTGGAATGTTAATCCTTGTTGTATAAGTTGCTCAATTAATTTCTCACCAGTAACTGGTAACAATCCGCCAATATCCCAAATCATTTTTTCTGGATAAACATGTATTTTACCACCTAACTGTGGTTGAAATTCTATTATTTTCGTTTTCATCTCTCTTAGTCCACTATAAAAAGCTGAATAAAGCCCCGCAGGTCCACCGCCTATCACGGTTACATCAAACAATTCTTCTTGATTCATTCATGCTCACTCCTCAGCTACTAATCATTGATTATCATTCTCAATAAAATATAACTTGTTTTTATGAATTTTACAATCCAAATTACTATTGACAATACATCTATATACAATTATATTATTTAAAGAATCGATAGTGATAATCATTATCATTTTGTTAATTATTAGCAAGTTGTAGATTTCATCTTCTTTCATTAATTATGATGAACACTCTATAGTGAAATCTCAAATTCAAGATTGTTAATAAGAATTTTGTATTACCACCAGCTTTTCAAAAAATCAAAGTTAAACAAATTATTATGTATTACATATTAGCTATCAAAAGGAGCAAGACGATGAAAAAATTATTCATTTCACTAACAGTTCTGTTCGTCCTTGTTATGAGTGCTTGTAGCAACGGTTCAACAGACAAGAAAAACGACGCACAAGGTAAGAAGTCAGAGACAATTACATACCAATCTGAAAATGGTAAAGTGGAAGTTCCAGCAAATCCACAACGTGTCGTTGTCCTATCATCATTCGCTGGTAACGTAATGTCATTAGGTGTAAATCTTGTTGGGGTAGATTCATGGTCTAAACAAAATCCTCGCTTTGATAGCAAACTTAAAAACGTTGCTGAAGTATCAGATGAGAATGTTGAAAAGATCGCAGAATTAAATCCAGACTTAATCATTGGTTTATCAAATATTAAAAATGTCGATAAGTTAAAGAAAATCGCTCCTACTGTAACATTTACATATGGAAAAGTTGATTACTTAACACAACATTTAGAAATCGGTAAGTTATTAAACAAAGAAAAAGAAGCAAAAACTTGGGTTGATGATTTCAAGAAACGCGCACAAACGGCTGGAAAAGAAATTAAAACGAAGATCGGTGAAGATGCAACAGTTTCTGTTGTTGAAAACTTCAACAAACAGCTTTATGTATATGGCGATAACTGGGGCCGTGGAACAGAAATTCTTTACCAAGAAATGAAATTAAAAATGCCTGAAAAAGTAAAAGAAAAGGCATTAAAAGAAGGTTACTACGCATTATCTACTGAGGTATTACCTGAGTTTGCTGGTGATTACTTAATCGTAAGTAAAAACAAAGATACTGATAACTCATTCCAAGAGACAGAATCATACAAAAACATTCCAGCAGTAAAAAATAATCGTGTATTTGAAGCAAACATGATGGAATTCTACTTTAATGATCCACTTACATTAGACTTCCAATTAGATTTCTTCAAGAAAAGCTTTCTTGGTCAATAATACAACAATGAGGAATTCTTAAATTAAGAATTCCTCTTCCTTTATTCTATGAAAAGAAAAGATGTGAAATTGATGACAAAAGAGCAAGACAATCTACGTTCCACCGCTTTTACATACAAATTAATTTTGAGCGTTATTGCATTCTTTCTTATTTTTATGGCAGCAATGGTATTCGGTGCTGCAGATACTTCTATAAAAGATGTATGGTTAGCACTCACCTCCTCTGCTAAAGGCGACAAGTTATCTATTCTTCGTGAAATACGTTTACCACGTGAAGTTGCTGCTATTTTTGTAGGAGCTGGACTTGCTGTTTCTGGTGCAATTATGCAAGGCTTAACGCGAAATCCTCTTGCTGATCCTGGATTACTTGGCCTAACTGGCGGTGCAAATGCTGCGCTTGCACTCACACTCGCTTTCAATCCTTCCATTAGCTATCTTTACTTAACGCTAGCTTGCTTTATCGGTGCTGCAATTGGCGCTATTATGGTATTTGGAATTGGCATGGTGAAAAAGGGCGGACTTTCTCCCCTTCGAATTGTATTAGCTGGTGCTGCTGTTTCAGCATTCCTAATCGCCATTTCAGAAGGTATTGGCATTTACTTTAAAATTTCACAAGATGTATCACTTTGGACGGCTGGGGGCGTAATTGGAACGACTTGGAGCCAATTAAAAATTATTATTCCGGTTATTTCGATAAGTATCTTTATCGCTATTTTACTTGCAAAGAAATTGACAGTCCTTAGTTTCAGTGAAGAAGTTGCCATTGGACTCGGTCAAAAAATTATCGTCATTAAAACGATTTTATTTATCATTATTATCTTGCTTGCTGGTGCTTCTGTAGCGCTTGTCGGGAATATGGCATTTATCGGCTTAATGATACCTCATATGGTTCGTCCAATCGTTGGGCCAGACTACCGTTTTGTCATACCGATGTCAGCAATCGCTGGTGCTTCCTTTATGCTACTCGCAGATACAATTGGGCGTACAATTAACGCTCCGTACGAAACACCAGTTGCTGCAATTGTCGCTATTGTAGGATTACCAGTCTTCCTATTTATTGTTCATAAAGGGGGAAGAACGTTCTCATGATGCAACAATCTATTATAAAGAAACAACGTCTTATCATACTTGCATTACTTATACTTACTATCACAACAATTGTGATCGGAATGGGACTCGGCTCTGCCTCTCTCTCCTATGACAGATTAATCCCAACACTTATGGGACAAGGTACATTTAAAGAGGAATTCGTTTTATATTCTTTAAGACTACCTAGAATCGTCATTACATTATTAGCTGGTATGGCACTCGCTTTATCAGGTGCTATATTACAAGGTATTACTCGAAACGATTTAGCTGAACCCGGTATTCTTGGAATCAACTCTGGTGCTGGTGTTGCAGTTGCAGTTTTCTTCTTATACTTCCCGATAGATGTAGGTTCATTTCTTTATCTACTACCAGTCGTTGGATTTATCGGTGCTTTTCTGACAGCTTGTCTCATTTACGTATTTTCATACAGTAAAACAGAAGGACTTCAGCCAATACGATTAACATTAACAGGTATCGGTTTTGCCTTTGCACTATCTGGAACAATGATTGTACTAATCTCATCAGCAGATCGTATGAAAGTAGACTTTATTTCAAAATGGATTGCCGGAAACATTTGGGGAGATGACTGGACATTTGTTTTAGCAATGCTTCCATGGCTAATCGTATTAATCCCATTTGTCTTCTATAAAGCCAACCGATTAAACATCCTTGCATTAAACGAACCAATAGCAATTGGAGTCGGTATCGAAATTGAAAAAGAACGAAGATACTTATTAATTGCAGCCGTTGCGCTTGCTGCCGCAGCCGTTTCCGTAACAGGAGGAATTAGCTTTATCGGACTTATGGCTCCTCACATCGCCAAATCTTTAGTAGGCCCAAGACATCAAATATTCATCCCTATCGCCGTTTTAATCGGCGGATGGTTATTGCTACTAGCGGACACAATTGGACGAAATATTGTCGAACCTAGCGGTATTCCAGCAGGTATTGTCGTTGCTTTAATTGGTGCACCTTACTTTATGTATTTGTTGTTGAAGAAAGCGTAAAAAACCCCCTCAAGATTTTTTCTTTGAGGGGGTTTTCATTTCATTCTACTGCTGCCCATCCCCTTCAAACTTCTTCGCCAAACTTTCCATCTCGTCTTCTGGCAATAACTTCGGTTCCCCGACACTTTTCGTTTGATAATAAATTTGAGCTCAAAACTCGATTTCTTCTGCAACAGTAAATGCCATGATGACAAAAATTGTTCAAAAAGATTCCGATACATTTTGTTTTATTTATTGCAAAATTCTTTGTACAATAAAATAAGAAGTTACTGTTCAAATACAACATCTACTAAGAACTCTTTCCACGAATAAATTTAATTATCATCTTTATATTTCAATCTTAAATTAAAACACCCTTTCACCTATGACTATATTCACTCATTTAAAACTAAATTTTCTACTCTATCACTGCTAAACTACTTCATAATCTTAATTGAGAATAAATATTAATTAAAATTACAATAAAGTGCTACATTCTCCTTGACAAAATAACCACTTCTATATGATAATTAATATTGAATTAGAATTATTACAGTTAATTAAAAAATATATTTTATGAGCAAACTAATTTCCGATGCTCAAAACCAACATTTAGGAGGAATTTTAATATGTTATTAATCGGCACAGAAGTAAAACCGTTTAAAGCTAATGCTTACCATAATGGAGAATTTATCCAAGTTACTGATGAAAGTTTAAAAGGAAAATGGAGCGTAGTTTGTTTCTACCCTGCAGACTTCACATTCGTTTGTCCAACTGAACTTGAAGACTTACAAAACCAATATGCAACACTTAAAGAACTAGGCGTTGAAGTATACTCTGTATCTACAGACACTCACTTCACACATAAAGCATGGCATGATAGCTCAGAAACTATCGGCAAAATCGAATACATTATGATTGGTGACCCAACTCGCACAATCACTAGCAACTTCAACGTTTTAATGGAAGAAGAAGGTCTTGCTGCTCGTGGTACATTCATCATCGATCCAGACGGCGTTATCCAATCTATGGAAATCAACGCTGATGGTATCGGCCGTGACGCAAGCATTCTTGTTAACAAAATTAAAGCAGCTCAATACGTACGTAACAACCCAGGTGAAGTTTGCCCAGCTAAATGGCAAGAGGGTTCTGCAACACTTAAACCAAGCCTTGACCTTGTAGGCAAAATCTAAGGAGTTCGATCAAAATGATACTAGATGCAGATATAAAAACACAACTATCCCAATACCTTCAATTAATGGAGAATGACATTTTACTTAAAGTTAGCGCAGGAGACGATAACGTATCTAAAGATATGTTATCTCTAGTAGATGAATTAGCTACTATGTCATCTAAGATTACAGTAGAAAAAGTTGAACTAGAGAGAACACCAAGCTTTAGCGTAAATCGCCCTGGTGAAGACACTGGTGTAGTATTCGCTGGTATTCCATTAGGACACGAATTCACTTCATTAGTGTTAGCTTTACTACAAGTGAGTGGACGCGCTCCAAAAGTTGAACAAAAATTAATTGATCAAATAAAAAACATTCAAGGCGAATATCATTTTGAATCTTATATCAGCCTAAGTTGTCACAACTGTCCTGATGTTGTACAAGCTCTTAACGTAATGAGCGTTCTAAACTCTGGTATTACACATACTATGATTGACGGCGCTGCATTCAAAGAGGAAGTCGAAAGTAAAGACATTATGGCAGTACCAACTGTTTATCTAAATGGTGAATCTTTCGGAAGTGGTCGTATGACACTTGAAGAAATTCTAGCTAAAATGGGTAACGGTCCAGATGCATCAGAGCTTTCTGATAAAGATCCGTACGATGTTCTTGTTGTTGGTGGCGGCCCAGCTGGTGCAAGTGCAGCAATTTATGCAGCACGTAAAGGCATCCGCACTGGTATCGTTGCTGAGCGCTTCGGTGGTCAAGTAATGGATACTATGGGTATTGAGAACTTCATCAGCGTAAAACGCACTGAAGGTCCTAAGCTAGTAGCAAGCCTTGAAGAGCACGTAAAAGAATACGACATCGATGTAATGAATCTACAACGTGCGAAACGTTTAGAGAAAAAAGAACTTATTGAAGTGGAACTTGAAAACGGCGCTATTCTGAAAAGTAAGAGCGTAATCGTTTCAACAGGTGCTCGCTGGCGTAACGTTGGCGTACCAGGTGAAGCTGAGTTCAAAAACAAAGGTGTAGCATACTGCCCTCACTGTGACGGTCCATTATTCATCGGAAAAGATGTAGCGGTTATTGGTGGAGGTAACTCTGGTATTGAAGCAGCTATCGACTTAGCAGGTATTGTTAAGCACGTAACTGTTCTTGAATTCATGCCAGAATTAAAAGCTGATGCTGTATTACAAGAGCGTCTTAATAGCCTACCTAACGTAACTGTTCTGAAAAACGTTCAAACGAAAGAAATTACTGGTACTGACAAAGTAAACGGTATTTCTTACATCGATCGTGAAACTGAAGAAGTTCACCATGTTGAATTACAAGGTGTATTCGTTCAAATCGGTCTTGTGCCAAACACAGACTGGTTAGGTGACACAGTTGAACGCGTTCGCGGTGAAATCGTAACAGATAAGCACGGTGCTACAAATGTACCAGGAGTGTTTGCTGCAGGTGACTGTACAAATAATCCATACAAACAAATTATCATCTCTATGGGTTCAGGAGCGAATGCAGCTTTAGGTGCATTTGATTACTTAATCCGTAACTAATTATAGAGACGTGAGTTTTAAAAAGCAGGTGCCTTGGCACCTGCTTTTTTTATAATCCTAATGTATAAACTAAAAATCTCTCATTCCCATTCTTCTCATAAGCTTCTGGCAACCTAATTTCTTTCTTCAGTTCAAACGCAGTCTGATTTTCTAAGAAGAAAATGTAATCCTCCGAAGGATAGTATAAAATAATATCCACTTCTCTCTCTGCTTCTTCTACCGAACGTAAGATGTTATTTACTACATTCATAAACACTTGTACTGAAAACGGATTAAAGAAATAAAACCGATTATCACGCGGATCAATCTCATATTCCTGTGCTAAACAACATTCAAATTGGATTTTATCTTTACTGTTTCTTACCTTCTTTGCATAACGCTCAAGGTTCTCCATCGCTTCTTTATAAAATTCTTCATTCATTTCAATTCCTACAGCTGAAGCACCGCACTTATGATGCATGTAAAAATTCAATCTCCCTTTTCCACATCCAAAGTCTACAATTCGATCGCCACCTTTAATCTCGTATTGATTCAACAGTTCCTCTAATCCACTATATGGTGTCGGCTCATAACGGTGGTAATGTAAAGATTTATTAAAACCTTTTTGCTCTCCGACAGTTTTTATATGTAATACAGCATCGTAATATTGTTCGTTCATTTGTTTTCTCCTACTAAGAAATTATATTTACTATTATACACCACAGAAAAAGCCTGATTTTTCATCAGGCTTTCAGCAATTGAAATATATCGACTTATCGACAAAACAGGAACTTTCTAGCCCCTGTTTTCTAATACTTTCAACACAGTTTGTTTTAATATCTCTACTCCATCCATGATACAGCTATGATCAAACTTCATATACGGATGGTGTAATCCCGGTTGTAGATTTGCCCCTAGTCCTAGCATAACTGCTTTTAAATGCGGTCTTTTCACTGTATAGTAATGGAAATCATCGCTTCCCGTCGTATACAGAGGTCCCGTACATCCCTCTTCCCCATATACTTCAAGAATACCTTTACGCATAAAGCGTTCAGCTTCTTCTGATACCTCTGCTCCTGGCGCAAGGTCAATCCACTCATAAGAAATTTTGGATCCCATTGATTCAGTAGACGTAATTACGTGCTCAATTTTTTGTTTCAACTCATCTAGTAATATATTATTTTCTGCCCTTACATCTAAACTAAAATGACCGTTTCCTGGAATGATATTTAAATTATCACCACCAGCTTGGCATCTCGTCATCTTAACAGAATGCGATGTTTGCGGTGGTAACCATATATTTTTCAATCCAATATTAATCATTGAAATAACGTCAATTGCGTTTATACCTTGATGTGGGCGTGCTCCATGTGCATCCTCTCCATGAATCGTACCTTCTAAAAAACCCGCTGCTCCGTGACGAATAGATGGTGCCGCTTGTTTCAAAGGCAATTCCTCAATCGGTCTTAAATGAACACCAAATAGGAAATCAGCATCATCCACAGCACCTTTCTCTACCATCTTTAAAGCACCATTTCCTTTTTCTTCAGCCGGCTGAAAAATAAATCTAACCGTACCGCTATCCCATCTCATATTCCTCAATTGTAAAACAAGTCCCATCACAATTGTCATATGAGCATCGTGACCACACGAATGGTTCGCTTTGAACTCTCCGTCCACCTCTTGCCAGAGTGCATCCATATCAGCACGAACCGCGATAACTGGATGGCCGCTTCCGATTTCAGCGATTATGCCTGGACAATCGTCAAATGTTTTATATGAAATTCCTTCTTCTTTTAAAAAGTTAGTAATATAAGCTGTCGTTTCATATTCCTTCCAACTCACTTCAGGGTTTTCATGTAAATGCTGAAAAATTTCCGTTAAACGCTCTTGTAGTTCTAATGTTTTCAACTTCCATTCTCCTTCCTAAATTCGAAGCAGTTTAATCATTTATAAAAAATCCCATTTTGAAGAATATATTGAACATTCACTCAAATGTCAAGAGATTGTCCCTACATTTCTTTTGAAATATAATAAGGTAATTAAGATTATAATTCAGAAAATTCTTTGTATGAATTATTCATCATTAGCTTCAGCCTCTTATTAATATATGTAACTTCAAATCTACAGATACTAAAAAGGACGGGAACTATACAATGAAAATTACAGCTATTCATATTTATGCAATTCGTTTACCGCTTCGCAATCCATTTGTTATTAGTTATGGCTCTTACCCTGATATGCCTTCTATTATCGTCAAAATGGAAACAAATGAAGGTATTGTCGGTTACGGTGAAGGTGTTGCCGATGATCACGTTACAGGTGAATCATGGGAAAGTGCTTTCCATGTTTTAAAACATACGCTAGCTCCTGCTCTTATCGGGCAAAATCCAATGAATATCGAAAAAATACACGATATGATGGACAATACGATTTACGGTGTTCCTACAGCGAAAGCTGCAATTGATATCGCTTGTTTTGATGTAATGGGCAAAAAATTAAACCAACCTGTATATCAATTAATTGGCGGACGATACCATGAAGAATTTCCTGTCACTCACGTCTTAAGTATCGCCGATCCTGAAGATATGGCCGAAGAAGCTGCTTCCATGATTAAAAAAGGTTACCAATCTTTCAAAATGAAAGTCGGTACGAATGTACAAGAAGATGTAAAAAGAATTGAAGCTGTCCGTGAGCGTGTAGGAAATGATATCGCTATTCGCGTTGATGTAAACCAAGGATGGAAAAATAGCGCGAACACATTAACAGCACTTCGTTCATTAGGACATTTAAACATCGACTGGATTGAACAACCTGTTATAGCGGATGATATTGACGCAATGGCTCATATTCGTTCTAAAACAGACCTTCCACTTATGATTGATGAAGGATTAAAAAGCTCTCGTGAAATGCGCCAAATTATTAAATTAGAAGCTGCTGATAAAGTGAATATAAAACTAATGAAATGCGGCGGCATATACCCAGCTGTAAAACTTGCTCATCAAGCGGAAATGGCAGGCATTGAATGCCAAGTTGGATCTATGGTCGAATCATCCGTTGCCTCTTCCGCAGGATTCCATGTCGCTTTCTCAAAAAAAATCATTACTAGCGTCGAACTAACAGGACCATTAAAATTTACGAAAGACATTGGGGACTTACATTACGACGTACCATTTATTCGCTTAAACGAAAAGCCAGGATTAGGCATTGAAATAAACGAAACTACATTACAAGAACTAACCGTCTTTCAAGACGTTGTACGCTAAAGGAGGACTAACGCATGACGGTTCTATACGAAGGAACATTAAAACAAAACAGCGAGCCATTTCACGTTACATTATTAGCTCTAGAACATATCGAACAAATCTTATCACTACAAAACGTTGTAATTGAAGCATTAGAAGATAAAGGTCGTTTACAACCACTCTCGCTAGAAGAGTTTCAGTACATTCTAGAAGGAAACGGCATGATGATCGGAGCCTTTATAGAAAACGAGCTCATCGCATTTCGTGCCCTACTCGTCCCTCCTATTGACGATGAACATTTAGGACTTGATATCGGCCTATCCGAAAGCGAACTACACCGCGTTATCTATCAAGAAATCTCAAATGTTCACCCGAACTGTCGCGGAAATGGCATGCAAAAAATATTAGCGACAGTCATCATGGACAAATTACAAAAAGAAGACAGCAAATACGATTACGTTTGCTGCACCGTTGCACCTTTTAACATTCCTAGTTTAAAGGATAAGTTTGCGCAAGGAATGGAAATTGCTGCGCTGAAGGAGAAATATGGCGGTAGTATGCGGTATGTTTTTGTGAAAGCGTTGCGTATAGATAAAGAAAGCGATTGGACGGATGTTAAGAGTGTTCCGATGAGCGATGCCAGTGAACAGCAGACGTTAATTTCAAAAGATTATCGTGGATACGCAATGGAGAAAATAGACGAAGATTTTGTTGTGAAGTTTGGGCGTTAATTTATATGCAAAAAGAAGAGGATGTCACCTCGTCGAATTCTCTGACTAGGTGACATCCCTTTTTATTCTCTTCTTGGTGAACGATACCATAGTAAATGAAATTATATCAGCGATTTTTTAAATATATCGATTTACCGACAAAGATTGACAATAATAGCAACCTATATGATAAGAGGAAGCCGTTCCAAAAGGTCTTTTCAGACGGCTTCTTCTTCTTTAAGCAATAATATGCACTACTAAACCGTCATCTTCCAACTCGATAACGCTAACCAGTTTTCCATTTCCTTATAATCAGGCATTATCTTCCCGACAAGTCGCCAAAAAGAACGATCATGATTTAAATGAACCATATGACACATTTCATGAACAACTACATAATCAATTACCCGCTGTGGTGCCATTGCTAGCTTCCAATTGAATGTTAGCTGTAGATTTGAATCACAAGTTCCCCACGTACGGCTACTATCTGTAATACGAATGGAACGAGGTTTCGTTTTAAAGTTACTTTGATGCGCTTTAATACTCTTCTCCACTAACGCCTTACACTGCTTATAGTAAAATCGCTTTAAAGCTTGTTGGATTTTCTCATCCTTAAGCTCTTGCACATAAATATGTAGCTTATCCCCTTCAAAAACTGCATTGTCTTGCGTAATACTTGCATCTTGAGAGATCTGTATTGGATACGTATTTCCTAAATACAGAAAGCCCTCTCCTTGATCATAATCCTTTTCCTGTGGTCCAAGCGCTCGTTCCTGCATTTCCTTACGTGTTTTCTGAATCCAATCCCATTTCTCTTCTAACAATTGGACTAAGTATTCAACAGGCGTTCCTTTTGGAGCCTGCACTTCCACATTCCCGTACGAATCTACATAAAGACGCACGGACTTTTTCTTCTTATAAGTTATATGAAAATTAATTGTCTCACCTAAATATGTATGTACCATTTCATCACCTAACGTATTCGTTCATAATTATTTTTACAAATAAAAAAGAGTAGGATACAAACAACCTACTCTACCTATTATATCATTTACTGTTTTAACATAAATGTTACAATGCTTATCCTCTATATTTTACAGCTAGTCCCTTGATGAAATTCCTTGCATATCTATCGCCGCACTCTTTGTAATTTTTATGGCCTTTTTTTCTTAATAGAGCGCCTAACTCTCCTTTTGTCACCTTAACTCCTACGCTGTCTAATATATCAAGCACATCTTCAGTCGTTAATGATAGTGCTATTTTCATTTTCTTTAGAAGAAGATTATTGGCACTTTCATTGCTTTGTACAGGTGCCGGTTGTCCTGGTTTCGGATCTTGCTTTCCTCTTTTTAAAGTAATAAAGCCATTTAAAAATGACTCTAACATCATCATATCGCATGTTAATACGTACTCATCTTCGACCACATCAGCATTTTCAGCCTCATGTTGAGGACTTCTCTTTATTTTTGTAAGCATATCAACTACTTCTTCTTTCGTTACTTCCTTGCCACCAAGTTTAAAGATTTCAACCATATCTATATCTTTTATATCCATAGCATATCTTACTCTTTTTAATATATCGTTATTACTCATTGCCATTGTTTTTCCTCCTGAAATGTTGATTATAGTAATGCTTTTAGCATGTGTAAATTAATGTCGTTAAGTTACTACTTTAACATTTTAGAGGTAGGTTTTGTAGTCTTAGGTGGATTAATGCTTTTGGAGGTATACAAAATCCCAAGAAGCCCTTGAATTGTGGAAAAATTCGTTTTTTAAATTCATCATTTTCACTTTCATTACGCCTATAAATCTGTTCTATATTTGTTAAACCTGAATGTGTGCTTATAAGCACCTTTTTTACCTAAACTGTTTCGGAATTAACATGCTATTTATTATTAATTACTCACTATATAAAAGGTAGGCACTCTATAACATATGTCTACCTTTTATATGAGAATTTATTAATACAATAAATCTCTCTTCCCACCTATAGTTAACCCTTCCAAACTTTAAGATTTTCTTTTCAACATTAAAAACAATAAATCTCTCGCACAAATCATTTTCAAAGTAAATAACCCTTGATTATACATATCATTTTCATTTATAAATTTCTCTAATTCTCTTTTGCGCTTTGGTATAGCCACTAATTTACCTATTTCTAATTCTTTATCCTGACCAGGTAAATCTTTAATAGATTCTTCAAATAAAGTATTTAATCTAACAGAAGCTGTTATTCCAATTTCAAAGTAATTTTTCTCCAAGAAAACATCAAAAAATCTATAATCAGCTTCAAACTTATCCCAATGACTAGAGGATATCCCCAATTCCTCGTAGACTCCTCGCTCTAGTGCTTTCTTCAAAGATACCTCATACGAATTATAATCTGTTCGGGATATCCCTTCCATAACCGTAGAGTTATATTTATAAGCATTTTCAGAATACGCAGTTCCTTGGGCACGTTTGCTAAAAATAATACTTTCCCCATCTTTAGAATCGCTTATAACAAAGGCATTAATACCCAATGAAGTTGTAAAGAAATTATATTTTTTCAAGCCTTCTTTAATATTTTCTTGGTCTAAATCTAAAATCATATCTCCACGCTCTTTTAATTCACGATAAATTGATCTAACAACCCGATGAGTAAAATAATCAGTATGAAACAACTCCATTTTCACTTCTGGTACTTCCTCATAGCCCTTTCGTTGATCTGTGTTCATATTATAAACTCCAAATTTAGGTCTATTAAACAAGCATCCTTCTCCTTGATTAACAAACTGTCGTGCAACAATATCCTTATGTTTCTCAATAAGAGCATTCAAATCAGAAATTCCAGTCTGTTTTATAACATCTTCAAACATCTTTGATCCGTCAAATGAGCAATCTTCATGTATATCGAACTTTTCATCGTGTTTTAAAACCTGATTTAACAATTTTTTTGGAAATCCAATATATAAACACCTTTTACCAACATTAATCTTTATATCATTATTCCCATAGTAAGGATTCGCACTACTTATCTTTAAAATATTTAAATCCTCTATTCCAGCCAAATTTTTTAATTTTAATTTTACTCTTAATCTTTTATAGTAATGACATATCTTTTTATACATAGCTGGAATCATTATTCCTAAGACTGCCCCTAAAAATAACGTTATTAAATCCCAATACACACCTAATTGTTCTTTAAGTTCTGACAAATGATACATTATCCACCTCTATTTATAAAATATTATTTCTTAATATCTTATCATAACAATAAACTTAAAAGTAACAGAATGGTTTCAATAAATACAACTCGGATTAATTCTAAATTCCCTCTTCAATGTACCTAAAAACGAAAAGGTAAGGCACCAATAACGATGCCTTACCTTTTGATTATATTCTTTAGCTATTTATCTCAAGCCAAGCCACACCTGCAGAGTGTATTTATCAAAACAAGGGGTTGGTCCCTTTATTACACCGTCTCACTATCCCCAACCACATCAACACTCGCTTCAAATTTATCAAGCAATGCACGCACTTCATCTGTTGATTTCGTGCTCATCAATTGATTTCTTAATTCAGCAGCTCCAGGGAATCCTTTTACATAAATTTTGAAAAAGCGATGAAGCCCTGTGATTGAACGTGGTAGTACTTCTGCATATTGATCTTGAAGATCAAGCTGTAGTCTTAAAAGATCAAGGTGTTCTTTACTACTATGCTCTCTTGGCCCTTTTTCAAAAGCAAACGGATTTTTAAAGATACCTCGTCCGATCATAACGCCATCAATACCATATTTTTCAGCAAGTTCCATCCCAGTTTGACGGTCAGGGATGTCTCCATTGATTGTTAGTAGCGTATTTGGTGCGATACGGTCACGTAATTTTTTGATCTCCGGAATTAGCTCCCAATGCGCATCTACTTGGCTCATTTCTTCTCTTGTACGTAAATGAATAGAAAGGTTTGCAATATCTTGTTTGAAAATATGCGTTAACCAATCCTCCCACTCATTTAACTCTTTAAAGCCAAGTCTTGTTTTTACGCTGACAGGCAGTCCACCCGCTTTTGCTGCTTGAATAAGTTCTGCCGCAACATCTGGACGTAGAATAAGGCCACTACCTTTTCCTCTCGATGCCACATTCGGTACTGGGCAGCCCATATTAATATCGATGCCTTTAAATCCTAGCTCCGCCATACCAATACTCATTTGACGGAAATATTCGGGATTGTCTCCCCAAATATGTGCCACCATCGGCTGTTCATCTTCTGTAAAAATTAAACGGCCACGCACACTTTTCATACCCTCTGGATGACAATAGCTGTCCGAGTTTGTAAACTCTGTGAAAAATACATCCGGTCGACCGGCTTCACTTACTACGTGACGAAAAACAACATCTGTCACATCTTCCATTGGTGCAAGTACAAAAAATGGTCGTGGTAAATCACGCCAAAAATTATCTATCATTTCAAACTCAAATCCTCTCACTATGAATACAACTTCAAACTCTCAATTTTAAAATATAAATCCAAATAACACCGGTACATTTGGACATTTATAATTTGTGAAAATCAGCAATATTTATTTTAACTAAAATCGTTGCTGAATGGTATTTTTATAAAGTGAAACTTTAATCAGTGGGGGTTTTCTTCATCCCCCACTGATTATTAGTTGAACCAATCGGGCTTTTACGGGCAGTTGATCCCCACCTAACTTCTTTGCTTTCGCTGAATTTTGAGATAGGGGTCTTACTGCCCGCAAATAGCGGGATAAACCAAAAAGCAGATGGTATAGATTTTTTCTATATCAACTGCTTTTCTATTATACCAACTTAAGCCAAGCCACACACTCTACATGAGTAGTATGCGGGAACATATCAACGGGTTGTACTTCCTGCGTTTTATATCCGCCTTCTTCTAATACTTTTAAGTCACGTGCTAATGTTGCTGGGTTACATGATACGTATACGACGCGTTTTGGCTTCATGTCGATGATTGTGTTTAGTAATGCTTCGTCACAGCCTTTACGCGGTGGATCAACGACCATTGTGTCGGCGATTACGCCTTCTTTGTACCATTTTGGAATGACTACTTCTGCTTCTCCTACACCGAATTCAGCGTTTGTCATGTTGTTTAGTGCTGCATTTCTGTTTGCATCTTCAATTGCTTCTGGAACAATTTCAACACCGTATACTTTTTTCGCTTTTTGCGCTAGGAATAAGGAGATTGATCCGATTCCGCAATATGCATCGATTACTGTTTCGTTACCATTTAATTTTGCGTATTCTAACGTTTTATCGTATAGTACTTTCGTTTGTTCTGGGTTTACTTGATAGAATGAACGTGCTGAAATCGCAAATTTAATGTCACCGATAAAGTCATAAATATATTCTGATCCATACAATACTGTTGTTGTATCTCCGAAGATAACGTTTGTACGTTTCGTGTTGACGTTTTGAACGATTGACTTTACTTCTGGGAATTTCGCTGCAATTTCTTCAATGATTGCTTTTTTATTTGGTAATTCCGCTGTACGTGTAATGAAGACAAGCATAATTTCCCCTGTTACTTGTCCGTAACGAGCCATTACGTGGCGAAGCGTTCCTTTGTTACGCTCTTCGTTGTACGCCGAGATACCGTGCTTTTCACAAATACGTTTTACTTCTTGAATAAGTGTATCGTTTTCTTCTGCCTGAATTAAGCATGATTCCATATTAATGATGTCATGCGTTCCTTGACGATAGAAACCAGCTACAAGTCCACCTTCACGTTCTCCAATCGGTACTTGTGCTTTATTGCGGTATACCCACGGATTCTTCATGCCAAGTACAGGATGAACAGGAACATCGCTTAATCCACCGATGCGCTGCATAACGTCACGTACTTGTTTTTCTTTCGCTTTTAACTGTCCTTCATATGTTAAGTGCTGAAGCTGACAACCGCCGCACTGGCTGTATACTGGGCATTCTGCATCTTTACGATATGGGCTCTCCGTATGAAGCTTCATTAAACGACCGAATGCAAAGTTTTTCTTCACTTTAATAATTTTAATTTGTGCCTCTTCACCTGGTAATCCGTTTTTAACGAAAATAGGATATCCTTTCACTTTCGCAACACCGGCACCATCATGTGTTAAATCTTCAAACACTACATCTATAAACTCGTTTTTTTCAACTGGTGGCGTCATTTTTGTACTCATTTTCCGACCTCTCTTTTTCATAACACTGCGTTACATTTTATCATACTTATATGGTCTATTTCTATTGGAAGAAAAAAAGCTATTGACGATAGTTCTCTAGTAATGTTACGCTACTACTAATTTAATACGGACGATGTTACCTCATATATACTTGATAATATGGATCGAGAGTTTCTACCCGGCAACCTTAAATTGCTGGACTATGGGGAAAACTAATGAATATTAGCCTATGTATAAAAAGACTCATATTGATTAGCTTTCTCTCATAGATGAAAGTGAATCCATATGGGTCTTTTTTTATTTTTATTTTTCAAAAAGGTCAGACATCTTACGTATGACATAAAACCTCTTCATTTTATTTTTAGTAATATAACGAGCGTTTTATGTACAAACTTTATACGAACTTCTGAAAGGAGCAACTACATGCAATATGTAATGAGCATTATCGGCATTCTTGTCGTTTTAGGTTTATGTTTTGCTTTGTCAAACAACAAAAGTAAAATCAACTTCCGTGCAATTGCTATTATGATTGGTTTTCAAATTTTAATCGGTTGGTTTATGTTTGGCACAAAGATTGGTCAACAAATCATTATTTTCATTGGTAAAGTTTTCAACAAACTAATAAAACTTGGTACGACAGGTGTCGATTTTCTCTTTAATGGAATTCAAAGGGATTTTGTCTTTTTCTTAAACGTATTATTAATTATCGTATTTTTCTCAGCACTACTTTCTATCTTTAGTTATTTAGGTGTTTTACCATTCATCGTTCGCGTTGTCGGCGGTGCAATTTCAAAAATTACTGGTTTACCACGCGTTGAATCATTCCACGCAGTAAACTCTGTATTCTTCGGTTCAAGTGAAGCGTTAATCGTTATTAAAAACGATTTACAGCATTTTAATAAAAACCGTATGTTTATCATTTGTTGTTCTGCAATGAGCTCGGTTTCTGCTTCTGTTACAGCATCATACGTAATGATGTTAGATGCGAAATATGTACTAGCAGCTCTTCCGCTAAACTTGTTCTCAAGCTTAATCGTTTGTTCGTTATTAACACCAGTTGATACGAAAAAAGAAGATGAAGTAATTCAAAAATTTGATAGAACTCTATTCGGAGACAGCTTTATCGGTGCAATGATTAACGGTGCGCTCGACGGTTTAAAAGTAGCTGGTATCGTTGCCGCATTAATGATCGCCTTTATCGGTGTTATGGAAGTTGTAAACTACGTAATCAGCGCAGCTTCAGGTGCAATGGGACATGCTGTTACGTTACAACAAATCTTCGGTTATATACTTGCTCCATTCGCATTCTTAATGGGTATCCCAACTCACGATATTATCCCAGCTGGTGGTATTATGGGTACGAAGATTGTCTTAAATGAATTCGTAGCAATCCTTGATTTAAAAGGTGCTGCTGCAACATTATCTCCACGTACAGTTGGAATCGTTACCGTATTCTTAATTAGCTTCGCAAGTATTAGCCAAATTGGTGCAATCGTTGGTACAATCCGTGCCCTTTCTGAAAAACAAGGAAGCGTCGTATCTCAGTTTGGTTGGAAAATGCTATTTGCATCAACACTTGCTTCTATTTTATCTGCGACAATCGCTGGATTGTTTATTTAATAAAAAATCACCTTCGCTTAAACAGCAAGGTGATTTTTTCAATTTCTTTAAGAAACTGAGTGGAATTCTACTATTTCTTCTGTGTTTATAATTTTCTCTTTATATATACCTTTTATCGTTATGTATATAATAGATTTATTCGTATTAACTAATCTACCCAATGAAAATCGATAAATTAGACCATCCTTTTTTAAGACCCATTGCTTTCCATTCCAAGGGTTAATTAACTTTTGTCCATCTGATGCCTGTATCTCACCGTCATATTCACATTCCCCAAAAGCCGTCTTAATTACATTCTTCTCCGTATCAATACTTATGTCTTTAACTAATTTCAATTTTTCATCAGAACGAATCTGAATTTCATGACCTTTTTTCTTAAAAAAGATCTTCCCATCACTTGTGTTTACATACTTCGCCTTATTCATCTCATCTATCATAAAATCATATTCTTCTTTTGTAATCCCAAAGTTTTCATGATAAGGTAAATTTCCGTTTGGCATCATTTCTTCTACATATTTAAAATACCAATCTAAATTATTCGCAAGACTATTACGTGTTTTATTAGTAATCCTCTCTAATTTTTCTTTTACCTCATGAGGCAACTCTAATGTCATAATATCCGCCGTAACTTCAGCATTCATAAGATGCGACGGAATATACTCCTCCACACTATTCGCTTTACTCACTTCACTTTGGCACCCTACTATGAATAGCATTATAAAAAGAATATATACTAATTTTCTATACTTCATTTCTGTTCCCCACTCCGTGCATCATTCTTACTTAAATTTATAGCGGCTTTTATTATAGTCTAAAATCCAGATATTTTAATAAAAACTACCACCATATGCAATATTGCATATTAATAAACCTTTCTCTTACTTTAAAATTAGCTTAAAACATTTACCAAAATATACAAATTGCAAACATCAAATGTTATAATTTGTAAAAACATATTGGAGGACTTTATGAAAATTCACGCCCTTTTCGATTTTTTACATTTACTAGTCTTGAGCATGAAAAGTTATTATGTATGGGGAATGCCTATCTATGTCTTCATTATTCCTCTTATTTTTGTAGTCGGTTATATTATTATCAATTCTAATAAGAAGCGAAAGAATACATCTATTCAAAGTCACTAATCTATCGCTCTAATAGCTCCTCCTAAAAATCATATTCCCCTCATTTTCTTCAAATGATATGATGAACAAGGGTATATCCCCACCACTCTTATAGCGGTGGGGATTTTAATGTAAGCATGCAACATAATACACAATAGAAGGTGATTTTATGAGAAAATACGCAGCAATTGCTTTATGTACGTCTGCCATTCTAACAGGCTGTAACACGAATAATGCTAGCCAAGAACCTGCAAAAGAGAAAAAAGTACAAGAAGTAAAAAAACAGGAAGAGACTGTACAATCACAAGGTAAAATTTCTTATAATCCAATTACGCACGAATCTACAAACACAAATATTCATATTACAGATATAAAAGATGCTTTAACCGAAGTACAATATAAAATTTGGCGTACTGCTGATGGAAAAGAAAATACTAAATCTTTTTCTTCTAAAGAAAAGGATCAGCAATTTACACTTCCCTTTGATATAAAAGAATTTGAAGGAAAACGCGGTGAATATCAAATTGAAGCAATAGGGATAAAAGAAGATGGGAAAACTATTCCACTTACAAAATCTACTATAACTCTCGAGCAAAAGGTTCCTGTTCTTATGTATCATGCAATTGATGATTACCACGGGCAAGGCATTAAAGACTTATTCGTATCGCCAGCTAACTTTGAAGCACAAATGAAGTATTTAAAAGAAAACGGTTATACATTGTTAACATTTGAACGCTGGGGCGATATAAATAAAGTAAACAAGCCGATTTTCGTTACATTTGATGACGGTATGAAAAATAATATGAATGCATTTCGCATTTTACAAAAGCTAAAAGACGATACATTTAAACCAGCAGCAACAGAATATATGATTGTTGATAACGTTGATGTAGAAGGCGCTCTTTCTACATCTGAAATAAAAGAAATGGTTGATTCCGGCATTTTCTCTGTACAATCTCACACAGCAACACATGCAGACTTACCGAAAATTACAAACTATGAAGAAGAGTTAAAAGGCTCAAAAGAAAAGCTAGAGAAAATAACAGGTAAACCTGTTATCGCACTCGCTTATCCATTCGGTCATGTAGATGATAAAGTTGTCGCAGAAACAAAAAAATACTATCAATTTGCAACGACAACGAAGCCTGGACAATTCATTACAAAAGGTGAACCGGATGAGTTGTTAAAAATGAAGCGCGTTCGTATACACCATACAACTACAGTTGAACAATTCGCTTCTTCAATTAAGTAAACGTGGAGCTCAATACATTTTGAGCTCTCTTTTTACGTTATATTTATATATATTTTTTGAATTTTCTTGTATTATATATAGTAAGAAATCTTTCAAACTAAAGGAGATTATACATATGTCATTTGAACAAACGTTAGAGAAATATGCTGCCCTTGCAGTCAATGTTGGTGTTAATATTCAGCCAGGACAAACTTTATCAATTAGCGCACCTCTAGAAGCTGTACAATTTGTGCGCCTCGTTACAGAAAAAGCATATAAATCTGGTGCAAAACACGTATATGTTGATTGGAATGATGAGACGTTAACACGCTTAAAGTTCGATCTAGCTCCTGAAGAAGCTTTCTCTGAATTCCCTTCTTGGAAAGCACATGCTCGTGAAGAATTAGCAAAAGAAGGTGCTGCATTTATGTCTATTTATGCAGAAAACCCTGATTTATTAAAAGGCGTAGAACCAACGCGCATCGCAACTGCTCATAAAGTAGCTGGAGAAGCAATGAAAGTATACCGTGATTACGTACAAGCGGATAAAGTAAGCTGGTGTGTAATTTCTGTTCCTACGAAAGAATGGGCTGCGAAAGTATTCCCTGATGTAGCACCAGAGGAACAAGAGGCAAAACTATGGGATGCTATCTTTAAAGCTACTCGTGCTGATTTAGAGAATCCTGTGGAAGCATGGAAAGAGCATGACGAAACGCTACATACAAAAGTAGATTACTTAAACGAAAAACATTATAAAGCTCTTCACTATACAGGTCCTGGAACAGATTTAACGATCGAACTTCCAGAGAAACATGTATGGGCTGGTGCTGGTAGCTTAAATGAAAAGAACGTACCATTTATGGCTAACATTCCAACTGAAGAAGTATTTACAATGCCACTTAAAACAGGTGTAAACGGTCAAGTGTCTAGCACAAAACCATTAGCGTTTGCAGGTAATATTATCGATAACTTTACGTTAACATTTGAAAATGGACGTATCGTAGACTATAAAGCTGAAGCTGGCCAGGAAGCTTTAAAACATTTAGTAGAAACAGATGAAGGTTCTCACTTCTTAGGCGAGGTAGCTTTAGTACCTCATGATTCACCAATTTCAAACACAAATATTTTATTCTACAATACGCTATTTGACGAAAACGCATCTTGCCACCTTGCAATCGGAAATGCTTATGCATTTAACTTAGTTGGCGGAAAAACAATGTCTAAAGAAGAACTTGCTGAAAATGGTGCAAACGCTAGTATTACACACGAAGACTTCATGATTGGCTCAGCTGAGCTTGATATTGACGGTATTACAGCTGATGGAAGACATGAGCCTATCTTCCGTAAAGGTAACTGGGCATTTTAAATTAACCAAACTAAAAAACACATTGGATGATCCAATGTGTTTTTTAGTTGTTCGGCTTCAATTCAAATTTTATCGTTCTATTCTCATGTGTAAACTCAGGCCTATACGTAGCAATATACGTAGTTTCTTTATTTACATCAAATAGCATGATGTCTTGGATTTTTTCATCTGGTGCTACCTTTTTACTAATGAAGCTATCATATTTATATTCTTTAAATTTTGTACCTTTCTTATCTGTAATCTCAAATTCGTAAAATGCAAAAGGTATTTCCTTTTTACTATTATTTTTCACTGTGAAAACAATCCCTAAAATATCATCTTTCTTTTTATCTATAGTGTAATCTGGATATCCTAATTGAACTGAATCGAGAGTTACTTGCAAACCATCTACATCTACTGTCTCACCTATTTTATAAATTTTTTCTTGAACGTTCTCTTGTTTACTTTCATTACTATTTTTAGTGTCCGCACAAGCACTTAAACTAAAAGCTATACCACAAATTAAAACAATTTGACTCACCTTTTTTAACATACTCTTTCCTCCACATAAGACAACATTTCATATGTATCATAACAAAACCCTCGGCTTCCCCTTGTCATATTTTGTCATATAAAATATTAAACAAAAGAAAAAGGCCATCTTTTACAAAAGATAGCCTTTCATGATGCCGATGACACTTTAAGTCCAATTACTCCTAAAACAATAAAGAGAATACAAAACGCTTGGAATAAGCTAATATGCTCTTTAAAGAAGTACACACTAATAATTGTAATAAGGAGCGTTCCTACACCAGACCAAATTGCATAAGCAATACTTAAATGAATCTTTTTAACAACGATGGCAAACACGCTGAAACAAATACCATAGAATACGAAAATAAGTACACTTGGAACGAGCTTTGTTAAGCCGTTCGATAATTTCATCGCAATTGTTCCAGCTACTTCAAAAATAATTGTTACAAGTAATAATAGCCAATATACCATACTAGAATCTCCTTCTCTGTTACCTTATCGAGATTCTAGTATACTACTTATAGTCCTAATGAAATATATTTAATTTCTAAATATTCTTCGATACCGAAATGGCCTCCTTCACGGCCGATACCACTTTCTTTAAAGCCACCAAATGGCGCTTGTGCAACTGATGGAAGGCCATCATTTAAACCGATAATACCATACTCTAACGCCTCGCTAATTTGGAATGCTTGGCTAATGTCTTTTGTGAAAATATACGCAGCTAAACCGTATGGTGTATTATTCGCTCGCTCGATTACTTCTTCAACTGTTTTAAATTTCGCAACCGGTGCAACTGGTCCGAATGTTTCTTCATTCATGCAAAGCATTGTATCATTCGCCAATCCAATTACAGTTGGTTGAATGAAATATCCATCTAATTCTGCAATTTTGTGGCCACCATATAAAACTTCGCCACCTTTTTGAATTGCATCTTCAATATGTTCTTGCACTTTTGAAATTGCATTTGCATCAATAAGTGGTCCTACAGTTGTTCCTTCGCCGAATCCGTCTCCAACTTTAAGCTGACCTACAGCTTTTTGGAACTTTCCTGCAAATTCTTCGTACACTCCTTCTTGGACAAATACTCGGTTCGTACATATACACGTCTGTCCTGCGTTACGGAATTTCGAACCAATTACCGCTTCTACAGCCTTATCTAAATCAGCATCATTCATAACAATAAACGGCGCGTGACCACCTAACTCAAGCGAAACCTTTTTCATTGTTTGCGCAGCACTAGCCATTAATTCTTTCCCAATTTCAGTTGATCCTGTAAAGGAAACTTTTCGAACGCGATCATCTTCCATCCACGTATCTGCAATTGCTTTTGCACTACCTGTTACAATATTTATTACACCTTTTGGAATATCTGCTTCATGTGCTAATTCAGCTAACTTCAATGCAGTTAATGGTGTTTGACTCGCTGGTTTCACAACCGCTGTACAGCCCGCTGCAAGCGCTGGAGCTACCTTTCTCGTGATCATAGCAGCTGGGAAGTTCCACGGTGTAATAGCCGCCATTACTCCAACTGGTTGTTTCATTACTAGAATGCGTTTATCCGGATGAGAAGCTGGAATCATTTCACCGTATATTCGCTTTCCTTCTTCTGCATACCACTCAACAAAACTATTTGCATAATTCACTTCACCGAGCGCTTCCGCAAATGGTTTCCCTTGTTCTCTCGTCATAATCGCCGCAATCTCTTCTTTATTTTCATCAATAAGTGTAAACCACTTTTTTAACTTTGCTGCACGATCTGCTGCTGTTAATTTTGACCATGATTTAAAGGCTTCCTGTGCAGCGTCAACAGCTTGCTTTGCCTCTGTTACTCCGCCTTTAGGTACAGTTGCAAATACTTCTTGTGTTGCTGGATTGTTAATTTCAATTTGTTCTTGTAACGTAATCCACTCGCCATTTATATACATTGCCTTTTTATCTAAGTTTACGAACATCGCTTTTTTATCCAATGTTTTCTTCCTCCTCTATGAACTTCTTAATCTTCCTAGTGGCAGCAGATTGACTTATTTGCAAAAACTCAGCCACTTTATAACTTGATCCATACGTTTTATACGCTTTAAGAATAATATTTCTCTCTACCTCTTCCAGCATTCTATAAAGACTTTGCCCAGATTGTTCAACTGTCGCCTCTTGCATAGATAGTGGCAAATCTTCTACCGTTACAAAATCATCTGCAGTGATAACAATTCTTTCAATTACATTCTCTATTTCCCTATTGTTTCCTTCCCATGGATATCCGACAAACATTTGTAACGTACTAGGAGCTAGCTTCACGTCACGTCCGTACTTTTTATTAAAATGATGTAAATAATGATAGACTAGCGGCAATATATCTTCTGTCCGCTCACGAAGTGGAGGAATTGAAATTGGTATTACATTTAGGCGGTAATACAAGTCCTTCCTAAATGTCCCCTCCTTTACCATTTCGCTTAAGTCCCTATTCGTGGCCGCGACTATACGAACATCTACTTTTTTTAAATCTCTTCCTCCTACCGGCCGAAATGTTTTCTCCTGTAATACTTGTAGAAGTTTTGACTGAATTTCAAGCGGCATTTCACCAATTTCATCTAAGAAAAGAGTTCCTTTATGTGCTGATTCTAAAAGCCCCTTTTTCCCTTCACGATTTGCACCTGTAAAAGATCCACCTGAATATCCAAAAAGCTCAGATTCAATTAAATTCGTCGGCAATGCCGCACAATTAATTTCATAAAAGCTTTCATTTTTTCGGTGACTCACCTCATGCAAATGGCGTACTAACCGGCTTTTCCCTACTCCAGTCTCACCTAGTATGAGAACCGTACTATCTACCACGGAAACCTTTTTGATCGTTTCGACTATTTTTTGCATAGCGATACTTTTAAAAATAAGCCCTTCATGTTCATACGTTTCTCTTAATTCTTTTTTATATGTCTTTAACTGATTATCCATTTCCTCTACCTTTTTGCGTAATTGGTAGAGTTCGGTAAGATCTCGGGAATAACTAATAACTCGTCTTAAATTACCTTGTTCATCAAATACTGGCCTTGTACGAACATGTAAATATTCTCCTAATTTCGTTGTTTGAACGAGTTCTACAGGCCTTTCCTTTTCAATTACTTCTAACGTTGCAGATGGATAAAAAATCCCTTCTTTTTGTAGTTCTTGTACATGCTTTCCTACTAATTCCTTAGCAGAGAGCTGGTAATGTCTTTCACACATGCTATTTACACGTACAACGATTCCCTTGTCATCCGTAACAAAAATTTCATCAAATGCATATTCAAATACATCTTGTAAATCCATCAACACTCGTTCCTTTTCTGCAACCATCCTAGCCACTCCCTGCCTCATATCCATCGATTCACTTTACTACCTTTATTATAAAGTGAATTTTCTGCATTTTATATAGAGTAAGCTAGAATGTTTTCAATTTGTTATTTATACAAATCTATTTATATTTTTCAGCACATAATTCGCTGCCTTGAAAAATACAGAACGCGATTGCAAACATACCTTCACTTTGTTTTAGCTTGGTATGGGGCAGGAAAAGGGGCTGATCGATTCTATACATGGTCAGACGCCCCCTTCTGCCTAAAAAGAAAAGCTTTATACCCTTTTTCAAGTTATCTCTAGTCTTTATACACGAGCGATATTTGCTTGCTCATAACAAGCTTGCAATGATTCTTCAATTATTGTTAAACCTTCTTCAAGTTGCTCATCTGTAATAACTAATGGCATTAACACACGGATAACATTTCCATATGTTCCTGCTGATAATAGAAGAAGCCCGCGTTTATTTGCTTCTGCACATAAATTAGACGTCAATGCTTTATCTGGTGCCTTCGTCTTGCGATCTTGAACAAGCTCAAATGCACACATCGCTCCTAAACCTCGTACATTACCGATGCAATTATATTTATTTTTCATCTCTTCAAATCGATTCATTACTACTTTTCCGAGTTCTAGAGCTCTATCATTTAATTTTTCCTTTTCTATTACATCAAGAACAGCTAACGCCGCGGCACAACCTAATGGGCTTCCAGCATATGTTCCTCCTAATTCTCCCGGCGCAGACTCATTCATAATTTCTTTACGCCCAATTACACCACTAATCGGTACGCCGGCGCCTAATGATTTAGATACCGTAATTAAATCTGGAACGACATCATAATGATCAATGGCAAAATATTTTCCTGTACGACTAAAACCAGTTTGAATTTCATCCGCTACAAATAAGATGCCGTGTTCTGAACAAATGCGGCGAACTTCTTGAACAAATTTCTTACTTGGAACGATAAATCCACCTTCTCCTTGAACTGGCTCCATTACGACAGCTGCGATTGATTCTGGTGCTACTTCTGATATAAAGAAATTCTTAAACTCTTCAATGATAAAATCATCATACTGCTCTTCTGTTAATCCTTCTGGACGGCGGTATTCATATGGGAATGGCGCTTTATATACTTCTGGAGCAAATGGGCCAAATCCAAATTTATATGGTTTTACTTTACTTGTCATCGTCATTGTCATTAATGTACGGCCGTGAAACCCTTTAGAAAATGCGATAATACCAGGTCGTTTCGTATATTTACGAGCGATTTTTACCGCATTTTCGACCGCTTCGGCACCACTGTTTAAAAACAATACTTGTTTATCAAAACTCCCTGATGCTAATGCTGCAAGCTTCTCTGCCAATTCAATATACGGCTCATACATCATTACATTGAAGCCAGTATGAATATATTGATCTACTTGTTTATGAAGCGCTTCTTTAACAGCAGGATGACAATGCCCTACATTAATTGTCCCAATTGCTCCCGCGAAATCAATAAACTGATTTCCATCCACATCTGTTACAAGTGCGCCATTTGCAGACTGTACAAATGTTGGAATTCCATTACTTACTCCTTTTGGCACTATATTTTGGCGGCGTTCTAATAAAGATGCTGCTTTCGGTCCTGGAATTTGTTCATTTACTTTAGCAAATTTTTTTGTGTTCATTGTGTACCCCATCCTTTTCTATACAATGTTTTCTCTTTTTATTGCAAGATGTGTGCCAACTCACCCTATCTAGCGTTCATCCCATTCGCTTAATATCTTGGCATAAAAAATAAGTCTATAAAGACTCATTAAGAGTCCTTATAGACTTATTTTTTTATACGTTAGACTTTCCTTGTTCCCAAATAAACTCACCTGAATGAGAAATTAAATCCTCAACAGATTGTAATATTAAATCTGCAAGTGGTTCTAACGTTTGACGATCACCCGTGCCAGATAGTACTCCAATTGCGTAGCAATCGCCACCATTTTTCGCTAAATGTAGATCCGTCGGCGTATCCCCAACGACCGCTACTTCACATGTTTCTAGATTAAACCTCTCGCAAAACGATTCTATAATTCTTTTATCTGGCTTCTGTGCTGGAAACGTATCTGAAGCTATAACACAATCAAAAAAAGCTTCCAATTGATACTGCTTTAAAAATAATTCTGTCGGCGCGAAGTCATCAGCGGTAACAACACCTAGAATAAATCCTCTATCCCTTAACGCTTGTAAAACTTTCGGTAAATCTGCCGTCATTCTCATATGTGAACGATGCTCGTACATAAGAGCAAACAATTTTTCACTTACCCATTGATGCATCTCTTCTTCTTTAGATGATGTAATATACTTACAAATCCCCTTTGCCACATCAAGACTCGTTCCAGCAGCAAGCGCACTACGTGGGTTAACAAACGCTCCCTCTACACCAATCTCTTTTAATAAAATTGGTTGCATTGATTCTGGTAATTGATATATATTTATACATTCAGAAACAAGCTCTTCAGCTACCTTTATCCAGATCGAATGAAAATCCATTAATGTCCCATCTTTATCAAATAGTATTGCTTTTACCTTATCCATAGCACCCTACCTCTCATTTCTTCTCTCCTCCAGTGTATCAATAAAGTATGGATATAAAATAAATGAATTGTAAAAATACCATAAAAATCAAACTAACTTCCAATTTACAATTCATCTATATAAAGTGAAACTTTAATCGGCGGGAGTTTTATCCCCCCCACTATTAGCTCGCAAATAGCGGGATAAAAATGAAAAAGGATGCCTTTACAGGGCATCCTCTTGATGTTCTGGAACGAATAATTCAAGACAATGATACATATTTTCAAATTCCATCGGTGCGTCTCCGCCATATTCACCATCTAAGTTAATCATTAATTTATCAGGTGAATGGACTTTAATTCGATTCGCTTGTGTATATAACACTTTCGGATTATTAATATGTTCACCGCGTTGTGCTTGTGTTGCTGCTTTAATTAAATCAGCGATAGAACCTTTTTTTAGTACTAATAAATCAAATAATCCATCGTTAATAGATGCATATGGTGCTACTTTTTCGAATCCACCAACTGAACGAGTATTTGTAATTAAAAACATCGTAATTTCTTCTTGTAGTAACTTTCCATCATACTCGATTTCAACATATGTTGGATGTAATGATGGTAACATTTCGATTCCTTTTAAATAATAAGCAAGTTGACCTAATACTGTCTTTAGCTTGCTTGGTACTTCATATGTTAATTCTGTAATACGTCCGCCACCAGCAATATTAATGAAATATGTATCATTCGCTCTCCCAAGATCTAAAGGAACTGTTTTCCCTTCACAAATAATATCCGCTGCCTCTTCAATAGCACGCGGAACACCAATTGCACGTGCAAAGTCATTTGTCGTTCCAACTGGAATAATTCCAAATTTCGGACGATGTTCATGTCCCACTAAACCATTTACTACTTCATTTAACGTACCGTCACCACCGGCCGCAATAACAACATCAAACTTGCGATCCGCAGCTTGCCTCGCCGCCACAGTTGCGTCTCCAGGACCAGTTGTCGCATGACAAGATGCTTCATATCCAGCTTGTTCTAATTTTTGCAATACTTCCGGTAAGCTCTTCTTAAATAGCTCACGTCCAGAAGTAGGATTATAAATAATTCTTGCTCGTTTCATCATTTATTAGCACAGGAAATTCCTTATTCATTAAAAAAGAATACACCGAACCCTTATTCAGTATCCCTATGCCTACCTCCTCTCATCTTCCTATCCTTCTTTTATCCCGCTCAAACAGGCAGTAAGAACCCGATTCGTGTAGCCCATCAAAAGTAACTATTCACTCATGATGGTTTTGCTTTATTTGACCAAGAAATTTATGTCTATCCATTCTCTCACATCAATTTACATATAACGAATAATAATTATCTATTATTTCATGAGATGAAAAAACTCTCTATGTCTAGATTTATCATTATTCCCACCTTTTTGCAACTATCATACCATAGTTGCTATACAAACATTTTTTCACTTTTGACAGTTAATCAAACGTTTATTTAAATTATTTTTTACCATTTAAACAAACGTTTGATTAACTCAGAAAAAACACCCAAATACGGGTGTTTTTTTCTGTTTAATCTTTAAACATCTATACTATTTTAGCGCTTATTAATTTCTTCAAGTAAGATTTTGTTAACAAGCGGTGGATTTGCTTGTCCTTTTGTAGCTTTCATAATTTGACCAACTAAGAAGCCAATTGCACGGTCTTTACCGTTTTTAAAGTCTTCGATAGATTGCTCATTATTATCAAGAATTTCTGTTACAACCTTACGAAGTGTTCCTTCGTCAGAAATTTGAACAAGACCTTTTGCTTTAACGATTTCTTCTGGGTCTCCACCTTTTTCAATTAATTCATTAAATACTTTCTTCGCGATTTTAGAAGAAATTGTACCTTTTTCAATTAATTGAACCATTTTAGATAAACCAGCAGGTGTTAATGCAACGTCTTTTAATTCTTTTTGTTGTTTGTTTAAGTATGCAAGCACTTCACCCATTAGCCAGTTTGATGTTAATTTCGCATCAGCACCGTCTGCAACTGTTGCTTCAAAGAAATCAGACATCTCTTTCGTTAACGTTAATACGTGTGCATCATAAGCTGGTAAGCCAAGTTCTGCAACATAGCGAGCTTTACGTGCATCTGGAAGTTCTGGAATAGAAGCACGAACTTCTTCTTTCCACTCATCGTCGATGTAAAGTTCAACTAAGTCTGGCTCTGGGAAGTAACGGTAATCGTCAGATCCTTCTTTCACACGCATTAAGATTGTTTTCTTCGTTGCTTCATCATAACGACGTGTTTCTTGTTGGATGATACCACCAGATAATAATTCTTTTTCTTGGCGCACTTGCTCATGCTCAAGACCTTTTTGCACGTAAGTGAAAGAGTTTAAGTTTTTCAGTTCTGCTTTTGTACCGAACTTCTCTTGTCCAACTGGACGAAGTGAAATATTCGCATCACAACGAAGAGAACCTTCTTCCATCTTACAATCAGATACACCTGTATATTGAATGATTGATTTTAACTTCTCTAAGTATGCGTATGCTTCTTCTGGAGTACGCATATCTGGCTCTGATACGATCTCGATTAAAGGCATACCTTGACGGTTGTAGTCTACTAATGAACCTTCACTTGTATGCGTTGATTTACCTGCATCTTCTTCTAAATGAAGACGTGTAATACCGATACGTTTCTTTTTACCGTCTACTTCGATTTCAATCCAACCATTTTCTCCAATTGGCTTATCAAATTGAGAGATTTGGTATGCTTTCGGATTATCTGGGTAGAAATAGTTTTTACGGTCGAACTTCGTTTCCGTTGCGATTTCACAGTTTAATGCCATTGCAGCTTTCATTGCAAAGTTAACTGCTTCTTTGTTTAAAGTAGGAAGTACCCCTGGGTATCCTAAGTCAATTACACTTGTTTGTGTATTTGGCTCCGCTCCGAATTCTGTTGGACTCGCAGAGAAAATTTTCGAATTTGTTTTTAACTCAACGTGAACCTCTAAACCAATAATTGTTTCTAAATTCATCTATGCTCGCCTCCTTACAGACTTGCTTTTTTTGTATGATAGTCTGTTGCTTGCTCAAACGCATGTGCAACGCGGTAAATTGTCGCTTCATCGAAGTGTTTACCAATGATTTGTAGACCAAGTGGCATGTTGTTAGCACCGAATCCACATGGAACAGAAATCGCTGGAACACCCGCTAAGTTTACTGGGATTGTTAAAATGTCATTTGCATACATTGTCATTGGATCGTCCACTTTTTCGCCCACTTTAAATGCTGGAGTTGGCGTTGTTGGTCCAATAATAACATCGTAGTTAGCAAATACATTTTCAAAGTCGTTTTTAATTAATGTACGTACTTGTTGTGCTTTTTTGTAATATGCATCATAGTAACCAGAGCTAAGAGCAAATGTACCAAGCATAATACGACGTTTTACTTCATCACCGAAACCTTCGCTACGCGTGTTTTTGTAAAGATCTAATAAATTACTTACATTATCAGAACGAACACCGTAACGTACGCCATCGAAGCGTGAAAGGTTAGCAGATGCTTCAGAAGAAGATAATAAGTAATATGTTGCTAGAGCGTATTTAGAGTGCGGAAGAGATACTTCTTCCCAAGTTGCGCCCATACCTTCTAATACTTTTAAAGCAGCTAGTACTGACTCACGAGCTTCTTCGCCAACACCTTCGCCTAAGTATTCTTTCGGTACAGCAATGCGTAAGCCTTTAACGTCGCCTGTTAAACCAGCTAAGTAGTTTCCAACTTCAACATTTGCAGAAGTTGCATCCATGCGGTCAATACCTGAAATAGCTTGTAATAAGTATGCATTGTCTTCTACTGTACGTGTAATCGGTCCGATTTGGTCAAGTGAAGATGCGAATGCTACTAATCCGTAACGAGATACGCGTCCGTAAGTTGGTTTTAAACCTACAACGCCGCAATATGCAGCTGGCTGACGGATAGAACCACCCGTATCAGAACCTAGAGAGAATAATACTTCTCCTGCCGCTACTGCCGCTGCAGAACCACCACTAGATCCGCCCGGAACATAGTCTAAGTTCCATGGGTTTTTTGTAGCATAGAAACCTGAGTTTTCATTTGAAGAACCCATTGCGAACTCGTCCATATTTAATTTACCGATTGTAATTGTGTCAGCAGTTTTTAACTTTTGCACAACTGTCGCATCATAAATTGGATCGAAGTTTGCTAATATTTTACTCGCACAAGTTGTACGAAGTCCGTTAGTTACAATGTTATCCTTTACACCGATAGGCATACCGAATAGTAAACCATTATCTTCAGCGCCAATCTTTGCATCTAATTCTTTCGCTTTCGCGCGTGCATTTTCTTCATCTAATGTAAGAAAAGCTTTTACGTTATCTTCAACATCCGCAATACGTTTGTAAGATTCTTCTACTAAATCCGTAACGGAAATTTCTTTGTTGTTTAACTTCTTATGTAACTCTGATACAGAATGATCAAATAATGACATCGAAATTCCCCTCCTCTATTCTAATACTGCTGGAACACGGATTTGATTATCTTTGTGATCCGGTGCATTTTTTAATACTTCTTCTACTGGTAAACCTTTTTCTGGCACATCTTCACGCATAACATTTTTCATTGTTAATACATGAGTTGTTGGTTTTACATCTGTTGTATCTAATTCATTTAACTGTTCTGCAAATGTAACAATTGCATCTAGTTGTTTTTGAAATTTTTCTGCTTCTTGATCAGTAATTGCAAGACGTGCTAAATGTGCTACGTGCTTTACATTCTCAACGGAAATTCTTGACACGGCTAGGCCACCTCCATAATATATCGTTCAATCTACAATACTATTGATGATACCAAATTTTCAGTACTTCAAGCAAGTCAACACATGGCACTTACAGCATTTTTACACAAAAAAAGAAAGGCAAATGCCTTTCTTTACAATTTACTCTTTATCTAACGGTTTATTTTTTGGAAATCTTTCATTATCCTCTTCATTATCACGAATTGTTTTTTGCAATACAAAACAAGACATCGTTAAAAATAATGTCCCAAGTAAATAGTACCCTTTTACACTAAGCGTTTCATCTAATGTATATATACCTATTAACATTCCAGAAAGCGCGCAAACAAATGAAGTCCATGCTAAAAACGTGAACGCTTGCGTATTTCTTCTCTTCATCGTTCTCCCCCTCGTTAGCTGTACACCCATTATAGATAAATATATTCATCATTATGGATTTTTATGTAAATTATCTTTTTTCTATTTATTAATCTATTACAAAAAGTCTCTATTTCGAAGAATATTTTCTGACTAGACTGAAAAAACAATTAAAATGATTGACATTTATTTCAAATCAACATAATATAAAAACAAATATTACGAATCTCGAAATATACGGGAGTGGAAATAATTGTTGCAATATGAACATTTTTTAGACTTACTGCTAGATAACGCCAAGAAACTTTTCTATCCTGAAGAATGGGTAACCCTTGATCTAACGCTTTCTAAGACAGAAGTGTTTTGTTTACTTTGGATGGAGCGAAATGCAGATATTACAATGACAAAAATTGCTGATCTTCTTGATATACCGATGAGTACAACGACAGGCGTCGTAAATCGCCTTGTAAAAAAGGGATATATTGAACGTTATCGAGATGAAAAGGATCGACGCATTGTATTAATTCGTTTAACAGAAAACGGTATAATGCTCGTTCAAGAAGTAAAACAAAATGCCGCCCATTACTTTAGCCTAGTGACAGAAGCATTGTCAGAAGAAGAAAAAGCATTCTTACTACAAATATTCCAAAAGATCATGAATCACATTGCTACGTCACAGCAAAAAACAGAAGAAAAGGTTTCTACACCTAAAATGAAAAACATTCCGATTGAATAAAACCCTAGCTGGGTTTTTATTCAATCATTTACTTCGAAACTCGTAATATTCGACATTCGAAACAAAGGGGATATAATGATGAGAATTATTTTGTATACAGGTAAAGGCGGCGTAGGAAAAACTAGCATTTCAGCAGCAACAGCACTTCAAAGTGCAAAACAAGGATTAAGAACATTAGTAATGAGCACAGATCCTGCTCATAGTTTAGGAGATTCACTTGGTATAAAACTATCTTCTGAACCATTAGAAATTCGAGAAAATTTATGGGCACAAGAAATTAATACTATTTATGAAATGGAAAAAGGTTGGGGCAAATTACAGAAATACATTACACTACTCTTCACTTCCAAAGCAGCTGACGATATTACAACAGAAGAATTAACAATGTTTCCTGGTATGGAAGATTTAATTAGCTTACTTCGAGTACTCGATTACTATAAACAAAACACATATGACGTCATCATTATTGATTGCGCACCAACAGGAGAAACTTTAGCAATGCTTAGTTTTCCAGATATGCTCGGCTGGTGGATGGAAAAACTATTTCCTATTAAAAGAAAGGTTTTAAAAGTTGTTCGTCCTGTAGCACAACCACTCCTTGGCGTCCCTCTCCCAACAGATGATATTATGGACGAATTAACGAATACGCTTGAACAACTTGGAGAAATGAGAGATATTTTATCAAACCGAGAAGTAACAAGTATTCGCGTTGTTGTAAATCCTGAAAAAATGGTTATTAAAGAAGCTCAGCGCAGTTTTACGTATTTAAATTTATACGATTATAACGTAGATGCCATTATGATTAACCGCGTCATCCCCAACACTGTCACCGATCCTTATTTTCAGGCATGGAAAGATACACAAAAGAAATATAAAACATTAATTCAAAATAGCTTTCAACCACTTCCTATTTATGAAGCTCCGATGTTTGAGCAAGAAGTTGTTGGGCTGTCTATGTTAGAACGTGTCGGAGATGCTTTATTTAAAACTGATCCTTGTCCTACTGAAGTGAAATTCAACGGTCGCACGCAATATGTAAAAAAAGATGGTGATGAATATATTTTCGTTCTGTCCATTCCCTTCTCAAACAAAAGTGAACTTTCATTAAATCAAAAAGGTGATGAACTTATTATTCGAGCCGGTTCTGTGAAACGAAATATCACATTACCAAAAACATTAACGCACCTTTCTATTCAAGGAGCTAAGTTTGAAGATGATGTACTAAACATTCGGTTTGGAGGTGTAGTACATGCATGATGAACTTTTACGGAGAATAATTCGTACAAAACTAAAAGTTGGTATGCGTATATTAGAAGAGCTACCAAATCCGATTCAGCAATCAGCTAAGCAAGCACTAAACGTTTTACAGGAGGAGCTCTCTTCTTATACGGAAGAACAACCACATCCTGAAGGTAATTTAAAAATTATCATCATTGAATAACCCTATCCGTATAGAAGGCCTGCTTTTTATAGGCTTTCTATACCTTTATTGGAGCTGATGTAAGTTGATAAAAACATCTTCAACAAGATATTTCGCCACTAATACAATCTGGCTAATCCCCTTTTTATTTTTCATTCATAACCTTGAAGAGGCTTTTCAAATGCCACAATACCTTGCTAATCAATTTTCGATCCACTTTATAACTAACAAACAATTTTTCATTGCAATTTCCATATTAACAACATTGGTCTTACTCATAGTCATTCTATATCAATTAAGCATCATATCTTCTATGTACTGGATTATTTTTATACAGGGCTGTATCTTCTTTAACGCCGTTCAACATGTTATTTTATTTGTTATTTATCGTTCTTATAACCCAGGAGTAATATCAGCATCCATCATTATCCTATTTTCTCTTTTCTTATTTTCATCAAAGAAACTATTAATCCATAAAAGGAATTTAGCAATTACACTCATTTTCAGTTTACTTTCTTACCCAATTATAATTTGGATTACCTTACTATTCGCTAGCTGCTTTCAACAATAAAAAAAGACCAAGAAAATTCCTGGTCTATCACTCTACTTAACAAACATTGGATTCTACGTTATACAAAATTGGAAGGTACAGAATTAGGGTTTTGTTTGTTAAGTAGATTATATGTTAAGCGAACTAACAGCGGAGGGGTTCCTTCTGTTAGCCCGTTAAACTCAATAATTATTTTACGATTTTTGCAAGCTCATCAAGTGAAAGATCTACTGAAATTGAACCATCATTTGTTTCTTTCTTAATTGCATCTGTTACTTCTTTTGAATGGTACAATTCGATTACTTTTTTCAGTGTTGGATCATCTTTGTCTTTCGTACGAGCTGCGAAAATATTAATATATGGTTTCGCATTTTCATTCTTTGGATCTTCTAGGAAAATAGGATCCTTCGCTGGATCTAATCCAGCTTGACCAGCAACACCGTTATTAATAACTGAAGCTGCTACGTCTTTTAATACACGAGGTGTTTGCTGTGCGATAACCGGTGTAATTTTTAACTTCTTCGGATTTTCAGCGATACCACTTGGATCTCCAAATAGACCGAAATCTTTCTTAAGCTTTAATAATCCAGCTGCATCAAGGAGTTTTAATGCGCGTGCTTGGTTCGTTGGATCATTTGGAATAGCAATTTCTGAACCATCTGGGATTTCATTTGCTTTCTTATATTTTTCAGAGTATAAACCCATCGGTGCAATTTGTGTTGTACCAACAGCTGTAATGTCTAACTTATGCTCCTTTTTAAATTGTTCTAAGAAAGCAATATGCTGAAATGAGTTTAGTTCAATATCCCCATCAGCTAACGCCTTATTTGGCGTTGTGTAATCAGAGAACTCAACCAGTTTAATTTTAATCCCTTCTTTTTCAGCTTTTTTCTTTAAGATTTCCCAAGCGTCTCCATCTGTTCCAGTTACACCGACGCGAACTACTTTCTCTTTCGCTCCTGCACCTGTGTCTCCACCTGAGCAGCCGCTTAATGCTGAAATTCCTACGATTGCTGATAATGCAAATGCTAAAATTTTCTTCATTTTATTTTCCCCTCTTCCTTTTATGATCTGCGTAAAAAGACTTTCGCAAAGTAGTTTCCTAAATTTTGAGCTAACTGTACAAGAATAATAAGTAAAACGACCGTTACGAACATAACTGATGTATCAAAGCGTTGATAGCCATATGTCATTGCTAAGTCGCCAAGGCCTCCACCACCGACAAGTCCTGCGACTGCAGAAAATTCAATTAAACCAACTGTCATAAACGTAACTCCCAAGATCAATGGCGCTAACGCTTCTGGCACGAGAATTTCAAAAACAATTCTAAGTGGTGAAGCACCCATTGCTTGCGCAGCCTCAATTACTCCTTTCGGAACAGAGACAAGGTTTGTTTCAACCATTCTAGCAATACCAATTGAAGCAACTAACGTCATTGGAAAGATTGCTGCTGCCGTTCCGATTGTAGTTCCAATAACACTTCTTGTTATTGGACTTAAGGCTACTAAAAAGATAATGAACGGAATCGGACGAATTGTATTAATAATGATATTAAGAATAGAAAAGACCCACTTATTTTCTAAAAAATTCCCTTTCCGCGTCACATATAACAGTAAACCTAGAGGTATACCTAGAATTGTAGCAAATATAAGGGTAACAATTACCATTAGGAGGGTATCCCCCGTCGCATCTAAAATGCGAGGCCAAAATATACTCCAATCAACTCGCATGAGCTTCTACCTCCTTCAGCTGCACTTGCAGTCTCAGATGTTGTAATGCTTTTTGAATCTCTCTTTGTTCACCTTGTAGTTCTACAAGAAGATTTCCAAATAAAACATTTTGGAGTTCAATAATATTTCCGTAAAGAACATTTACATCGACATTATAGTTTTTCGCAATATACGATAGTACAGGCTGCCCTGTCTCTTCCCCAGTAAAAGTCAGGCGATAAATCTGACCTCCATTTTGAATTTTCGCTAGAACACTTTCTGGTAAGTGATCATTAATAACAGAGCGTACAAAATTTTGAGTCGTTTTTGTTTTTGGTTGTGTGAAAACGTCAAACAGTTTTCCTTCTTCAATTACTTTTCCTTTTTCCATAACGGCTACGCGGTGACAAATTTCTTTCACAACGTGCATTTCATGTGTAATAAGTAGAATCGTTAAATTGTATTCTCGATTTACTTTCTTTAATAAATTTAAAATTTCTGTCGTTGTTTCCGGATCTAAAGCTGATGTTGCCTCATCACATATGAGAATATCCGGTGATGTGGCAAGCGCCCTTGCAATCCCAACGCGTTGCTTTTGGCCGCCTGATAGCTGTTCTGGATAATAGTTTGCTTTATCTTCTAAACCAACAAATTTTAGTAGCTCATTCACTCTTTCTTTCATCTCATTTTTTGGCAATTTTGCTAACTTTAATGGATAAGCAATGTTCCCAAATACTGTTCTTGAATTAAATAGATTAAAGCTTTGAAAAATCATTCCAATCCTTTGTCTTAGTTTCCGTAACTCTTTCGTCGATAATGATGTAATATCTTTATCATCTATTGAAATCGTTCCTGCAGTTGGTCTTTCTAACATATTTACTAGACGTAATAACGTACTCTTTCCAGCACCACTAAATCCGATAATGCCAAAAATTTCACCCTTTTCAACTGACAACGTTACATCCTCCACGGCATGAACTGATTGTCCGCCTGATTCATATACTTTACTTACATTGTTAAAAGAAATCATTTTCTTCCCTCCTATATGCTTTAAAAACTTGAAGTAGAGCTTTCGAGGTAAAATAAAAAGTGCTCTCCTTCTTATCAGTAATAAAAGATAAGAAGGAGAGCACTAATATAATATGTACTCGTTCACATCTTCTCATCTTCCAAGCCTGTTTTAGGCTTGCTGGAATTAGCACGGTATTAAAAAAACCCGTTGCTGAGGTATCGTAGGGCCAGTCCCTCCACCTCTCTGGATAAGAGTGCATCGATTTAGTTGTCATTTAATTAATTCTCATTATAGAACTCAGAATAATGAGAGTCAATACATTTTTTAGAAAAATATTAATTATTCCTCTATTTAAATTTTCAAATCAGAAATCATAATACAATAACGATTTTTATAGTTATGTAAAATTCTTATCACTCATACTTTTAGAAAGGGAAATCCTCTCTATTCATTGAATAACATAATTTGAATATGAAATCGGAGGAAGATAAATATATGAAAACAGCTCTTTTGCTCGTCGATATTCAAAATGATTATTTTCCAAGTGGAAAGATGGAATTACGTAATCCAGTAGAAGCAAGTGAATATGCTATTCAACTACTACAACATTTTAGAATAAGAAATGAACCTATTTTTCATATACAACATGTAGCTATAAAAGATGATGCTACTTTTTTCCTGCCAAATACAGAAGGTGTCCAAATTCACGAAAATGTCCGTCCACTTAGAGAAGAAACCGTTATACTCAAACATTATCCAAATAGCTTCCGAGAAACTGATCTTCTAGAACGATTACAACGTTCAGAAATCGAACATGTCGTAATTTGCGGAATGATGACCCATATGTGTATTGATGCTACAGTAAGGGCTGCTTTTGATTTTGGCTTTCATTGTACCGTTATACATGATGCTTGCGCTACAAAGGATCTTTCATTTAAGAACGCTACTATACCGGCTGTTTATATTCACAATACAATTTTGGCGAGTTTAAATGGAGTGTATGCAAATGTAATGAGTACAGAAGAGTTTTTAGCTAACTAAAATTCAAAAAATCATGTCTTCCTCATCAATTAAAGAGAAAGACATGATTTTTATTTTTATTCTCAAACTATTGTAACTTAAAATCTCCCGAACTTGTTTTTACTTGCACTTTATGTTCTCCTGAACCTTTTACTCCAATTAATTTATGCTTTGTTTTCTCTTCATACAATAGACCAGGTACATTCAAATGAGGTTTACCAGAACCTCCCTCAAAATTAATCTTCAAAGATTCAGGAAGTGTATCAAATTTCATATGAACATCACCACTTGAGGTGTTACATTCTATCTCACCTTGCAAACTTTTATCATTATATTCAATATTACCTGATGACGTCGTAAATGCCACTTCATCAGAGTGTAGGCCATCTGCTTTAATTTCACCGCTACTCGTAGTTAAATTTGCTGCCACAATTTCACTTTTATTAGTCTCAATTGCTCCACTAGATGTTTTAGCTGTTAATTTCTCATTTATTTTAGACTGTAATAACGATATATCTCCCGATGATGTTTTTATTTCTGCTGTCTTTATTTCCATATCCTTTGCTAGAACGTCCCCTGATGACGTTTTTATTTTCATATTTTCATACAATTTACTTGGCACTTTAATTTGTAATTTTACCTCTGCAGTAGTGCCAACGTTCCAACCAACTGAATTCCCATCTTTAGTAAACTCTACATTTAAACGATTATTTTCTTCCTTTACCATAAATTTATATTTATCTACTAATCCTTTGCTCATATTCCCATCTAGTAACACTTCAATTTCTTTTGAATCGACTGTCACAACTTCAACATCAGCAGCAGACGTTTTCACTTCAATTTCATCGATTTTCCCACCGGCCACCATTTCTTTTTTATGAATTTCAACTTTATGAAAACCTCCTCCAAAAACAGTCATCACCCCAACTCCAATTACCCCAATAACAAGCAATGATAATGCGACTAAGATTACCATCTTCATACGATAACACTTCCCTTTTATCATTTTCATATCGTCTTACAGTTGTTAAAAATTGAATTTCTACAAGTACTATCCATATAACTATTATTATTTAGTACTGTATATTAATCAGTACTAAATCATTTTTTCTGAATACTCCAAATAAAATACTAACATTTTCCATAATTTGTTACAAGGTGTATGTGCTAAAAAATAAAAAACACCCCTTTCAGTGAGCAAAACCGAAAGGAGTGTTCTCTTGTCTAACCATAGATTTTCTTTCAAATTGTATTATACAGGAAATCCTAAAAATAAATACTAAAAAATATGACTAATAAGTCAATTTTTCTCTTTGTTTTGTTTCTATTTACATGTTTATCCTGCTATTAATAGGGTTTAGCTAGTTCAAAAGAATAAATGGTAATATATAGTAATTATTTCCTACTTCAAATTAACTAGTTACCTCTATTATAGAGAGTTTCTCAAAAAAGAGATCTTCACGGGATGTGAAGATCTCTTTTACTATTTCTTATAAAGTTTCAGAAGTAGTTTTTGCTTGCATGTGAAGTGCTAAGTAATCAGGGCCACCAGCTTTAGAGTCTGTACCAGACATGTTAAAGCCACCGAATGGTTGGTAACCTACGATTGCACCAGTACATCCACGGTTGAAGTATAAGTTACCAACGTGGAAGTCTTCACGTGCTTTTTCAATATGGTCACGGTTGTTAGAAACAACTGCTCCTGTTAAACCGTATTCTGTATTGTTTGCAATTGCAAGTGCATGATCAAAGTCTTTTGCTTTACAGAATGCTACTACTGGTCCGAAGATTTCTTCTTTCATTAAGCGAGCATCTTCTGCAACGTCAGCAACGATTGTTGGTTGGATGAACCAGCCTTTAGAATCGTCTCCTTCGCCACCTGCTAGGATTCTACCTTCTTCTTTACCAATTGCAACATAGCTCATTACTTTATCGAATGCAGCTTGGTCATTAACAGGACCCATGTTTGTACCTAATACAGCTGGGTTAGCAACTGTTAATTCTTTTGTTAATTCAACAGCACGATTTAATACGTGATCGTATACATCTTCATGGATTACTGCACGAGAACATGCAGAACATTTTTGTCCTGAGAATCCGAATGCTGATGCAACGATAGATTTAGCTGCTAATTCAAGATCTGCTTCTTTATCAACAACGATTGTATCTTTACCGCCCATTTCAGCGATAACTCGTTTTAACCAAATTTGTCCTGGGTTTACTTTCGCTGCACGCTCATAAATACGGATACCTACATCACGAGATCCAGTGAAGCTAACGAAACGTGTACGAGGGTGATCTACTAAGTAGTCACCAACTTCAGAACCATTACCTGGAACGAAGTTTACTACGCCAGCTGGTAAACCAGCTTCTTCTAATACTTCCATAAATTTAGCTGCTACTACAGGAGTTGTACTAGCTGGTTTTAGTAATACTGTGTTACCAGAAACTAAAGCAGCTGTTGTCATACCTGCCATAATTGCGAATGGGAAATTCCAAGGAGAAATGATAACACCTACTCCTAATGGAATGTAAGAGAAACGATTATATTCAATTGGACGGCTTTCTACTGGCATACCGTCTTTTAATTTTAACATTTGACGACCATAATATTCCATAAAGTCGATTGCTTCTGCTGTATCAGCATCTGCCTCATTCCATGGTTTACCTGCTTCTTTTACAAGAATAGCAGAGAACTCATGTTTTCTACGACGAACAATTGCTGCAGCACGGAATAAAATGTCTGCACGCATTTCTGGTTTTGACTTTCTCCAAGTTTGGAATGTTTCATCCGCTACTTGCATTGCTTTTTCAGCTAATTCACGGCTTGCTTTTGAAACGCGACCAACAAGTTCCTCTTTATTTGCAGGGTTTACAGAAACAATTTTGTCTTCTGTAGTGATTTTTTCTCCCCCGATAATTAATGGATAGTCTTGTCCAAGATAAGATTCTACTTTCTTTAAACCTTCTTCAAACGCTAATTTGTTAGCCTCTACTGAAAAATCTGTAAATGGCTCATGTTTGTATGCTACTACCATTTTTTTAGCCTCCCCTTAGAAAAACGTTTACATTTTACAACATTATTCTACACGATAATTTAGATTTATTCAAATATTCCTAGACTTATATTTTAAAAATTAATTAATTTTTAAAATATAATAAAAAAAAGAGATTCATACATACGTATGAATCTACAAAATATGAGTATATTCCAAAACATTTTTCCCGATTAATAAAATAGTAACTAATAAAAATAAAGTCCTTACATATCCAACGCCTTTTCGAACTGCAAACTTCGATCCAAAATAAGCACCTAAAATCATTGATAATCCCATAATTATACCGTATTCAAAATGAATTATATCTAAAAATAAAAAAGTAATTAAAGATACGATATTACTAACGAAGTTCAAAAGTTTCCCAGATGCTGCCGCTTGAATAAAATCCAAACCAATTAATAAAAATGCAAAAATTAAAAAGGATCCTGTTCCTGGACCAAAAAAACCATCATAGAATCCTATAATTAAAATCACAAAGAAAAACATTAATGTTTTTCCTCTTGTCATCTTTTTATAGGTAGATACACTTCCCCAATCTTTTTTTGCAATAATATAAATGGCAATAAAAACCAACATTACAAGCACTAATGGACGCAAAATATCAGGCGGAATAAACTTTACTACTAAAGCACCTGCGACCGCTCCAATAATAGTTAACGGGATTAACTTTCCTACAATCCGAAAATCGACCTTTCCTGATCGAATAAAATAAACTGCACTCGTAAACGTCCCCATCGTTGCAGCTAATTTATTCGTTGCGATTGCCGAAGCTGGTGGTAACCCAACGAACATAAGTGCAGGAAGCGAAATTAACCCTCCACCTCCAACAACCGAATCAATGAAAGCCGCTAAAAAACCGAATGCAATTAATAAAATAATGACTTGAAAACTTAGTTCTTCCATGACTTTGCCCCTTACCCCTTTATTTATAACATTTTAAATTATAACAAAATTCCTCCAAAAAAAAAGCTGTTCCAGAAAGGAACAGCTCCATCTTTAATCTAAAATTTTCACAAACGGTTCATCTTGCTTCGCTTCACGTATAATAATAGCTTCTGGGCGTTCTACAGATTTAATCGTTACTTGTACTTTCATATAATTCGGGAAGTATTCCGTAACAAGTCCTGCTACATATTGTGTAAAACCAATTACTTCAGCTTTCCCATTAAATTGGATAGGAATTTCAAGTTTCATTTCCTTTAATTCATCATCCTTATACATCCCAGTACCGATAACAGCTGTATAATCACCTTGGAAATACTCGCTTAATTTCGCTTTAAAGTTTGCTACTCTTGCAAGGTCTTCACGTTTATTATCTGTTTTTGCTTGTTCAGACGGGAACAAGTAATATTTCTCATTGATTGGTTTCCAATCCTCAACCGTTTCACTACCTTTTTCTACCTTAGCATAAGAAACAAAATTCCCCGGCACAAGCGAAGACTTTGGACCTTGACGGTAAATTGCAAAGGTAACCGGAATATTTTTTACTTTAGGATCTTTTTGCTGCATTACTTTCAGTATCTCTTGTGCCATTCTTTTCCCTTCAGCCAACATTTTTTTATCTGAGATTTCAGCCTCACGAGGATAACCATGCTCTTCATTATAATACTGGACAGAATTCATCGCTAATCCAACTACAATGCCACTAGGTTCAGCAGCGTTCTCACCTTTTTGTTCATAATAATCATGCTCTAAAATATTTGATATATATATTGGATTTTTTTTATTTTTCACTTCTAGTGACTCTGGGCCTTCACTTAAGGCTGGATTCAGTCCGATATTCGGAAATTTAACTGCATCTTTTTTTAACTTGTCCTCTAGATCTTTTTGTTCAGCATCTGTACGCTTTCTTTTTACAAGCATTTGTATAGTTTGAGCATCTAGAACATTTCCGCCTTTAAAGAAATAATCTTTCGTACTAAACGATTCTTTCGCAATACGCATGAGCCCCGTTTCAAACTCATCTATATCTAGACGACTATTTAAACCTTGTACAACTAAACCACGTGCCTTACCTGGATCAAATGGAACCGTCGTCTTATAATATTCATCCGAAATGGAGTATTTCGGGATAACCGCTTGCTCTTTCGCTTTCCCCGATTTCTCAACTACTTTTTCATCTTTGTTGGCACCCGTGCTACACCCACTTACAAGTAGGCCTAGACTTAATATCACTAACGCTATTTTTTTCATCGTAAGTTTGCACCTCTTACTTATTCAGCTCTTGTAAGAACCTCTCTTCATTCCAAACTTCAACATTGTGCTTCTCTGCTTGCGCTAATTTCGAGCCAGCAGCTTCACCAGCAACAACTAAATCCGTACTTTTACTAACACTTCCTGTTACTTTTCCACCTAATGCCTCAATCTTCTTCTTCGCTTCACTGCGTCCCATAACTTCTAGTTTCCCTGTTAAGACGACAGTTTTTCCTGCGAAGTACGACTCAACATTTTGTAAATCAGCACTTTTTATACCTTTGTATGCCATGTTCACACCATACTCTTTAAATTGTTGTAATAGCTCTAATACGTCTTCATTATCGAAATACGTTACTACGGATTGAGCCATTTTTTCACCAATCTCATTAATTGCTTTTAGTTCTTCTTCTGTTGCTTTCACAAGCTCATCCATCGTTTCGAAATGTTCAGCAAATGTGCGTGCTGCTTTCGCTCCGACGTGGCGAATACCAAGACCAAATAATAATCGCTCTAATGAATTTCCCTTAGAATTCTCAATTGCTTGTACTAAATTTGTTGCTGACTTTTCACCGAAACGCTCCAACTGTAGTAATTGCTCTTTCGTCAATGAATATAAATCGGCAAACGTGCGAATATAATCTGCATCAAAGAGTTGTGTAATTACACGTTCTCCAAGTCCGTCAATATTCATTGCGTTTCTTGAAACGAAATGGATTAATCCTTCACGAATTTGAGCTGGACAAGTCGGATTTATACAACGAAGTGCTACTTCTTCTTCTAAACGGACCAGTTCACTCTCACACGCTGGACAATGCGTTGGCATGCGGTATTCTTCTTCCTCACCAGTACGCTTATCAAAAATAACGTTCACAACTTCAGGAATAATATCTCCGGCCTTTTTCACAACAACGTAGTCACCAATTCGAATGTCTTTTTCACGAATTAAATCTTCGTTATGTAAAGAAGCACGACGGACAATAGTTCCAGCCACTCGCACTGGCTCTAACTCTGCAGTTGGTGTTACAACCCCTGTGCGGCCAACGCTTAATTCAATCCCTGTTAATCTCGTAACAACTTCTTCAGCTGGGAATTTATAAGCAATTGCCCATCTTGGACTTTTTGCTGTAGTTCCTAAGCTTTCTTGAATAGCAACATCGTCTACTTTTATAACGATTCCGTCAATCTCATAATCAAGATGCGGGCGTTTTTCTTGCCACTCTTCTACATAGGCTATTACTTCTTCAATTGTTTCACATGTACGACGATTTGGATTCGTCTTAAACCCAAGCTCACCTAAGAAATTAAGTGATTCACTATGAGAAGGAATTATTTTTTCTTCTACATTAGCAAGACCATATACAAACATAGATAAGTTACGCTTCGCTGCAATTTTCGGATCAAGTTGACGTATCGATCCTGCTGCCGCATTACGCGGATTTGCAAATACATCTTCACCATTTTGCTCTTTTTCTTCATTTAATTTAACGAATGAACGCTTTGGCATATAAGCCTCGCCTCGCGCTTCTAGCGTTACTTCTTCATTTAATCGAAGTGGAATTGCTTTAATCGTTTTTAAGTTTTGGGTAATATCTTCACCAGTTATACCATCACCGCGTGTTGCACCTTGAATAAAGCGTCCTTTTTCATAATGAAGTGAAACAGCAAGTCCGTCAATTTTTAATTCGCATATATATCTTACATTCGCATCATCAATTCCTTGACGTACTCTTCGGTCAAAATCACGCAAATCTCCTGCATTAAACGCGTTTCCTAAGCTTAACATCGGTGATTTATGCGTTACCTTTTCAAATATATCAAGTACAGCTCCCCCAACTCGAATAGAGGGGGAGTCTTCCGTTACAAATTCAGGGTTCTCTGCTTCTAATTTTATAAGCTCCTGCATATTGCGGTCATATTCCGCATCAGAAACCGAAGGATTGTCTAATACGTGATATTGATAGTTAAATGTATTTAACAAATCACGCAGTTCTTCTATACGCTTTTTTGTTATCTCTTTTGACATATCCTCATTCCTTTCCTATTGTTTCGTCACAGGTGCAAATTTCGCTAATAAACGTTTAATACCAATTGGACTTGGGAACGCAATATCTAATTCTTTTGCATCTCCCTCACCTTTTACACTTACAACTGTACCGACTCCCCATTTCTGGTGGGAAGCTTTGTCACCTACTGCCCAACCAATTTGCTCGCCACCTGTTGTCTTAACAGCCGGACGTACGAAAGCTGAGCGAGAACGTGTTGTCGTTGCACTTGCCGTTGCGCCTGTCGTTCTTCCTTTTGCACCAAACGAAGTTTCACGCTTCGGCGCTGTTTCATTTAATGATTCCACTAACTCTGTCGGAATTTCTGTAATAAATCGAGATGCTGCATTCATACTTGTTCTACCAAATAAAGTACGCATTTGAGCATTGGATAAGTATAACTCTTCTTCTGCACGGGTAATACCTACATAGGCAAGACGACGTTCTTCTTGCATTTCATCTTCTTCCATAAGAGAACGAGTATGTGGGAATATCCCTTCCTCTAAACCAACAATAAAGACAACTGGGAATTCTAATCCTTTCGCTGAGTGCATCGTCATTAAAATAACTTCTTCACCAGCAGTTGGATCTTCATCTACACGATCAATATCTGCAACAAGAGCTAAGTCTGTTAAGAATGCAACAAGGCTCTTATCTTCGCTTTGAGATTCAAATGTTTGCGTAACAGATAAAAACTCGTCTAAGTTTTCTAAACGGCCTTCTGCTTCTAAAGAACGCTCATTTTTCAACATATCGCGATAACCTGTTTTTTCAATAACTTCTTCTACTAATTCTGTAACAGACAAATACTCTTGCATATTTACCCAGTTGTGTAATAAACTTGCGAATTCTTTTACTGCCTTTGTTATTTTTGCACTTACTCCAACATGCTCAATCTCATCGAATACAGCAGTTAATGAAATTCCATTTTGTACGCCATAATTAATAATTTTATCGATAGAAGTAGCACCAATCCCGCGCTTTGGCATGTTAATAATACGTGCAAAACTAATCTCATCATCTGGATTCCCAATTAGACGCAAATACGCCAAAATGTCTTTAATCTCTTTACGGTCGTAGAACTTAGTACCGCCGACAATTTTGTAAGGGATATTAGATTTCAGGAAAATCTCCTCGACCATACGAGACTGTGCATTCGTACGATATAATACCGCAAAATCAGTATATTTTCGGTTCCCCATTTGAATATCATCACGAATTTTTTTCGCAACAAAATACGCTTCGTCCTTTTCGGTTGCAGCACGATAATACGAGATTTTGCTTCCAACTTGATTGTCTGTCCATAATTTCTTCGGTTTACGGTTTGAATTTTTTTCAATAACAGCATTAGCTGCATTTAAAATATTTTGTGACGAACGATAGTTTTGTTCTAACAGGATAACTTGCGCATTCTCATAGTCTTTTTCGAATGACAAAATGTTAGAAATGTCTGCACCACGCCAGCGGTAAATAGACTGGTCAGAATCACCTACAACGCATAGATTTTTAAAACGTGCTGCTAAATGTTTAACAAGAAGGTACTGCGCTTTGTTCGTATCTTGATACTCATCAACGTGAATATATTGGAACTTACGCTGATAAAACTCTAGTACTTCTGGAACACGCTCAAATAACTGAATTGTTGTCATAATTAAATCATCAAAGTCTAATGAGTTATTTTTCAGAAGACGTTTTTGATATTCTGTATATACATCGCTCGTTAATTTTTCATATGGATCAGCGATTGTAATTTTTTTTGCATATTTATCTGCAGATAACAGTTCATTTTTCGCATTACTAATACCGGCTAATATAGAGCGTGGCTCAAACTTCTTCGGATCAATATTGCGCTCTTTCATAATTTTCTTCACAACAGTTAGCTGATCACCTGCATCTAAAATTGTAAAGTTACGATTAATCCCAATGCGGTCAATATCCCGTCGCAAAATACGCACACACATTGAGTGGAATGTAGAAATCCAGATGTCTTCTGCTTCTGGTCCAACAAGTGTATCAATACGCTCGCGCATTTCACGGGCAGCCTTATTTGTAAAGGTAATCGCTAATACATTCCATGGCGCCACACCTTTTTCACCAAGCAAATACGCAATACGATGTGTTAACACACGTGTTTTACCACTACCGGCGCCTGCCATTAATAGTAGTGGTCCATTCGTTGTTTGTACTGCTTTCTGTTGCTGTGGGTTTAAACCATTTAATAACCTATCTGTCATACTCATATGTGCCTGCACCTACTCTCCTTTTACTGCTTTCACTGTTTTTAACGCAGCTTTTATATCATCATAAATAACATTTCCAACAACTACTGTATCAGCATACTGTGCCATTTCTTTTGCTTGTTCTGCATTAGAAATACCACCGCCATAATATAACTTAGCTTGTTTCAATTCTGCTTTTACATTTTTAACAAGTTCAATATCTCCATACGTACCGCTATATTCTAAATAGAATATCGGTAAACGTAATAGCTTGTCTGCTAAACGCGCGTATGCAATAACATCATCTTCTGTTAAATCACATTTTGTATCTGTAAGTTGGGCTACTTTCGCTTCGGGATTTAAAACACAATACCCTTCCATGAAAATTTCGTCCCAATCCATAATATCCCCAAATTCTTTCAATGCCTCATGATGAACACCCGTTACCCATTCTACTTTTCGGCTATTTAAAACACTTGGGATGTAATAAAAATCAAAACCTGGTGTGATTGCTTCCACATCAGAAACCTCTAACACACAAGGAACTGCATATCTACGAATGCTAACTAGCATGTGTAATACATTATCAATTGTAACTCCATCACTTCCGCCGACAATTACCGCGTCTGTCCCTGATTCACAAATCATTTCTAAATGTTCATCGCTTAACTCCTTATTTGGATCAAGCTTAAATACATGTTTCCATTTGGAAATATCGTACATGAAAACACCCTTCCTTTTTCTAATCATATCTATATTCCTACTCAAAAGAGCAGTTAATTTTTATCAGGATTTTTGATCTTCCTCTACTACATCTGTTCAAAAAGGAGAGTCAAGTTTCGATCTCCCTTTTATGCATTCTTTCATTATAACAAAAAAAGCTACCTACACACACGCCCAATCCAACATCTTTTTCAACGTCAAATGTTGGATTACATATCAAAAAACTTATACGGAATACTAACAAATGAAATAGTATTCTCTATTTCGAAGTTAAGCTAAAAGGAGTGTTTTTCTAATGAAGCAAAACATCGGTACAATTAGTGCTCTAATTCGAATTACACTCGGATTCATTTTACTTGGTTGTAGTACTGCCAAGCTCATACGCAAACCACATTGCACTTGGTCTAAAGTTTTGCTATGGATAGGTGCAATGAAAATTGCAGAGGGAATTGTTCGTTTCTGCCCGATTGCTGAAGTGTGTAAATTTGGGAAATATATGAATATGGGCGCATTTAAAATGCCTAGCATGAATTTTACTGAAAAAGGACATACTAAAAAAGAAGTTAATCAAGCTTCCAGTCATGACAAACCAAAGTCAAATGGAAGTTATGATGCTTCTGACAAAGAGATTGAGTCAGCGATTGAAGAATTAATCCTGGCAAAACCGCTTTGAATCATTTGTCACGATGCAAGATGCTCTCAAAGAGACTTAGCTGCTGCAGTGGGCGGCTAAGTCTTCTTTATTTTACCATAAAACAGAACGTACATTCTTATTTTTCGGAGTTTTATCCCTAAAACGTACATAAAAGATATCAGTCAATAAAATTCAGAAAATTAGGTGTAAACCTCTTGCATGTAATGATATAAAAGTGATATCATTTTTATATCAGGAGGCGATCATATGAAAGAAAAACAAGTTTTTTATGTAAATGGTTTTCTCGGTATTATTGGGATTTTGATTTTAGCCGCTATCGGTGTATTTTGCCTTGTGCAAGAAATTTTTATAGTAGCAGCATTAACTATTATTTTAGCTGCGGTTCTCGCGACAGGTATTGGCATCGTTCAACCGAACCAAGCAAAAGTAATTACGTTTTTCGGTAATTATTTAGGGACAATTCGTCAAAATGGTTTATTTTTAACAATTCCATTCGCATTTCGTCAAACCGTATCTTTACGTGTTGAAAACTTTAACAGTAAGAAATTAAAAGTAAACGATGTTGAAGGAAATCCAATTGAAATTGCAGCTGTTATTGTATACAAAGTTGTTGATTCTGCAAAAGCAATTTTCGGTGTTGAGCATTACGATCGATTCGTAGAAATTCAAAGTGAAACAGCAATCCGCCACGTTGCAACTAAATATCCTTATGATAATTTCCAAGATGAAACTTGCATCACGTTACGCGGAAATACTGTGGAAATTTCAGAAGAGCTAAAACGCGAATTAGAAGCACGTCTTGAAATTGCTGGTGTAGAAGTGTTAGAAACTCGTTTAACGCATTTAGCTTACGCAACAGAAATTGCTCATGCAATGCTACAACGTCAACAAGCGAAAGCGGTATTAGCTGCTCGAAAAGAGATTGTTGAAGGCGCTGTAAAAATGGCTAAAGATTCAATCCTCATGCTAGATGAAGAAGGCGTACTTGATTTAGATGACGAGCGTAAAGCAAATATGGTGAACAACTTATTAGTTGCCATCGTTTCAGATAAAGGTGCGCAGCCAGTTATTAATACAGGAAGCTTATATTAAAGGTTGTAAGTAATTATGGCTAAAAAGAAAAGCTTTCCATTACGTATTGATCCTGAATTACACGCAGTCATCGAAAAATGGGCGAATGATGAATTTCGTAGCGTCAACGCACACATCGAGTATTTACTTCGAGAAATGGCAAAGCAAAAAGGAAAATTGAAAAAAGATAAAGATGCATAAAAATCCCGCTGAGAAATCAGCGGGATTTTTTATACATTAGCTTCTCGTCATCTCATGCCCAATTGCACGATATCCTATATCACTTCGATAAAATAGACCATCACTCTCTATTTTACCGATTTCTTTATAGACTTTATCTTTTGCTTCTTGTAAATTCTTTGCCTTGCAAGCAACAAACAATACACGACCGCCGTTTGTTACAAAATCACCATGTTTCATCACCGTACCCGCATGAAAAACAATCACATCTTGCAATGTATCTAATCCGTTAATAATTTCACCTTTTTTATACGCTTCTGGATAGCCTTTTGAAGCAAGTACGACACCGATAACTGCTTCCTCTGACCATTCCAATGTTAATTCACTTTCATCTAATACAGCATTACATACATCAACTAAATCGTTTTCTAAGCGCGGTAATACAACTTCTGTTTCAGGATCACCAAAGCGTGCATTAAATTCAATTACCTTTGGACCATCATTCGTTAAAATAAGCCCCGCATATAAAATTCCTGTAAACGAACGATTTTCTTGAATCATCGCTTTAGCAGTTGGATGTAATACTGTTTTAATCGCCTCTTGAACTGCTGATTCCGGAATTTGTGGTACTGGAGAATATGCGCCCATTCCGCCTGTATTTGGACCTTTATCGCCATCAAAAGCTCGTTTATGATCTTGAGCAATTACCATTGGATGCACAGTTGTTCCATTCACAAATGCCATTAATGAAAATTCTTGTCCATCTAAAAACTCTTCAATAACAACCTTCTTGCTTGCTTCTCCGAATTTCACATCTTGTAGCATTTCTTTCACAGCTTGTAATGCCTCTTCAAGCGTCATTGCTACTGTTACACCTTTACCAGCAGCTAATCCATCCGCCTTAATGACAATCGGTGCACCAACTTTTTGAATGTACTTTACTGCCTCTTCGTAGTCTGTAAAAGTTTCATATGCCGCAGTTGGAATATCATACTTTTTCATAAGTTCTTTTGTAAAAGCTTTACTACCTTCAATAACAGCAGCCGCTTTATTAGGACCAAATACACGAAGTCCCTCTTCTTTAAAACGATCAACAATTCCGTTCATAAGTGGAATTTCTGGTCCAACGAAAGTTAAGCCTACATTGTTTTCTTTTGCAAATAAGACTAGTGCATCAAAATCGTTTTCATCAATATCAATTGGTGTTGCAACATCGCGCATACCTTCATTACCTGGTGCTACATATACTTTTTCTACTTTTTCAGATTGTGCAAACTTCCAAGCTAAAGCATGCTCACGTCCACCGCGGCCGATTACTAAAACATTCATATTTCATCCCCCAATAATTAAATAAGTACAAACTAGAAGCTATGCTCCTAGTTTGTTTTCATATCGATAAAAGTTTAAAAAGGAGGATCAAGAGAACCGAGCAGGTCGAGGCGCATTCGCCGGGAGGACACGGAGTGTAGCTGTCCTACATGAGTACCGGACTGGCGATGCAACGACGATATGCGACAGTTATCTTGACCGGAATTTTTAAACAACCGCTATTAATGTTTGAAATGACGTACGCCAGTGAACACCATAGCAATCCCATACTCATCTGCCATCTTAATAGAATCCTCATCACGGATTGATCCACCTGGTTGGATAATTGCTGTAATACCTGCTTTTGCTGCTTCTTCTACTGTATCTGGCATTGGGAAGAAGGCATCAGATGCAAGTGCGCTGCCTTGTGCTTTTTCGCCAGCTTGTGTAATTGCAATTTTTGCAGAACCTACACGGTTCATTTGTCCAGCACCGACGCCAATTGTCATATCATCTTTCGCTAAAACAATTGCATTTGATTTCACATGTTTTACAACTTTCCAAGCTAGTTTTAAATCTTTCCATTCTTGCTCTGATGGTTCACGTTTCGTTGGAATCGAAATCGTACTTTCATCTAATGATAACGTATCTTCCTCTTGAACAAGAAGACCACCTTGTACAGAAGTTAGCTTTTTGCTTGCAGTCGTTGCCTTTTCAATATTTACAGTTAGTAGGCGTAAGTTTTTCTTACTTTGCAACACTTCTAAAGCTTCCTGTGAGAAAGAAGGTGCAATAACAATTTCTAAGAAAATCTCATGTAGCTTTTCAGCTGTAGCTTTATCAATTTCACGATTTGCTGCAATAATGCCTCCGAAGATTGATACTGGATCCGCTTCATAAGCACGTGTGTATGCTTCATGAATATCAGCACCCACTCCAACGCCACATGGATTCATATGTTTTACCGCTACTACTGCTGGTTCTGTAAATTCTTTTACAATGCTAAGTGCTGCGTCTGCATCGTTGATATTGTTATAAGACAATTCTTTACCGTGCAACTGTTCTGCGTATGCAACAGAAGAAGTTACAGCGAATGGTGCTTTATAGAATGTTGCTTTTTGATGTGGATTTTCTCCATAACGTAAATCTTGCTTTTTCTCAAATGTCACAGTTAATGTTTCTGGGCTTTCTTCACCCATTTGCTCTGTTAAATAATTAGAAATTAATGCATCATATGCTGCTGTATGACGGAATACTTTCGCTGCTAATTTACGTTTCGTTTCATCTGCTACTTCACCGTTCTCTTTCAGTTCTGCTAATACAACATCATAATCTACTGGATCTACAATTACCGATACAAATTTATGATTTTTCGCAGCAGAGCGAATCATTGTTGGGCCACCGATATCAATATTTTCAATTGCATCAGCAAATGTTACATCAGGCTTGGCGATTGTTTCTTTGAATGGATATAAGTTTACAACAACAAAATCAATTGCTTGAATACCTAATTCATTCATTTGCGCCACATGCTTTTCATTATCACGTACTGCTAATAGACCACCATGGATATTTGGATGTAATGTTTTTACACGTCCATCCATAATTTCAGGGAAACCAGTTACTTCAGAAATACCGATTACTTGTAAACCGTTTTCTTCTAGTAATTTTTTCGTACCACCTGTTGAAATAACTTCAATCCCTTGTTCAAGTAAACCTTTAACAAATTCTACTACACCTGTTTTATCTGAAACACTTACTAATGCACGCTTTTTCATTTATCCTTCACCCCTGGTTGTATGTTAGTTAACAGTTGGTTCTTTCACAGACTGAACAATTTGATTCACTGTATTGACGTACAATTTATGCTCAACTTGTTGAATTTTCTTTTGTAAGCTTTCTCTCGTATCCCCTTCAGATACAACTACTGCTTCTTGTGCAATAATTGGACCTGTATCCATACCTGCATCCACATAATGAATTGTTACTCCAGTTACTTTCACACCTGCTTCTAATGCTTGACCGACAGCATCTTTACCTGGAAAACTCGGTAGTAATGATGGATGAATATTAATAATCTTCCCGCCGTACGCTTCTAGTAAAGTCGGCCCAATTAAACGCATATATCCAGCTAAAATAACATAATCAATTTCATATTCTTCTAGTTTCTTTAATATTTCTTTTTCAAATGCTTCCTTTGACTCATATGCTTTCGCTGAAAAGGCGAAACACGGAATATGATGATAATGTGCCCGCCCAATAACGCGTGCCTCTGGTTTATCACATACTAGTAGACTAATATCTGCATCCAATCTTTTTTCTTCTACTGCATTAACGAGAGATTGAAAGTTAGATCCGCTTCCAGAAGCAAAAACTGCTAATCTACTCATAGTGCTGTGCCCCCATTAAAGGTAACGCCAGCCCCTTGTACAGTACGTCCAATAATACGAGCTGTTTCTCCTTGCTCTTCAAGAAGACGAACAACATCTTTTGCATCTTCTTCTTTCACCGCTACTACCATACCAATACCCATGTTAAAAATATTGAACATTTCTTTCTCTTCTAGTTTCCCAACTTCTTGAAGTAAATTGAAGATCGGCTGAATTTCCCAAGACCCTAGTTCAATTTCTGCACCGATTCCTTCTGGCAACATACGTGGAATATTTTCAATGAACCCGCCACCTGTAATATGCGCCATACCGTATACTTCATGTTTCTTCAATAGTTCTAAAATAGGTTTGACATAAATTTTCGTTGGTTTTAATAATTCTTCACCAAGAGGTAGTTCTAAACGCCCATAAATACGGTCTAAAGATAACTGTCCATCTTCTAGTAACACCTTTCGTACTAATGAATAACCGTTACTATGAATACCACTAGATGCTAAGCCAATTAATACGTGACCAGCTTCAATCTTTCCACCTGTTACAATTTTCTTTTTATCAACAATTCCAACTGTAAAACCAGCTAAATCGTATTCTTCTGTAGAATACATACCTGGCATTTCAGCTGTTTCCCCACCAATTAATGCACAACCAGCTTGGCGACAGCCCTCTGATATACCTTTGACGATGTTTTCAATTTTACTAGGTTCAGCTTTACCACAAGCAATATAATCAAGGAAGAAAAGCGGCTCTGCTCCTTGGACAACAATATCATTTACACACATTGCTACTGCATCAATACCAATTGTGTCATGTTTATCTGCCATAAAAGCGAGCATCAATTTTGTTCCCACGCCATCTGTTCCAGATACTAAAACAGGTTCTTCTAATGCAAATTTTGATAGATCAAACATACCTCCAAAACCGCCTAAACCGCCTAGTACTTCTTTTCTCATTGTTGTTTGTACGTGTTTTTTCATGCGAGATACCGCTTCATATCCAGCTTCAATATCTACTCCTGCTTGCTTATATGCATTCGCCATCGTTTTTTACACCTCGTCTTTTAATTTCTCCCCATCCAGGGCGGCCGTTTTAAGAAAGAAGCTAGCTTCTACATCAAAAGAAGTAGAAGCTTTTTTCACTTTCTTATTTCATACTTTCTAAAAGCTCTTGCTCATAATCATAAAGAGCTGTTGGGTAGTCTCCATTGAAGTAAGCCATACATAAGCCACCGTATTTCCCTTCATATGGGCGTCCAATTGCATCTACTAATCCATCTTCACTTAAAAATGTTAGTGAATCCGCACCGATCATTTCACGGATTTCTTCTACTGTATTATTTGCTGCAATTAATTCTTTTCTCGTTTGAATATCAATGCCATAGAAGCATGGATACTTCAGAGGTGGTGAAGCAATTCTTACATGAACTTCTGTTGCTCCAGCCTCACGAAGCATACGAACAATTCGTTTACTTGTCGTCCCTCTTACAATAGAGTCATCAATCATAACAACTCGTTTCCCTTCAACTACACCTCTTACTGCGGAAAGCTTCATCTTTACCCCTTGCTCACGCAGTTCTTGAGAAGGTTGAATAAATGTACGTCCAACGTAACGATTTTTAATTAACCCTAACTCATACGGAATACCTGTCGCCTCAGCATAACCGATTGCTGCTGAAATACTAGAGTCTGGCACACCAGTAACAACATCAGCTTCAATAGGAGCTTCTGCTGCTAAACGTTTCCCCATGTTTTTACGTGCTGCGTGGACATTAATACCAGCGATATTAGAATCTGGGCGTGCAAAGTAAATGTATTCCATACTACAAATTGCATGTTCTACATCGTTTGTGAAACGATCTACGTGAATTCCTTCATCATTAATGATAAGTAATTCACCAGGTTCTACATCACGAATGTACGTTGCACCTACTACATCGAAAGCGCATGTTTCTGATGCTACAACGTAAGCATCACCCATCTTTCCAATTGAAAGCGGACGGAATCCATTTGGATCTAACGCAACGATCATTTCATTTCCAGTTAGTAAAAGGTATGCAAACGCACCTTTCACTTTATTTAGGGCCTCTTTTACACTTTCAATTAAAGAATCTTTTGTACTACGTTTAATGAGATGTAAAAGTACCTCTGTATCTGAACTTGTTTGAAAAATGCTTCCCTCTGCCTCTAATTCACGGCGAAGCATTTTTGCGTTAATTAAATTTCCGTTATGAGCTAGCGCCATACTATGATCAGAAAAACGGAATAATAATGGTTGAACGTTAGCAACTTCACTTCCACCTGCTGTCGCATATCGTACGTGTCCAATTGCTGATTTTCCGTTTAATCCTTCTAGCTCACCTCTTGAAAACACTTCTGATATTAAACCTAACCCCTTGTGACCGATGATTTTTTCCCCATTATTTACAACAATGCCTGCGCCTTCTTGGCCACGGTGCTGCAAACTGTGCAATCCGTAGTACGAAACTTGTGCTGCATTTTCATGCCCCCAAATTCCGAAAACGCCACATTCTTCATTTAACCCCTTTATTTCAGCAAGCATGGGATTGCCCCTTTCCAAGCCTTTCTCATTTCATCTACATTTGCTGTAAGTAATACTTCATTTTCTTCATTATGAATTGTTACTTCATTTGTATTTGTCACTTCTCCAACTTGAATTGCTTCGACCACTTTCTCGAACGCTTCTTTATTTTCACGTTTTACAGTTATAACGAAGCGAGATTGTGATTCCGCAAATAATGCCGCCGTTTCTTCTCCGTCTAATTTCACAGTAGCACCTAAACCGTTAGCACCAATTGCACTTTCAGTAATTGCAACTGCTAATCCACCTTCTGCAACATCATGTGCAGATTGAACAAGGCCAGCTTGAATTGCTGCTAATAATTGTTTTTGACGTTTTAATTCTACATTTAGATCGATGCTTGGTGATTGACCGAAAATTTTGCCGTAAATCATTTTCTGTAATTCACTTCCACCAAACTCAGCTTTCGTTTCTCCGATTACATAAACTAAGTCGCCAGCTTGCTTAAATTCTTGTGTTGTTACGTGTTTTAAGTCGTGTACAAGTCCAACCATCCCAACAGTTGGTGTTGGATATACAGCTTCACCACTACGCTCGTTATACATTGATACATTCCCGCCGATAACTGGCGTTTGTAATGTGCGACAAGCTTCACTCATACCGTCTACTGATTTCTCAATTTGCCAGAAGATCTCTGGCTTTTCTGGATTACCAAAGTTTAAGCAATCTGTAATTGCAAGTGGCTCTCCACCAGAACATACGATATTACGTGCTGCCTCTGCTACTGCAATTTTCCCACCCATTTCTGGATCTAAATAAATGTAGCGAGAGTTACAATCCGTCGTCATTGCTAAAGCCTTTTCTGTATCACGTACACGTACAACCGCTGCATCTGAACCTGGTGTAACAACTGTGCTTGTGCGTACTTGATAATCATATTGATCATAAACCCACTCTTTACTTGCAATCGTCGGTTGTTGTAATAGAGCGAATAACGTTTCTTTATAATCTTCTACTTTTGGTGTTTCCATTTTCATTTGCTGGAACTCAGCAAAGTATGCTGCTTCTTTTGATGGTTTATGATAAATTGGCGCTTCTTCTGCTAAAGCATCTGCTGGAACCTCAGCTACCATTTCACCTTTATGGAATAAGCGAAGCATTTTATCTTCAGTTACTTTCCCCATCGTAACTGCTGCAAGACCGTACTTCTCGAATAAATCTACTATTTCTTGCTCTCTACCTTTTTTTACAACAATTAACATACGCTCTTGTGATTCAGATAGCATCATTTCATACGGTGTCATTCCTGTTTCACGCTGCGGTACATCATCTAAGTACATTTCAATACCCATACCTGCTTTACTTGCCATTTCCGCAGAAGATGATGTCAAACCAGCAGCTCCCATATCTTGAATTCCAACAAGTGCATCCGATTGAATTAATTCTAAGCAAGCTTCAATAAGAAGTTTCTCCATAAATGGATCCCCTACTTGAACCGCCGGACGTTTCGCTTCTGAGCTTTCAGATAGCTCTTCAGATGCGAATGTTGCACCGTGAATACCATCACGACCAGTTGCTGCTCCTACGTACATTACTGTATTACCAGCACCATGTGCTTGCCCTTTTTTAATATCTTCATGATTAATTAGGCCTACACACATTGCATTTACGAGTGGATTTCCTTCATAACATGGATCAAACTGTACTTCTCCACCAACAGTAGGAATACCGATGCAGTTACCGTATCCTGCGATTCCCGCTACTACTTCTTCGAATAAATATTTCACACGTGGTGATTGTAATTCACCGAAGCGAAGTGAGTTTAATAGAGCTACCGGACGTGCTCCCATAGAGAATACATCACGAATAATACCGCCGACACCTGTTGCTGCTCCTTGATATGGTTCAATAGCAGAAGGATGGTTATGACTTTCCATTTTAAATACAACAGCTTGATTATCACCGATATCTACAATTCCAGCGCCTTCTCCAGGCCCTTGCAGGACACGCTCACCTGTCGTTGGGAATTTGCGAAGAACTGGTTTTGAATTTTTATAACTACAATGTTCAGACCACATTACAGAGAATAATCCTGTTTCTGTATAATTCGGCAAACGGCCTAAAATCTTTTCAACCATGGCAAACTCTTCGTCTGTTAGCCCCATTTCCGCATATATACGCTCTTCTTTAATTTGTGTTGGATTTGGTTCAAGCATTAACGACATATGTTTCCCTCCACTGTTTTAAAATAGATTGAAAGACTTTTAACCCTTCAGCACCACCAAGTAATTCATCTACAGCACGCTCTGGGTGTGGCATCATACCAAGTACATTTCCTTTTTCATTTACAATACCAGCAATATCTGAAACGCTACCGTTCGGATTTTCTACGTAACGGAATGCGATTTGATTGTTCTCTTCTAATCTTTTAAGAGTTTCTTCATCACAATAGTAATTCCCCTCACCATGAGCGATTGGAATATTGATTACTTCATCTTTTTCATATTGTGATGTAAACATCGTTTCGTTATTTTCAACGCGTAACTGAACAGTACGGCACATAAATTTTAAGTTTTCGTTTCTCATTAATGCTCCTGGTAGTAATCCTGATTCAACAAGAATCTGGAATCCATTACATACACCTAAAATTGGCTTTCCTTGCTCAGCAGCTTTTTGCACTGCTTTCATTGCATTAGCAAAGCGAGAAATAGCACCACAACGTAAATAGTCACCGTAAGAGAATCCACCTGGTAGTAAAATTGCATCATATTCGTCTAAATTCTCTGTATCGTGCCAAACGTAATCTACTTCTTCGCCAAGCTCATCTTTAATTGCATGGAACATATCGACATCACAGTTCGAACCCGGAAATACTATTACGGCAAATTTCACTGTGCGACAACCTCCTCAACTTCATAACGGAAGTCTTCCATTACAACGTTCGCTAATAGTTTTTCACACATTTCCTTTACCTTTGCGTCAAGGTCAGATACAGATTTATCAATTGTTAGTTCCATGTACTTTCCGATTCGAACATCTTGTACTTCTGTAAATGAAAGACTATGAAGTGCCCCTTTTACCGCTGTTCCTTGTGGATCTAATACGCTTTCTCTTAACGTTACATATACCTTAACTTTATACATGTGAAATTCCCCCTAAACGTTTTAAAATCTCTTCATAAGCTTCTGTTAAATTTCCAAGATCGCGACGGAATACGTCTTTATCAAACTTTTCATTGCTCGTTTCATCCCATAAACGGCAAGTATCTGGCGAAATTTCATCTGCTAATATGATTTCCCCTTCTTCTGTTACGCCAAACTCTAATTTGAAATCTACTAATCTTACACGACAGCTTGCGAAATGCTCAATCAATACTTGATTGATTTGTAGAGCCATATCTCGTAATACGCTTACTTGCTCTGGCGATGCAACGTTTAATACACGAATATGATCTTCCGTTACAAGCGGATCTCCTAAATCATCATCTTTGAAGTAAAATTCTACGATTGGTTCTGCAAGTACAGTTCCCTCTTCCATTCCTAATCGTTTTGAAAGACTTCCTGCAATTACATTTCTTGTGACAACTTCTAAAGGAATAATACTCACTTTTTTTACAAGTTGCTCTGTTTCAGATAACTTCTCAACAAAATGTGTTTTTATTCCCACTTCTTGTAACTTTCTGAACAATAAAGTTGTAATCTCATTGTTCAAACGACCTTTTCCTGTAATCGTCTCTTTTTTCTCCCCATTGAAAGCAGTCGCACTATCTTTGTACTCTACCCAAACCATATCTGCTGATTCTGTACGATAAATTCTTTTTGCCTTACCTTCATACAGCAATTCTAGCTTTTGCATTTCGCAAGCCCCCTGTAGTTTGAAAAATGTGAATAATATTTTTATAAAGAATGGCACAGAATGACTCTATTCTGTGCCATATAAAATTTTACGCTTCGTTTAATCCAAGGCGTTCAAAGATTGTATCCACGTGTTGCATATGATGCTCATAATTGAAGCATTCATTAATTTCTTCTTGTGTTAATTTGCTCGTAATACGCTCATCAGCTTCTACAAGTTCTTTAAATTGTACTTGTGTTTCCCAAGCTTCCATCGCTTTAGGCTGTACGATATCATAAGCTTCTTCACGCACCATACCTTTGTCGATTAGTGTAAGCATTACGCGCTGAGAATAAATTAAGCCGTATGTTCTTGTCATATTACGTTTCATATTCTCTGGGTATACAGTTAAGTTTTTAACGATATTACCAAAGCGATTTAACATGTAATTTAACGCGATTGTAGCATCTGGTAAAATTACGCGTTCTGCAGAAGAGTGAGAGATATCGCGTTCATGCCATAATGGAACATTCTCGTAAGCTGTCATCATATAACCGCGGATAACACGAGCTAAACCAGTCATATTTTCAGATCCAATTGGATTACGTTTATGTGGCATTGCAGAAGAACCTTTTTGGCCTTTTGCGAAAGCCTCTTCAACTTCACGTGTTTCACTCTTTTGTAAACCACGAATCTCAACTGCCATCTTTTCAATAGATGTTGCGATTAGTGCAAGTGTTGACATGTAATGAGCATGGCGATCACGTTGCAATGTTTGTGTTGAAATAGGTGCTGCTTCTAATCCTAAGTTTTCACAAACATACTTTTCTACGAATGGATCGATATTTGCAAATGTACCAACCGCACCAGATAATTTACCAACGCGAACTGTATTAGCAGCTTGTTTGAAACGCTCTACGTTACGTTTCATTTCTTCATACCAAAGACCAAGTTTTAAACCAAATGTTGTTGGTTCTGCATGAACACCATGTGTTCTTCCCATCATGATCGTGTATTTATGCTCTTTTGCTTTGTTAGCTAAAATGCTAACAAAGTTTTCTAAGTCTTTTAATAAGATTTCATTCGCTTGTTTTAAGATGTAAGATAACGCTGTATCTACTACGTCTGTAGATGTTAAACCGTAATGAACCCATTTACGTTCCTCACCTAATGCTGGTGTTTCTGATACAGCACGAGTGAATGCAACTACGTCATGACGTGTCTCTTTTTCAATTTCATAAATACGATCGATATCAAATGATGCATGCTCACGAATTTTTTTAACATCTTCTTTCGGAATATCGCCAAGCTCAGCCCATGCTTCACAAGCTAAAATCTCAACTTCTAACCACGCTTTAAATTTGTTTTCTTCCGTCCAAATCGCACCCATTTCAGGGCGTGTATAACGACTAATCATCTTTTTCCCTCCAACAGTTGTTCTTGATGGTCCCAAATATGCAAACTCTTCGCTTTTTCTAGGGCGACTTCAATATTATCATTTAAAATATTAACATGCCCCATTTTTCGCTGCGCTTTTGCTTCTTCTTTTCCATACAAGTGTAAATAGCACCCGGTTAATCTATTCACTTGTCCTAGGACCCCTTCTATATGTTCGCCTAAAATGTTCACCATGACAACTGGTTTTAACAAATTTGTTTCTCCAAGAGGTAAATTACAGATTGCTCGAATATGTTGGCCAAATTGACTCGTTTCACATGCATCAAGTGTATAATGTCCTGAATTGTGAGGTCTTGGTGCTAATTCATTAATATAAATCTCACCGTCAGCTGTAGCAAACATCTCTACCGCTAGTGTTCCCACAAGTTCTAATTCATCCGCTAGCACTTTTGCGTAAGCAATTGCTTTTTGAGAAAGTTCTTCTGTAATGCGAGCTGGAACGATAGATTCATGCAAGATGTTATTCACATGAATATTTTCCGCTACCGGAAATACTTTCGTTTCACCACTTACACTACGAATTACAATAACTGATACTTCTTTTTCAAAAGGCACCCATTTTTCTAGAATGCACTCTGCTTCATTCGCAAGCTCTCGTGCCTTCTCAACATCAGCTTCACTTCTTAAAACAACTTGCCCTTTCCCATCATATCCACCTGTCGTCGTTTTTAAGACGGAAGGAAATGATAACTCAGCAATCGCTTCAGTAAGCTGATTTTGATTTTGAACTAATCTATACGTTGCTACTGGTAACCCAGCTTTCTCAATTGCATTCTTTTCTGTAAAACGATTTTGCGTTTTATTTAACAACTGACTACCTTGTGGTAAGTAAGCATGTTTTTCAAGCCATTGTAAACATCTATAATCAATATTCTCAAATTCATATGTGACAACGTCGCTTATCTCTGCTAAATGCTGAATTGCTTTTAAATCGTCATACGGTGCAACAACTTCGACATCAGCAACTTGTGCACATGGTGAATGTTTTGTAGGATCTAAAACAGCAATTTTATATCCCATCTCCTTAGCTGCCAGCGCCATCATTCTTCCAAGCTGGCCGCCTCCAATAATGCCGATTGTTTTTCCAGGTAAAATGATTCTCGTCATACTAGCTCACTACCTTCACGCACAGTTTTCTCAATAGCTTCTCGTCTCAGTTCTAATGCATCATGTATGTCATCATGAAATGATCCAAGTATTTGTGCAGCAAGTAATCCAGCATTTGTTGAACCAGCCTTACCAATTGCAACAGTTGCAACTGGAACACCTCCTGGCATTTGGACGATGGATAATAATGAATCTAAGCCGTTTAATGCTTTTGATTGAACTGGAACACCGATTACAGGAAGATTTGTCTTCGCTGCAACCATTCCTGGTAAATGCGCTGCTCCACCAGCTCCAGCAATAATAACTTTTAATCCACGTTCACGAGCTGTTTCTGCATATTCAAACATATAATCCGGAGTCCGATGAGCGGATACAACTTTTTTCTCATACGGTATATTTAATTCATCTAAAATGTCACAAGCATATTTCATTGTTTCCCAGTCTGACGTGCTTCCCATTATGACTCCAACTAGTGATTTCATATTAGAATCCCCCCGATTCAAATAAAAAAAGCCTGAAATAGAACAGTTTCTCTTTTACTATGAGAGAAAGCGCTCTACTCAGGCATACGTATCCCTTGTGAATAGAAAAATACCGAGTGACTTTCCCTCATAGTCTAACGAATAACGGTCGTTAGGTAGAGACTTGCAGGCCATATCCCCGCGATTATATGAGGTCTTATATATTATTGTTTCTATGGCTATATTAACAATATTTCATAAACAATGTCAATAAATAATCGAATGTTTTTTTATTACTTATCGTTAACGTTCGTGTTTTAGTTATATTCAAAAGAAGAATTGCAACTATATGCAAGATGGAAAGGGAATTAGAATATATATTTCTAGAGATCTATTTTACGTATAATTGTTTATATAGTACTTCAGTATGTTTTAAATCAAAATATATACACTCTTGTGTTCTATACATCAATAGAACTTATATTGTAGCAATTTAATTTCTAAGGGGGATAACTGTGAAAAAAAGGACTATGCTATTATCCTATTTATTTTTCTCTATCGCAATAATTGCCGTAATTATTGAATACTTATTTATATCATCCCATTTTTTCTACTCTCATTATTTTAAATATATACTTGTGATAGAAATAATGTGTCCTATCTTAGGCATTATTTTAGGAGCATTCGGAAAACCGGGAGTACAAAAAATCATTGTCATTATTTTAAATAGCCTCTATTTCATTCTTTTTTCGTCTTTAGCGTTATTAAACTTATGGATTTCAACATTTGGTAAATAAAAATAAACACAAAAAAACCTAAGTCGAATCGACTTAGGTTTTTGCTTGGCGACGTCCTACTCTCACAGGGACAAGGTCCCAACTACCATCGGCGCTAGAGAGCTTAACTTCCGTGTTCGGTATGGGAACGGGTGTGACCTCTCTGCCATCATCACCAAACTATGAAGGCATATTCCTTCAAAACTAGATAACATTGCTACATATTATATGGTTAAGTCCTCGATCTATTAGTATTCGTCAGCTCCACATGTCACCATGCTTCCACCTCGAACCTATCAACCTGATCATCT
>NZ_JAKUHD010000012.1:0-122918 GCF_022664325.1 Bacillus cereus group sp. BfR-BA-01310 | reverse complement strand
CGTCACCCTTTCTCATTAACATAAGAGAATAGTAACGTACTTTCAACTTCAAGAATAGTCTGAATCCTTAAGTTGATGGATGTGGGGTACCCCCACATACCCATCAACTTAAGAAAAATAAAGGCCCAAAAAAAGAAAAAATGAGCCGAACTCTTATGAATAACTGTGAAAAGGTAAAATTTTTTTATGGGAGGTTTCTGAAAATCTTAGCTTGATGGGCATGGCGTCCTACCCCTAAAGAGTGCCAATAAAAATAGCTGATCCCCTAATACACTGGAAATCAACTATTTCTATCTTTTTTATTAACTTTAAATTTATTTAAATAAACCTTTTTAAATATTCGCCAAATATTTTATTCATAACTTTGGGAGTGTTTTCTAAATAAACATTAATTTGTTCAATGTTCGATTCAAATTTATCAGAGTTACTTTCATCTGTTGGAAAATCAGATATTCCTTTTATAATAACGCACTCAACATCATTCTTCTTACAGATATAAGCAATTGCACCCGCTTCTGTATCGGCTATTATTATTTCGTTTTCTTTAAGTTCTAAATAGTCCTTCCACATAACTACTGCTTTATCAGCGGTGCCAATTGTTCCGGTATAAAAGTCATTTCCATATTTTTATAGATCAATATCGACTATAAAGGATTGTTTAATAAAAGGCTCAATTTCTTTTACTGTGCAATCATATTGAACGGCTTTATCGGGTACAAAAATATCCAAATTACTGAACTTATCATCTATTCCTGCACATGTTCCAACAACGATTACTTTAGTTAAATTAAATTTAGAAATCATATACTGATTACCACCAACACCATTTACTTTTCTTACACCGGTACTATAAAAAACAAGTTCAGTATCATTAATTGTTCTCGTGAAATACTCGCCATAAGGATAACCGAAACGTTCGTTATCTTTTATGCAAAAGTATTCCAATGTCGCTTCATATTCCCACTTCGTTGCTATACTTATTCCTATCATCGACTTATCACCCTACAAATTCTATTCTAAATTAAGCTCAATACTTTCCATAGCTTATTCTCCTCCTTAGATAAATTATCCTGCTTCCGAAAGGCAAATAGAACAGATTAAAGAATATTGGCGGTACGCCATTAAGAAGTAAAATTTTCGTTTAGGGGGTACTTCAAAACCTTAACTTGATGGCGATGGGCTACCGCCAGCATTTCGGAAAAAAACCACGCTAAGCAAAAAATAAAATAAGCTGTCCATATGGACAGCTTATTTTATTTTTTCTCACTAATTTTAAGCCGTTTTGCATTTGTGAAAAATGTGCTCCCAATTATGAATATAACGGAAGAGATATACATTGTTATCCCTGAATATTCATTATCAAATATTGTAGTATTAAGTAAATTAATAAACATCATCAATATAAGTGATATGTACAATCCATTAATATATTTCACTTATGCTCCTCCCTTACTTTTTCTACACTCTACCCTTTTCCGTACCCCTTTTTAATATTTATATTTCTACTTTTTTTCTTTTCTCTTTCATCTCTTTTTTTTCAATTAATTATACCATTCAGAAGAAACTATGTATTGTGCCTTTTTGACTGTATAGACTATACATGTTCAATTAACATAGCGTCCTATTATCGGGATTCAATGTATTTTAAAAGTCCTCCAGATTGTTTAGCTGAGGGACTTTCGTGTTCACATAATTATCGTTATCAGAAGCAATTTTTTATTATGCTATTTATTCTCTTCTGAAATCGTATGTATCTTCGGGAACATTTAATGTATGTCCATTAATGATTACTGTATCATTGTCTTGCCAAACAATTTTTGCTGTATTCTCTCGGTAATTCCAATACACATTCTTTGTCTTAAAATATTTGCGGTGATTAAATACTAACTCCCCTCTAACAGCAAAACTTGTTGTCGCTCCGCCATTTGTTACGTAAGCTTTAAATGTATATATTCCGTCAGGAGATTGTTTTTCAGCAATCTTTTCACCTGTCGGTAATCGATCCATACTGAAAAACGCCCAATACACTCCGTATACGAACAAACCAACTATACAAAATAATATAATTAACACTTTTCGTTTGATTTTCTTAATTTCTTTCTCTGCAAAATTCATGTATTAGCTCCTATTAATGACTTTTATTGCAAACCCCTCCCCAGAATAGAGAGGGATCTTCATTATGCAGAAACGCAAAAGTCTTGTACTTTATTAACGAATGTCTCCGCATTGCTGATATAGAAATAGTAGTTTCCTTTCTTCGTATGAAGCATAACTGTATCCATTCCACGATCAACAGCACCTATAAGTGTGCCATTAGATGGTGCATAGTCTGTTGGAATAGAGACGCCTGTAATATCCTCTTTCTTGAAAACAACCTTGGAGAGCAATGGTGAGAGTATAATTTCGTCATTTGTGAATTTGTATTTCATATATACTTCCTCCTTTTCCTTATTTTATCATTTATAAGAAGCCATTTGTTACGAAAATTGGATGTATATGGTATACATGTAAGGTTAACATAACGTCCCATTATAGCTAGCAAAAAAAGACTAATCTCTACTTTCACAAGGAATCCACCTTTTTCTTTTTCTATGGCTCTATCCATTTTTTATACATTCCTATCCTGGCGCAGGTTTTAAGATTCTCATTTATTACTGGATTAGCCGAAAAACTGTATAATATCTTGCATGCTCTTAACGTGGGGGTTTTCCAAAATGCTTGCGTTACCCCTTTAACAAAAATATACAGGCAAACATAAGTATTCTAGTGAACAAGCTAATCATTCCGAATACCCTACACTGATAAAAAGCATTTTCATTTAAAATTCACGGCCAACTTATGAGTTGAAAAACACATTACATTATGTTGTTTGGTTTTTAGATATGATAATTCCAAATTTATTTTGATAAAAAAACGCCCTTACATGTAATTCTGTAAGAGCGTCTTTATACTTACTTATTTTCAAATCTCATTTTTTCGTAGTAATTTTCCATCTCGAAGCGTCAATATACGGTCACATACATCAAGCATTTTTTCATCGTGTGTAATCATAATTGCTGCTTTTTTATTTTTCTTTACTTCATGCTTCATCATTTCAACAACTTCTCTAGCACGTTTTGAGTCTAAACTAGCAGTAGGCTCATCGGCTAAAATTAAATCTGGATCATTCATAAAAGCACGAGCAATGGCTACACGTTGTTTTTCACCACCAGAAAGTTGTCTAGGATAATGGTTAATTCGATGTGTTAATCCAAATGTTTTTAGTAATTCAGTTGCATATTCGTTTGCTTCAGTTTTATTTTCTCCTTTTAATTTTGCAATATATAGAAGCTGTTCTTTAACTGTTAAGAATGGCACAAGGTTTGCAAACTGAAATATAAATCCGATTCGTTTCAAACGAACATCCGTCATTTCTTTTTCCGATAAACTAGTTATATCTTGACCAGATACATAAATATTACCTTTAGAAGGAGATAAAAGTGCTCCGGCAATGGAAAGTAATGTACTTTTACCTGATCCAGATGGCCCAACAATACCAATGAATTCCCCTTCCTTTACATCTAGTGTGATGGGATGTAAAGCTGTCACTTCCGTATCGCCTTCCCCATACACTTTACTGACTTTATCTAGTTTTAATAATGATGCTGGTGTCTCCCACTTTAAATCTGTCACCATTACATCCCACCTCCGATAGCTTCTAATGCATCTACTTTCAACACTTGATATAGAGAAATCAATGTCCCTAACACGCTAATTACGATAAAGATAATAGAATACTGCACCATCATTGTCGTTGTTAGTAAGAACGGCATACTTTCAGGGAACACAGTTTGTACCGCGAGTGTTAAACCAATACCTACTATTAATGCAACAACAGTTAAGAATACAGCTTGTACTACTAAACTATTAGCTAAATAAGAGTTTTTCGTCCCGATCGCTTTTAATACACCTAATTGTTGCGTTTTTTGTAAAGTAATAACATAGAAGAATACACCAATTAACAACGCTGTAATCACAAGTAAAAATGCAATAATCATTGTTAAAGTTCCTTGCTCTTCTTTATATCCAGGTATACTTTGTAATACTTCTTTTTTATCAACCACTTTTGCATTATTAATTTCTTTATCAGTATTTAAAGCAATAACGTTGTACTCTTTTTGATGTGGAAGTGCAATGCTTTCCCATACTTTCTCATTCATATAGGCAACTGGGGCATGACTAAACATTTCATTTTCTGTAAATCCAACTACTTTAAATGCCTTTTTGGATATAGGATCTACAATTTTATCATTTAATGCTAGCCCTTTATTTTTCGCTGATTGATCAATAATAATTTCATTGTCTGCTAAGTCACTTGATTTTCCTTCAATAACCTTTGGAGTAATAAATGAATCTTGTTTATTTGTAAAGATGGCAATGTCAACCTTCTTCGAACTTCCCTCTTTCTCAAATGTAGACATTGCAATATGCATTGGAACCGCTTCTTTTTCACTAACTTGTGCTAATACATTATCTACATCTTCTTTCTTGATTTGAGACCGTAGTAATTTCCCTTCGGCATCTTCAGATACTACAAATTTCTCTGCTTTCATTTCAAGAATGGAAGAAGCATTCGCATTGGATAATCCATTCGCTAACCCTGATATGATAAGTACAAGAAATGATAATAAAATCATGATTGTACCAATTAATCCGTACCTTAATTTCGACTGTTTTAATTCTTTAAGAGCTAAAAACATTCCTTATTTCCTCCTTATTTTGTGCTTTGACTATACACTTATCATAAATAAGGAATATGAACAGATTATGAATGGAATATTACAAAAGACAATTTTAAATCGAAACTTCAACTTTTATAAGTACAAAGCCTTAATTATATATACGAAAAGAGACTTGTTCTAAAGAAATATTTTAGTTATTAATCAGCTAACTCCATTCCTTCTCTATTTTTTGGAAGATAAATAGTGAAGGTTGTACCAATCCCTATCTCGCTCTCCACTGTTATTGCACCCTCATGAAGTTCAATGATTTCTTTTACAATGGATAACCCTAACCCGCTACCTTTAATATTTCTATTTCTAGCTGAATCTACTTTATAAAATCGATCAAAGATTCTTTTTATCTCTTCCTCAGGAATGCCACATCCTCCATCAGTAATAGCAATACGCCACTCTAACTCATTTTCTTCAGCTTCAAACGAAATACTTTCCCCGCTTTCTGTAAATTTGATACTGTTAGTAAATACATTCGTCCACACTTGATGAAGTAGATTTTTATCCCCATAAATTTCGATATGAGGAATATCCGTTTCAATTGCAAGATCTTTTTCTTGCCATTCCCACTCAAACATAAATATAATACTTCTTATTTGTTTTCCTAGATTGAAAAATTCTTTACGTAAAGTTAGTTCTTCTTGATCAAGTGATGCTAGTGTTAATAGTTGTTTACACATTTTAGACATACGTTTACTTTCTGATTCAATGATACTCAAGTAACGATGTTTTTCTAATTCAGTTAAATCCTCTGTTTTTACTGTTTTAGAAAACCCTTGAATAGATGACAGTGGTGATTGAAATTCATGTGAAACATTCGAAACGAATTCTTGACGCATTTGTTCTGAGTTTTGCAACCTTTTTGCCATCTTACGAAAGTTCTTTGCAAGCACTCCAATTTCATCTTTTCGGTATTCTGGTAATACTAAATCATATTTTCCACTCGCAATTTCTTGTGTCGCTTGTGTAAATTTTTGAATTGGACGAACAACAAAACGAGTAGCTATCGCTATACAGGTTAAGCTAATTAATACAATTAGCCCTAACAATACCGCGTAAAAAATTCGCAACTCTCCAAATTGCTGCTGAATATCCGGGCGAATAAATAGAGCAAATTGCTGTCCATTGGTATGAATAGGGATTCCAATACTGTTTGCTACTGTATTATCAAAAAAGCCAGTGGAAAACAATCGATTAGGATAGTTCTCAATCCCGTTATATACATTACCATTTAGTACATTATCAATGGCCTCGTCACTAATATTAATTTTTTTAAAGCCCTCTCCATATCGTTTTCCTTGTTTCTTTTCATCTACCATATAGATTGCAAAACCAAGATTGGAAATAGATTGTAGATATGTCTCTTTATTTAGTTCACTGTCTTCCTCATATAAATGTTCTATATATAGGGCGTAATTTAGAATTTTTTCACTGTTATATGGTTTTAAATACACATGGTAAAATATATTTGTAAGTAGAAATGCCACTATACTACTAACCACCATAATAACGGCTGATATAATGACAAATCTCCCATACAATGATTTCATTTTATTTCAACTCCTCTTTGGTGAATTTTTTATTCAGTAAATACTTCTGATTTATTCTTACTACATATGGAAAACATCTTTCCTATTGTGAGTAGTAAATTAGAATAATTTTTACTCTCTAACAATTATGATGAAAAGTATCACAGGGAATTGTAGCTATATAGAAGGTATAATGGCACCAAAAAAATTCATTGTATAAACAATGAATTTCTCCTTGCACTATTTTTACAATAACTAATAATTATGAACGAAAGATGAACATACAATTACAAATTCTTTTAATGTAATAAAACTATTGAGTACATTTATTAAATTCTTTTTAATAGTAACGATCTAGTAATATAATTACACATCAAGCTAATACATTTTCCATACAAAAAAAGCCTATTTCCTTTTTCTGAAGGATAATCGGCTTTTTACTGTTATATTATACAGGGAGTTTTTATTAATTACTCTATAAAACAATCCGCTTCTCAGTTTCTGAATCGAAATAATGAACTTTGTCCATGTTTAAACCGAGTTCTATATTTGATTGACTTTGTACATCTATAGAAGTGTCCACACGTGCAACAAAGGATTGGCCATTCATATTAGAATAAAGATATGTTTCTGCCCCCATTAATTCTGCTACATCAATGGATACCGTTACTTTTGCGTTATATGGTAAAGATGCGATTGCTTTTCCATAATAAAAATCTTCTGGGCGTATCCCTATTATGATTTCTTTATTCGTATAGCCCTTGTTTCGCAAACTCTTCATCTTCTCTTCTGGCACTTCAATTTTCCACTTATCAATCATAACTGCATTTTCTGTTAATACTCCTTTGAAAAAATTCATTCCAGGAGAGCCAATAAATCCTCCGACAAATACATTCTCTGGATTTTCGTACACTTCTTTTGGTGTACCGACTTGTTGTACAATGCCATCCTTTAGTACAACAAGGCGAGTTGCCATCGTCATGGCTTCTATTTGATCATGTGTAACATACACAGTAGTTGTTTGCAACTTTTGGTGTAACTTTGTAATTTCAGCACGCATTTGAACACGTAGCTTCGCATCTAAGTTTGATAAAGGCTCGTCCATTAAGAATACTTTTGCATTTCGAACAATCGCTCGGCCTAAGGCAACACGCTGACGCTGTCCACCTGAAAGTGCTTTTGGCTTCCGATTTAAATATTCCTCCAGCCCAAGAACTTTTGCTGCATGTTGCACACGTTGGTCAATTTCTTCTTTACTATATTTTCGTAGTTTTAATCCAAATGCCATGTTTTCATAAACACTCATATGCGGATAAAGCGCATAGTTTTGAAATACCATTGCAATATCTCTATCTTTCGGTGTAATATCATTTACACGCTTTCCATCAATATAAAAGTCACCCTCTGAAATCTCCTCAAGTCCTGCAATCATGCGTAATGTTGTAGATTTCCCACAACCTGAAGGGCCAACCAAAACGATAAATTCTCCATCATTTACTTCTAGGTTAAAATCTTTTACGATTGTCACATCATGATCATATTTTTTGTAAATGTTTTTGAATGATAGTTGAGCCATAATATCCTCCTAGAATTTGAGCTATTTTTATAGATGTTGTTAAAAATACTCATGACATGTATTATAAAATTTTCGAAATATCCTTCATACTGTTTAAAATATAATCCGCTTTCCCTTCTAAATCTTCCTTCCGGCTCGCACCCGATAAGACGCCCACTACTTTAATATTACTATTTCTCGCAAATGTTACGTCTGTTAATGTGTCACCTACCATAAGTACGTCTTCTTCAGTTAGTGAAAATTGTTCTTTAAACATATGATAAAAGTCACTTTCAGGTTTTGTTCTATTCACACCATCATCTGCACCTAAAAAATCTACATAATCATATAACTCTGTCATTTTCAAAGAATGTATAGCTGCATCAACATCGTCTGCCGTTACAACCCCAATAATATATTCATTGTCTTTTAAATATCGTAACGTTTCCTTTGCACCTTCCACTTCTGTAAATACTAAGTCATCTGCAGTAGAGTATTTTTTGAATAAAAGACATACATCATGAATAAACTTCTCTTCATTCACATGTTGATTTTCTAACAACGAAAACCAAGCAGCCGCAATAAAGTAATTTGTGCGACAAGCTAGTAAACTCGTACTCTCAAAATCGTTATCATTCATACCAATAATCGTTAAGTAGTCATCTCGTTTACTCTTTTCATTTGGATACATTTGAAATATATCATCTAACACACGATGCACAATTTTGTACCAAACTGAATCTAATTGTATTAATGTTCCATCTTTGTCAAAAATAATTGCTTTATTCACCTTTTATTCCCCCTAAAACTTCATTCCATGTTTTCATATTTTTATACTGAACTTTATTATGAATAGGATTAATAAACGCTACTAATTCATCCTCTTCCCATCCCTCAACTCTAGCATATGCCCCTTCATTTAAAGAGAATGCAAAGGTTACGTCGCTACCATATTCTTTTTCAATCATTTGTCCATTTATAAGTAGTCTCCATTCACACGGTTTATCTGTACGAATGTTGTACATAATATTTCCTTTAGCCTCATCACCGACATAAATCGTTTCACCTTCGTTTTGAATATCTATCGCTAGTTTTCTAAATCGAGAGAAATAAATTTTCCCATTTTTGATCGCCTCTTTTAAGTTTTTAATAGATAAACCGTTACATAATACAAATGTTCCTGGATCACCGTAAATAGATGGGTCTTTTGATCCTGGGAATGTTTTAGACGGATGTAAATGAGAATCACTTCCTCCTATCCCCCAGATTTTAAGACCATTTGACCACATTTGATCGAAACAACGCAAAGCTTCTAAAGTAGACGACTTACTCTTTTTATACGTTGGATCACACATAATTTCCATCGTATGAACATTTTCTAAATTAATATTCACTTGGTTCGCCCAAGGCTTCATAAATGGATGGTTCACACTCATTAAATAGCCTCTTTCTTTCATGAATGAAAATAGTGCATTCATTTTTTCGGCGCTATACGATTCGTCTACATACTCTGTAAAATCCACGTATTCCTTCATACCGAATATGTTGTAATGACCGTAAGGAGTTGTAAGTTCCATAGATGGTATAATTAATGTGTTTCCTTTTTCATAAGATGGCATAACAATATTGTGCTCCGTCGCATATAAAAAATCTAATTCTTGTTTTTCACATACTTTCATTCCAAGTTCATCATCTATCTCACCGTCTGTTAAATCCGTATGTTCATGAAAATCCCCTTTGTACCAGCGATGTTCTTCATTTACTACCTTATTAAAACGATCTTCATCGATAAAAACATTTCCCTTGCAAAAATGCTCTCTATTATACTTTCGTTCCAACTGATCATTCACTACTATATTTACTGTATAGTCAACTTTTTCTCCGGTAAACTTTACTACTTTCTTTGCACAATGTGGTATATACACGACTTCTAATTCCCAATTACCTGACTGTATTTCTCCTCCAATACAACCAGCGGAACAAAACTTTGAATCTTTCGAAACAACTAGTTTTTCATTTACAATTGGAGTTTGATATTGTATACGTACATAACCGTTAGGATCTCTCAAGATTAGTAAAAGAGGAATTTTCCGGCTATCCCCTTGATCAATTGTTAATGTAAAGTTTGTAATATCAGTTTCATCCATTTGGAAACAATGTTTATTTTTTACGAATGGAGAAAGTGTTATCGTACTTTTCATTTCAGCCATAGTTCTCACACCTTTTTTATATTTTTATAAAAGAATGTTAGAGGCACTTCTTTCGTTCAAAAGCACCTCACGTTAGTCATACAAAACAGGTTTATTTCTTCTTTTTCAGAACTTTATCTAACTCTTCTTGTGCAACTTTAGCTGCTTCATCTAATGCTTTTTTTGCTGGAACTCCTTCAATCTCTACTTTATCTTTAGCTACATTTAAGGCATCATTAATTTTCCCGCCCGTTGGATCTACAAATGGTCCCACTCCGTAATTATTAGCTTGTTCTAACGGAACTAATGCTTGTGGTTGTTTTTTAACAAATTCAGCATATGGACCATACTCTGTTACATTGTTACGAACAGGGATATAGCCAGTTGCCATTGACCATTCAGCCGTTTTCTCGGTACTTGTCGCAAATTTCATAAAGTCATATGCACCTTTTGCTACTTCTGGGTCAATATTTCTCGTTAATGTGAATAAATATGTTTCTAATTTTGGTGCTGGTTTATGATTACCCCAAGCTGGTTGTGGTAATGCTTCAAATGTGTTTAAGCGTTCTTCTTCCGTCATTCCTTTACCTAATGATTTAAAAACAAATCCTTGGTCACCAGATGATCCTGTAAACCCTAGCGTTCTACCTTCTACTAAATCGATTACTGTTTTATCCCAATATTCCCATCCAGTACCACCTGAATGTATTTTCATAATTTTATCTTCATGAAGCCATGTACGGAATTTCTCCCATACCGTAACCCAAGTATCATCGTTAATTAATACTTTTTTACCATCTTCACTTAATACGCTGCCGCCAGCGCTGCGGACCGCATCAATTAAGTTTGACGTCCCCCACATTGGCATCCAGCCAGCATACGTAACATTTCCATTCTCACCACGTTTTGCGACTGTTTTTGCTACCTTTTCAACACCTTCCCACGTCTTTAAATCCTCTTTTGTAAATCCATTCTCCGCTAACGCTTTTTTATTGTAATAAAAGATTTGTGTTGTACCGTAAAACGGAATCCCATATAAATTCCCGTCAATCGTTGCTTGCTCCATAAAACCTTTTCCGTAATCTTCTTTTTTGAAATTATTATCATTTTTAACATATTCATCTATAGGCACAATTAACTGTTTTTTAACATACTCTTGAATGACGTCTGAACCTAGTAATGCAATTGCTTCTTGGTTATTCGCTGCAAATCCACTTTGTAGCTTTTGATAAGACTCATCGTAGTTGCCCGCCTTCGTCGTTTTCACTACATATTTGTCCTGACTTTTATTGTATTCTTCCACGATTTTGTCTACACGATCTGCAAGGGAACCACCTACTCCATTAATAAATGGAACAACAACCTTCTCGCCTTCTTTACTCGCTTTAACAGTACTTCCTTTTCCGCCTGAACAACCCGCAAGTGCACTAACAAACAATGTTAAAACTGTTAGAAGCATGAATATTTTTTTCATCCCACATATCTCCTTTACTATTTAATTACCCCTTTATTCCTGAATCTGTAACACCAGATAAGAACCATTTTTGTAGAATTAAAAATACGAGTAAGAGCGGCACCGTTGCGATTGTACTTGCAACCATAATGTGTGACCAATCTCGTCCTAAAGAACTATTAATGAAATAATCAGCAATTCCATTCGTGATTAACTTTTGCGTATTATCTTTCAAAATAAGAGCTGGCCAAATGTAATTATTATAATTACCAATAAATGTGACCAATCCTAGTGTTACAAATGATGATCGTGTCATTGGAAAAATAATCTTCCAAAGAATACGCCAGTCACTTGCTCCATCAATTTTGGCTGCTTCTACTATTTCAAAACCAACTTTATGGAATGATTGTTTTAAATAGAAAATACCGAATACGCTAACAGCCATAGAAATCATGTATCCAAAATGTGAATTAAGTAGACCAAACTTCCCTAACATTACATATACAGGAACATACGATACAGCTCCAGGGATCATATAGGTTGCCATCACAACACTAAACGTAATATTTTTACCTTTAAACTTGTAAAATGCCAACATATAAGCAAAAAGCGCTGACGAAACAAGTACATATATAGTAATAAGGAAAGAAGTATAGAAACTATTAAATAAATACGTGTTAAATGGAAGTATATCTAATACTTGACGATAATTTTCCCAATGAAATTCCTTAGGCCAAAAGCCTCCTTGTAATACTTCACTGGATGTTTTAAACGAACCAAGTACCATCCATATGAACGGAAAAATAAATAGGATACTTGATAACGCTAGAAAGAGATGCTTTACGATTAATGGACCTTTTTTCATATTATTCACCTTAATAATTCACCCACTTGTCACCTATTATTTTGTTTATAACAGATAGTAGAATTGTAATGATTAGGATGATAAATGCGATTGCTGTTGCAGATCCCATATCAAACTGTTCAAACCCTTGTTGGAAGAATAAATATAGTAACGTACGCGTCGAACCACTAGGTCCACCTTGCGTTAAAATTTTAATTTGGTCGTAAGCTTGCACCGCAGAAATTGTATTGACAACAACTAAGAAGAAAGTTGTTGATGAAACCATTGGTAGTGTTACATATCGAAATTTCTGCCACGAATTCGCTCCATCAATACTAGCTGCTTCATATAAACTATCCGGAACTTTTTCTAATGCACCGATATAAAAAATCATTGTCCATCCAACTAATTTCCAAACTGTCACAATAATGACTGCTAACATCGCTGTTTTACTACTTTGAAGCCAGTCCAAACCTGGTATCCCGAAAAAGTTTAGAACTTTATTAATAACTCCAAATTGAGGTTCATATAAGAGTGACCACACAATGGATACAGCTATCGTTGGCGTTACCCAAGGTGAAAAAATCATTAATTGGTACAATGCGGAACCTTTAAATTTTTTTCGGAAGAATAATGCGAATCCTAAACCTAATGCAATTGTCGGAATGACTGTTCCAATTCCGAAATAAAACGTATTTAACAATGCTTGCATAAAAGAATCTTGTGTAAACAAATTGAAATAGTTTTCTAATCCAACAAAGTTAAAATCATTCGTCATAAAATCCCAATCAGTAAAACTAATACCTAAACTAATGAAATTCGGAATAATCCAAAACAATATTAGAGGTATTCCAACTGGTATTAAAAAGAACACAGCTTTTGATAGTTTTATTTGCATTCTTGCCACCTCCTAATTCATATTGTACGAGTACATTATTAACACAATGTTGTTAATTTGTTAACTAATTGTAAAAACAACATATAAACAAAATAAAACAACACATAAACAAGAAGAAGACTATTTCTCAACTTACTAAGAAATAGTCTTCTTCTTGTTTTACTATACTGTTATTACTTCAACCCCATTACTTGTTAACACATTTTGCCACGCTTCATCAAGCTTAGCATTTGTATATAATGCATCTATATCACTAAAATTCCCGCTTTTATAAAACTTTGTTAAATTAAACTTTGACTCGTCAGCCATCATGACAACTTGCTTTGCATTGTTCTTTAACTGCTTATATATTTGTGCATCTTCAATATACGAACATGTCAGTTCTTTTTCTAGTGAAATTCCATCACACGAAGCAAATAATTTATTAACAGTGAAATGATCAAGATAGTTTAACGTCATTTCTCCAGACAGTGCTAATGAATTTGAATTCAATATTCCACCAATAACTATTAACCTACAATCAAAGGAATCATATTGTTCTTTAAGCTCAATAATTTTATTTACAGCTGGTATGGAGTTTGTTAAAATCGTCAAATTCTTTTTATCGTGTAAGTAATCTAAAATTTGCATTGTAGTTGTCCCAATTTCAATTGCGATAATATCATTATCTTCTACGAGTTTACTTGCTTCCATTGCAATTTTTCGTTTTTCTTCAATATTCTCAGATCGACGTTTATTAAAATGAAATTCTAGTGTTTGATCCTTTTTCTTAAGTGCACCACCATGTATTTTAGTAAGCGTCCCTTCCTTATGCATCATATCTAAATCTCTTCGTATCGTTTCCGTTGTAACATTTAATACTTTCGCTAAATCATTTACCATAACTCGGTTATACTTTTCTAACTCATCTAGTATATATTTTCTTCGTTCAAATTGTGTATACGATTTCATTTTATTAACACCTCTTCAAATTACGCAAAATATAGATTTTCTAAAAACTCTTATTATAAGAAAGGATTGATTATTACTTTTAACATAACATCATTTACAGAAAGAGGGAACGATTATCTTCATTTAAATTCAAATTTGCTTAACAATATAAACACGATTAAAATAAATAAAGATTTATTGTTAAACGATAAATATCATGTTAGATTAAATAGATAATATTTAAATGAGGTGCTTTATATGAAACAAGGATCAACACTCTTTTTAAAGACCGCTATTATTCTTATCGGAATCCCTGTTCTTGCTTTATGTATATTTTTAGTTCCTAAAATAGGGAATTATGCAGCGGAATTGTATCCCGATATTGCATCTATAAAATATCTTGTTTTAATCAATCTGTATGCAACGGTGATACCTTTTTATTTAGCTCTGTATCAAGCTTTTAAGCTTGTAAGCTTCATTGACAAAAATAACGCTTTCTCGAAATTATCTGTTAGAGCTTTAAAGAAGATCAAATACTGCGCAGTAACAATCAGTATTTTATATGTGGTAGGCATGCCACTCTTCTATATCGTGGCGGAGAGAGCTGACGCACCGAGTATTATTATACTTGGAATGCTCCTAATCTTTGCTTCAATGGTTATCGCAGTCTTTGCTGCTGTTCTCCAAAGACTTCTAAAAGATGCTATAGATATAAAATCAGAAAATGATTTAACGGTCTGAGGTGAATAACATGGCAATTATAGTAAATATTGATGTAATGCTGGCGAAAAGAAAAATGAGTGTAACTGAACTTTCAGAGAAGGTTGGAATTACAATGGCTAACCTTTCTATATTAAAAAATGGAAAAGCAAAAGCAATTAGAATTTCAACTTTAGATGCTATTTGTAAAGCATTAGAATGCCAACCTGGGGATCTATTAGAGTATAGACTTGAAAATTCTGATTCAGATGATTTGTAAATTGGGATTATAACATTAAAAATTCTCTCTAGGTAATAAAATAAAACGAGTCCATCTTATGAGATGGACTCGTTTTATTTTATATAAATGACATTAAGGTGCAAAATTAATTTGGCCAGTAAACAATAAGATAATCGCGATAATCCAAAATATAAAGAACGATGAGGAAAGTATTAATGAGATAATTGCAATTGCCTTCTTCTCTGTTTTTTTCGTCATTGTGATTATTGAAAGTATGATACCTACACCTGTCAGAGCAATAGTAATATAATCTCCCACTATATTACCCGCATTCGCAATCCTCGTTGGAGTTATAAAAACGAATAAAAAACACATAATTCCGATAATTAAAGATGTATAACTTATTATACTGTACTTTGGAGTAACTATTTCAGTTTTCAACGTTTCACCCCCTTCTTTATACATATGAGTTAATATTAGTACGAGTAACTAAAAATTAGTAAAAATAAAAAACAGATAAAGTAAATACAATCACTTTATCTGTCATTCAACTACTTTTTAATAAACAATCCTGCTATTTCTTCTTTATCATTATAAGTTACGATAAAGGTACGTTGTTCTTTACTATATTTCGCTACAAGAACAACAGTATATAAACCATCTTTTTCTTCAATCGACTTTTTTTCGATCTTTTCGAATGTACCAGCTTTCTCAATTACAAATGAATAATATCCTTTTCCCCTCAAACTGAAAAGGCATTTAAACTACCATTATAGAATACAAACTAGAGGTGATTTTAATGACTAGTATACATATAGAAACAGATATACTAAATAAATGGATAGAACAATTCCTACCTGACTATGATTTATTCTTTTTTCCAGCTAAAAATGAATGTATAGTAAAGCATTTTACTTCTAACACTTTATTTATGACTAAACATGAGTTTTTCAATCATTCTATTTTTAACAATATTGATAATAGAAATAGCTATCAAATATGGAATATCCATAAAGACGTTAATTTAATTTGTGTAGCAAATCCTAATGTGATTACACAATTAGACAATGAGACACGCCAAATTATATTTCAAACTCAACTTGAAGTTAATAGCGGTTCAATTTATGAATGGGATTTTATTGAACTTACACTACAAGATATCCATTCTGTTTCAATAATAGATTCTATAATACAATATTTAACTCTTTATTCATTTGAACACAATTCGAAGCAATATATCAGTATGCAAAAAACGCTATGGGATAACTTACATAAAGAATTTAAATATAAATTTCTACTTCTATTAGCGAGACAATTTGTTTATCAAAATTCATTAAATGAAAATCAAATTAAAACATTTAAAGAACAGTTCCCACATATAGCTCCATATTTTAATACTTTTAGTACTACAAATGGACCAAACTGCTTTGCATCAACTTTAGCGAGTATACGTAGCGAACATTCCGAAGTACAATGGATTATTACAAAATGGGTCCATGATTATAGTTTTCTAAAAGGTTTAGACGTAAAAAATTATAGATTAAAATCAATGTCATTAGATTTTTTACAACCTAAAGATATCCTTGTATGGAGAAATGAAGGAAACAATATAATACATGCTTCTTATTATGTAGGTGACGGCTATTTCTTTAATAAAGATGGACAATCATTCTTTAATCCGTGGCAATTAGTACATATTAATAACTTGCAAGATACATGGGGGAAAGAACGTATTGAAGTGTATAGAATTTAAATAATTGTCTCATAAAGAAGCAATAACCCTAAAGCATACAGACTGTACCTTTTAAACAAAAGATACAGTCTATACTCTATAATGAAAACTCCCTATCTCTATCAATAACTACCTTAAAAAACTCGGAGTAATGCGATAAAGAATAATCCGCTACATCACTTTTACCTTGAAACATACATGTTGAAATACCTAATTCCTTTGCAGGCAATAGATCTAACTCTCTATCTCCAATTGCTAGATCAATATTGTGCTTTTTATGTAAATAATCATAAGCTAAAGAGTTCGGTTTTCGGGGGAAACCATCGTCAATTGTAACCATATCGACGAAGTATTTGTCCCATCCATAATACTTTAAGATTTCCATAACTCCTGCCCTATGTTTATGGGTCATAATCACATTTTTATCCGCAAATTTCAAAATTTCTTCGACACCTGCAAAAGGTTTCATATCTTTTGGAGTAAATTTTTTCTTCAAAATCTTAATCTTTTGTTCCTGATCATATGAAATATTGTAATACTGAATTGCGTGGGAATATGATATTTTTAATTTTTTGTATATTTCTTGTTTATCTACTGCATCACCTAATATTTCAGAAAGCATCATTGTATATGCAGGATATGTATCAAATAACGTCCCGTCAAAATCCCATAATATATTCATTTTATACACCTTCTTTTTTGTACTTACTTACATTGTTACATATGGCGTATTACTAAATCCGCCCTTTTCCTCGGTAATTCCATTTCCATATAATAATCTTCAGCTTTCCAATACCTACTTTGAAACTTTGAAAGGTTCTGCTGTGTTTCTACACTTTCACGTAGAAACCTTGTCTCTCTTGAACAATCCAAATACACCAAATAATGAAAGAACTCTCTCCATTCTTTTCGCTGAAGAAAAACACCTTCAACAATTATTACACCTACTAAAGGAAGCTGTATTTCTTTCATTTCGCATATGTCTGTTTCATCATGATAGTATGGCAACTCTAACTGCATGTTGCTATGTAACTTCTGAAATAAGTTTTGCTGCAACCACTCTATATCCCATTGAAGGTTGTAGTGCTCATACCACTCTGCAAATCCAGTATTATATCGCTTGTTACGTTCGGTTATGTGATCATCAATATGGAAGATATGAAACGGGATTCCATTTTGTTTCATATCTTCTTCCAACTCTTTAACCAAAGTTGTTTTACCCGAACGACTTAGCCCGTCTATACCTAAAATAAATCGCTCATCTTTATGTTCCTTAATAACTTTCATTATTTCACTTATGCTCATTACTTTTGCCAATCTTCTTTTAATAATGAATAAACGACCGTGTCATGAGCAACATCATTTTGAATCATATATTTTCGAAGTAATCCTTCCTCTTGAAACCCTGCTTTTTTTAATAAATTACGGGAAGCTTCATTTTCTATATATACGACAGCTGCAATTCTTATAAAGTTCAACTTTTCAAACCCGTAATCTAGCATTGCTTGCAGTGCTTCTGTTGCGTATCCTTGCCCCCAATATGTATCATCTAGCTCATAACCAATTTCAGCTCGTTTATGATGATTGTTAATTAAATGAAACCCACACGTACCAATTAATTGATCCGTGCCTTTTTTCTCTATTCCCCAGCGAAATACACTTCCTTCTTCATAACGCTTTCTAAACGTTTGAATTGTCGTTTTCGCTTGCTCAATATTTTCAAAAGAGTCCATTCCGAAATAACGAATAACGGATTCTTTTGAAAAATAATGAAACATTGTTTCTGCATCTAACAGTGTAAGTTCTCTTAATAGTAAACGCTCTGTTTCTAATTTTGGAAACTCCATCCTCTTCTTCTCCTTCTATTCTAATGAACTACAAATTTCAATATAATTACCGTCTGGATCGGCTATGTAAGCTATTGTTTGTCCCCACGGTTTTACAATTGGCTCAACTAAAACTTTAACCCCTTGTTCTTTTAATTGCTCAATCGTTTCTTTTACATTCTCTACAACAAACCCTAACTCAAAATGAGAAGATTGTAGTACACCTTCTGTAAGAGGTAGTCCTGTTAACTCCTTAACATCCTCTCGTGTATTCATCGCTAAAATTGTTGCTCCTGTTTCAAATTCGATATATGTACCGTGTTCAGCTCTTATCGGTAATTTTAAAATTTCTTTATAAAACTGAAGACATTGTTCAAATTTTTCTACATATAAAATAATGTATTTCATTTTTAAGTTCATCATTATTCCTCCTTTACCTTCACCTCTAAAAATTCGACAAATGTTTTTAAAAACCTTGTACCTTATAAAGCCGAGCACAAAAAAATGAGGCCGATTTCTCGGCCCCCCAGCTTATTGGCATAAAACAGGAGATTTGGTTTGGACATAACCAGTTCTTACATATATTATATTTTATTTTTTCTGAATTTTAAATATAATATATACCTATTTATATTGAGAAAGTTTTTTCTACATGACCATAAAACTATGTGCATAAATTCATACCTTTTAAGAAATGCTACAAATGGAGGTGTATACATATGGAACCAATGCTATGTCCAAGCTGTAAAACGAACCGAACTCGCTTTAATATTCTTGAGCAACAAGTAAAACCAGTAAAATTAAATCCGCAAACTGGTCAAGTAGAAGAAGAATACACAAATGAAACGATGAATGCTTTTCATATGGCTTATCAAGGACCAACTTACCGCGTCCAATGTGCTGTGTGCGGGCTTGTTGAAAATCCTGAACAATTTATTAAGCCGGCTCAAAATCAGTCTTTCTCTTAAACATTTTCCCTACCCCCTATCAATTTTCTATAGGGGGTTTTTCCGTTTTACGTAAGTAAGGTAAACAATTGATTTTTAATCAAAGGTTCATAATTCATCTACATGTCTACTATTCATACACCGTCATATTCTACCCAATAGAATTAAAGAACAGCTAAGCCTTGCGACCCAAAGTAAGGCACATTGGATGAAGCAACAACCTGCAATCTTACTAGACTACCATCACTTTGAATATTAAATACTGACACTGTAGCCTGATTTCCATTAAGAGTGTAAAAATGCCGTCCATCTTTACTCACTCCAACATCCATCGGAAGACCTGGTGCTGTACCCGGCGGTGTACTAGTAATATGCCTTACTACCGACAGTGCTCCATTCGGGGCAATTTGGTAGGTGGAAATGGTGCCACTTAAAGTGTTGGTAGTGTAGGCAAAACGTTCATCTTTCGTTGTTATAACCCAACAAGCAGTTTTATATCCGTTCGGTACAGAGCCACTGATTACATGAAGGGTACCGTCGTTACTCAATGAATAAGATGACAGCGCATTTGAAACTGCTTCTGTAACTAAGAGAATTCCAGACGATAGAAAATAAGCACCCAATGGGCCTTTACCGTAAGAATTATTAACAATTGGTCCTGTAACCGTACCGTTTTTATTTACAGTGAATACACTGAGATGGTTTGATGTAAGCTCGGAAACAACGATTTTACTACCATCCGGAGTGAAGAGAACCTGTGCCGGCTGCGCATTGAAGGTACTGAGAGAATGAGTAGATCCTGGAATAGGAGTAAGGTTTCCTTTATCATCTATGTGAAAACCAGTAATATTTGATGCAAAATTGTTTGCAGCATAACCTACATTGGAGACATAGAGAAGATTACCATACACACCAATGCTATTCGGTTGAGCACCTCCTGATGGTTTTACATCCACGAAAACCGGTACCCCGTTATCTGCTATGATAAAGCTACTGATACTATGACTGCCTGCGTTAACTGCAAATAGGAAACGACCATCACGGGACAAAGTCAGAGAACCTTGTGATGCTAGAGGATCTATACCATCGTTTGCCGTTTCTGTAGAAACTTCCTTTATACCAGTACCTCTTCCGTATGTTGGATAAGAACCCACAAAGGTGAGTATTCCATTCGTGTCCATGTGAAAAGCAATAATGGAATTCATTACTTCATTATTAGTCATCATGTACACCATACTCGCACGCGCACGAAAATAATTGTTCATTCTCTGCATTTTATGACTCTCCTCCCTTCATAATTTTATATGGTTCTTTTGCCATTTAAATTCGCAATAAAATGTAAATTGGTTTAATAACAAATGCAACTCACCTTGTAATTTCTTTAAGCGAAAACCTTAATCACTTTCATGATTTTACTAACATAATTCTGAAATTTTATCAAAAACGGTACGCAACAATTTGGTCCGATTATTGCATAGCATGACTGGCGTTTTTAAAACTACTTTATTATGTTTCAAATGACTTTATTGCTACTTAGCAGCTTCATCGTCATTTATTAATTTTCTAAGTATTTACTACTCTCATAGTTCTATGCCTTAAATATATTAAAATGTAACGATGAATGATTGCCATATGACTTATCAAGGACCTATGGACTCGTTGAAAACCCTGAACAATTTATTAAACCGACTCAAAATCAGTCTTTCTCATAAAATCAGTACTATCCCTTGTAGAAATAGATTTTTCTATAAGGGATTTTTCCGTTTAATACGGTAATAAAAAACGTATTTTTTCCTTATTATATTTTAAACCCCGCTCTTATTTGGTAATATTTACATAAAAGAGGTGAAATTAATGATATTAAATAGAAGATTAATGATTCCATCTACATTTTTACTATTAGCTTGTCACATAATCATCTTTTATTTTTGGATCTTTGATTGGAAGAAGATCACAACTCCTTACGGTCTAACTATATGGATTATTTCTACTGTTTGTGGCTTTTTACTTTATTACCATTTAAAAAATCAAAGCTCTAATAAAATAATATTAATCGGTAGTTCATTATTATTAATCGTTTCTTCATCATTTATGATTTTTTTAGACATTATTACTGGTTTATCTTTGTAACCGTTAGTTCTATGCCTTGAATATATAGTTTTTTATTATATAAAAAAGAGTGAACAAAATGAAATTAAATAGAAATAAAAGAAGATGATTCCGATATTAAAATCTGAAATCATCTTTTTTTAAATCCATTCTTTGTTATAATATTTCGCTTTTGAATTTCTTAATTTTCCAAGAGAGCTTTATAAAAAGATACGTATAGATACTACAAACAAATCCCAACATAACTTTCGCCCAAATTGGTACTCTTGATTCCATTGGACTTAAAAATACGTTATACATTGATGGTATTATAGCGGCTAACATAATAATAAAGAATAGTAATAACTCATTTAGTTTTTGTATCCTCGTCTCCTTTTCTGAATAAATATCAGGCAACTCATTTTCATCTTCTACTTCTTTACAGAAATAATTCCATTTTGCAAAACTCGTTACATGTTTCCATCCACACATTTCATATAGTTCAATATATTCTTTTTGTTTTTCTTTTGAATCTTTATAATCCAATCTAAAATCCGCTTTATATATTACATCTTTCGGTTCCGTTTTCTTAAACGTATACATTACATTATATTTTTGTAGCGCCCAGCCTTGTTGATGCATTTTTCTTAAAAAAGCTTCCTCTTTTTCTAGACTCCATGCCGCGAAAAATTTCAATACCTTCTTTGTCTCCATATTCCATTCACTCCCCTAAAATACTGTTTCCATTCCTTACAGATCGTTGCAACCTTTTATACTCTAGCTCTAACACTTCTCTACCAAGTGGTGTTAACTCGTAGCACTTCTTTCTGTCTGTAGAGGCAACTTCAACAATTAACTTCTCTTTTAGTAACTTCGTCGTATTCCCGTATAAAGTACCAGGACCGAGCTTTACTTCCCCATTTGTCATCTCTTCTACCATTTGCATAATTCCATAACCGTGCATTGGCTTTACTAGTGACAACAATATGTAATATGTCGCCTCTGTTAATGGAATATATTTTTGTGCTTTCTCATTCATTATAACTACCTCCAATACATCGCCCTATGATATATCGACTTACGATACATCGTATAACGATATTGTATAATCAAATTCCAAAATATGCAAGTGTAATATAAAAATTAAATATCTATTTCTTCGAATTGAAAATAATACTAATTTTCTGAATAATTTGTTAAAATATAGAAATATCCGCTTTTATTTTGAAAGGAATGATACATGTGATAAATAAATTAAAAGAAAATATAGGATCTGTTTTTGTCGGTAAGGAGAATGTTATAGATTTACTTATAGTTTCACTACTTGCTGACGGACACGTACTACTTGAAGACGTGCCTGGTACCGGGAAAACATTACTAGCTAAAACAATTTCCAAAAGTATTGGTGGTAGTTTTTCTCGTGTTCAATTTACGCCTGATGTACTTCCGAGCGATGTAACAGGTATTGAATACTTTAATCCGAAAACTAGTGAATTCGAATTAAGACTTGGACCAGTTATGACAAACATATTACTTGCGGATGAAATTAACCGTGCGATGCCTAGAACACAGTCTAGTTTGTTAGAAGCGATGGAAGAGCGACAAGTAACTCTTGAAAAGCAGTCTACTACTCTTCCGAAACCATTCTTTGTTATTGCGACGCAAAACCCGATTGAATCTCAAGGAACTTTCCCTCTTCCAGATGCACAGCTTGATCGCTTTTTAATGACGATTTCTATTGGTTATCCGGCTCCTGAAGATGAGTTAAAAATGATGCGCCGTTTTCGCAATAACACACCGTTAGAAAGCGTCACATCTGTCATTTCTTTAGAAGACATTTTAAAAGCACAGAAACAGGTGAAAGAAGTGTTCGTATCAGAACCGTTAGAACACTACATTATTAAACTTGCTCATGCGACCCGAAATCACGATTATATTGCTAACGGTGTAAGCCCCCGCGCCACATTAGCTTTAGTACGTGCCGTTCAAGCATTAGCCTTTTTACGTGGTAGAGAATATTGCACACCTGAAGATATACAATTTTTAGTACCTTCTGTTTGGAATCATCGTATTGTATTGTCTATGGAAGGTGCTTTACGTACGACAAAAAATGAAATCATGCAAAGGATTTTAAAAGAAATTGACGTACCTGTGGAGATTGAGCAAGCATGAATGGACAACGTGTAGTAACTGTACCTTTATTTTTCCAAATCCATATCATTCAATTAACTGTACCAATCGCTTTACTATTTACGTTTTTTCTACCGCAGCGAATTATTATGTTTCCCTTTTTCTTCTACTATTTATTTGCGATTTTCATTTATAAATATGTCGCTTACATAGAAAAAAAGTTTCAAGTTATAAATGAAAAACAAACAACTCGGCTTTTCCCTGATGAATCTGGACAGTTTTTTATTCATTTAAAAAATGGAGCAAATATACCACTCGTTAACGGTGTTTGTTATTTTCATTTAAATTCGTCCCTTATACCGCATAAGGATCAAGGAATTGAACAAATATCAAAAACGTTATTTTCTTTTCCCTTTTCACAACCTACTCATTCAGCACAAAAATGGGATTTAACATTAACCGCAACGAAGCGTGGTGTGTTTCAAATTGAACAATTCGAATGCGTATTAAAAGATCCGTTTCATTTATTAACTGTACATTTACCTGTTTTCGATAAATTAAAAACTGAAATTATTGTATACCCTTCTCCTAAAGAAGTAGCCGGTTTGCAAGAACTTCAGCAACTATTAACTGGTTCTTATCGAACGAATTTTTCTTTTTACAATGATGAAACATCTATTATTGGTGTAAAGCGATACGAACGTGAGTCTTTCCGCTCTATCCATTGGAAAGCGTCTGCTAAAATGCAGGCGTTACAAGCGAAGCAATATGAGCCTGTAAAAAATTATAGTTGGACGATTTGTCTTTCTTTAGCTGCTGATCGCGGGTTTGGTTGGAAAGAGAATGTAGAAGACCTTATTTCATTTACAACTTACATTTGTCAATTCGCAACGAAACATCAAATTCCGTTTGAGTTATTTATTAGTGTTTTAGCAGAAGGTGGTCCCCTTCATTTACCGTTAAACGAGGGACAAACACCTTACGCCAAAGCGTTAGAGGAATTAGCACGTATTTCAGATGATAGTACGTTACTTCCGAAACAAGGATTCCTTCATTATGTCACGAGAAAAAGAGAGCGATCATCTACATTGATTTACATTGGTCTGCAGAAGAATGAGCTTCCTCTTCTAACGCAACCTACGTTTCTCATTACTAATGAAGGGATGGTGGAACCAGTTGAAAACTTGGCTCTATCACGTTAATGACTTTATTCTGCTCCTCCTCCTTTCGTTATTAACAGAAAGGGATGAACTAGTTGGTATTGCTATATTTTTAGCAACAGGCTATGTAGGAGTATTTCTTATTTATAAGTTTATGAAGAAAAAAACAACAGGATTTGTAATACTGTTAGTTGCTCAAATAGTTGGTTGTTCTTTAATCCTACCATTTTCTCTTTTTGGCACAATTATGTTACCGCTTTTCTTCTTTATCGTACACGCGGTCGGACCTGGATATCCAGTTCAAAAATCGTTAGGCGGTATTGTATGGTTTGTCGTTTCAGCTATATTTTATGCACCATTTCCACCGTTATGGAAATTGTTACTATTAGCTTTACACCTTATGATTACATTTTGGCTAACCGGGGCAAATCGCAAACAACAACTATTACGTTTTGCTTCTATCTTTACGATTGGCGTAATGAGTATATTAATTGTTCAAGTATTTCCTTTCATTCGACTTATTTTTGGTTTTATCACGGAAGTAATCGCATTAGGGGTCGGCTACGCTATAAATCCATTACTTATAGCCGCTGAATTAAAAGACACTGAAGGGGTTTGGGCAAATAAAGGACATCTCTTAAAACCACGAATTGAAGACGGGAAAAAACTTCCTGATTTTGACCCAATACTCATAAATAGCATTACAATAATAGTTTGTACAACCATCGCTATTTACGTCGTTTGGAAAATAGTAAAAAAACGAAAATATTTGAGCTTAGCAAACATGCCAGTCTTCGAATCTACAATCATTACTGATAAAGAAGGAATTAGCCAAAAACGAATGAAGCGAAATAAACCACCACATAACGAAATTCGGAAAGAAATTTTCAAACTGGAGAGTAAGTTATCCCCTCCTTTAAACCGTGAACGAGGAGAAACAGTTGAAGCTTGGCTAGAGAGAATTAATGATGAAGAAGGTGTAAATATTCAGAGGCATATCATTATAGATGCGTATAATGCAGTACGTTACTCAAATGGTGAAAACACTGTACTTTTGCATGAATTTAAGGAAGAGGTTCATAAGCTTTATGCGTATCAGAAGAGTTTGAAGAAGAAGAGAAAATGAATAAATTTAAGTTTTGATACACACAAAAAGACTCCTATTAAACTAGGAGTCTTTTTGTGTAAAAGTCCACGTTGCTTTTCACAATTTATGCTTTTCGCTCTCCCGCAATTTCTAAAGATTCTTCATGCCACCAAAGTGTTTCTTCAGGGTCTTCTTTAGCGATTAGGTGTGCTTCTTTTTTCGATTCTACTGTAGGATAAGATCCTTTTAGCGCACGTCCTGATGTTGTAACAAACAGTACACTAAATACAATTAATCCAATTACACTTACACCTGTTAAATAAAATGCTGGTGCCAGTGGGTTGCCAGTAGCATGAACTAAGTATGAACATACAAGTGGTGTTGTCCCACCGAATATGGATACAGTTATATTAAAGGAGATTGAAAGTGCACGATAACGTACATCGGTGAAAAAGAGTGCTGGTAATAACGATGGTAATGTTCCTTCATAAACACTTAGGAAGAAACCTAAAACGAAAACACCTGCAAATATGGCTGCAATATGTCCATTCCCTATTAATAAAAACGCTGGAATTGAGCATAATGTTAAACCAATTAAACCGATTTGTACTACGCGCTTATTACCAACTTTATCACTTAATTTACCGAAATAAAGTGCCAGTGGAATCATAAGTGCCATCGTAATTGAAATGATTAATAAGCCAGTTGTTTCTTTGACTTTTAATACTTGTGTTAGATAAGAAGGAATATATGAAAGGATCATATAGTTTGTAATGTTAAAGAAGGCAACAATTACTGTGCTTAATAAGAAGTCTTTTTTGTGATATTTTAATATATCACTAAACGGAATTTGTTCATTGTCTTCAGATTCCTCTTGCGCTTTTTCCATCTCTTCAAAGATTGGAGATTCATCTAAGTGACGTCGTAAATATAAGCCGACCAAACCGATTGGTGCAGCGATTAAGAAAGGAATACGCCATCCCCAGCTGAGCATTTGCTCATCTGTTAATAATAACGTCAAAATGGTAACAATTACCGAAGCAGCAATGTAACCTGAGAGTGTCCCTATTTCAAGACCACTACCGAGTATACCACGCTTTTTATCTGGAGAAGATTCTGCGATATAAACCATTGCTCCTGAATATTCTCCGCCTGTAGAGAAGCCTTGAATCATTCGAGCAACTAAAAGTAGTATTGGTGCCCATACACCAATTTGTTCATAGGTTGGTAGTAATGCGATGAATAATGTAGATAGTGCCATTAAAATAATAGTTGTACTTAAAACAATCTTTCGGCCATATTTATCACCAATTCTCCCAAAGAAAATACCTCCAATTGGTCGAACTAGAAAGGCCGCCGCAAATGTACCAAATGTAAGTACAAGTTGCAAACCACTATTATCCACACCTGAGAAGAATAATTGACTTAAAATTACCGCTAAATACGCGTATAATCCAAAGTCAAACCACTCCATTGCATTCCCAATGCCAGTAGCAACAACTGCTTTCCTAGCCTGTTTAGGATTGACAATATTAACGTCTTGAGGTTCAAAATTTAAATCATTATTTTGTTGCATATAGTAAAACAGCCCCTTATTTAATTTATCTTCTTTAAGCACACCTTCTCTTATTGAATAAAATTAATACGAAGCACTTAAGGAAAAGCAACGTCTCCTTATCTGTTATTATTATTTCACATAATTAATTATTTGTCCAATGAGATGCTTCCTTGATTAAGGAAATAAGTACTTTAAAATAAGAAAAGACACTATATTAGTGCCTTTTTCAAGCTTTACATTTATTATATTTTATAGTGCGTGAGAGAACATAAATCAATGATTTTCTCCCCTAATCTCCTTTTATGTGAATTGAAAATAAGTTACTTTTTACATTCTAATCGTCACAAACAATTAATTTATTGTAGTGAAAATATTATACATAGAAATCAAACACTTGCTATAGCTGACAATCTATGAATACAGGAAATAAACTCATTAACAAATGTATCAATCTCTTCTTTCGTAATAATATATGGCGGAAGTAAACGAATGATATTCCCTTGCGTAACATCAACTAACATCCCTCTATCCAATAACGCTAACTGTAATTTCTTTACGTTTTCATTCGTATCATTCATACTAATTCCAAACATCATTCCAGAGTGACGTACTTCCTTAATGAGATACGAATTTTCTTTCTGAATTTCTTGAAGTTTGTCATTTAAGTATAGTGACGTTTCATAAGCTTCTTGCATTAAACCCTCATCAATTAATGTTTTTAATACCGTTAATCCTAAAGCCGTTCCCATAGATGAATGAGCAAATGTTGTTCCATGATCTCCTGGAGAAAATACATTACATAACTTTTCACCTACAATGATTCCTCCTAGCGGTATCCCGCCTCCTGCTCCTTTACCAAATTGAATAATGTCTGGTGTAATATTGAAGTTTTGATACGCAAATAGTTTTCCAGTTCTGCCCATACCACTTTGTACTTCATCGACAATAAGAAGTACATTATATTTATCACACAGATGTTGAACGCCGTTTAAATATTCACTTGATAAAGGATATATCCCGCCACTTCCTAATACAGGCTCTAGCATAATTGCAATTGGATTTTCATTAATAATCGTTCTTTCTAGTTCTTCTAAATTTTCTCGTTCCACTTCATATACAGGAATGGATGTTTTCGGGAAGTTTTGATATATACTTTCTTGTCTTGTAAAATGAAGTGCGCCTAATGTTCTCCCGTGAAAACTACCTTTCAATACAACTACTCCGTCACGTTCTTCGTTTGTAATAGATCTATATTTATCAATTAATTTCAATGTTGTTTCTGTCGCTTCAGTACCTGAGTTTGAGTAGAAGACCTTACCATTTTGCAAAGTGTAGTCAACTAATTTCTTTGCATATTCAATCGCAACTGGATTTAAAAAATGGAATGGAAGATGCAAGCATTTCGTAACTTGTTCTAATGTAGTCTGCACAATGTTTGGATGATTGTAGCCTAATAAATTCACACCCACGCCAGAAAATAGATCTAAATATTCTTTCCCGTTCACATCATACAGTTTACAGCCTTCTCCTCTTTCTATCGCAACCTCCGTACGACAATACGTAGGCATAATATATTCTTTATCTAATTGAAACCAATCCGTCATGATAAATTCCTCCTAGCTATTTTTCCCGTTTTTAATGTTCATTATCTATAAAGTCATTTTCAAATTAATTTTTAAGATTGAAATTTTAATAGTGGTTTTCTTCCACCTTTTTAATAAAACGTTTTATTTCTCTTCCCGATATTCATTTTTCCATAATTTCTTCTATTTCAACAGGTCCACTGCATGTGCGTTTTTTTCATCTAGCGGTATGTTACTAATTTGAACTTCGTATGTAATACATAATCGAGGCTAAAGAATCATATTTAGTAACAATCAACGAAAAAATTTTGGAGGCTATATCGATGAATGAAAAATATGATAAACAGAGGCAATCTTTATTTGGAGAAGACTTTAATAGCGATCGAGAACTTAATGAACCAGCTAAACTTCACTCTCAAACAGTTGGTTCACGTGGACCTGTTTTAAAGCAAGATATTGTACTGCACGAGGCGTTACAAGAATTTATTCATGAAAAAATTTTAGAAAGACCTGTTCATGCAAAAGGATTTGGTGCATTCGGTTATTTTCAAACGATATATCCAATGTCTGAACATACAAAACTAAGCTTTTTACAAAATTCAAATGAGAAAGTTCCTGTTATGGTGCGGTTTTCGTTAGCTGTTAGTACGAAAGGAACACCTGATACTTCTAGAAATGTACGCGGTTTTGCTACAAAATTTTATACAAAAGAAGGCGTATTTGATCTTTTATGTAATCATCTTCCTGTCTTTTCTGTTCGAGATCCGATGCGTTTCCCTGAAACTATTAAAGCGTTGTTGCCTTCACCTAAAAATAACTTAATAGACCCTGATAGATTTTGGAGTTTTGTCGCTAGAGCACCCGAATCCATTCATTTTGTTGTCCGTTTATACTCTGATGCTGGTACGGCAAAAAGTCTTCGCCACATCCCAGGACATAGTGTAAATACATATGTTTGGAGAAATGCTCAAGGTTATCGAAAGTACGTAAAGTATCATTGGTATCCATTTGAAGGTGTACAATTCATTAATAGTGAGGAAGCAAATAAACTAGCTGCCGAAAATCCTGATTATAGCGGGAAAGATTTATACGATGCAATTGAGGCTGGTAAACCAGTGGAATATGGTTTATATGTCCAGCTCATGGATCCAAAAGATGAAGCACACCTTTCTTATGACCCTTTAGACGATACAAAAGTATGGGATGAAAAGGAGTATCCTCTTATGCCAGTAGGCAAAATGGTATTAAATAAAAATCCTGAAAATTATATGGAACAAGTAGAAAAAGTCGCCTTCGCCCCTACTAATTTACTAGACGGTGCAGAACTATCAGATGATAAAATGCTGCAAGGCCGTGCTAACATTTATAGTGATTCTCAAAGAAGAAGAATTGGACCCGAATTTCGTAAAATAGCAATTAACCAACAGCAAGATTGGACACCTGCTAATCAAATTACAAGTGGTGACGGAAGATACGTTGAAGGAAAGCTTGAAAGAACTTCTATAACTAAGCAAAATGACTTTGCACAGGCTGGTGAGTTTTATGAGAAGTTAACACAAATAGAGAAAGAACATCTTGCTGAAAATTTAGCTAGTGATTTGAAAGTTATATCCGATGATATTAGAAAGGTAGTTATGGGGTATTTCAATAAGGTATCAACTGATTTGGCAAAAAGAATAGAGATAGAAATGAAGAAGCATTAAGAAGATTAAAATGGTCATTTTAATGGTGAAACGTGATTTTCATTTTATAAGACTGTTTAACTTACAGGTTATTCACTCCATTCTTTGTATGAATCTATTGATGAACTACTATAGCGAGATGAATTTATATGTAAAATGATTTCAGTAGATTTAACCATGAAGATGCTTTATGGACGAGAATTTTAATCCGTATGAGTTTCTTTCTTGTCAAAATCCAATGCAATTGTTTAAGTATAAAATTTAAAACCAGTATAACCCCGTTCTTAATACGGGGTTATACTGGCTTTACATACTTTCTTACACTAAAAAATACAATACAAAAATCGTTTAAGTATAAGTGTTATTGTAAAAACCACACCTGTAATTGAAAATATCCATTTTCAGTAAATCACATTTAATTTAACAAGAACTTTAATTCAAAAGCACCTACATCATTTCTACACAATAAATATCCATATAATATACAAGTTTTTACTGATTTTTGTTAATAATTAATATTTCAGTAGATTTTTTTCAATATCAGCCGATTTTTCTAACAAAGAAATTTTAATTTCTTCATTATTAAATTATTTTACTTCTACTGTATAATTCCCTGTTCCACCGCCATATTTATATACACTTAAGTAATATTTCCCAGGCTTCGCATTATAATTTCCAAGCAATTTGTTTCCATCACGTTTTGTTGCATAAGTTACATAATTATCTAGATCTGATTCAGAATATAACACCCAGTTCAGTCCAAGGTTTTGTTCGTTCGTAACTGTAATTTGTAAATCTTTTGGATCCTTTACATCGATAACAAATCGGTCAACTTGATCTTGATCACTTAAGTTTCCTCTTAATAACGTGTTCAAAGATAATGGATTTGCTGTATCAAATGAATTATTCGGTTCTTTTTCTACAGCAGTACCTTCTTCCGTATTTACTCCACTAAATACAACATCATATTCAAATTGTCCAGCATCATTGACACGGTAATTTACAAAATAAGCAGTCAAAGTTTTGTATCCACTCCACTCTTTTTCTGAGAGATGTTTCAACATATCATTCGTTGCTTGATTCATCACTTTCCTGTCCTCAATTTCTCCTTTTGCTGCACTTCCTGTATATGTTCCCTGTAGTGTGAATGTATTAAAGAATTGTGATTTATTCTTCGTTACCTTCACATTTTTTAACTTTGCTTCATTGGTGATATCTGACGCAACATCTGAAAGCGGTTTTGGAGCATGCTGTGCTAAATACTCATCTGATACTTGTGGAATTGTATACTTATCACGATTATCAATAAGCATTTGCATATAAGATTGATATTCTTCATTTAATTTATTATCTTTGCTTAATGTAGAACGGTACGTGTCGTAACCTGGAACATCATTTGCACGAATTAAATCATGCACTTTATCAAACATTTCTGGACGGTTATTATACATATAAGATTGTAATGCAAACGAATAGTTATAAAAATCCCACGTTCCATATTTTGCATTTAATGTTTGTGCTGCTGTATAACGTTTCGCAGGATCATAAGACAATCCACCAATTATGCTTTTTCGCGGTACTACGCTGTCTAATCGCGTTGAACCTGCAAAAAACTCCGCATTCCCTTCTTCAAACCATGTTAAACGTTCATTCTGATACATTTCCCCTTGGCCCCATAATCCCGGAACCTCGTATCTTCCCTGTAAATAGTGTGTAAATTCATGACGGAACAATTCTTCCAAACTATAAATACTTTGCTGTGGTGTACGTTCATATGTAAAGAACGTTCCACTTCCTTCAATGTAAATCCCACCATTATTCGTTTCATAACCATACAATTGACGGTTAAATTGATATTCTTCTGGACTATTATAAATAACCATTGTTAACACATCATCAGCATGTCCACTTTCAAGTGGTTTATCACTACCAACTGTACGATAAAATTGAGAACGTACTTCTTTTGCCGCCCAGTACAGACGTTTAATTTTCTCTTCGCTAACTTTATCCCCAGCTTTAAAGACAATTGCTCCATCATCAAACGTATACGTTTTCGGTAAATATTTCTTTTTTCCATCTTCTCGAATTTGATCTAAATTTATAGTTTTTCCGTTCGCATCTACTCCGCCGTAATTTGTAGTAATTTGTTCTGCCGCAACAAAATATTGCTCCCCTAAATATGGATAAATTCGCATTGCATCTGTAACAACTTGCTGTCCTTTTGTTGGCGTACTATGAAGCTTGCCCAATCGGCCAGCGTAGTAAATTCCGTTATTAATTAACCATCCGTTTTTATCTGTTACAGTACCATTTAGCGCAAAACGACTAATTTCATTAATAAAACCATCGATGTTTCGATACCACATCGTATCTTTTGCTTCTTTTCCCGTATTATACATATACGCCTGAATGTCATAATCAATTCCTTTCATCAACTCATATACAGCATTTCCTTTTGTATAGTCTTCAATGAAAGTTGCCACATTATCGTTATATTGTTTGAAGATTTCACCTGCATATTGAACAACCTCAGCATCAGCGGATGCGTTTCCAATCAGCATTCCATAAGATGAAATAACTTGGTTTTGTGCCGGTGTACCGAGTTTAAAATTTGGATTCTTTGCAATTGTCTTTAAAGCTGGTAAACATTTATCATGATAACTACGCTCATTTAGTTTGCTTAATTCATCATGGTAAAAACCTAAATAAAATGCCGCACGTAGAGTTTCTACTAATGTTTCAATCCCTTTTGAATCATCTTTCGTATAAGCTTGTCCTTGTTCTGCTAGTTTATCAATTATCGCTTGCATGCGACTATCATCTTGATAGAACTTAAGACTATCACTATTAAACTGAAATAATTCCGGAATTTGATACCATTTAATCGTCACAAGAAGATCAGTTAATTGTTTGTTGCTTAATTGATTTAATTCGGCCATCGAATATTTTTTCTCTTCAGCTAACTGTTTTTCATTCTCATTTGGTGCTAGCGGACGCTGCGATAAATCCGCTAACTTTAACCGTTTTGTAAAAGATGCATTTTCTTGTACTTTCGAAGAGTGTGCCAACTCATCAACGGATTTCTGTATTCCTACCGGCTCCATTTGTAATACGTTCTTCACATTTTTTTCTTTTGTCTCTGCTTGAATTTGCAAACCATTACATGATATTGTCACTAGTCCAACACCAAGAATCAGCTTAGAAATTTTCGAATATTTAACCATACCGCTACCCCCTAATAATTTAAAAGAAAATTCTGAATTTTAAAAGCGAAACATTCTTATTTGTATGTATTTACAGTTCCGCTATAAATACAAGTAAGATCAATGATGCAATAGTAGTTTGTTTTTTACTATTACTAATACAAATTTCTTAAATGTAATCCTCCTTCCTTAAATTTAATACTAGCAAAAACTGTGCCAATAATATTTCTCTGAATATCAAACATTCTTTTATTAATACTGTAGAATAAAATATACACAAACGGTTCAGCAATGTATAAATCTTTTGACACAAACTCCTCTTTTTACGATGAAAAGAGGAGTTGAATATTATAATTGCATTAGCCAGCAAATCCTTTTCACCAAACACCATTCCGAATTTTAAACCCATTCAAAAAAAGGTAAATAAGCATATTACATAAGACTAATATGTTTACTTACCTTTCCCTATTTTATATAGACAACAAGCTATCAGTGGATAGAAACAACATTAATTAGTATTTGGTTACATCATTTTATATTTTGATATTCATTTCTCTTTTTCAGATAACCCTTTTCACATTGTAACGGTTTGTATTCCACTATTTTCCCTTGCTTCTTTTTCGTTTCGGTAACAACCCATTCCCCTTTTTCAAGTTTTAGGCGTTTCATAACATTTGTATCGTCTATTTCTTTATACAGTAAAAATGCTTCAAGTGCCTTCACAAACAACCTAGGCTCTCCTCTATATCCGCCATTAGCAAAAACTTTAGTTAACGAATTATAATAAGAATCATTTTCCCGTCCACCATACATTAAGTGCGCAGCTTCTAAATCTTTTTTACTTACTTCCATAAATCCACCTTCATCAATATTTATTTCGAAAGTAGATTTGATGTCCTTCATTATATTTTTCACATACTTTTCATCACGAATTTTCCTTTCCTCCATACAATCCGAAGACAGCCTTGGTGCATCTGTTTGAGAATGCACTACTTGTTGTATAGATACACATAAAATAAATACACTTAAAACATACAGTAGTTTTTTCATATTTAAGTATCACCTCAAATAATTTAGATACTATATTATTTGTTTTTGAGGAGATTCTATTCTTAAGCTGTAAATATAAATCCCCTATAAAATTGATTTTTATAGGGGATTTATATTTAACATTTAATCGGTGAAGCAATTACTTCTCTATTCTTTACATCATATAAACCTATTGGTGTCACTCTAATGAAAGGTAGATGAGTCGCTGAAAAGAATAGTATTGTGAAAGCTGGATCGTTATAAGAATAACCTCGTTCTTGTAATAATTTCACCATCATTTTCTCTTTATGTATTAATGCGCTCATTTCTAAGTCTGACATAATACCTAATAAAGGCAATGAAATTTCATGTAAAACTTCATTCCTTTCAGTTAGTACCATTCCACCGCCGAGTTCTTTTACTCTATTAAAGGCGCCTAACATATCTTCTTTACTCTTTCCAATTAGAATAATATCCCCTGTACCAGAATATGAGCTTGCAAAACCGCCTAATCGATTCGCAAAACCTTTCACAACTGTATTCACTCGCCAAGTACCATCACGAGCAATCATCATAAAAAAACATTCATCATGTTCAAAAGAAAGTTCCTCACAGTATAATTCGATTTCACTAACATATGGCTTTGTAATAACGTCGTTTAATAATTTTATGCCCGTTGCACCAGTGAAAATCATATCTTCTTTCTGTAAACACCAGTCTAATTGTAATGGAGCTACTTGGAATTTATCCCATTGTACACTTACTGATTCATTTTTGTTTATTCCTTCACGCTTCACCCATTTCCCTTTTGCAATTACACTAATTGGAGTTGGATTTTCTTTGCTTTCCAATATATTAATGTTTGCAATTCTTCCTGTTGCAATCGTACCGTGTAAATGCTCCATATTATAGTAACGAGCAATGTTATAGCTTGCCATATTATAAGCATCAATTATTGGGATTCCTTGTTTTATCGCGGTAGAAATCATCACATTTGTCATACCATTTTCATAAAATGACGGATGTGAACCGTCAGTTGTTAAAATGAATCTATCAAATTGTCTAACACCTAATTTCAGTAATTCTTTCAGTAAAACTTCTAAATCTGGGCGGATCGAAGAATTTCTAAGAGAAACGGTGTAGCCTTGCATAAGACGTGTTAACGCTTCCTGCCCTGTCATCGCTTCATGATCGCAATCGGTACCTAGTAACTTTAATTTCGCTAACGTAGTTTCAGATGACCCCGGAAAATGGCCTTCTATTTTCTTCTGTAGCCGTTTCGTTTCCTGTATCCAATTTAACATTTCATCATCGCCATTTAATAGTTTTGGCCACGCTGTTAACTCACCGCCTTGAAGAACGTCTTCATGGTTAAGCCATTGCATTATTTCTTCACTATTAAACAACGATTGATCATTTTGCAGCTCGGTCTGTCCATCGAAACGACACCACCAATACATACTTGCTGGAATCTTTTTGAATTCATCTAACAAACGAAACGCTATTTCACGTTGTAATGTGAAAAATAGAGTTAAATTATCATTAATTAAAGTTGTTGTACCAAATTGCATCGCATGATTTGCTAAAGTCTCTGGGGTATATAATTGGTATGGATGTGCATGTGGTTCTATATAACCGGGAACTAAATACTTCCCTTCGCAATCTATAACTTCACAATCATTTAATTGTTGCGGCAACTTTTCTCCCACATATACTATTCGATCATCATAAATCCAAACGTTCGCTATCGTCCATTCACGTATGTACGGATTTAAATATGTTGCATTCTTTAATAAAATGTGCAGACTTCTTGTGCCATCTATCACTTCAACATGCTCTCGTAATTGTTTATTACTCCATCTTAATTGATTTTGTCCCAATGTATTCAACTCCAACTCAATATACTATTATTTTGTGTTAAACATTTAAACAGATTAGAATAAAACAAGAAATACTTAACCGACTAAAGTAATATCCATTATCGACTTAGCTCCCCTATATATTAGTTTCATCTCTCTATACTCTTATTATATGGAACAGTAATAACAATAACAATTCTCAGTATTCTCACTTATCTGCACATTAGAATCCTAGTAAGTTTAATATATAATTTTAACTATTTACAATAAAAAACTTGCCATTTTGATTAATAGCAAGTTTTTTGAAAGTAATAACTAATATATTTAATAAAGAATTTTAGTTATTCATTATGAGCAGAATAATAAAGAATCGAGAATTACCTTAACTCAAAAGATACATTTTTTTATCTATTTACCAAATTCAATTTGCATCATTTTATTAAACTGCGTACCAATATCAATCCCACCTAAAGAGTTAGCATTGACAGCCAATGTATGTTTCCCTCCAATTATTCCCCCAGCAAAAGTAGTAAATCCAGGAATCCCCCCTGTATGGCCCCAAACTGAAACACCGTTTGGAAGCTTTGTCTCATAGATTCCAAGACCATATCCGTCGCGAATATCTTCCCTTCCTGTAGGAACTGTAGTAAGCATTTCTTTTAGCTCGCGTTCCTTCAGTAACTTACCACCGAGCAGAGATGAAAAGAACTTATTTAAATCGTCAGCATTAGAAATCATATCTCCGGCTGAACTAGCTATACTTGGATTATAATACGTTACGTCTTTCAACTCACTTGTTTCATCATTTTTCACATACCCTCGAGCATGATTACTTCCTGAAATAACGGTTGAATTCCCTGGTAAAAACGTGTTTGACAAGTCCAAAGGTTCAATAATTCGCTTTTCAATTTCTTCCGCATAACTATTTCCAGTTACTTTTTCAATAAGCATTCCCAATATTACGTATCCTGTATTTGAATACGACCATCCCTTACCTGGCGAAAAATCTGGAGGCAGGGAAAGCCCAATCTTCACTATTTCTTCAGCTGTATACGATTTTTTTGTATTCATTATATCAGCGTCTTTTGACTTTAAGTATTCAGCTATACCACTTGTATGATTCAAAAGTTGACGTACCGTAATTTGTTTCCCATCATACCCATTTCCTTGGATGAGACCCGGTAGCCACTTTTCAATTGGATCATCAAGATGTACGCGGTTTTCTCCTACTAATTGAAGAACAGTCGTAGCAGTAAAACTTTTTGTCACACTACCAATCCGAAAGCAATAATCCGATTTCATTGGTTTCTTCGTGCTCAAATCCGCCACTCCAGCAGTATAACTACTAGTTTTTCCGTTCTTAGACGCCTTAGCTAATATCCCTGGAGTTCCGAGTTGTACTGTTTCCTGCATTACTCGTTTCCAACCATTATGATTTTTTTGATCATTTGATTGTGACGAACTAGATACATTTTGAACAGACTCTGCTTTCACAGTAAATCCCGGTGTAAGTAAAGTAGTACCTGCTAATAAAACTGCCAAACTTGCTAACTTAATTAAATTACATTTTTTCATAAGGCGCTCTCTCCTCTATTAATATCGTATTAATGATTCATTCGTACAACTCTTTTCTTCACTAAAAATATAATGCCTCTATTTTAAGTACCAATAATTTCGTTCCTAACAACCTGTAACTCTCACTTTTTGATATACATGTTGTGCCAAAAAATCACTACTATTTCTTGCAATACTCCATTATCTAATTGATTATTTAAGTTAATTTCTTCTCCCTTCACATCAAGTTATACTTTAATCCTATATGATAAATCTCTCTTTTTTCTTATCCATTCCTTACAAAATGCTTACGTTCAAATTTTGATATGATAAGCTGAGAAAGAGTTATGTATGAAAATAAAAAGAGAACATAACAAAAGTTATATTCTCTTTTTATTTTCATATCGTAAACACTCAATTGGATCTAATTTAGCCATCTTATTCGCTGCCAGTATATCAAATACAATACCGATAAACTTAGATATCCCAAATGAAATTCCCCTATAAAAAGTAAGGCTGGATATTTAAATATCCACCTTCCCATCCCTCTCTATCCACCGCATAGTCTTTTCTAGATCTAACTCCGTATACATCTTTTCACCATATCGTACAGACTCATATATCGGAATAATGTCTCCCGTTCTACAAATTCTCCTTAACCATTGTTGCATCGTTTCATAGGACTTTCGCTGTTCGTGAAATGGTAAAGTTCTCTCCCATTCAATTAATCTTTTCCTTATTGTATCTGTAGGCAGTGGTTGCTCTGACTGATGAATGACTTTTTCATTCTTTACGGTTCTTACCGAATTCTCTTTTGTTCCCGATTGTTTCTCCTGCTCTATTTCTGTTTTCATCAACCTTTTCCTAATAGATTTGTAAAGGGAATATATAATTAGCACCGCGATAATTACATAAAAAGCTATAGTAATCCATGAATTTGAGAGCGCAGAAAATACGTCCCCCCATGAACTTTTCCGTTCAAAAACTGGAAATTTTCTATTCGTTTTCGTTCTTATACCTGTATCTCCTTTTTCTTCATCCATAAATCTTGCAGAATCATCAAACTGTTCGTCTTTACTAGTATCGTTATAAATTTTTTCCGGTTTAGTCTCACTAAAAAAACGCTCTTTTACTATGTCCTGTACATGCACAACACCTTGTGATAACGTTATCGTACTAATCGCAAAGAAGAGTATTAATAAGGCTCTTACACTCCAAAACTTCACTTTCATATGGCGCTTTTTATTAAACATGACATAAGCCCCTTCTTATTCTTTAATAACAATCCATTTGTTTGTTCGGCTAATCCTTTTTGGAGAGGTACCGAGTATTAAGGGGACCGCATCCAATTCCTTTCGACGAAATCCAGCTGTGTAAAAATAAGAAGATGATACAGGCGTATCTTGATCCGATATTGAGGCAAGTACCTTTAATACATTTTGCAAATGTTTCCGATTATCACCGTTCTTTATATGCAACAATCCATTATCTTTTACGCTATTGATCCATACTTCAAATGAACAGTTTTGCATAAGCAGCTGTTTACATATGCCTGCCGTTAATTCAATTAGTTCCTCTGTATCATTTCGCAAAGAAACGCCACTTTTATTTTGTAAATTGAGATAAATCGCATATTTATCAGATTGTGTCCGTTCGTATTTTTTTGCAGTTATCGTCCCTGTTTTTGCTGTTGCGCCCCAATAGATGGAACGAAAATCTTCATTTTCATATGATTTCACTCCCATTACTTTCGTTTCATCATATAGCGGAGACGACATTGCTTTTCGAAATCCACGTGACCATTCTTGTAATTCAGGGACTTGTATTTTCGGAACAGCTGGTAAGACTAAATATGACGGCGTATCAACTTGACTATATGTTATGTGGTTTGCTATGAATCCAAAAAGATCAGTAATAACGATTTCAACTTCTTCCCATTTCGCAATACCTCTTTTTAACGCTACAGCTTGTAAATCAAATGAAACTGTCTCTCCTCCTTTTATATTGAAATTCAAATAATAATTTGAACCTGTACTATGATTTTTGTTTAGTTCATCATGATTCCAAGTTAACTTATTTTCACATTTAAATCGAAATACAATATTAAAAATAGGAAATATCGAGTTGTTTGAAATTTTTATTTTGCACGTATTCGTTTCACCTATAAAAACGTTCGAATTCCCTTGATTGTATTCCCATTCAACACGAGACACTCTACGTATGTATCCATGCGTGGCTCCTATTAACATTAAATATAAAAATACGAGAGATAAAATGAGTAGATTACTTGAAAATATACATAAAATAACAGCTACAACTGACATAACCCCTATTACGAAAAGTTCCGCTAACGATGTATACACAAGCTGTTGCTTCATCATACATTCTCCACTGGCACATCAACTGTATGAAGAATTTCGTTTATTATTTGTTCTTTTGTCGTTTTCATCTCCCCTTCTATCGTCAACGTTAATCGATGAGCACAAACTGATGTTGCTAGTAGCTTTATATCATCTGGCGTACAGTAATCTCTTTCATTTAATATCGCTCGCGCTTGAATCGCTCTCATAAACGCCAATGTACCTCGTGGGCTAACACCAATTTCAATCAGATCATGCTTACGCGTCGTCTCAATGATTTCAAGAAGATAGTCTTGCACATCATTTCCTACTAACACTTCCCTTGCACGTTTTTGTATATTAATAATTTCTTCAGTTGAAATAATAGAATGTAGTGCTTCTAGAGGATCATTCGTTTGAAATCGTCTCATCATTTCCTTTTCTGCTTCTCTTGTTGGATAACCTTGACGTATAGTGAGTAAAAATCGGTCTAATTGGGCGTCTGGTAGAGGAAATGTGCCAGCTGATTCAAGAGGGTTTTGTGTTGCTATAACTAAAAAAGGATTTGGCAACGAATATGTATGCTTCGCGATCGTAACGGTACGTTCTTCCATAACCTCAAGTAACGAAGATTGCGTTCTTGGTACAGCTCGATTAATTTCATCAACTAATACTATATTTGCAAAAATAGGTCCTAATCTCGTTTTAAATTCTGATTCTTTCACATCAAAATATTCGAGACCAATAACATCACCTGGCAAAGTATCAGCTGTGAATTGAATTCTTTGAAACTTAGCATCCACGCTTTTCGCTAAACTTTTTGCTAATGTTGTTTTTCCAGTACCGGGGACGTCTTCTAATAAAATATGTCCTCTTGCTATAAGAGCTATAGCTGCTAGTTCAATCGATTCATCTTTTCCTATGATTACCTTTGAAATATTGTTGATAATTTTTTTAAATGTACCCATACATCTACCCCTATCTATTATCCTATATTTTATTTCACTAAATTCCCCCAGGCATTTAGGCTAAAGGTACCCATTATGTACCCATGACTGTTGACTATAATAGCTTGCGGAGCAGACCTTATACTGTAAACTACACCAGTTTACAGCATAAGATAGATTATATTACTCTTGATATAATTTCTGAAAATTAAAATAATAATTCATTCCAAATTATAACATTTTATGATTTGGAATGCTATTCTATGTGATTGTAGTAGAACGTCTTGCGCGGCAGTTTTGAGGTGTAGTATTGGTGAAAATCCACATCCTTATGTAGGATTATAGTTGAGTTCAGTGAACTACCTTCTAAATTCAAGGTTTTCAGTAATTTTATCTGCAATTTCAATAGCAAACTTTCTTTCTTGTATACGATAATTGAATTTTGACTCCTGCCGTATGGCTACTTCCACCTAAACCTTGACAATGTGAAGAAAACTTATCTCAAAGCTGAAATGTTGTAGAATCTAGAATCCAAATATAGTATATGCTATTTTTTTATTGTCTTATGTAGCTTTTTTAGAAACGTCTCAACTTTGTTCAAAACATCGCGTCTTTCTTAAAATAACATCCATTTTACGACCATACAAAAAACGCCATCCTTTCCTATACTTCTACAGAAAGAATAACGTCTATTTTTCTTAATGGATGGTGTAAAACCTTAGCTTTATGGAGATGGGCATGTATGGTGACCCCTTATAGAAAAAAGTATAGAATGGGCGTTCTATACTTTTTTAATTTATATATGCACTAACTTTTGCTATCTTCAATCAATGCACACGCATTTCCCATAAATTTTTCTCTAGCAAACTAGAATTATAATTAGGTGCTAGTACGATGTTTGTATATGTTCCTGTCCCTGAAAGGTATTTGTACCTATGTTTTAACCCCGATGGAATAAAAACAGATGCTGGACTTTCAATTATTTGCAATTCCCCTTCAATTTCCACTTCACATATGAGACCTGTACCATCTATTCTAGTCCCCCAGAAAATAAAGGCACTATCACAATGATGTGCGTGAATATCTACATGTCCTTCTAAGTTCTCATCCATATGTGCATCGTAAAATACACGCTGTATCACATAAAATGATGCTCGTTCATCAGTTCTATAATCCATCTGTACCCAACGTTTTCCTGGACCATCTCGATGATATAAAAGCTCAGATGCTCCCTTTACAAATGGTTTACTAACTCGCAAAGACTTTGAAAGCCTAGACCCTTTTCTCTCTATACGTTTTTGTTGTATGTTCCTTACTCTTCCTATCATTTCTGGCTGAATGCCCTCGTATGCTGAGTAATTCTGCTGAACAGCTTTCATATGATAGGGTGCGGTATGTGTAAATATATTTTTCCCAATAATTGGTCTCCAATGATCTACTTTACAACCAGTAGCTAATTGAAGTGATTGAGTTAATTCAGGAATCATCTGTAGTTTAAAGTACGGAAGATTACGCTTTTGAGATAATAAAACGGATAAGTTTAGCAGGTCAACAATCCCTGCACGTTCACCTATTCCGCACAATGTGGTATCAATGACAGATGCCCCTGAATCGATTGCAGCAAGAGCATTTGCTAGGGCTAATCCTAAATCATTATGAAGATGAACTTCAATCTCACAATGGAATGTCTCAACAGATTTCTTCACGATTTCCGCACACTGACTTGGTTCCCAAATTCCTACAGTGTCTGCTAAACTAATTCGGTCTGCTCCTGCTAGATTTGCAACCTTTCCAATGTAGGCGATATCTTCCCATTCAGTTCGTGAAGCATCCTCAATAGTAAAACGGATTTTCATCCCTAAAGATTTTGCTTCTTCAATTGCTTGTTTCACTTGATCGATGACGTAATCTTTTGAGCGATTACTATACTTTGTTTGTAAAGAAATTGAATTAATAGACGCCCATATTCCTATCCAATTGGCACCAGCCCGATAAGCCGCATGAACTTCTTCATTTGTAGCTCGAGCATGCATAAGTATTTCGGCATGCTTTGCAGATGCTGCAACTTCTCGGCAAATCTCTTCTTCTTCTTCAGAGATGCCAGGGTGTCCAACTTCAATAAGACTTACTCCAAAATCTTCTAACATGTGAAGTAGTTTAATTTTGTCTTCCTTGGAGAAACGAATACCACATTGTTGTTCTCCTTCACGTAAGGTAGCATCTAATATTGTTAAACCCTTTTTCATTCCTGTTTGCCTTCTTTCGCTTCTATAAAGTTTAATGTCTGTTCAAATAGGGTATTACGATTCTTTTCATAAAGAGCCCAGTGTGTTGCATCAGGGATTACTACCTCTTTTTTTTGTTTTGTACTTGTTAATTTTGACATCATATTTCGGTCTGCAAATATGTCATCTTCACCATAAATAGCAAGTACTGGGACAGTAATTTTAGATACATCATATAGAGGTTGATTTTTCCAAATATAAAATAAATCTTTAAGTGGACCAACCGGTCGACGAATCATTTGATTATTTTTCTTACTCATAGGATCTGAATCAATAAAAACTTGTTTTACGGCATCCATTGCTTCATTTGTAACAATTTTTTTATTTCCCATCATCATATGCCAATGATGCATTCCTTTATCAAAGTCCACCATTTGATAGGCTGATGCTTCAGGATTAAATTGATTAGGTTGTAATGGATTTTCAAGAGGTTTTGTCATCATAGGAAGCGTAAATCCATGCATATATCCGTATAACACCATTTTATTAATATCTTGTGGATGGGAGATCGCATAATTTCCAGCTACAACGCCTCCATAGGACCATCCAACAATATGAATTTTTTTTACGTTTCTCTTCTTTTTAATCCAATTTACAATTGTTTCTAGATCCTTAGTTGCATCATTCAAATGAATAACCGGACGGTTTTGGGAAGGAGAATCTGACATTTCTTTAGGGCGAGAAGAACGACCAAACCCTCTGAAATCCATAGCCCAAGTATCATACCCTTTTCTGGCATACTCATCCATCCACGACAGTTTCGGTACATCAAATGCTTGAGCTGTAGGTACACTAAATGGTTCTAAAAATAAGATAATTTCATCAGATGTATACTGTTTTTTATTATTTAAGTTTTTATGAAGTAAAAATAATTTTTCTTCTCCTTGCTGAATTTCTAATTCTTGTTTTACCACTTTAGAAGTTTGATCATTTTGAGAAGTTTCTTTGATATTAGAACAACTAGACATAAGTATTATCAAAAAAATCCCTACTAAACTAATATGTGCCCATTTTATCTTCATTTAGAATATCCCTTTCATTTCATAGAAATAATAGCTATTATCCCTGCCGCAATAATTAATCCGGCTGGTAACCCTTTTGTAAATAATACGGCAATAAGAGTACCTATTAAGACACCTAGCAATATCGTAGGATTCATAGGTAGAACTCCTACACCTTTTCCTCCTATGTATGACACAGTAAAACCTGCTAGAATGGATCCTAATCCAATAGGAGAGGTAATTAATTTTATTACATTTTCACTTGTAATTTTCCCAGATGTAATTGGTACTAAAAGGAATAACATCAGAAAGAAAATACCAATTGGAAAAGAATATTGTTGAATAAGATGTAATAAAGTTTTTTGTCCAACAGCAAGTACAACTCCTAATAAACAAGCCGCACCAGCTAGGGCATAATCCTTTATTAGCAGGGCGAGTGCCACAATAATTCCGAGTAACAAAAAAGGAAACATATTCTTTTCCCTCATCTATAGTGTTGTATAATCCCAACTACCATTTTCCGGTACAGAAACTTGTACCATATTCTGATTTGCAAGGTTAATTTGAATTAAATTTGGACTTATTATAGGTTTTAGTTCTTCTCGATTTATCATAAATTTAAATGCTTCAAAGCTTGCTAGAATGCCTACTATATTCGCAACAGGAGAGAGTACCGCCCATGGCCGATTTTTTTGTACATAACTATTCGCCCAGTTCTCATCCGCGCCGTACGTGACAGAATGAAGAGCACGCCCATCTTTTAATTTATGAATTTCATCTTGGATTTCTGTTGTTAGCTCTTGTTGATAAGACGGATATCCTAACGCAATTTCATAGGGTGTAGAGTCAGGAGTAAAAGACATGACGCCACCTCTAAATGGAGGCGTAACCGCAATCCAAATTGAAGGAATTCCTAAGGTCTGAGCTGTACGATGGATGATTACTCTTGCTACTAAATTATCAGTCGCATCTATAATGACATCTGTATTTGTTAGAAGTCCCAATGCATTGTCCTCTGTAACAAACTCTTTTGTTATTTCTATTTGTAATGATGGGTTAATGTCTTGCAAAACTTCTAAAGCCACCGCTGCTTTTTGCTGTCCTAATTTACTGATGGAACTTAGCATTTGTCGATTGATATTACTTGTTTCAAATATATCTTGATCAATAACATGCAAAGAACCCACACCCATTCGTGCCAATTGGATGAGTGTAATTCCTCCTACGCCTCCTGCCCCAACTACAGTAACTCGAGAATTTTTTAATTTCTCCTGCTCCTCTACAGAGATGACACCAATATTTCGCGTAAAACTTTCTTCATATATATTTTGCATATCATTATTTTTTGTTAACAAATTATATTCCTCCTTACAGTGTTTTATAATCCCATCCACCCTTTGGGACTTCTTTTACTTGAACCGGAATATGACTATCTAAATCCATTACAATGCCTTTAGGCGCTCTAGCTAGAGGTTCACGACCAGTTAAAACTTGTATTGCTTCATGAAAACTAAATAGCGACAATAGATGAGCACGCATCGGTGTGATAATCCACCCTGCTTTTCCATCACAAAAGTCTTGTGCCCACTCTTTCGGTGCGCCTTTCTCCACAGAATACCAAGCTCGACTTTTCTTTATATCAGCAATCTGTTGTCTTAATTCTTGATTTGTTAATTTGCATCCGACACTTGAGATGTTTAATGCTTCTTCATAAGGAATTCCGGTTGGAAAAAATGTAGAAACAAATCCTCGTGTGGGGGGGCTACCTGACATCCCGACACTTGGTATACCCAATTCCCTAGCTGTTCTATGTATAATAACTCTTGAAGGCATATCATCGACGGCTTCTACTACAACATCGTGTCCTTTTATAAGTTCAATTACATTATCCTCATCTACTCTTGTTTGTATAAAATTTGTTGATATATAGGGGTGTATATCTTTTACAACTTGTTCTGCAACCTTTGCTTTTGGTTCACCTAACACACTAGAAAGCGCTAACATTTGTCTGTTAATATTAGAAACTTCAAATTCATCGGGATCAACACCTGTAATATGCCCTATTCCCATTCGAGAAAACAGAATCGCTTCATATCCACCTACTCCCCCTAATCCAAAAATAATGACCCTCTTCTCTCGAAGGCATTCTTGTTCCTGTTTAGAATAAACCCCTATATTCTTCTTAACCATTTCCCAATAATATGAATCCATATCCATTTTAAAATCTCCTTTCTATGTAGTAACTATTTCAAGAAACATTGCTTATGAAATAACTGCTATATATAAAAATAAGATAGATTTATGGCATTTTTGTGTGTTATTTGAAAAAAATGTGAAAAGACTTTCAATTCTTACTTTTCACTTCTTTTTTTTGAGTGAGTTATTATATATTAATCTACCTGGTTCTGGTGCAAAAACTTTGAAATATATGAAAATGGTCTATCAAACTTGGACATACTGATACTAGCACTCTAAAAAAGGATGTGATTGGTATGGAAAAGCAAAATCTGTTCAAGTGGAAACTGAATTTTTATACCCGCTGTTTGAGCACAACCACCTGACCCAGGATACACACTAGATAAATACTTTGGCACCAGAAAAATCGTTGCATCTAAAATACGAATTCGTTGAAAATAAGCGATTGAAGAACTAGGGATCATTGATGTTTCACAAATTTTACTTTTTAAAGATGAAAATTTACATTCTTTTGTTTTTGGGGCGTTATCAACTTAAGACATTCTGTTACCCCCAAGTACAAAATAATGGGTTCCCAGCGGGAACCCATCTAATTACTTCCTTTTAATAATCGCAAACCATTTAAAATAACGAGAATTGTGCTTCCCTCATGACCGATAACGCCAAATGGAAGAGCTAAAAATTGTAAAAAATTCGAACAAATGAGCATTGCAATTACTGTCAGTGAAAAGATAACATTTTGTTTTACAATACGATTCATTCGCTTTGATAAACGAATTGCTTGAGCAAGTCGAGAGAGTTCATTTTTCATAAGAACAACATCTGCTGTTTCTAAAGCAACATCTGTTCCTTCTCCCATAGCAACACCTATACTTGCTGTAGCAAGTGCAGGGGCATCGTTAATCCCATCACCAACCATAGCAACCGTACCATATTTTTCTTTCAGTCGTTTGACTGTTTCTACTTTTGTTTCTGGTAAGCATGATGCATAGTATTCTTTTATATTACTTTCAGTTGCAATTGCTTTTGCTGTTTGTTCATTGTCGCCAGTAATCATAATTGCTTCTACACCAAGGCTTTGTAAATCACGAATTGCGGCAATCGTTTCTTGTCGCAATGTATCTTTCAAAGCAATTAAACCAAGAATTCCATCTTCGTCACTAATGTGCACGACTGTTTTTCCTTCTTGCTCGAGCGTATTAGCAATACCATTATGAAACAAATGTGCTTCTTCGCCGATAAAATCAGCCTTTCCGATTTTATAAGTTTTATTTTCAAGTACTCCTTTCAAACCAAATCCAGTTACATCCTCTACTTTTTCTGGTTTCGTCAATGTAATGTCATATGCGTGCTTTGCATATTTAACAATCGCTTCTGCAAGCGGGTGTGTTGAATGACTTTCTATAGAGGCTGTAATATACACTACCTCTTGCTCTGATATTCCATCACGTACATAGACATCCGTTACAGAGGGTTTTCCTTGTGTTAATGTGCCTGTTTTATCAAAAGCGATTGCTTTTACAGAAGCAAGGCGTTCTAGGTGGATTCCGCCTTTAAACAAAATACCATTTCGTGCTCCGTTAGAAATCGCAGATAATGTAGCTGGCGTAATCGATGCAACGAGTGCACAAGGAGATGCAACAACGAGTAAAATCATAGCTCTATAAAATGTTTCATTCCAACTCCAATCTAATAAAAGGTGTGGAACAAACATCATAAGAACAACAACGATAAGCACACCTTTTACATAGGTTCCTTCAAATTTTTCAATAAAAAGCTGTGATGGTGATTTTTCACTTTGAGCACTTTGTACAAGACGAATAATTTTTTGGAACAAGGTTTGATCGCTTCGTTTCGTAATTTTAACTTCAATCGCACCACGTAAATTCACAGTTCCAGCAAATACTTCATCACCTATTGTTTTCCCATTCGGGATAGGTTCCCCTGTAATGGCTGCCTCATCAATATTTGTTTCACCAGCATGAATAATACCGTCAGCAGGCAAGCGTTCACCTGGCTTGATTAAAATAATGTCGTCAATTTGTAATTGATCTACGGAAATACGTTCTTCCATTCCATTCGAAATACGTAAAGCTTCTTCAGGTTGTAAATCTAACAATGCTGAGATTTCTTTTTGGCTTTTACTTAGTGTATAAGTCTCCATTGCACCACTTAATGCAAAAATAAATATTAAAACTGCACCTTCTGCCCAGTAACCAATGCTAGCAGCACCAATAGCAGCAAAAAGCATTAACATTTCAACGTTTAAATCTTTTTCCTCAATCGTATCTGTAATACCTTCTTTAGCTTTTACGTAACCCCCAGTGAGATATGCAAGAATATAAAAGATAATCCCAGCTGTTGTTACTTCGCTTTTGGTTAACATCCAACCGGCTAAAATGAAAATACCAGATAGAATAGCAAGGATTAGTTCATGGTATTTTTGCCACATTTGTCCCCACGTTGAATTAGAAATATTGTTATCTTTCGATAATGTTTTTCCTTCTGTGTTCATTCTTATTCGCTCCTTTTTCATTTTTATTGAGAAGAAGAATCAAAATCGAAATCCCTATAAAACAACGAAAGCTGCCATCCATATGGATAGCAGCTTTTTAAATAACCACACACAGTGTAGTTATTCGTTTTATAGTTATTCTCTATTACTATAGCATAGATTATTCCTATTTGAAGATGTTTTTTAATAAGATATAATGACAAAAAATATACCATTGTAAATCCCAAAAAAGATTGCCTCCTATTTTTACAATGGCTATTATTTTGATTAGAAATTAAATAAGTCTCCGTTATCTCATGCCCATCAAGATAAGATTTTGAAGTACCCACTAAGCAAAAATTTCACTTCTCTACAGTTAGTTATTTAAGAGAATTCAGCTTATTTTTTCAATTTGGGGGTATTTAATTTTGTTAGCTTGATAACGATGTAATCATACCCCACTATGTAAATTTATAATCAGTTAATTTCTCAATATAATTTGTGCATATGATTCCATTCAAAGATACAAAATATCTAAGTAACTATTTATAATTACATTGTTTTTATATCTAAATTCACAAAGGAGCTACATAACATGGATAAAAAAAATCTATTAAGTCAACAACTTGACCACGTATCATCAGATGCTCTGAATACTCCTAGTAAGGCTCAAGAACAAATGCAAGAAACATCTCAAGAGGCACATAATCCAAACAACACCGATATTAAAAAGACAGGCATTACTCAAGATTTACATGGCGTGGACTTACCAATTTCAGACGTATATAGAACAACGAACAAAAAGTAAATTTTAAAGGGAAAAATCTTAAGAACGAGTGAACTTAATTTTTTTCCCTTTTCCTATTCAAATAACTATTTTATGAAGCTTTTAAATATCTGTTTTCCCTTGCACAATTACACATCTTTTCCATTCCTTCTTCTAGCCGCCTCCAATGAGTACAATACAATCCCGCATAACCATTTCGCCCATTTGAATTATCATTACCAAATATAAAATCCGGGAAATCTCTAATTAACCCCCACACCGTTCCGCCACTTGAGAAGTATCTGCATTGCTTCTTGTCATACGCATTGGAATAGTGGTCAACGAACCATAGATTTCTACCAACATGTTTAAAATGAGCTGTTCTATTTTCATCTTCATAATGAAAGATATCTTTTTCGTGATCTGCTAAGTAACTAAGAAGTGAATTTACGATTTCAATGCGTTTTTGTTTGTCCATCTCCCATTCCCCTTTACGAATAATCTTTTTTATATTACACATACTACCTCAGAACCGACTTCCCACCGGCTTCACTCTTTTCAAAACGGGGATTTCTCCTCCGTGTCATGCACAAACGGCGGTTAACCTAGTCAGTTACCTGCCGTTTGTACATATAAACGTTTATATTTTTTTGCTAAGTTTTTATCTAATTTATAAGATATTGATTCATTTTTTGTTTTTGATTCTAGATTTGTGACTTTTTTAGTTAAATACTCATAAATTAGTATAAATACTGTAGGGAAGCAAGTAAGAATGAAAATACAAATCGAATTCATCGACTTTATTTTCTAATTGAGCTGTACCACGAATCGTAGATATAAAAAAGATGACTTTAGCAAAAGTCATCTTTTTTAGGGTTTAGTTCAAAGCTCCCAAGGATTTCTCTTATTTTTGTACTAGCTCTCCATTATACACTTGAACATTTAACGGAGCAGTTAAAAACTGTGATGCTTTACTAACGAAAGATGTGAAGTGTTCACTCGCATTATGGCTCGCAACTGCGGATTCATCTTTCCATACTTCTACCATCGTATAAACACTTTCTTTTTCTGTATTTCTATATAAATCATAAGATACATTTCCACTTTCTTCTCTTGAACCATGAATTAGTGGCTGAATTTCTTCTAAAAATGATTGTTGTTTTGCTGGATCTACTTGAAATATTGCGTGAATAATAATCATGATGTTTCCCCTCTCATATTCCATATATTTCTAAGATCTTATAAGATTACTTCCACTCAGCAACTTTGTCAATTGGAAGACGTACTGATTGGTAACCACTGTCAGCAGCTTTCCCGATTGAAATTAACATAACTGGTACGTAACGTTCTTTATCTAATCCGAATGCTTCTGCGATTTGGTCTTTTTCAAATCCACCAATTGGGCAAGTGTCATAACCGTGAGCACGAGCTGCTAGCATAAATTGCATTGCTACAAGACCACCGTCAATTAGTACTGTATCTTTCATTACTTCTGGTGTAACCATTGAGAAGTAACCTGAAAGTCTTTTCATTTGATCTTCTTTTACTTCAGCTGGCATTAAACCGCGCTCAACTGCTGTACCGTAAATTTCTTCTGCGTTATCAAAGTTGTTTAAGTCACCAAATAAAGCAATCATCGCTGAAGATGTTTCTACTTGAGATTGATTAAATTTAGCAAGTGGCGCAAGTGTTGCTTTTGCTTCTTCACTTTCAATAACTAAGAATCTCCATGGTTGCATGTTTACTGAAGACGGTGCAAATGTTGCTTCTGTAAGAATTTCTGTCATTTCTTCTTTGCTAATTTTCACTGAAGTATCGTACTTACGAATTGAACGACGTCCTGTTAAAATTTCGTTAAAATCATTTGTTTTTACTGAGTTAGTCATAGTTGTATTCTCCCTTTTTTTTATAATTCTTTTATATTTTCTTGAATGCGATCTAACATAGTTAAAAGATTATCGCGTTCTTCTTCACTTAATCCTTTAAATGCTGAAGCGGCAAAACGTTCTTTTTCCTCTTGAAACACTTGAATTTTATTTCTTCCCTCTTCAGTTAGAGAAACTAAAGTAATTCTGTTATCATCTGGATTTTTACGTCTTGTAATCATTCCGTTTGCCTCCAGCTGTTTTAAATGCCTCGTAATTGCGGCATTATCAATATTCACTTCTTGCTGAAGTGCTTTTTGACTAATTTCATCTACTTCATATAACTGCAGTATGAGTTCTAGTCTAGACTGACTCATACCAGTACACCCTTCAAACTTCGAACTTACTTCTTTATTGAGGAAGTGTAATTTATATAAAATAATCGCTTCTTTTGAGCATGAACTTGTCAAATTACCCCTCCTTTACATTCAAAACAAAAATGTTTGATGCATCAATAGTTGATATGTCAATTAATATAATTGATAACAATTTAAAATGCAAGCATTTTGTTTTCGTTCTTATTTTTCCAAATTAAGGCGCTTTGTCGCGTTACAAAAAATGTAAATTACATTATAATAGTAATAATTTAAATGACTGGAGAGTGATTGTAATGCGGCAATTCACAAATAGAAAAGAGGAAATGAAAATGGAAAACGAAATGAGGATTTTAATATATGCCAACTATAAATATAGGGATTGTCGCGCACGTGGACGCTGGCAAGACGAGTTTGACTGAGCGTATTCTTTATGAAACGAATGTGATTAAAGAAATCGGTCGAGTAGATAGCGGAAATACACATACTGATTCAATGGAATTAGAAAGACAACGAGGAATTACAATTAAAGCATCTGTCGTTTCTTTCTTTCTTGATGATTTAAAAGTAAATGTCATTGATACACCTGGACACGCTGATTTTATCGCTGAAGTGGAGCGATCATTCCGCGTTTTAGACGGTGCGATTTTAGTTATCTCTGCCGTTGAAGGTGTGCAAGCACAAACAAAAATCTTAATGCGGACATTACAGAAACTAAACATACCGACTGTTTTATTTATTAATAAAATTGATCGTAGTGGCGCAAATACTGAAAAAGTTGTGAAACAAATAAGAGAAACTCTTTCAAATGAAGTATTACCCTTCTATGCAGTTGAAAACGAAGGAACAAAACAAGCTCGCATTATTGAATATGAATCATATGAAGATTGTATTGAACTACTAGCAACATATAACGAATCATTACTTGAATCGTATGTAAATAACGAAATTGTACCGGACGCACTATTAAGAAAAGAACTAGAAAAGCAAATACAGCGAACAAATGTATACCCTATCTTTTTCGGTTCAGCAATGACAGGTATAGGGATAACTGAATTACTTGAAAATATTTCAGCTATGCTTCCCGCGGATACATCATCGCATTGTGAAGATGATACATTATCCGGTGTTGTTTTTAAAATTGAACGTGAGTCTTCTGGCGAAAAGATAGCTTATGTAAGAGTGTTTTCTGGTAGTTTACACGTTAGAAAACATGTTGATATTCAGCGTAGTAAGTCTCTAACACATAAAGAAAAGATTAAAAAAATGTGTATTTTTCATAATGGCAATGCAGTTCAAACTCCTACTGTTCAAAGTGGAGATTTTGGTAAGGTTTGGGGATTTAGCGATATTAAAATTGGTGATATTATCGGAGAACGGACGAATCATATTAAAGACATTCAATTGGCCGAACCACAAATGGAAGCAGCCATTAAAGCAATGCCTAAAGAAAGAAATCATGATTTATATGTAGCTCTTATGGAACTATGTGAAGAAGATCCGCTCATTAAAGTGTGGAAAGACGATGTTCATAGTGAACTATATATTCGCCTTTTCGGTGAAGTACAAAAAGAAGTTATCGAGACAATGCTTCATGAAAAATACAATCTACAAGTTACTTTTTCAAATACGCGAGTTGTTTGTATTGAAAAGCCAATCGGAATAGGAAATAGCATTGAAGTAATGGGTGAAAAGGCGAATCCTTTTTACGCAACAATCGGCTTCAAAATTGAACGAGGTGAGCTTAGCTCTGGCATAACGTATAACTTAGGTGTTGAGCTTGGATCACTACCTTTAGCGTTTCATAAAGCAATTGAGGATACTGTATTTCAAACATTAAAACAAGGTTTATACGGATGGGAAGTTACTGATATTCTAGTCACGTTAACTCATACCGGTTATGCAAGCCCTGTGACAACAGCGAGCGACTTTAGAAATTTAACTCCGCTCATTTTAATGGATGCTTTGAAACGAGCTGGAACATGTGTATTTGAACCAATAAATGAATTTGAATTAACTGTTCCAGAGCATTCAATTAGTACAGCGATGTATAAACTAGCTGCCATTCCAGCTACTTTCGCAGAGCCTATATTGCATAATGATTCTTATCACTTAACTGGATCATTACCTGTTGCGAAAACGGAAAGCTTTAAGCGACTACTACATTCATTTACTGAAGGTGAAGGTATCTTTACAACTAATCCTTCTGGTTTCACTGAACTGAAGGCTCCTTTCCCTACTCGAAAACGGGTTGACTTTAATCCGCTCAATCGGAAAGATTATTTACTTCATGTGTTGAAGGCTTATTAAATAAAAAAGAGGTGCAAATTGCACCTCTTTTTGCATGTATTGAAAACTTAAATTAGTTTGACCTAACAACTTCTTCTAGTTTTTCTATTACTTTTGCTATAGCTACAATTGAATTCTCTGTTTCAAATTCTCCAACATTTAAAGAGTGGTTAGCGTTTTTAACAACCTCAATCTTTAAATTCGATTGATCTAATTGTTCAATTTGATTTGCATTGAATTGATGATCTTTGTCTCCAATTACTAAAAGCCCTTCGTGATGACTATGTAAGATTGACTCAAAAATCGAATGATACGTCAGTAGAGGTGTAATTAATAGCATTTTTGACTGTAGGTATTGCTCTCTCTTCATTAAATCATTTGCAATCGGGATTGTTCCGAGTGATTTTCCTAAAAACATCAAATCGCTATACTGCCCACTTTTTAATACTTCATTCATTATAGGATTAATATCACCCATCATCACTTTCGTTATTTCTTCCATTGGTTGTTCCATTAATTGTCCATCGTAGGAATAATGAATATGTACTACATCTATTTTATGTTCAAGCATTAACATTGTTGCATAATAAAATAATGGCTTATCATAATTGTAGCCTGAACCTGAGAACATAAAGCAAATTGTATTAGAACCTTTTTCGATATGTGTGTAACGCATTACTTTATCATCTATATGTATCTCTTTTTTAGTCCCCTTCACCGTTTTCCCCTCCGAATACGTTTACTTTTGTAAAACGATATGTTCTGTATGAATTGATAAATCCTTTACTTTCTCTTTTATAAACGCTGGTTGTAAGTTATATGCATCTAACTCTTCTACCGGCACCCATTTAAACATATAAGTTCTACCCTCTTCTTCCAAAATATATTGACCCGCTCCATTCGCTGGCAATTCATGTAGCTCTACTTCATAATAAAAACTAATTTCATGAAACTTCCGCTCAGAAAGTGTAAAGAAATTTTCTACTGACCATATTAATCTCTTCACTTCAATAGGAACGCTTAGTTCTTCTGCAAGCTCTCGTTTTAATGCATCTTCACTATTTTCTAGCATTTTTACACGGCCACCTGGTACGTACCAAAAATCTTCACCGTCACCTTGCAGAATTAGTATTTTATTACCTTGTTTACAAATTGCTCCGACGCGGTAATTAAAACATGTTTTTTCTACTTTAAATGTAAGATCCACTATTTTGTACCACCTTTATATAGTTTTGGATTAAGATATTAAACAATTGTAATTGCAAGTAAGTACACAAAAGCTTTTTTCATATGCACTATACCTAATTACACACTATTATTTATAAATTAAGGTTACTAAATCCAATCATGCCTTTCAATATTTTTAGATAAAAACCATTATTCTAACTATTGATTCGTTATTTGTTGTCAACTAACTCGTAGTAACTAATAAAAATAATAACCTTCATTATCTAATTCTAGATCGAATTTTCTTAATTTTTATATTGTTTCTTATGATATTATCAACTAATATAAATACATGGAAGAACAGTATATATTTGGATATATATCCTGTTATTTAAAGAACAAAATTGTTTCATGGGGGGAAATATGTGTTTACTAAGTGGAAAATAGGAATAATTACTTCACTTCTAGCTTTCACAGCATTTACATCTGTGATTTCAGCTGAAGAGAAACCGAAAGATCAGCCAAAATGGGAAGAATGGATAAAGGAAAATGCACAAAAATTAAACGAACCAAACGCACAGACAACTGAAGATTTATCCTTTTTAAAAGAAAAAATAAAAGATAAACGAATTGTTCTACTTGGGGAAAGTACACATGGTGCTAAGGAAATAAACCAATCAAAAGTACGTATGATTAAGTATTTACATGAAGAAATGGGATATGATGTAATTGCGTTTGAAACAGGATTTGCAGAGGCAAATGCTGTAAATCAAAACCTCGACCAATTAACAGCCTTGCAGGCCATGAAAAAATCTTTATATGGTGTTTGGCATACTGAAGAAATAGTGGAGCTATTTCAATATATAAAAGAGCAAAAAGAAAAAGGAACACCTCTTATATTAACAGGCTTTGATACTCAATTTAGATGGTATTCTTATTTCCCCGAGTTTGCAAAAGAATGGTTAGAAAAAATTAATCCTGAAATTGCTAATGATATAGAAATAGCTCATAAAGAATTACTCAATATAGAGGAGAAAATTGCACCTAAAGATAATGAGTACTCTTATGAACAATATAAAACGGACATTCAGCCGATAATAGCCAAATATGAAAAAATTAAAACGTTTGTCCAACAACATAAAACAGAATTGACTAAGGTAGCTCCATCAAATACATATGATGTAAACCTATTAGAAAAGACTATCAGTACACGTATTGATACAATTAAGACACACCAAGATGCTACTGTAAAAGAAAAAAACTCTATTTACCCAACAGACTTTAAACTTTCCGATCTATCACTTTATATTCGAGATCAAAAGATGGGGCAAACCTTAGCTTGGTTAAGTGATATTCAGTACAAAAATAAAAAAATCATTGTATGGGGACATAACTATCATATCCGAAAACAAAATTCAAAAATGATACTCGACTGGACCAAATACCAACAATACAATTTTAAAGCACCTAATATGATTGATTATTTACCTCAACGGATAAAAGAGCAAATGTATACAATTGGCGTATATGCGTATAGCGGAAATAGTTGGGATAGTAATGACCTTGATAAAATAGTCCCTATAGATATAGACCACGCTGAACAAAGCATCGAAAATATACTGCGAACATCTCAAAATCCTAATATATTTGTCAATTTGAAAGGAGAGCGCAATCGCCCTGAAACGTCTTGGATGTTTACCCCTACTACCGCAAGACACTGGGGCGATAAAGACTATGAAGAAATTTTAAGACCGATTGAACAATACGATGGCATACTATGGCTAGACCGTATTTCGCCATCACAATATAAGTAAGGAAAAGAGCACACTTTCGCTATGAATAAGTGTGCTCTTTTATATTCAACTATTATATTCATAATAACTACTATAGTTTAGAAATAAATAGAATATCTCCTTGAGTAAAGATTTATACAATGAATCATACCATCCCTTAAAATCAAATCCTTCTCAAAATACCTTTGTTTCCCATTCTTAATACCACTTCTCTAATAATACTCTCTCCCTCTCACCCGAAATACCTGCCTTTAATTCCCTATCTTTCATACCCTTCATCCACTCATGCACGTCTATAACTGTATCCTCTAACCTTCTAAAAGTAAGCCCGGCTTTAACTGCGCTCTCTATATTAACAAAGAATCCACCTTTCCACGGCTCTGTTTCACCTTCCAATGAAAAAGTTTCAGGAAGCCATAAAGGCATTTCTGTCCATGGCTGCACTTTATTCTCATTCATGAATGATTCATTGACCCAAACGAATTCAGCATCGCTATTCGTAACTTCTTTACACGTATTTAATAATTCCTCCATTGTCATTTTATCTTTCGGACCTGTTACATTAAATGTCCCTACCTTATTATTTTCTGACATGTTTAGTCCAAAGCTTGCGACATCTTTTATATCAACGAACTGAACTGGACGGTCTTTCCTGCCAGGAACTAATACATTACCGCCCTGTGCTACGCGCTGAATCCAGTATGGAAGCCGATCTGTATAATCAAACATTCCTGAAAGAAGTCCTGCTCTTACGTGTAAAACACGATCTGGCCAATACTTCTCTGCCTCTTTTTCACATAATACTTTTAACGCACCGTAATACTCATAAGGAGATATTTCACCATTCTCTACAGCCTTTAACTTATCAATAGAAGGTTCAGGTTGTAATACATAGTCTTCCTTTATGTGCAACGGAATCCAATCTTTATATACGGAAAGGCTTGAGATGAATGTATAGTGTTCAATATTATCTTTAAGTACTTCTCCTACTTTCCTAATGTGATGCGGAGAAAATCCACATGTGTCCACCACAGCATCCCATTTTCGATTTTCTAAACTTGATACATCGCCATTTCTATCACCGATTAACTGCTCTACTTCAGGAAAAATTTCTTTATTCGTTCCGCGATTAAATAATGTAACTTCATGCCCTCTTTTCAAAGCTTCTTCTACAAACGCTCTTCCTAAAAAACGTGTACCACCTAGAATTAGAATCTTCATGTCTCTCCTCCATTCGCGAGTAAAAATCCTTTCTTTTGTTTAACGATTTTTTATAGTGGAAAGTTACGGGGTGATTTACTTTTTTCGGAATCGAATGACATTTATGAATGTAGAAAATTACTATAAATTCTTTTTTTATTATTGAGCTTGCTCTTTAAGTAATAGAATGGTAACCTTCCATATTGAAGTGCATTTTTTAAAATTATTAAAGAGAGGTGTTTTATGAACAAACGTGTATATTTACTGACGATTGTTTCTTTTGTCGTCGGCCTAGTAGAGATGATTTTTGGAGGTATTCTTCCTTTAGTCGCAAATGATTTCGGTATTTCCCTAGGCCAAGCAGGGATGTTAATCTCCGTTTTTTCTCTAACTTTTGCCATATCGGGGCCCTTGCTACTTTCTGCTACATCAAAGATGGAACGGAAACGATTAATGCTTTTGACTTTATCTGTGGCGTTGTTTGCCAATATCATTACTGTCTTAAGCTTAAGTTACACTGTGCTTTTAGTTACTAGAATCATTTCGGCAATGTGCGCAGCACTTTTAATCTCCCTTTGTTTAACAATCGCATCCAATATTAGTTCAGAAGCTTACCGTGCTCGTGCGATTAGTTTAGTATTAATGGGTGTTAGTGCTTCTCTCGTATTAGGTGTTCCTTTTGGATTGATGCTCGGTAATGCCTTTGGATGGCGCGCTCCGTTTGTCTTTATTGTCGTTTTAACTGCAATTTCAATTGTATGTATCCAATTATTATTAGGAAAGATGGAACCGAAACCAAGTATATCAATTCAGGCACAACTACAAACATTAAAAAACAAAAAAATCATATGCATTCAACTTACGTCTGTTTTATTCTTTGGAGGCCATTTAACGCTTTATGCCTATCTTACACCTTTTTTACAAAGAACACTCAGTCTTGATGGAAACTGGATAAGCGTAATGTATTTGATTGTTGGCATCGCGGCCATCATCGGCGGAGGTGTTGGTGGATTGTTGTCAGATCGTATAGGTCCTAAGAAAACGATAATTACTGTAATTCCCGTTTTTGCAGTGTCCATTTTCATTCTTCCTTTTACAACATTTAACGCAGCACTTTTCCTTATGGTTATGATAGTATGGAGTATGCTGAGCTGGGCACTTCAACCAGCTATTCAAAGCTATTTAATCATAGCTGCATCTGATACATCGGACATTCAGCAAAGTTTAAACAATTCAGCTGTCCATGTAGGAATGGCGTTTGGCTCCACAATTGGTGGCATTACGATTGAACGTTTTAGTGTTGAAGCGAATGCTGTTATAGGTGGAATTCTCGTGGTAATGGCTTTATTTGCTGGCCTTGCTTCCATGCAAAAGAAAGAACAAAAAGTGAATACAAAATCTAAAGTAATATAATCTTATTATGAGGCTTACAGCAGGCATTGGAGTTTATCTTATGTTATCTCCAGTGGATGTCAATGAGCACAAGAGCAAACTCGTTCTTGTACTGATTAACATTGGCTGTATGGAATGCCTCAATAAATTACAATATCCTCTTGTTCAATTATTTTTAATTCAATGTTTCGTGTAAGTGGCGATAAACATGAAATTTCTCCGTTCCTCAAATCTAATAGTATTAACCTCTCGAATTAATTACCACACTATTCGAAAAACTACGTATAATTTCTTTCTAAAATTATAGATTCCTTTTCACTAATAACCCCTTCCCCTTAGCTCTTATTATCTCTACCTTTAACTCCGCATTACTTGTCCATCAACTAACTTAATAATTCTATTACATCGCTTAGCTATTTCAATATCATGAGTTACTATAATAATCGTTCGTCCTTCTTCATTAACCTGTAACGTAAAAATTCTTATTTATAAAAATAATACTCCTGCCAAGTTGACAGGAGCATTGTTTTTTCAACGTCTATTTACTTTTATACACTTGAATTGAAATTATCGAAATTAAACTGAACAATCCCATAAATAAACAAATCGCGCCTAGAATTGTATATGAATTTCCATATCCTTGTAATATAGCTAAATATGTACTCGTATCCATATGACCGCCCTGCTCTGCAACAGATTTACTTGCTGCCTTACTCCCCATTTCTGGTGCATTTATTAGTATATACACGCCGATAATAGATACTAAAGCTGAAATAATTTCTACAATATTAGACTTTGTCATCATACCCTCACCTTTCAAACAACGTCTTTTATCCATCTAGAGCAATCTCTTTCTATCTCTTTCTATCTCTTACTTATACATAATAAGCGGTATAAAATTTAATCCTCTTCTCTATTATTAGAATCAACAATATGAAAATATTCATTCTGTCTATTTCCACTTCATATATAATTAAAATATCCAATATTCGATTAACAAATTATACGTACTTAGGTAGGTGAATAATATTAATAAAAACATAGTTTATTATTCAACATTATACATTTATTTTCTCACATCGCTTGTTTATATCGTTTTACTAAACATAGAAAATGGTCGTAATTATTTGGGTTTTACGATGGTTGTTCCGCTGTTAGCGGTTATTTTATATCAAAAAGTATATAAGAAACAAAAAATAGTTCATACATTTAGCATTTCACGTCTAACATTAAAATCACCAATTTTCTCCATTTTATTCCCACTACTTCTAGGTCTATGTCTCCATTTCTATTTTTATATTTATAATATAAAGTTCTTATTTAATCATTGTAATGAACTGGGATTTCTCCTACTCATTGGTCTTACAATTGGATCTTTATCTGCATTTTTAGAGGAAATTATTTGGCGTGGGAATTTTCATTACTATTTACGAAAAAAATATTCATTAATACAAGCAGCAATAATTACCGCTTCACTTTGGTCTTTATGGCATTTACCAGTAGCACTCTTTTATAAAAACTATGAGTTATGGTTTTTAGGAATATTAAGTTATCTCTCGTTATTATTTATATTATCTATAATCTTGACGTACACGAGAGAGTATGGTTGTTCTGTAGTACCACCCGCAATTTTACATGGTATGTTTAATGTATTTTATTTAACAGATGGATTGCAAAACAAGTGGGATGCCAGCCTAATGGAATTATTTAAATTTATCTTATTAGCAATTGTGCTCGGCATGATGTACCTTATACATCGAAAAGTTAAAAAATAGTTAACAATTAAAGAAAAAGGCATTTCAGTTTAATGTATCTTAATTAACTTAGAAAGTACTTCAACACCTTTCAATTATTCAATAATCGTATAGGTGTTGAAGTTTTCTAATCTTAATTGAACGACTTCGTTCTCACAACACTTATTTCAATCATGAAGAACATAACTAGTATAACTATTCCTTTGATTATCATTTTATAAAACTTTTAAATAAGGAAATATACACTCTTTGATTAATCTCCATCTATCCCGCGCTTCAGGTACAATTTCAGACGCAATCACCACCACCAATTCCTTCTCCGGAATACAACAAATCACATTCCCACCATCACCCATTGCACAGTATGAAAAGATACCATCCTCTTCTCGTAACCACCATAAGTACCCATATCGATTTGGATTCATCACCGTTGATTCTTTTACCCATGATTTTGAAAGGATTCGCTTTTCATTATGAATACCTTCATTCAAATACAATTGTCCAAACTTAGCCATATCTTTAACTGTTAATGTAAGTCCCCAACCACCAGTTGAAATACCGTTTGGATCGTGAACCCATCCTTTTACATCTTTTCCGAATAAGTCATCAAATCCAAATGCTTTCATATTGTAGTTTGGAATTTCTCTTATACCGATAGGCTGAAATAGGTATTCATTCGCAAACTCACGAGCACTTTTCCCAGTTACACTCGTAATTATTGCTGATAATAAATGAGCTCCTGCAGATGAATATTTAAAAGATCCAATTTCTCCGCCTTGTCCGATTCTATTTAACGTATACTCTATCCAATCCTTTTGTGTACATAATTCTTCTAGTGGTTCCTGCCAATCTGCATAAGGATATGGAGCTGTCATTGTAAGAAGATGCCGCACTGTTATTTCAGTTGAATTACAATTATATTCCGGGAAAAATTCCATTACCTTTTGATCAACGCTTTTTATATAGCCTTTATCTACACATATTCCAATTAACGCAGAGATTATCGTTTTTGTGACTGATGCTACATGAAATGCATCATCTGAACCGTAACCATTATAATAATTTTCAAAAACAACATCACCTTTATGTACAACTAACATACCATTAATATTTTTGTATTTTTCTTTTATAACACAATCTAACTTTTCAGCATTTTGCATTGTTCTTCCCCCTTAATCAATGATTAAAAAGGTTCGATAGGTACATATATTTCAACTATATGTTTATGTTCTGGGTGTTGCCCTGGATCATTTTTATACATTTCAAAAGGATACGAATCTCTCGGTTTATATCCGCTATTCGGTAGCCACTCGCCATATAAGAAATCCCATGCCCCTTTATATTCGTCTTGGAATATTTCAAAATGGCCTACTGCATACTTTCCTGGCGGTATTGCCATAATTCCAATTTCGCTCGTTTCTACAGCGGATTCATCTGGAATTGTTATACAAAGGCTCGTTCTTAAATGATAGTCTTCTGTAAACTCGTGATGATCGTGATAAATTGTTAATACCTTCGTATCCTCGAATACATGATAGTTTTGCTCCGTTGCGTAATGAAATAGTTTTTCTATCATCTTTGGAAAATCTATAGTTAAATCTTTATATGTACCTACATGTCTTATGTATGCAACGTTTACATTGTCCGCTGTTTTAATTTCAACATTTCCTCGAACCTTCTTACATTCATTGTATTGATAACCTTCGTTCCCGTCTTTGCAATTCTTGCTATTGTGATTTCTATAGTAAGATGGACTTACTCCGTAATGATTTTTAAATGTCCGGGAGAAAACTGCTGAATCCGTGAATCCAAAGTGATAAGCAATGTCTGTAACCGTCATATCCATACGATATGTAAGTAAATGTGTTGCTCTTTCTAATTTCAAACGATTCACGTACCGAGATAACGGCTCATCCATCATCCCTTTAAAAATTCTATGAAAATGATACTTTGAAAATCCTGCTACATCAGCTAGTTCTTCAATTAAAAGCGAATCGTTTATGTTTGATTCTATATAATCTTGAACTTTATATATGCGCTGTAAATACTCATTTCTACTTTGTTTACTCTCCATACTTATGCCTCCTCACAACAAAAAGGCTAACTTCGCGCTAGCCTACTTTTACACATGTTTTAAAAATAAAACCCTACTCCCGCCGGTCCCGTCATAATTTGTATGTACGGATACACCTTCTATTTCATCATCCCCAGCTTCAATTTGAAAACCAATTTCTTGATGAAATTGTATCGATTTTTTATTAACTGGTGATGTGATTGCTTTTACAACTTTACGATTGTTTGCACGAGCGGCATCGAAGAAATAAGAATACAATGTCGATGCAATTCCTTTTCTTCTATACTTTGGATTTACGCCGATAAAATGAATGTACGCTTCCTCTTTATTCGTTTGTGAAAAGAAACCACATAAGAAACCTAACGTTTCTCCATTTTCTTCAATGATAAAACTCGTTTCTTGAAAGTGAACGAAGAACAATTTTGGCAACATATGTGCCATGTCTCTTCCGCCCCACCAATCATTTAAAACGGAATGAATCTTTATATAATCTTCCCCTTGAATATTTCTTACTCGCATATGTTTCTCCCTCTCACTCACTTCATTTTTTCATAAATTTTAATGACCGTTTCTACTAATAGGATGAATACCCATATCCCGCAAAATACGAGAACAGACTGGAATATCGATCCAATTATCATAACACCAACTGCGCCTGTTATTGAAAATGATATTCCACCAAACCCTGGATCCTGTATAAGTGCTCCAGCAGAAAAAGCGGTTATAATAGATACTATTAAATAAATAACACTCATTATTTTTAATATTTTTATAGAAAGATACGAAGTTTGCTTTTCTTCCACTTGTGATAATTCGATTTCTCCACTCGCAATTCCTTTTTGCAAACAGTCCTCACATAAAAATTCTTCCTTAATTTTTTTACCACCGTGCAATGTACCTGATATTTCTTTACATCGTGAACACTTTCGATTTATCATTTTGTTATCACTCCAATCTAATCAGATTATACTTACACAATTCTATTTTTACCTTATTATTCCTTTTATGTATTTTATAGAGAGGTGATGTGTTTTATGATGTCTAAACTTACTTTTGGTTATAAAAAGCCTACTGAGCAATATGTATTACGACCTAGTTGTTATGCAGTTATTTTTAACAATACTTGTTCAAAAGTGGCTATTATCAAAAAAGGAGACCATTTCTTTTTACCAGGTGGTGGTATGGAAGGTACGGAAACGAAAGAAGCATGTTTACATCGTGAATTACTAGAGGAATTAGGCTGGGGAATTGAAATTGATCACTATATCGGTAATGCAGCACGATATTTTTATTCAGAAAAAGAAGATACATATTATTTAAATGATGGTTATTTTTACATCGGTCAAAAAATATATGAAGTTGAAACACATGAAGAGGACCATATTTTACAATGGATGTCTCCACTACTTGCTATAGAGCATTTAATTCATGATCATCAAAAATGGGCTGTTGAACAAGCACTTTTATTGCAAAAATAAAAATGATCTCCTTCTATTTGAAAGAGATCATTTTCACTGTTAACTTACTTTTTTCAAATTGAGAGCTGGCTTTTTGATTCCACCTTTTTTTACAACATATAAACCGATGAAGATAATAAGACCGCCAACTAGTTGCATCATATTGATTTGCTCCCCGATTGTTACAGCCGCAAAGATAACTGCGAACAATGGTACAAGATACATATATACCATTACTTTCGTTGAGCCGATTTTACTAATTCCGACATACCACATTGCAAGTCCGAAGATTGTCGCAAAGACGATTGAATATGCTAGAGATCCCCAGCTTAGCATGTCTACTGGCCATGTTAATGTATTTACATTGAATAAACAATATACAACAAGAGGTACAATTCCAATTAATGTTGACCATGATGTGACTCTCATTGCGGAGTATTTTGTAATGAGAGGTTGTGCCAAAATTGGATACCATCCCCACGCAATTGCTGCGACTAATCCAATTAAATTTCCGAGCCACGCATACTCGTAAGTTGCTCCTCCTGTATGCCCTGTTAATAAAACGAGTGCTGCACCAATAAAGGATAATATAGAACCAATTTGTACTTTCATCGAAAAACGTTCTTGTTTGTGCAATACTGCTAATATCCCTGTAAAAATAGGTGACATCGCAATTAATAATGAGGCATTCGTTGCCGAAGTATATTTTACAGATAACATAAACATCGTTTGATACATTGTCGTTCCAACGATACCGACTGCTAATAATCGTAGCCAATCTTTTCTTTCAATACGAAGTGAGCGTTCCATAATAAATGTAATAAGTAATAATACCGGTGATGCTACTAAAAATCGTAAACTATTAAATTGAATGGATGACATAAATGCCACGCCATACTTTCCAATTGTATAATTTGCTCCCCATACTAAAGCAACTGCTACTAGGAGCCACTCCATTTGCCATCGTTTCATCCGAATCTCCCCTTCCATATTTAGCATAGTAAAATTGGTTGGATATAACACCGTCCAATTGGCTGTTTTTTTACCCAGCCAATTTGTTATACTTAATGTATATAAGAGATGCGGAGGCGTTTGTATGGAATGGAAGCTAGATAGTGACAGTAAAATCCCAATTTATCAGCAAGTTGTTGACTTTATTGAAAGACGTATTACGTACGGAGAGCTTCCTCCAGGTAGCTTCCTCCCTTCAGAACGGAAATTAGCTACACAGTTAAATGTAAATCGAAGTACGGTAACGACTGCTTATAATGAGCTTCGTGCTATGGGAATTGTAGAAAGCACGACCGGTAAAGGAACACGTGTGAGTACACATATGTGGGGCGTTTCTCCAACATTAACGCCGAACTGGAGAGGTTTCGTAGAGGGCGGTACTTTTTTACCAAACTTACCATTACTTCGTCACATTCGGGCGCAAATACAGCAAAATGAAAACATCATTGACTTCGCAAACGGAGAGCTTGGTTGTAATCTCTATCCTCATGATCAGTTACAAACGATTTTACGAGAACAACCTTTAACACAGTCATTAAGTTACGATCACCCGCAAGGCTATCTCCCGCTAAGACAAGCGGTAGTAAAATATATGAAGGAATATTTAAAAGTTGAAGCGACCGAACAGTCGATTATGATTACATCTGGTGCACAGCAAGCACTTCACCTAATCGTACAATGTTTATTAAATCCAGGTGATGCCGTCGCTTTCGAAAGTCCATCTCACTGTTATTCATTACCGTTATTCCAATCAGCAGGTATTCGTATTTTCCCATTACCTGTCGATGAGCACGGTATTAATCCAGACGATGTGCAAGAGTTATATAGAAAACATCGTATTAAAATGATCTTTTTAAATCCAAATTTCCAAAATCCTACGGGAACGATGCTGCATCCAAATCGTAGAAAAAAACTGTTGTCACTTTGTGCGGACTTACGAATTGCAATCGTTGAAGATGATCCGTCAAGTTTGCTTACTTTAGAAAACAAACAACCTTGCCCTACTTTAAAATCAATTGATGAAAACGGAACAGTCATTTATGTACATTCCTTATCAAAAATGATTGCACCAGGTTTACGAGTTGGCTGGCTTGTCGCTCCGCAGTCTGTAGTAGAGCGATTATCAGATGCACGGCACCAAATGGAATTAGGAATGAGCATTTTCCCCCAGTGGCTTATGCAACAATTTTTCGAAACCGTTCCATTCCAGTCACATATAGCGCCCTTACGAAAGCAACTAGCAGAAAAAAGAGACATTATCGTCCGCTCTCTAAACGAGCAACTACAAGATAAAATTTCTTTCTCTAATCCGACCGGCGGTATATACATATGGGGAAAATTAAACGAACCAATAAACGAAAAACAACTCATTATGCAAAGCTTAAAACAAGAAATTGCCTTTATGCCGGGTAGCATTTTCGGCGCTAAAGATGGTTATATTCGTTTATCTTATGGAAAAGTAAACATTGATCAAATTGAGGAAGGGATTTCTCGTTTGCGTGAGGCTATTTTGGTTTGTGAAAAATGAGTAGCACCCTTAAATATTGTACTTTTCGTCAACATAATTTAATTAATTTTTAACTAAGTACATAAACTAAAAAACACTTTAGTTTATGTACTTGAACTTGTTCATTTTTTTATTTCAATAAAATATGTATCATAAGATTCCTTAAAAGTGTAACCCAGCTTTTTTGCTAGTTCAACAGATTCAGAATTTGCTCCATCCCAACTAGGGTATTTCCCTCTATCTAGACAATCTAACATTAGTGCAGATGCTACAAGCGTGGCTAAACCTTTTCTTCTATGTTCAGGGTGACTAACAATTTCAATCTCGATTCCATCATCAAATATACTAAATGATGTTGCAGCAGAAACAACTTGCCCTTTATTTAAAATAGCATACCCTACGCCCCTATCAATAAAGTCATCAATTGAATCAAACTGACTAATAAAATCTTCTGATAGTGCATTGAATGAAGAAGACTTTGCTATATTTTTATCGATTCTTTTCATTTCGTATTCTTGAGGTAATGTAGTCAATAGGTCCCGAATGTATTCTCTATCTAAATCGCCGGGGTTCTTATTAAATCTAAACCTTTGAAACTTCTCAATTGATCCTTTATGAATAGCCTCTATCCGTTCTTTCCATTCAATCGAATCAACAATAGCGAGAGTAAAATCAGGAAGATTGTATAGTAATTCTTCCGCTTCTTCTACGTTCGGATTCCCAGCATAAAACACAAAAATCCCTACAGTTATTTGAGCAACAGTTGGATTTACAAGATCGTCTACCCATGCACTTCCCATATGCCCTTGGAGATATGAAAGTACAATCGTACTATCGAAATCATCAAACATCTCAACTAGCTTTTCCCTTACATTATTATCTGCTTTATAAATCATTCAATTCCTTCTTTCTGAAAATTATTATTTTTCCACTAACTATATGTTAGCATATACTTTTAAAGATATACAAATTTTGTAAGTTTAAATACTAAATCCTCGTTTGACAAAACCTAAATCTACCATTATTATCAACACGAACCTATTTATCCCGCTATTTGCGGGCAATAAGACCCCTACCTCAAAATTCAGCTGGAACGAAGAAGTTTGGTAGGAGTCGGGCTGCCCGTTAATGCACGATTGGTTCGATTAATAATCAGTGTGGAATGAACTAAACCCCCACCGATTAAATTTTCACTTTATAGGAGTGATAAAAATGAAAATTTACGTTGATGCAGATGCTTGTCCTGTAAAAGATATTATTATCTTTGAAGCTACGAAAGCTGACATTCCGGTTACCCTCGTTACTAGCTTTTCTCATTTTTCTAATGCGGAACAGCCAGCAGGTGTGGAAACAATTTATGTTGATTCTGGAGCAGATGCTGCAGACTATCGGATTATGCAGCTAGCAAAGAAAGAAGATTTAATCGTTACGCAAGATTATGGTCTTGCTTCGCTCGCTTTAGCAAAAGGCTGTGTAGTTCTTCATCATAAAGGGTATAAGTATACAAATGAAAACATTGACCAATTATTACAAACACGTTATTTAAGTGCAATGGTACGAAAAAGCGGAAAGCGTACAAAGGGGCCAAAACCATTTACAGCTGAAGATAAAGAAAAATTTAGAGAGCTGTTTAAACAAGTGATTTCACTTTGAAATGAATCTTCTATTTGTAGGGAAAACTGAGCAAAGTAAAGAAGAGAATATCCAAATGAACATTCTCTTCTTGAGGTTTACCCATTTAAAAATCAGGTAAGTTATCTAAATTATTTTCTTTCGTTCCATCAGGTTCACTACGTATAATATCCCTGCCATACTTATGGAATACGTCCACATGAGCTAACTTCCCTGATTTTGCTTCATCAAGAGCAGTAATATAATCTAATTCTCGTCCACTACTTGTTTTAAAGGCAATTAAATCACCTTCATCATTTTTACGAACTGCAACAATTTGTTCTGCTCCTGAATCGACTTCCCGGGCTACTTCCAATTGTGCCTGCTCTTCTCCTTGATGTAAGTAATCATTATAAACTTTTTGAAAATCTTTTTTATCCATAAAACTCACCTCCAAAACATTTTATTAGTATGTTTTGAAGTTATTAGTTTTATGTACTATACCCATCAAATTAACAAAAATACACTCCCCCAATGAGATAACCCAAATCATAATTTTTTCAATCTAATTAGGAATTAAAACTGTTAATGTTTACTTTTTTGAAATTACAGTAAACATCCCCGTCATGTTTGGCGAGTAATCTTGAAAATCAAATTTTTCATAGAATGGTTCTTTACCTTGTGATGCAAACAAACCGACAAATGCCTTATCCGGGGCATTTTGATTTAAATATTCAACCAACATGTTCATTATTTCTTTCCCAATACCATTCTTCTGATAATCTGGATGAACTACTATGTCTTGAATATAGAAATAGATAGCCCCATCACCAACAATTCTCCCCATGCCTACAATTTGTTCATTATCATTGACTGTAATGCAGTAAATTGAATTTTGAAGTGATGTTTCCGCCACTTCAAAATTCATATAATCAGTCCATCCGACAGACTCACACAAATATTTATATTCTTCCAATGTTGGAATGTTATTTTTAAACTCATATTTCTTCAAAATGTATCCTCCAAGTCCTCAATTTCAACAAGTATATAAATTCGACATTTTTTAATATCTACGCAAATTCTTCAAAGTCTCCAATATATCATCTGTAAAAATAGTAGATCCCTCTTTCTCTAAAGCTGTAAAATATAAACTTCTTAAGAACGCTCTAATATTTTGTACTAAAATAGCATTTTGAGGATTTCGGATGTCTTCAACAATTGCTATACTATGTAGCCAGTTGCTCCACTCTTCTTCAGTTAAAAGATTTTGGTTACGTAATGACATAATTGGCGTTACTAATCTCTCATCCTCAAAGTTTATGTATACGTAATCATTCAATCGAACCTTTTGACGAACTGCAGCTAGTATCGCATATGAAAACTCGCGATTTTGTATCGTACGTGCTAAAGCATCTAACGCATCAGCCGCATGTGCCGTAGAGTGCGCCCATCCTTTTCCTTCTACGTAACCTCTTACATCTTCTTCTAAATATACATATTCCAAAACTTGTTCTGCCACACTGTACAGTTGTTCTTCAGTTAACAATGGTTCTCTTTCATGAACAGATAAAATAAGCGGCGGAATTAAAGCAGAAAACGCACGTTTAAAAACAGAGTCTGTTCCCTTTTCACCAATTTTATAAAATAAATAATCAGGACTTATTGCTTGTAACATTAATCCTCGTAATTCCTTTTGTCTAAATACATCATTTGTAATCCATGTGTGAAGCGTACTATAAATCAAATCATCACGTAATTCAGCATCAGATGATCCAATATAATCTAGCATCCATTGTGCATATGGATATGCATCTACGTCTTCTGGTACAGCATAATTGTTATTTTTTATTTGTTGTAGTTCTTCTTTTAATTCTTGTACTTCCGTCATTATATGTCCTGTCCCCTTTTTACGTTTTTTAACTTATTTTCGCTTTATCCCCTGTAATTTTTTTCATAAAATTAATTTAATTATAACAATAAATAAAAGGTTATACATATATTTCTGACTGTGCATTACGTCCGTTCATGAAATATTACATCTGGATTTCCAAAATCACTATTCAGAAATATAGCATCCGCACATTCTTTCGGATTATGCTCTTCTATATACATTTTACAAGCCGCATGATACCTGCTCAAAAACATCTTCTCTGCTTCTTCATAACTCCCAAAAGCTTCAGTCTCTCGCTTTGCACCACGTTTTCTCGCAATCTCAAAATCGGTATCTACAAAAATTTTATAATCAAATAAATGCTCAATGTCTTTTTTTAATAGGAATGTTCCATCTACTATTAGCACCATATTAGGCGGAGCCACTAGAGGCGCGTTATGTACAGGGATGTCCGTTATTAAATTATGAGAAATCGTTTCATAATTTAAATCTCCCTTAGGTCCTAAAGGCATTAATAATCTTTCTTTAAAAGCTGTATAATCATGTGCATCTTCATAATACCCTCTTGCTGATTCTTTTCCTTGCGCATATCGAATCGCTCTTGGGTTATGAAAATCGTCAATAGTGGCGCGTGTTACTTGCACTCCCCGTTTTTTCATTTCCTCTGCTAGTTCGTTTGCAAATGTTGTCTTTCCTGAGGCTGTAATACCACTTACTCCAACCCTTAACGGATGAGTTAAATTTAACGCTAAAATATGATCAGCAATTTCTTTCATTCGTTTTTGGCGATGCACGACATTACCTCCTGAACATTGTTTACATAATATAATTATGATAAATAAATTTTGTAATTATTTGTCTGTGAGTCGATACCTTTTGTCGAATCGTTGATATATTTTTATTGGCTTATTTCTCCCTTACTTACTTTCCCTTAAACCCTCGATACAAAGCAGTTCGCAACTCCTGCTTGTATTCCTCAATTTCTGGCATATTGAGCTCTTCAGCTAGTCGAATGGCTAATTCAATATCATACGGTACTCTTACGAGTTGAATGGAAAAACTCGCTGCTTCTTTTTCATTGTACATTCCTTCAAAGATTAAATAGGATGCTTGTGTTATTTCAAGTGGATTTCCTACGCTACCAGCATTACATAACGTTTTCCCTCTGAAATTTTGAACGTACGCTTGGTGAACATCACCATAGCAAACGACATCCGGTTTTCTTTCCCCCTCTATATTTTCCGTCAAATCGCTATTTTCGAACATACTAACACGTTCTTCTCTTGAAGCGTACGGTTGAATCCTTTCATACAAACTTCTTGGCGAGGCGTGGTACATACGGATAAGTTTTCCACTCATAAAAAATTCGATAGAAAATGGTAGATTTCTTAAATACTCATTTTGTTCCTCTGACAATTGTTTTTGATGCCATTTTAACGTTTCAAACTCAGTCGATTTTGTAATAAAGTCATCCCAATTCCCCATAACAACTTGTTCACATTCTTTACGAACAATTTCAATTACTTCGCTTGAATGAGGTCCTTTTCCTACTAAATCACCCAGACAAATAATGCGCTCTATTCCTCTTAATTTAATATCTTTCAGTACGGATTCTAATGCTGGAATATTACCATGAATATCTGAAATTACCGCAATTTTATCCAAATGAATCCCTCCATCATTTATCGTTTACTATATTCGTATTCAATGATTGATACCATCTCGGAACATAAGAAGAAAAATCGTTATGCTCTTCTAAAATTTGGTTCAATCTCTCTTTCATATCATCTACTAAATGTGGTGTAGTTCGATTTGTCCATACTATATCGGATGGGAAAATCATTGCTGCGTATAGCGAATACAATTTCCAAAAATGCAGCGATGGTTCACCTCCGCAATAACCGTGAACTTGTCCTACAGCGAATGGTACGCTTATATTAGTCGTAAATAACGCTACTTTATAAAAATCATGAATTGGATCCCCAAAATCGAATCTAGCAAAATCAATGACAGCCCTAAATTCATTATGTTCAATCATTATATTGGCTGGATGAAAATCGTCATGTAAAAATACAATTGGACGATTTTTTAATAAATCTTTATGATTTCGCTGCATATATTCATATTCTTCCTGCTTCCGTTCAAAATATGAAGAATCACATACTTTTATAAAATACGTTTCTCCACTCTCTAATTCAATTTTATATTTCTCATCGAACGAAAAACCTTTTGAAATAACAGTCGCTCTTAAAATAAGAGGCCAGTCTAGTTTTCTTTCTATCGCTTTTAAAATTGTCTCCACAAAACTCACCTCTATTAATATATGTACATACTACCTAGTACTTGATGCTCCTGTTTTCCTTCCCCTTTAAACTCCACCGCAAACGGATATTCTCCATACTGCATGAAATGTTCTTGCACTAGCCCTACCCCTACCGGTTCACAAAACTGCACACTAATACCACCAAATAATACACTTTGACACTCTGCATTCCACTCTTCATCTCTTATGATTGAACTTACTGTTAATCCCATTACTTCTTTCCATTTCCGCACTGTGTCTCGAACGTTTTTCACCGCATAATGAATTGTTTTTATTTCTTGCACTTTGTTTTTATGTTCCGTAATCGTCCCTGTTTTACGTAGATCGATTCTTCTTTCTTCATCCGTTTCATTCCACTGTATAAAGAATGGTAATTTTGGTCCGTCCTCTTCCTGCTTTACAAATAACATTTTCCATTCTAAAAGACGACCATCTTTTCTCACTCGTTTTCCTTCAAATGGTCCTATCGTTTGCAAACCATGCTTGCTTAAATTAATTGCTAATTTTTCAATTTCATCTGTTCGAATTGCGATTTGTAGCATTCCTTCTCCATTTTGCAATTTAACAACCGTTTCCTGCACTAATGGATTTTCTGCTTCTTTCGCTTTTTCTTCGTGCTGGACTGCTAAAAATTCTATATATGATAAATCAAAGTAACATAAACTATTCCAAGTACCCCAGTTTGTATGCTGTCCACCTTGCACTGTATGAAAACCTAATGACTGCATTTGTTTTGCAGCTTCCTCAGGCGTACAATGAACTGCGTGAACGAGATGATCAAATGCTAACATATTCTTTCTCCCCTTTCTCTCCATCCTTTTATTGTATATTTTCTCTTTCTTTCATTCAATTCGAAAAACTTAAAAACCTAGTTGATTTATATGATTAATGTGTATTATAATGAAACAAATTTATATCTTGCTGATTGGAAAAACCAAAGGCACTTTTCTCACACGGGAAAAGTGCCTTTTTTATTTATTATTACAGGGGGATTATTTATGCAGAAATTAATTGTCTTTGCTATTATTGGGTTTTTCGCTCAATTGATTGATGGAGCGCTTGGAATGGCGTATGGGGTAACGTCTTCCTCTTTATTATTAATGTTTGGTATCGCACCAGCTGTTGCTTCTGCATCGGTTCATTTAGCTGAAGTAGTCACTACTGCCGCTTCCGGTGCATCTCATATACGATTCGGAAACGTTGATAAATATACAGTTTCTAGACTTACATTACCAGGGGCGATCGGTGCTTTTGTCGGGGCATGTTTTTTAAGTAATTTACCTGGCGATGTAATTAAACCATACATTTCCTTATTTTTATTTACTTTAGGGGTTTATATTTTATTACGATTCCTCATTCAAAAACAAATTGTTGCTTCAAATAAGCGTATGTCTGCGAAACAACTTGTGCCGCTTGGCCTTTTTGCAGGATTTGTTGATTCAACTGGCGGTGGTGGCTGGGGACCTATTACGACACCTGTTCTTCTTGCAAGAGGCAATGAAGCTAGAAAAGTTATTGGATCTGTAGATACGAGCGAATTTCCTGTTTCACTCGCTGCAACAATCGGCTTCTTCATCTCACTTGGCTGGGAACAAGTAAGCTGGGTTTGGGTATTTTCCTTAATGCTCGGTGGTGTTGTTGCAGCGCCAATTGCAGCATGGTTAGTACGCATCGTTCCTCCACATTTACTCGGCGTACTCGTCGGTGGCCTTATTATCTTTACGAATATACGTACATTACTTACATCATTTAAAGTTGATCCAACTATTATTACACTTTCTTATGTTGCAGTTGGTCTAGTCGTTATTATTTCTATTTTCATTTCTGTCCGTAATCATTCAAATCATTCGAAACAAACGACGATAGGCTATCCGACAGATCAAAAACAAATGCTACCATAATTGTGCAAAATACCGCCCGATTTGCTTCGGGCGGTATTTTTTATTTTTCAATCTTCCAATTAATCATTGTTTCAGTACTATTTACTTTATTCATATGTAATTTCTCTAATACACGAATAGAGCTATAGTTATCAAGGAGCGTCTCTGCTATTATCGTTTCCACCTCTCCTGTTTGAAAAGCCCACTTCATTAATTCACGAACCGCTTCTGTTGCATACCCTTTATTCCAATATTTCTCAATAAATCCGTAACCAATTTCAACTGTATGATTCTCATTAGGTGCCCCTTTAAATCCTATATCACCTAAAACGATGTCATCTTCTTTTCGAATAACATACCAAGCGCCCCACGGTAATAAAGCCGCATCTTGTTTCACATTTTCTACATGCCCTAAAATATGCGGACCACTATTGTATCCTTGATTATTCGCAATTTGAACCCACTCTTCCGTACACGAGATAATATGTAATCTTTCCGTTTCTAATTTCATAACGATGTCCCCTTTTCCATTAAACAATACTTCAATTTTATCATAAAATATAAAGAATATTCATTCTTTTTAACACGCACATATGTTTATTCTTGAAACAAAATAAAGAACTAATCCCCTTTTGATGTTTATGTCGAATTATATTTTCTGAATTTTCTTTTAATTTTAGAGGATTTTTCATTATTTTTTGCGAAACATTTGTATAACAATTTTTTCTTTGCTTATTGTTACATAATAGTAGGTTCGGGTGGAGTTTTGCAAGCGTTTCCTATACAATAACCGATAATTTTTGACTTTTCCCTACAAAATTCCTTGCAATATTTTCAGAAAGTCATTACAATTGCCATATATTAAAAATCATAGCAATAAATAAATCCTCATCAATCCGATGAGGTAGAGGTTGCAACTTTTAAGAGTATAACGGCCGAGACACAGAGAATGTCATCGACTCCGTTTGAAAGGAAAAGTTGCCGAAGTTTATATTTCTTCTCTGGAAATATGGGCTGGGGCTGTCTCCGAAAGGAACAGAACTGTCACGTTTACAAAATTACCGTGTAGACGTGGGGTGCTATCTTAACGGAAGGGTATGATGGGGTGGTTATTTGTGAAACGTTCCGCCTAATTCTTTTGGCGGTTTTTTGTATTTTTCTCCCCCCGCTCCTTCCTATCTTACAAGAAAAGGAGTGTTGAACATGAATAGCGCAACGAATCAAGCTACCTCTAAAACGCAAACTACACAAGGACAAGGTGAATTAAAACGTGGATTAAAATCTCGTCACCTTACGATGATCTCTCTCGGTGGTACAATCGGTACCGGACTATTTCTTGCCAGCGGTAGTGTTATCCATACAGCTGGTCCCGGCGGTGCACTAGTTGCATACGCTGCAATTGGGATTATGGTTTATTTTTTAATGACAAGCTTAGCAGAACTCGCAGCTTACATGCCTGTTACTGGATCTTTTAGTACTTATGCAACAAAATTTGTTGATCCATCACTTGGTTTTGCACTTGGATGGAACTATTGGTATAACTGGGCGATTACGATCGCTGCTGAACTAGCGGCCGTAACATTAATTATGAAATTTTGGTTCCCAAATACACCTTCTCTTATTTGGAGTGGACTTTGTTTAGCTATTATTTTTCTCTTAAATTATTTATCTGTTAAAGGATTTGGTGAATCTGAATATTGGTTCGCACTTATTAAAGTAGTTACTATTATTATCTTTTTAATTGTCGGTTTTATGATGATTTTTGGAATTATGGGCGGCGAATTTATTGGATTTAAAAACTTCACTGTTGCAGATGCACCATTTAACGGCGGAATCATGGCAATTATCGGTGTATTTATGGCCGCTGGATTCTCATTCCAAGGAACTGAATTATTAGGAGTGGCTGCTGGTGAAACGTCTGATCCAGAACGTAATATTCCGAAAGCAATTCGTTCTATTTTTTGGCGTATTCTATTATTCTACATTTTAGCAATTCTCGTTATTGGTTTATTAATTCCTTATACGACTGATAGCCTTGCAGCAAGTGATGTTACAGTAAGTCCATTTACACTTGTATTTGAAAAAGCGGGCGTTGCCTTTGCTGCTTCTGTTATGAACGCTGTTATTTTAACTGCCGTTTTATCTGCTGGTAACTCTGGAATGTACGCATCAACTCGTATGCTTTGGGATTTAGCTCGCCAAGGAAAAGCACCAAAGTTTTTAGGTAAATTAGATAGCCGCGGTGTACCTGTTAACGCATTAATCGCAACATCAGTAGTTGGTAGCGTCGCTTTCATCGCTTCTTTATACGGTGACGGTGTTGTATACATTTGGTTATTAAATGCTTCTGGGATGTCAGGATTTATTGCTTGGGTAGGAATCGCTATTAGTCATTACCGTTTCCGAAAAGCATATATTGCCCAAGGAAAAGATTTAAAAGATTTACCATATAAAGCAAAATGGTTCCCGTTCGGTCCAATCTTTGCATTTACACTTTGTGTGATCGTTATTTTAGGTCAAAACTACGGAGCATTTATGGGAGCATCTATCGATTGGAACGGTGTACTTGTTTCTTACATCGGTTTACCGCTCTTCTTAATACTATGGTTAGGATATAAATTTACTAAGAAAACGAAAGTGATTCCACTTGATAAATGTGAACTGAAATAAAGTACAACGAGCAAACAATATTGTTTGCTCGTTTTTTATTGCAATGCTTCTTCCTTCCCTATTTCTTCTGTTTTTGCAATAATAGAAGAAACATAAATAAAGGTTGGGATCCAATGAACATTCGTATTACTGATGAAGCAAAAGCAGCTATACAGAGGCTAGAACGTGAAGACAAAAAGATTATTCGCATTAGAGGAACAATGACAAACTCTTGTAGTATTTTTGTTGATGTTGATCTAATTTGGGATACATATAATGCAAATGACGTTGTATATGAAGATGAACAGCTTATTGTACAAATGGACTCATTCACAAAAGATTATACTGGTGATACGTTAAAACTTGATTATAAGACGACTGGTTTTAGTATTACGACTCCGAGTGAGACGTTGGTGTATGGATTGTCGATAAAAAAATAAAAAGATGCCAATATTTCGTATTGAAGTATTGGCATCTTTTATATTCAAATTAGAGATACACATTAACCTTGTCTTAAGATCTTATAAAACATTTCCGGTTTATTTTGCTTAAAGCTCTCTATTAATTCTTTTCCAAATATCGTTATACTCTTCTCCCAAGGATGACCTAAATAACCCCACTTATAGTCCTTCTGAATAAAGAAATAGTAATCTCCATTTGGAAAAATTGGGATTGTCCACTCATCAAATTCATTTCTATCGAACCTTAAATGTGGATTTATCCAGTAACATTCATGTTGCCAATCAAGTGCCATTATGTATTCATCTAATTCTGTATTCTCTCTAAAAGCTTGTAACGCTTTATCTTCCAGATTGTCATATACATTTAAATCTACCGACTCACCGAAATACTGAGAAATATCATATGTAACAAAAGGACTTGGCACTTTAAATGATGGAAATGTAACATCACTCGGTGAAAACTCAAGTTCACTGTATACCCTGTCCCAAATTTGATCGTACTCTTTGTCTGTAAACTCCATCCAATTTTTCATTAAACAACTGCCTTCCCTTATAATTTCAAAGGATTTCCACTCGACTATCCCGAATATATAAATAACTATTCTCGCGAGGAGCGAATTTAATATGAATCTATTCGAACACGAAACGTAAGACCGCTTCATTTTAATAAGAAGTCCTCCCTTTCTCATTTCTTACTATATCATTCATTATCGAAATAGGAGGACAATAATATGAAACGTGATCCATTATTTTCAGCACTATTAGAAAGTGCAAAGACAAATTTTAGTGGCTGGGACTTTTCTTTCATTTCAGAAACAGGTCGAATGAAGAGCGAACCTTTATCATGGTCATACGGCAGTACCGCTTTCCAACTTATGCAGCGTGCAAAATCAATGTTAGATATGGGTACTGGTGGCGGAGAATTTTTATCTATGCTACAACCGTTTCCGTCAACTATTTGTGCTACTGAAGGCTACGCTCCAAACGTACCAATTGCCCGAAAGAAATTAGAGCCTTTAGGTGTTACAGTTGTAGAGGTAACTGATGATACCGCTTTGCCATTTAAAGACGGTCAGTTTGATTTAGTTATGAATCAACATGAATCATATTCTGCTTCTGAAGTGAAAAGAATTCTTTCCTCTAATGGAACATTTCTTACACAACAAGTTGGTGGTCTTGATTGTGCCCATATTAATGAGCTGTTCGGTGCACCGCTTAATTCAGAATTTGCAAGTTGGTCACTCGAAACAGCATGTAGTGAATTAAAGCAAAGTGGATTTACAATTATAGAAGCGAAGGAAGAGTTCCCTCTTCAGCGCTATTATGATATCGGCGCTGTCGTTTATTATTTAAAAGCAATTCCGTGGCAAATCCCTGATTTTACTATCGAACGCTATAATGAGGAATTGTATCGCATACATGAAATGATCTTGCAAAAAGGATATTTCGATGTAAAGCAACACCGCTTTATCATTAAAGCAAATTATGTAGAGTAAAACTTGAATTAGCATTCCCTGCAAAAAAGCCAAATTCCAATAAAGGATTTGGCTTTTTTTAGTATTTTAACGGGGCTTCTCCTATTGAGAAACGAGATGTTTTACATGTCGTTTTTTCGTATCATCTTCTGTCAGAATAGAAGTTATGTAATCAATGATATTCCTGTTATCATAAATAAAGGTATGCTCTAATTTGTTATCCTCTTTTAATAATATCGGTAAGTATCTTTGTAAATTGCTAACTACACCTCTGTTATCACCATCTAATATCCAATCGATTGACTTCCATTCTAATATTCCTTCAGCCGTGCTTAATGGTGTGTCCATATGTACTCCATCTGGTAAATCAGCAAGGAATACATACATTCCCTCACTATCCCGAGGCTCGTCTTTATCTTTAAAGATAACATTCCCCTTATACGTTACACTTTGAATCTGAATTCCCGTTTCCTCAAACGTTTCTCTAATTACTCCTTCATATGGGGTTTCATTATCCTCAATTTTACCGCCAACACCATTCCACATTCCCATTGTCGGCTTTTTATTCCTATTCAAAAGGAGTATGTTATCCCCTTTTCTAATGAAGCATATTGTGTACTTATACATACTATCATACCCTTTCTATTTCCTAACCGTTAACTTAATATAAAAGCGTTACTTATCATCACCCTAACAGGAGCACTTGAGGATGAAAAGGTTCATCTAATTCATTCGTTGTTTTTTTCGAAAATAAAATAACTAGACTAAACTAGTCTAGTATTTTCATTTTCGAAAAAGGATAATATATAAATTCCACCTTGCCAATAACGTTATCTTCTTCAATATATCCTAAGCCATTTCGACTATCCCTACTATACTCACGATTATCTCCCATTACAAATAACTTATTTGGTGGAATCTTTGTCTTTTGAAAGTTGTAAAACACTTGTGTATTGTTATATAGGTCTTTATTTATATACGGTTCATCTTGCTTTTTGTCATTAACATATACACTTCCATTCGTTATGTTAATGACATCACCAGGAAGTCCTATTACGCGTTTTACATAATATTTCGATCCATCTTCTTCTTTAATAATGACGATTTCTCCGTGCTGTAAGTTAGAAAAATGTACAGCGGCTTTATTTACAAATACGTAGTCTTCTTCATGTAGAGTCGGCTGCATCGATTTTCCTTCAACCTTACATAGAGTAAAAGACTGATACACTACTACCAAAACAAATATAAATAGTATGTACTTTCCCCAGCCGCCCTTGATCTCCTTTTTCATATGTATTCCCACCTTATCAAAACACTTTTCAGCTCAAAAATATATCACTGCACAATATGGTTTCATCTGTGCAGTGATATACTACAATTTTAATTTCGTTTTTTACTGTACATTATTCGGCTGTTGTGCGACCGGGACTGCACTTACACCTGATCTCTGTGCTTTCAAATCAAAATACGCATCCAAAATTTCTTTACCAATTGCAGAATTAATACCTGATTTATCATTATTCACCCACGGTACAACAACAGAAAAAGCTACTTCCGGATCAGCGTCATATGGTGCATAACCGGCGAGAGTTAAATTATAACATTTTTTTCGGTTATTGTTCTCATCTCTTCCAATATCACTTTCCCCACCATATACCGTCTCTGCTGTTCCTGTTTTTCCAGCCGGTTTATACGGTAGACCTTTAAAAGTTCCAGTACCTGTCCCATCAGCTTCCTGGAAAACTCTTCTAAACCCTTCTTTTACATGATTAATATATGTAAGATCCATATCTACCCGATTTAACACGACTGGTTCCATCGATTGAATGACTTTTCCTACTTCCTCTGGTCTATTTGGTTGCTCTCTAATTTCCTGCACAATTTGTGGTTTCATCCGGTAACCACCATTTGCAATTGTTGACATATATTGCACTAGTTGCAACGGCGTATATGTATCATATTGTCCAATCGCATAATCAAGTAAAAAACCTGGTATATTATCTGTTCTACCTATTTGACCTATCGATTCATTCGGTAAATCTATACCCGTTGGTACGCCTAAACCAAATTGTCTAAAATAATAACGCATTTTATTAAATGCATCTTGTTTAATATCTAACGGATTGTTTGCTACGTAATCAACCCCTGCAATTTTTAAGGCCGTATTAAACATGTAGACATTGGATGATACTTGCAATGCTCTTAAATCATCAATATCTCCAAAGTCTTTCCACGATTTCTTCGGCTTCGAACTTCCTTTAAAGAACATTGGAGCATCAAAGAAATGTGTATATGGCTTAATCGCTTCTGTTTGATATCCCGTTAATACCGTAGCTCCTTTCACCGTTGATCCTAACTCATACGAGCTTATCATCGTTCCTAAAGCGTAGTCTTCTATTTGCATTCCACCGTCTTTATTTACAATTTTCTTCCCTGCCAATGATAAGATTTGGCCATTTTTTGGATTCATCATAACGACGAACGCACGGTCCATCATCGGTTCTGAAGAATGAAATGCCCTTAAATTTTTTTCAAGACTTTCCTCCACTTTCTTCTGTAGATCCATATCAACTGTTAATATTAAATTGTTTCCACTTTTTCCTTTTGTCACTTTTTCAGTCCGAATAATATTTCCCGCTTTATCAGTAATATTTTTAGACTGTTCTTTCGTCCCATGCAGTGCATCTTCGTATTGTTTTTCGATGTAACTCTTACCGATACGATCATTTCGGTTATAATCTCGTACTAAATAATAGTCTAATTGCTCCCTCGGTAATCCTTCATTCTCACTAGAAACACTACCAAGTACAGAACGGAGTATTTTGTCATTTGGGTATTCACGCTCCCAATCTACAGTCGTATCTACGCCTGGCAAGCTCGACAACCTTTCACTAACTACTGCGTATTCATTTTGACTAACATCTTTTTTGACAATTTGGGGTGTCATTTTATATCCCGCATTCATTTTACTTTTAATTGCTAGTACTTCTATATCTTCTTTTGAAAGCTCATTTAATTCTTCTTGTGTAATTCTTTCCCTTCTCAATTCTTCCACTTTTTTATCTAAGTCTTTTCCTTCTATTTTCCGCTCTCTAAATGTATTCTCATCATCTTTTGTTACTTTTTTTGCTGCACGCTCTTCATTTAACTGCATCCAAAAGTCTTTTTTATCTGTCTCTGTTAACTTGTCCATATCTTCTTGTGGCATTTCGATTAACTGTGCCAATCCTCTTGCTACTTTTAAAACTTCCTTCGAGTCTACCCCTTTCATTTTCGTGTATGTAACTGTTCGTAACGGTTTATTATTAACAATAGGTTTTCCTTCTCGGTCAAACATTTTCCCTCTAGGTACAGGTGTACTCACCGTTACATCTTCCTTTTTATTCACTTCATTTCGATACGTTTCTCCATCAATGATTTGTACTTTACCTAGCTGAATAATAATAGCTGAAAATAAAAGAAATACGACAAAAAATAATACATTTAATCGAAATGGAATATGAGTCTTTTTCTTTTTCGACTGTTTCTGCTTCTCCTTTTTCTGTCTCATTTTGCTCCCTCGTTTCATTCTATTAACATTTCTCTGCATGAAAAAAATACGTTCACTACATTGCACGCAAATACATCATTATGTATCAAATTTATTTATATGATATATATAGAATTTTATATTAATTACAAAAGAAAGAAAAGATTTAATTTTCAGTTTTCTGTGTTCATACCCTATTTATTACCATTCCCCTTACTAAGCAATAACATGAATATATTTCATACAAAAAAACTGAGGTGGCCACCATTCACCTCAGTTTTTTAATCAAATCATTATTCTTTCATTGAAGATAGGCTTTCTACAAATTCACCAATCTTATTTTGAAAAACATAATCAAAATTATATTCTTGTCCTGTTAACTCTTCATTTACTAAAATTGTTGTTGCCCCTACTTCTCTCTTTGCCATTTCTGGGAATGAAGCGACAGGCTGTACTTTTAATGACGTTCCCATTACGAGAAGTACATCTGTTTCATATAAACGTTTTATCGCATTTTGATATTGTGGTAACGTATCTCCGTATAAAACAACATCTGGATTTAGAATGAAATTACATTTCTCACAGCGCGGCACTTCATGATCAATCATATACTGTAAATCATATCCCGCTTTACACTTCGGACAATGCGCAGTTTGAAGTGTTCCATGTAAATCAATTACATGTTTACTTCCACCTAATTGATGCAAACCATCAATATTTTGCGTTAAAATCGTTATGTCTTTTCCTTGTTCCTCTAGCTCTGCTAAAAAGTGATGCCCACGATTCGCTTCATATTGATGAAACGTATTAATTTGAAAGATTTCTTTATAATGCTTCCAAAATTCTTTCGGATTTCTATTATAATAGCCTCTTGATAAATACATCTCTACATTCGCATCAGCATATAATCCATTTGCTGAACGAAAATCAGGGATTCCACTTTCCGTGCTTGCACCAGCACCTGTTAACACTGTAATTTTCTTTGCTTTTTCTAATATCGAACGTACTTCCTCATATTGCTGCACAAAAATCACCTCTATGTATATTCATACACTATATTATACCAGTTGTTTACAGAAGGTGTTGTACAATTCGCTTTATTTAATGCGTCGCGCCCCCGCATTCAACAATATCTATTTCCACTTCTGTTGTTACCTCAACTGCTAATTGTATCCCTTTACGAATCGTAGAAAGTGACATACTCGGTTGCCCTGGATAATTACTCGCTTGTTCTGGTAGGAACGGAATATGAACAAAACCACCTTTTATTTTCTTATCATGTTTCTCTAGTTCATGCATAAGACCATAGAATAAGTGATTACAAACGAATGTACCTGCAGTTTGTGAAACGGAAGTTGGTATACCTTCTTCGCGAAGTCTTTTTACGATTGCTTTCATCGGAAGTGTGGACCAATACGCAATAGGGCCTTCTTCTACAACCGGTATATCCACCGGCCTGTTCCCTTCATTATCAGCAATTCTTGCATCGTCAACGTTAATTGCTACACGCTCTATCGTAATATCTGCCCTGCCCCCAGCTTGTCCAATGCAAATAATAATTTCAGGAGTCAGCTCTTCTATATACGCTTTTAATACTTGTATTGATGTATGAAATACGGTTGGAACTTGTTTACTAATAATCTTGTACTCTCCGATTGTTTGTTCATGCAAACTTTTTGCGACTTCCCAAGCTGGATTGATGCTTTCTCCGCCGAACGGATCAAATCCCGTTAGTAATACTGTTTTCATTGTTTCACTCTCCTAATTAGAAACGATATACAAGACCGTACATTATAAACATATTTATAATGAAAATCGAAATAGCAATTGGTACTTGCGCCTTAATGACAGCATTTTTATCTTTCAGTTCTAAAAGCATCGCCGGAACGATATTAAAGTTTGCCGCCATTGGAGTAATCAGCGTTCCGCAATATCCAGCAAACATGCCGAGTGCTGCCATAATCGCTGGATTCCCCCCATGCATTTGTACAATTAGAGGTAAACCGATTCCGCCAGTAATTACTGCAAATGCTGCGAATGCATTCCCCATTACAACTGTAAACAGCATCATTCCTAAACAATATGCCATAACAGCAACGAACGGATACTCTGTCGGTAATACTTGTCCGACTAAATCAGAAACAACTTGTCCAACGCCAGACTTCGCGAAAATACCGCCAAGCGCCGCTAACATTTGTGGTAAAATAACAGCCCAGCCAACAGCTTGTAATAATCTACTTCCTTCTTGAACAGGCGTTGTTATTTTCGCCTTTGTGATGCTCATCGCCGCTACGAAAGCGAGTAACGCTCCTAATGCTAGTGCAATTAATGTCACTTTATCAGGATCAACAAGTGCGACATTTCCCCATTTGATTTTTCCTAACGTTAGCGTTCCGATAATTGTAAAAATAGGTATTAAAAGTGCAGGCATGAAAATTTTATTTTTTAATTTCTCAGCATGTTTCACACGTTCTTGTACTGGTACTTCTTTCTCCTGAGATTTTGTTACTTTATTTAATGAAGCTAAAACGACCATGACAAGTACAATACAGCCAACATAAAACGAAGGGATTACATTGCCAAATATAAATGTAACTGCAAACAATGCCCAAAATAAACTAGAACCAAATCGGTTTGGATGCTCACGATCAAATGCAATCCGAACAGCGATAAATGCAACGATTATACCTAATATATAATAAATTGTATCCATTGTTATTACGTTCATCTTATATAACCTCCTTCTCTTGTTTTTCTTCTGCCTTCATTGTTTTCTCTATATACTTATCAAACCTTCTAAACCTAATCCAGCTCACAATAAGGGCAGATATCGCAGTCGGAATTCCCCAAAGCGCCATATCCCATACACCGACATGCATTCCTACTGAATCGAAGAACCCTTTCATTAATAAAATGGCACCAGTTGCGATAAAAATATCTTCTCCGAAAAACCAAGCTGTGTTTTCCGCAGCTGCTGCGTTTGCTTTAATCTTCTCTCTTAATTTTTCAGGAAGTTTACCATACCTACCTTGCGCAGCTCCCTCTGCCATTGGTGCAACAAGTGGTCTCACTGTTTGCGCATGACCACCAATATTAAGTCCAAGTGCCGCTGAAGATTCTCTTATCGTAAAATATGACATTAATACTCTTCCAGTTGTAGCTCCTTTTGACTTCGTTATAAGTGCCTCTGCTCTTTCCTTTAGCCCATAACGCTCTAATATCCCGATTACAGGTAAAGTTAACAATATTGGCATAGACATATATCTGTTTTCTACGAAAAATTTACCGAACATGCTGATCACATCATAAAAGCTTAAGCCTGAAACCATACCAGTAACAATACCTGCAACCATAACTACTAACAGTGTATTTAATCTAAATAAAAAACCAACCGCAACAAGTAAAATTCCAATTAATTTCACCATTTGTAACACTTCCCCTCATTTTTTATTTTGGTGCACTTATAGAAATACCGTTAAGTTCGAATGTTCTGTATATTCTCCCCGCAAATTGTACTGCTTTCTCTCCATCTCCATGTAAACATATCGTTTGCGCCTGAAGTGCTACTTTCCCTCCAGTAACTGCTTCTACATACCCTTCTTTCACCATTTGAAGTACTTGGTTTATTGCTTCGTCTTCATTTTTTATAAGAGCATTTTCTTCTGTACGGCTTGTTAAAGTTCCATCCTGCTTATACGTACGATCAGCAAAAGCTTCTTGTACGAAAGTTACGTTATACTTTTCGGCCGCTCGCGTAAATGCATCGCTATTCGCTAATCCGTAAAGTAATAGTTCAGGGTTTATATGAGAAATTGCCTTTGCGATTGCATCCGCAATTTCCGAATCAGTTGCCGCCATATTATATAGGGCACCGTGCGGCTTTACATGATGCATATTTCCTCCAGCAGCTTTAACAAACCCGTCCAATGCGCCAATTTGATATAAAACATAATCGTATACTTCACTTGGTGAAACGTGCATGTTCCTTCTCCCAAATCCAATTAAATCAGGAAATCCGGGATGCGCCCCGATTGCTACATTATGTTGTAATGCTTTTTCAACTGTTTGCCGCATAACGATCGGATCACCAGCATGAAAGCCACAAGCAATATTTATTGAGGAAACGAACGGAAGGATTTCATCATCATTCCCCATTTTATAAGCTCCAAAACTTTCTCCTAAATCACAGTTTAAATCAATTGTAGTCACGATGTTTTCCTCCTAATCTCAGCTTCGTAAAGCGATGAATTTCTTTACTAGACTCATATTTTCTTCCTGCTTTATATATAATTGTTCAGCTTCTTCCATAGAGATTTTTTCAAAAGTTACATAGTCTCCTGGTTTCAACTGCGCTAGAAGAGGTAAATCTACTGAAATGACATTTCCAATTCTCGGATAGCCGCCTGTCGTTTGTCTATCTGCCATTAATATAATAGGCTGTCCACCATTCGGTACTTGAATTGTTCCAAATGTAACTGGACTCGATAAAATTTCTATCTCTTCAACTCTATTTAAAACTTCTCCGTCAAGCCTATACCCCATACGATCAGCATAATTGGACACTTTATACTCTTTCGTAAAAAACGACTTTGTACTTTCTTCTGTAAATTGATCATATTCAAAGTCTGTTATAACGCGAAGAGTAGGATGCTTCTTATATTTTGGTAACGCCTTGTTACAAATTGCCCACTTCGTTTTTATACGCTTTTCTTCTTGTAAGTTTTGTATGAAACGACTCGCAACTTCTGGTCGTGTACCAATTTGAAAATAGTCTCCTTTTTTCAGCATTCTCCCTTCCATACCGCCAATAGCAGCACGTATGTAAGTACTTTTGCTTCCCATCGTACGATCAATATCGATACCGCCCGCAAAGGTCACATACGCCCTACACCCGCTTTTCGCTTTTCCGAAACAAAGCATGCTTCCCTCTTCAGCTAACACGGGACGCCATAACGGAATACGTTCTCCATTTAATAACGGTTCCATATTTGCCCCGCCAATCGCTAATAAAGTCGTTTTCTTTATTAACAATTTAGGCCCCATTATCGTAATTTCGAGTCCAGCTTCATTCTCTTCATTGCCAACTAACATATTAATCATCCTGAGTGCGCTCTTATCCATAGCGCCTCCAACAGGTACACCATATTGTTGATAATGGTAACGTCCTAAATCTTGGACTGTTGTAAACATCCCAGCATGCAAAACCTCTACATCCATTCTTTAGCCCCCTCTAACGATACGTACTCTTCCTTTGTTATCGGGATAAAACGTAAATACATACCGCTTTGAATATAGGTAGGTGTTTCTTCTTTCGGATTAAATAAAAGGATTGGTGTTCGGCCAATAATATTCCATCCGCCCGGCGTTTCAAGCGGATAAATACCTGTTTGATTTCCGCCAATACCTACTGAACCAGGTGCGATTTGTAACCGTGGTGTTTCTTTTCTAGGTGTTTCTAATTCTTTCGGTAATCCTCCTAAATAAGGGAACCCAGGTGTAAAACCTAACATATACACAAAATACGTCGTTTCACTATGTATTCGAATAACATCCTCTACTTGTAACCCATGATAATACGCGACCTCTTCTAAATCTGGCCCATATTCTCCCCCGTAGCAAACTGGTATAGAAATATGTTTCACATCCCTTTTCACTTCTTCCTTATAAGTATCATATAGCCCATTTATGTACTGGCATACGTAATCATATGGTCTTATATTTCTATCATTTTTCTTCCATACTTCGAACAAATTGTAGTACACCGCTAATGAAGTAAATGACGGAACACATTCTATCATCCCTGGAAATGGATGTTGCTGCAGTGCTTGAAATAATCGCTGTACTTTTTCATATATGTCCATCCCGATTTCTTCACCAAATGTAACAATAATTGCTTGATCTCCTAACGTAGAAAATTTCATCCCATTCCCTCTTTCTACTCCCAAAAGCCGAGTTCTTTCGAAATGCGGTACGCTGTTTCTTTCACTTTCGCAATAAAATATGGAATGTTACTTTCGCTATATTCAATTGCTAATCCTGAAATACTAATACCCGCTACAACAGTTCCATCATTTGCGAAAATTGGCGCTGCTATGGCCGCTGTATGATTTTCTAATTCAGAATAACTAATTGTATACCCTTCCGTTTTCGCCATATGTAATACTTCTAGCAAATGCTCTTTATTAACAATCGTTCCATCTGCAAATTGCTTTAAATTTATTGCCTCTACATATTTCCTTTTCTCTTCCTCAGAAAAATACGATAGTAAAATTCTCGGACACGCGCCGGCATACAGTGGAGCTCTTCTTCCAACCGCCGTATAAACACGTACCGGCTGAGCTCCTTCCATCTTTTCAATATAAATTGCATCATTACCATCTTGAATAATTAAATTAACTGCCTGTCCTAAACTATCTCTAAGCTCTTTCATATATGGAAGAGCAATATTTCTTACCGATAACCTTTGTGAAACAAGTTGACCAAATCGTAAAAAAACGACTCCGAGACGATACTTACTCTTTTCTGTTTTTTGTAAAAACCCCATCTCTTCTAACGAACCAATTAAACGATAAACAGATGTTTTTGGCATATTCGTAAGCTGAACCATCTCTGTTAAACTTAGCTCCTCATGTTCATAAAACAACTCCAAAATATCCATTGTCTTAACTGCCGTTTTATTTATATTCATCCTATCTCCTTTATGTTCCGAATTTCGGAACATGAATTCCGTTTTTCGAAACAAATATATAATTAAAAATTATAAAATATTCTTTAAATTCTATCAATATATTTTTGAACAAATAAAAAAGTATGGAAGAATACCTCTCCCATACTTTCTCTACACTTTATAACGCTCTTACTTGTTTCAATGGCCAGAAAACAGCTTGTCCTTTTCCGACAATTTCATCTTCTGAAATAAATCCAAACATACGACCGTCTTTAGAAACTTCACGATTATCTCCTAAAACAAATACTTGGCCTTCTGGCACTTTCGTTTTCCCTGTAATTTGTTCTAACGTAAAATCAGGAGTTAATATACGACCAGCTGCTTTTTCTTTATATTCTTTTAAATACGGTTCTTCCATCGCTTTTCCGTTTACATATAAAACATCATTTTTATACTCAACTGTATCACCTGGTAAACCAATTACTCGTTTTACTAAATCATACCCTTCTTTTCCGTGGAAGATAATAACGTCAAAGCGATCTAATCCATTAATACTATAACCAATCTTATTAACGAGAACTCGCTCATTATTTTCTAAAGTTGGCATCATCGACTCACCTTGTACTAGTGAAGGCGTAAATAATATCCCTCGAACGATAAAAGCAATCCCAAGTGTAATCCCTATCGTTTTAATCCATGAGATTACTTCTTTTTTCGTATTTTTCTCCATCTTTTCCCCTCTTTTCTAACATGACAACTATTTTATTAAAACTGCTAACTCTTGTACTAATCCTGGATCAATTTCAGAAAAACATGATTTACCTTCTCTCACAGCTGTACCTACATGTGCCTGCGCGATTCCAGTTTCATCTAGCAATTGTTTTACATTCTCTTTCGTTACTCCGCTTCCAACAACAAGCTGTATATTCCCTTCACTTTCCTTTTGCATCTCTCTAAGCACCGGAATATTAGCTACTACATTTCCTTGTCCGCCTGAAGTTAACACGTGAGTAACTTTATTGAATTTCTTCAAAACCTTCATCGCTTCTGCCGGATTTTCTGTATCATCTATCGCACGGTGATACGTTACATTTATTCCATCTATAACAGATAATAAATCTGCTAATTTCTGTGCATCAACTTCATTTTGTTCATTTAATACACCTAATACAACACCAGCAGCCCCAAGATTTTGAGCAACTTCAATATCTTCTTTCATCATTTCAATTTCTTCTTCCGTATATATAAAAGACTTCGCATGCGGACGAATCATGACATGAACCGGTATTTGTACTGCTTCTACTGCTTTTTTTATAAAGGCATAACTCGGTGTTAAACCACCTTCTGTATACGATGAAATGAGTTCAATTCGATTTCCACCAGCCTTTTCAATTCGCTTCACATCTTCTAAACAAGTTGCAATAACCTCTAGCATGAGATAACCTCTTTTCGTGCTTTTTTCTCATTATACAGTAGTAGAAATAAGAAACCTAGCTTTCTCCTATAAAACTATAAAAAGAAGAATGAAAAGAAAGATTTTTTCAAACGATACACCTCTTGAAATATCAGAAAAATAAAAAGACCTCTTAGAGACACGCTGCTCAAAGAGGCCATTCTTATCAATCTTTATTATAAAACAACAGTTATAAAGCGATTGTATGTGGCTTACGAAAATATTTACTTAGCTTTCTTAAACGTGAGTGATTTACCTTTTGTTTCTTTTACTAACATGATACATGAGATTGAAATAATACTTGAGATGACTAAATAAATTGAAATTGGGATAGAACTATTAAATTTATTTAGGAGACTTAATGAAATTAATGGTGCCAATGATCCTGCCAAAATTGGTGCTACTTGATAACATAAAGACAAAGCTGTATATCTGATGTGCGTTGGGAATAACTCTGTCATTAATGCGGAGTATGGTGAATACGTCATCGATTGTATGAATAGACCAATAGTAATGGCAGTAATAATTAACCAATCATTTCCTGTATCCATCATTGGAAACCCGATAAATCCCCAAAATGCAGTTAAAACAGCTCCTGTCATATAAATTGGCTTCCGTCCCCACACATCACTTAAGTGTCCCATTAATGGGATGAGGAAAAAGTGAATTGCATGAGCACCAAACATTAATAATAAAATTTGTGAAGTATCTTTATTAACCGCAAGTTTTAAATAACTAATAGAGAAAGTGACCACTATATAGTATAAGATATTTTCTGCAAAACGAGCTCCAATACCAGCAATAATCGCTTTTTTATGATCTCTAATCACTTCTATAATACCTAATTGCTGTTTTTCTAATTGAGCTTGTTTTTCTTGTGACTCTTTGAAAATAGGGGCATCGTCTACACTTTTACGAATCCAAAGACCAATTAGGACGACAACAGCAGAGAACCAAAATGCTACACGCCAACCCCAGTCCATAAATTGCTCGGGGCTTAAATTTTTAGATAAAAGTAATAGGATAATTGTTGCTATTAAATTCCCTAATGGTACGCCTGCCTGTGGCCAGCTTGCCCAATATCCACGTCTATCACTAGGGCTGTGCTCAGATACTAAAATAACAGCTCCACCCCATTCTCCACCAAAAGCAAATCCTTGAATTAAACGTAAAGTAACGAGTAAGATCGGAGCCCAATACCCAATACTGCTGAATGTCGGAATACATCCCATTAAGAAAGTCGTTATTCCAACGATAATTAAACTAAGCTGTAATAAATTTTTACGCCCAAATTTATCACCATAATGACCAAAAACAAGTCCGCCGATAGGTCTAGCTAAAAAGCCTACCGCATAGAGAGCAAATGCAGCCAGGATGCCATCAATAGCACTTCCCGTTTGTTGGAAAAATAATTCTCCAAAAACGAGAGCAGAAGCGGTTCCATATAAGAAAAACTCATACCATTCAGCCACAGATCCAATCATCGATGCAACAACAACTTTTTTTAGCTGCTTATTATCTGTTTTCCCCATGTTTACTCCCCCAAAAATAGCAGATTCAGATTATTATGAATGAACGTACCAAATTACTTTTGTCATCACATATTGTTCAAAAGCTTCTAATCCATTATCTTTGCCACCAAAGCCAGATTGTTTAAAGCCACCAAATGGGGTGGTGATATCCCCTTCACTAAAACCATTCACAGAAACGGTTCCAGCTTTAATGGCACGTGCCACACGCATCGTTCGCTGTACATTTTGGCTATAAAAAGAAGCAGCTAACCCGTAAGAGGTGTTATTAGCAAGGGCAATTGCTTCTTCTTCCTTTTCGAACGTACTAACCGCTAAAATCGGACCAAATACTTCATTTTGGAACAACGTCATGTTAGCGGTTACATTTTCGAAAATAGTTGGTTCTATGTACCAGCCGCTGCCCACATCACTGTGAACTTTCCCTCCAGCAACTAGGCTCCCTCCTTCTTGAAGCGTAATATCCAAGAACGACTTCACTTTATTAAAGTGTGCTTCTTCAATCATGGGGCCAATGGCAACTGACTCATCCATCGGGTTACCTAATTTCCAGCTTGTTAAGCCAGACTTTAATTTTTCTAATAATTCCTCTTTGACAGATTCATGTACGATCAAACGGGAACCGCAGCTGCAGTTTTCACTCATATTCCAAAAGGCAGCTGATAAAATATGCGGAACAGCCGCATCCAAGTCAGCATCTTCAAACACGACCTGTGGGCTTTTGCCACCACACTCTAAGACAATTTCTTTAAGGTTACTTTCTGCTGAATATTTTAAGAAATACCTGCCGACTTCCGTTGATCCGGTAAATGATACAATGTCTACATCCATGTGACGCCCTAATGGTTCGCCTACTTTTTCGCCTAAACCACAAACTAAGCTTAAAGCGCCTCTTGGAACACCTGCTTCATAAGCAAGTTCAATCATACGGTAAGCACTGAGTGAAGTTAATTCCGCTGGTTTTACAATAACAGAATTCCCTGCAGCTAATGCAGGTGCCACTTTCCAAGCAAACATTTGCGCGGGAAAGTTCCAAGGTAATACCGCACCAACAACGCCAATCGGTTCAGTAACAATCAAACCCAAAGCATCTTTACCCGTAGGAGCTACTTTACCAAAGAGTTTATCAATTGCTTCAGCGTACCAATAAAATGTATCAATCGTTGCTAGCATGTCAGTATTTAAACATTCAGTAATCGGTTTTCCAGCATCTATACAATCTAAGGCAGCCAGTTCTTCGCTATGTTCTTCGAGCAATTGTGCCCAGCGGATCATCACTTTCTTACGCTCATTAGGGGATAATTGACTCCAAATCCCTGCTTCAAATGTCTCCCTCGCTACTTTAACGGCCGCATCTACATCCCGCTCATCACCATCGGCAATGTAGCCAATTAAGCTATTGTCGATGGGAGTGCGGTTTTCTAATTTGTCGGCAGTACTCGTAAAACCATCAATTAAGTTGCCTGCCCATAGCTTTCCTTCTTTAGCAAGGGCAAAAACTTGTTCTCTTGATACAGTCATTTGTCTCTCCTCCAGATTATTTATTAAAGAAAGCTAAGAATTCCACCTTTTCCTTTTCTGATAAATCAGATAATGGGAGGCGTACCGAGCCAACGTTAATCTCACCTTTTAAGCAGCCTAGTTTGGCTTTTTGGTTGTAGTTACCAGATTCCATTGAATGAATAGCTGGGTAGATTCCGCACATAATTTGTCGAGCCTTGTCCCAATCACCAGCTTGCGCAGCATTAAACATGGAAACTTGCTCTTCTGGGAACACATTCCCTGCACCAGCAATCCAGCTTTTCGCACCCCAGAAGAAAAAGTCTATAGGTTGATCATCACAGCCACAAATTACTTCAAAGTTCTCAAATGGGGTTTGTAGTAAGCGTAAAGCACGACTAAAGTCACCACTGCTCTCTTTAATACCGACAATTTTCAGATTTTTAGACAGATGCACCACAGTTTCATACTCAATTTCAATGCCAATGCGCGCAGGAAAATTATACATGATAATCGGTAAATCGGTTGCTGATGCCACAGTTTCATAATGGGCAATCACACCCGTTTGGTCAGGCAGGCTATAAGGAGTTGGTGACAACATTAAGCCTTCATAGCCCAATTCTTTCGCTTGCTTGGCACGGTTAACCGCCCCCTCGGTTGATAAATCATTGATACCTGCAATTAAAGTTACGCGACCTTTAGCCACTTCTGCCACAGTTTTTAAAACAGTTTCACGTTCTACTTCGTTTAAGGCGTAATATTCGCCAGTCGTGCCACACACCACTAAACCAGTAACACCTTTATCAATAAATATGTTAGTCAATTGCTTTAAAGTATCTACATCTAAACTTTTATCATTTTTAAACGGGGTGACCAACGGAACTAAAATACCATGAAAATTCATCTTCATTCTCCTTAAGTGTTTATTTTTTAGTAATATATTACTTCAATTTTAAAATCAAATTTGAAGTAACACTTCAATTATTTATGATGATAACACACTGATTTTTTAATGTAAATGTAATTTTCTGAATATTTTTAAAGATATTTTTCTTTTTTTTTTAACTATTATCACTTACTATTTAAGTGGCACTTCATTTCAAAGTGAATTTCTTTTCATCTTGAGGTTACATCCAGCACCCCACTAAATAAATTTTCCTAGAATAGTAATCATGATTAATATCAGTTACAGGAGTGGAGAAAAGTGAACGATTTAATTGGAGTAAAAATAAAGAGTTTGAGAAAAGAGCGTAAGTTAACATTAAAACAAATTGCTGATCAGACAAATCTTTCAATCAGCTTTTTATCGCAAGTCGAACGATCAAAATCATCTATAACGCTCGAATCATTGAAAAAAATTTCTGAAGCACTCGGTGTCAATCCGAGCTACTTTTTTTCAGAGTCTGGAAAGCAGGCAACACCAACAGTTATGAGAAACATCATTAGTAAGACGAACACTCTACATAACCAATTTTTTTATAGGGATTTAGCGGGCAACATTGAAAATCCACTATTTAATCCTATTTTAGTATTGCTTAACCCAGGTGCTAAAAAAGAGGATTCTTATTCACATTCGGGGCAAGAATTTCTATACGTTCTAGAAGGACAACTGACGCTCCTCATTGACAATGAGGAGCATGTTTTGAATCCTTATGATTGTATTTTCCTAGATTCAACAACACCTCACAATTGGGTGAATAAAACAGATTCGATTGTAAAATTCCTTTGCGTTTCAAGTATTCCAGTATAAGTTTCAACGGGTTCATTAGACATGTTCTATGATTGAGGTAGCTGCGAGTCATTCGTCTGAATCACTTGCAGCCCTTTCGAAACCCCGTTAATCATCTATAAAGAAACAAGATTTTTTCTTCGTAACACCTCCTCTCTCCTTTATAATTATTCTGTGAATTTAAATAATCAACCACACCTCTTATTTATAAAAAAACGACGAAAAGACTATTCCAAAAGATCGATTGAACGTTCTTCTGAAACAGCCTCTAATTTAAACTACGACCGAAACGCCGCATCCGCCAACATAGACAATGTCGCATCATCCATCGGCGGATTGTGTAATCCTGCTCTGACGTTTAAATAATAACGATGAAGCGGATTTTTTTCTGATAAACTTTTCGCTCCGACGATACGCATTGCTTTATCTACAATAGATATAGCCGCGTTTGTTACAACATATTTCACTGCCGCTAGTTCTGCTTGCAATGAAAGTTTATCTTCTGCCTCATCGTATTTTTTCGCAATTTGATATAAAAAGACACGAGCTTGCATAAGCTCAAGTTCTAATTCTCCAACTAATCTTCTAACATTCGGTAATAAACTAATAGCATGATTTAAACTATTTGGCTTGTATGATTCCGCAAACTGAACTGCATAATTTCTTGCCGATTGTGCGATTCCTAAATAACATGCTGGTATATGAAGTAACCAACCAATTCCCTTCGTTTTAACCTTTGAACCCTTTATATCAGTAAAAAAACGATCCGGTATCTCTACATTTTGTAATACAAGATCATGGCTAGCAGTCCCTCGCATTGAAACGCTATCCCAAGTTTCTTCAATTGATACACCTAACGTATTCTTTGAAATGACAAACTCCCCGATTTCTTCCCGGCCTTCAATACTTGCTGAAATAATAAAATAATCTAGCACTGGTGCCATCGTCGTAAAAGTTTTTCTTCCATTTATAATCCACTTATCACCTTTTTGAGTTGCTACTGTTTCTGGTTTCCCGCCGCGCGTAGGACTACCTGTCTTCGGTTCTGTTGAAGCTCTATTAAAAAGTGCACCATTACGCACTTCCTTACAAAACCAAATGAACATCTCCTCGTTCCAAGAACGGTTTTCCGCTAATTCCTTTACAATACCGAGATGCCATCCAATTGACAATGCGGTAGCACCACAGCCTTCTGCTATCTTCTCTTGAAATAAAACAAAATCGTATAAGGAAATCGCATTGCCTCCCAATTCTTTTGGCAACGTTAATTTTGTATATCCGATATCTTTCAAATTATTAATATTTTCATACGGAAATGACCCTAATTCACTTAGTTGATGCTCCCTTTCCATGAACTTCGGAATCAATTTATTTATTTGTTCAATAATTAAAGATTGTTCTTCTGTTTCAACAAATGAGAGTGCCATACTATAATCTCCTTTATGTTCGATTCATAAACCGTTCATTTTGTCATTATGATTATATGAAGCTACCTCTCTATTGTTTCACTATTCCGATAAAAATACAATGTTTTTGAACAATAAGAAAAGTTCCTATATAAAGATAGATTCTTTTCTTATATTAATCCCCTTTCAATGCCTTTAATGGCAAAGAGGTTACATATCCAATATACGAGAATAATTCTTTAAAAAAGAATGGGATTTCTGTATCTAACGTTTTATATGCTGACGTTGGAGTCGGTGATGCATATGCTTCAATATTAATATGTTTTGCGATTCTCATTGCGCGTTTCATATGAAGTGGATCACTCACGATCGTATATGTGCGTATTCCATTCTCTATTCCAACTTGCTTTGCATTTTTTAAATTCTCTTCAGTGAAAAGGGATTTTGTTTCAATTAAAATATCCTCCTCTTTTACACCTTGTTTCAATGCATATACTCTAGCAGTACGCGCTTCCTCAAGCTCTGCTTCAAACTTTGTACCACCTGTAAAAATAATCTTTTTAATATTTCCGTTCTTATATAAAGAAATCGCATGATTGATTCTTTCTTTAAATACAGGAGATGGTTTTCCGTTCCATGAAGCTGCTCCTAGTACGATTCCAGCATCCGTCTTCACATCATCTTCTGTTTTAAAGCGGTAACTCCAAATATCGTAAGCGGCATAGCTTACATATAAAATAATAGAACAAATCATAAGCAAGAACACTTGCAAGATTCTTCTTTTCTTACTTTTCTTACTCTTCTTATTTTCTTTCATTAATAATTGCCTCCGTACATCATCCATACTTCTATATAAAAACGTATATATCAAATCATTTTGTTTGAATTTGTTTAAAAGAAGGAATTTTTCTTGTTATATATGTATTAAAGGGTTTTCATTTAAAATTGAGGATTATCAATTCATTTTTCGTTTGCGGTTTTCATTACATTTGTGTAATTTATAAGTTTATTACCATACAACTACATTGTAACGAATTTTTTCTCATAATGGAATGATGAAACAAAAGTAACTAAAAGAAGTAACAGTTTTGTAAGAAAAAAGGCATATTTTTCATCTACACGATCCATATACCTTTCCTATTATGAATTATAATTTTTCTTTATACGACTCTAACTTTTCTAATAACCGTTCTTTCACAACTGGCCATTCACTTGCAATAACACTATACACAACAGCATCTCTCACATGTCCGTTTGGCAATCTTCTTTCATTTCTAAGTACGCCTTCTTTTACTGCACCTAGCCTTTCAATTGCTCTTTGTGCTTTCTCATTTCTTACATCAGTCTTAATTTGAACCCTCAGCATATGTAACTTTTCAAAAGCATACTCAAGTAACATATACTTACACTCTGTATTTATACTCGTACGTTGTACACTCGGGTCATACCACGTTTGTCCTAACTCAACTGTCTTATCTTCAACTGAAATGTTATATAAGCGTGTACATCCTACAATTTCATTTGTCTTTTGATCAACAACTACAAATGGTAAATCCTTACCTGCCCCATAAGCTTTTATCGCCTTTTGAACATATTGCTGCATATCTTGAACAGTATTCATTTTAGAGATTAAATACGCCCAAATATCTCGATTTCCTTCCACGATTGAAAACATTTTTTCGACATCATTGCTATCCATTAACCGTAACTTTGCTCTTTCGTAAATAATTTCCATTCCCCCCCCTTTGTTGTAACTATATCATACTATTTTATATTAATTTATTATTACACATTAACACAAAGTGCTTATATTACAGAAATATAATATAAATTAAAAATAAAGGTTTACCCCAAATACCTCATAAATTGCATTTTATGATAAATAAAAATGCGATGCCTTTATTCCAGCATCGCACTCATAATTTGAATTTACTTCTTTTCCATTACTGCAAAATAATTATTTTCGCTATCTGCAAAATTAAATATTCTACCTGAAGGCATATTTACAATTTCTCCGACTGTAACGTTTTTATTTACTAAATCACTATATAAACTATCGAATTCTTTTGAGAAGAACATTAAAGAAGGTGTGCCAAGATTTAACTCCGGCTGCATTTTAGCAATTAGCTCCTTATTATGAAGAATAATACTTGTTTCAGCTTCTTTAGTTGGAGCAATTTCAATCCATCGCATTCCTTGACCGTTATCTTCCTCTGAGATGACACTAAACCCTACTTTCTCTGTCCAAAACTCCTTCACTTCATCTTGATTATTCACATACAACATAATTTGACCAACATTATTAATCACTTATTTTAGCTCTCCCTTACAAAAATTTTTATTAAACTCAATGCTTTAAACTTTATTATCACCGAAAATAAAATTACGGTACAAAAATCTATTTCAGCGACTCCAATCGCTCGTTCAAACGATCCCATGTTTCAGTGATACCTTGTAACATACCCATGTCCATAACGCTCTTAAGTGCCTCTTTTTAGTACCGCAAATGCAATGGTACACGGTGCTATGGTCATTTCACCTACATTGGGTTCAATTTTAGCCCTATGGATAAAAGTAAGCGGCGTTTTTCTACTCGCAGGAGTATTAATCACAAGTATTGGTATGATTATATACTTAGCTAATTCGTTATTTATGAAAAAATCATCTAGAGTTACTTTAGAACATAATTAACATTATGCCATTTTATAAATTGAAAAATCAGAAAATAGCATATATTCAGAAACGAAAACCTAATATTAACTATTTATAGCAACATATACGCAATCGGCGTAATAATAAGCAATGTTAAAATCGTTCTTTGCACATATAAAACAATAAGTTCAGATACTTTTAACGGAATATCTGTCGATAATATACAAGGAATTGATGCGGAGAAAAATAAAATAGATGATACCGAAACAACCGCAATTACAAACTTTGTCACGAGCGGTGCACTTACAACTAAAAGTGAAGGTAAAAACATTTCTGCAATACCAACTGATGCTGCTTTAGCAGCTAGTTCCGCTTCTGGAAGTTGTAGTAACCAAGTGAATGGGTAAAAAATATAACTAATCCAATCAAATATTGGCGTAAACTTTGCTAAGACGATACCAATTAACCCTACTGACATAATCGATGGTAAAATTCCCATCGTCATAATAAATCCATCTTTTAAATTCACTGCGATATTTTTCATAATACTCGGTGCAGTTTTTGATACTTCTAATGCATCTTCCCAAGCTCTCTCTAACATTTTCTCTTTATAAACGGGCTCTGGGAACCCTTCTTTCGTAATATATGTATCTGGCTTTTTGCTAAGTGGCGGGATTCTTACGGTGATAGCAGTCACAATGAATGTTACAACAAGCGTAGTCCAAAAGTACATATTCCATAGATGCATAATATCTAATGTTTTTGCGATGATGATCATAAATGTTGCGGACACTGTTGAGAAACCTGTGGCGATGATTGCTGCTTCTTTTGTCGTATACTTCCCTTCTTTATACACGCGGTTAGTAATAAGAAGCGCAAGTGAATAGCTTCCAACGAAGGAAGCAACCGCATCAATTGCTGATCGTCCTGGTGTATTCCATAACGGTCTCATAATCGGACGGCAAAACGTACCGATAAACTCAAGCAATCCGTATCCGACTAATAACGCTAAAAATGCCGAACCAATTGGAACGAGTAAACTCACTGATATAACTAACTTCTCGTACAAAAATGGCCCAACATCTGGCGCAAAGAACCAAGCCGGTCCCACTTTTAAACAATATAGTACACCAAAAACAACACCGACTACTTTTAAAATAGAAAAACAAATGTCTACAATAGATGCATTCCATTTCTTCGTATAAAATGGATAAATCGCACCGATTACCATAACAAGCAGTGCATAATAAGGTACTACAGAAGGAACAGTAGCTCTTATCCAAGATACGATATGATCAATCATAATAGACGATGCACCGTTAATCGTAACTGGTACGAAAAACATAAACACACCAACTAGACTAGCGAGTACAAACCGAAGAATAATCCCCCTCTCTCGCCCTGTCTTAATTACATTACTTTTTAATTCAATTTCACTCAAAATTCGACACCTCCTATTATCTAAATATTCTGTATAATAATATCAAATTCCTTCTTTGTTAAATGAAAATTAAACGAGTAATAATCTTACTTTTTCATTGTCAGTCTCCGAAAATTAGCATATAATGTTCTTCAGGAATGTTACATATACATATTAAAAGCATATAATTAGTAACAAATCATTTCCTTTCGTTAATTTATTCATTAACTTAGCATACATAAAATAAAAGGAGAATGTACAATTGAAAACACTAAAAATAACTATTACAAGTGCACTGCTTCTTGGCGCTTTCATCGCTCCATCTAGTTCTTTAGCTGTGAGTGAAACTGTAACACAAAAAAGTAATGCACAGCCTGCAATTCACGAAGACGAAGACGATTACTACTATCAGTTTCCGGATGTTATTGGATGGGCAAAGCCGTCCGTTGATTATTTAGTAAAGAAAAAAGTTTTATCTGGCCTGCCAGACGGTACATTTGGACCTAACCTTGAAATCGATAGAGCTTCTGCCGCAATTATTATGGCAAAAATATTAAACTTACAAATAGACACTTCAGCTAAACCATCATTTAAGGACTCTCAAGACCATTGGGCTACTCCTTATATTGCTGCAGTTGAAAAAGCTGGGATTATTAAAGGCGTAGGTAATGGGAATTTCAATCCTTCTGGAAAACTAACAAGAGCTGCTATGGCTTCTATGCTTGTTCATTCATATAACTTAGACAAAAAAACTACTGATCTATTACCTACTGTATTTCAAGATTTAAAAGGACATTGGAGTGAAAAGTCGGCAAATCTTCTTGTTGCTCTTCGTATTTCAGCTGGTTATGGTGGTAGTCATTGGTATCCAGATAACACTATTACCCGTGCAGAAGCTGCAAGTTTAGTTGCTCGCACAGATCAATCAAAAGATAAAGAAATTAAATTAAAGCAAGTTACTATGAAACAAAGCTATTTTATATACCCTGAATCCTCTCTTCATTCAGGTATAATTGCTGAATATGCACCACAAACCGTTACTGTATTCGATGAATCTGAAAATGGATGGATTAAAATCGCTACGGATCATGGGTTAAAGTGGACACCATTACAAGAAAAACAAGTTTATATTGATAAAAATTTTGTTACCTTTGATAGACCGTCAAGAACAGGATATGTGGTTGGTAAATATCCTCCTCAAACTGTAACAGTCGTTGAAGAGAATAGCATTTGGTTAAAAATTCGCACTAGCGAAGGTCTTCAATGGATGAATCCATACTTAGAAGAGGGTGAAGGAAAAGAACTTACATACATACCGAGAGAATTTTTCGCCTACGATAGCCCTAATTTTTCTTCTAGAGTATCTGGAAAATACGCTCCACAAGGTGGCGTAGAAGAATTAGCTAAGGGAGATGACGGATGGGTACAAATTCGTACAGACAAAGGACCAAAATGGGTAAATATGTCTTATCTCTTACGTCCAAAACTTCTCTTAAATGTTCCTGCCATTAATCAATTACCGGAACTACAAAAAGGAAGTACAGTTGTTTCACTACAAATGCTTTTAGAATACTACACAGGACGTTCATTAAATAAAGTAGAATTCGCTAATCAAATGCCATTTGATACAACGCGACGCAAGACTGATGGAAACGGAAAAGTTACAATTTGGGGTGATCCAGACATCGGATTCGTTGGTGACGTAAGTGGAAAGAGCTATGGTTACTCTATTAATCCAGCACCATTGAAACAATTACTTGATAAACATGCAAGAGGTACAGATTTAACAGGACAGGATTTCTCTGTATTAGAAAGTTATGTACGTAATGGTAAACCAGTTGTAGCGTGGGTAGGGAACAAAATAACTTCTCCGCAACTAGAACATACTTGGCAAACACCTCAAGGAAAGACCGTAAATGGATACAGAAATGCACATACTATTATCATAACTGGTGTAGATGATCGTAACATTTACTATAATGACCCATTAGAAGGTAAAAAAGACCAACCAATGGTAAAATCCCGATTTGAGCACAGTTATAATCAAATGGGTAAAAAAGCTTTAAGTATCGATTAATAATGTAAAAAGCCTATTTTGATCATATGATTCAAAATAGGCTTTTTCTATTACCTCTCATAATCATCCACAATCACTTGAATCACACGACAAGATTCTTCTGCCATTCTTTTATTACTATTTCTATTCGCATCATATGTAATTAACGCCTTCCAAAGCGCCCATCCTCTCGCTCTATTCCAAGTTTCTTCATCCATACACAATACTTCTTTAAATACGTTTCTACTATTTTTATCAAAAAACGTCCATGCCATCGCTGCATCACAGGCAGGATCTCCTACTCCTAAAATACCAAAATCAATTACGGCACAAAGCTTTCCATCTTTAATGAGTAAGTTCTCCGGCGCTATATCTCCATGAACCCAAACTGGTGTGCGTTCCCATGTTGACCGAAGTGCTAAATCCCAAAGGTGCTTTAATAATGTTTCATCAAAAACGTCCTTATTATTTTCAATAGCTACTCTCGCTTCTTCATCGTATACAGATATAAGCCCGCCTCGGTAAAAATTATGTGCTCCAGCTTTTGGGCCGTTACTCGCATCAATTGATTGTAATTCTATTAAAAATGCTCCTAAGTCCGCTGCAAATTCATCTAAGTCACGAACATTTTCTTTCGTAACCGTCTCTCCTTCTATCCATTTATTAATAGACCAAGGCCACGGATACTCTTCAGACGGATTCCCTTTCGCAATTGGTGCAGAAATTGGTAAAGAAAGTTCCTTACTTAATATAGGAAGCCACCTGTTTTCTTTCTCTACTTGCGGTGCATACGCTGCATCACTTGGTAATCTTACACTCATCTGTTTCCCTAAATGAAACGTTCTATTATCATGCCCGCTACATTTTACCGGCTTAATTTCTAAATGTGCCCATTCAGGAAACTGTTCTTGTACTAACCTTTTAGCTAACTCTGTGTTAATTGGATTCATTCACTTTCCTCTTTTCTTTTGAAACTTACTAAGTCCATCCGTACTACCGATATATTCAAAACTACATCGTTTATAAAAATCATTCAACGTACGATTATGCCCAACACAATCTAACTTTAAATAATTTTTATCACATTGTACATTCTCGTCTATCCACTGTAAAATCCATTCTCCTATTTCATTCCCCTTATACTCCCGTTTCACCGCAAATCTATGAATATATAATGAATCCGAAACTTCCTCTTTACCATAAATACGTTCATCCCATTCATTTTGTTTAGGAGATGCTGTAACCGTACCGACAATTTCATCTTCTTTTAAAACAACATACGTATATTTCTCTCTTATACCTTCTAGTATTTCAGCTGTAGCTTCTTCTCCTAAAAGATACTGCCATTGATCCACTTCTTTATCTTGTAACCACTGTGCTACTTCTTTTAATAGAGTAATAATGCTTTCACTTTCATCTTCAGTGGCAATTCGAATTGTATATTCTGGAACTGTATTTCTCTCCATATTTCTGTTCCCCTTTCATATTACTACCATACTGACAAACGCGTTCTACCGTCGTTTTCATCTGTAATGTATTCTACATATAACCCTTGATTAAGTGCGTTTTCATACATCATTTCAATCACTTCTTGGTCTTTCGCATAAATTTGTATGTAATCACCATCCGCCACTAGAACGACTACTTCACACATACTCTCTTTAAATTCTTCATATGTTTCAATTTCCCCTAGTACTTCTCCTTTTGGATATGCTTTTAAATCTACAAATATAAGATAATATATGTTGTCCTTTAATAGTTTTTTTAATTCTGAGCCTTTCATGACCTCGTTATCTTCTGAAAATAATTCTGGACCTAATCCATTCCCCACTATTAAATAAGACTCCTCATTTCCCACTTTCCAATCAAACGCAGTAATATCAATTGGCTTTAACACTTTCCAAAGTAGATTATCGTATCCACCTGGAATATCTACTGTAATTCCTCTTTTCATTTGTTTGCACCTTCTTTATGGACCATGAATAATCATCTCTTTTTCTCAAATAAAAACAGTAATTATTACCTAATCAAGCATATTATTCGTTGAAAAGCAAGTAATTCCCAATGGTTCGCTCCAGTTTTAAATTAAATATATAAAAGCACCTCAGCGGTTAAACATAACTGAGGTGCTTTTTCTTTTATTTATTTTTTTAGTAATTCACTTCGTTTTCACAAAATAATATAAAAACCATACCGCATGATTTTGTTCATCGGCAGCTATTCTACGCAACAACTCTTTCAGATGCGCATCCGATGTTTCGTCTGAAATTTCTAAATAAAAATCCACTGTCTTTTGTTCATCTTGTATAGCGAATTCTAATCCTTGTAAGTACGTATTAGGGCAATCTTCTGTAATCTGTGGTTTCGGCTGTCTGCCAGTTAAATTCGTATAGATTTGTACAAAATGATGAAAATGTCTTATTTCATCATTACGGATTTCAAGAATTTGTTTTCGTTCCACCTCATTTGGAGCCATGTTAGCTAATTTAGCATAGCAATTTATAGCGCTATACTCTCCATTAATTGCTTTTTCAATATCACTAATCAGCTTATCATTCTGTCTATACCAGTCATGATAATTCGAATTATACATCGTATCCCCTCCATTATTTCGCATAACATTTTATGCAATTTGAAATAGTAGGAGCATGTATATATACAGGGACAGGATGGACCCATTCTTATAATCCTTTACTCCAATCCCCCTTTAAAAATATTGAAAAAGCCTAGTTATCACTGTTTTCGTTTCCTATCGATTAAACATTCTATAATGATTTCACACAAAAAACGCTTCACTACTAGTGAAACGTTCTTTATCTTTTAAGCGTTTAATTCAGTTTTATGCTCCTTTATTGCACTACGTTTGAAAGCAGTTGCTAAAATGATAACCATACTTGCCACACCAATCCAAACGAGCACAATAACAGGTGTATTCCAGCTTAACCCTTTTCCAAAGAAGAATATTTCCCTGAGTCCTTCGATCATAAACCGCATTGGCAACCATGAGTGCACCCAATCTTGATAAAATGACGACAACATTTCAGGTGCTAACGATAATAACGGTGCTCCAAAGAATAGTAATAGAGCGAATAACCCGATTCCCTTTAGTCCGACTAATGAAAGTACCGCAGAAATCATTAAGAAGAAGCTAAAAGAAGTAATGGATAAAAATAAAGCCGTATCCGAGAAATTCGGGATATTTAATCCTACCATTCCATCCGCTATCCATGTAAGACCAAATCCAATTACAAGCGCTGCAACTGCTCCTGTTACTATTTGTTTTACTTTTAATACAAAGTTTTCTTTTCTTGTACCTACCGGCATTTTACTAATGGCAATAAAGATGATTGCTGCGCTCGCTAAACTTGCAATCCATAACGGTTGGAATAAAGAAATTGGCGAGTTACCGTTCGCACTATTTTTTCCGATTTCATTTACATTTGTCACTTTCTTCGTAATTGGTGTTACTACATTTGAAACTTGATCTGCTGTTAATGTAGTTCCTTTTGCTTTAAACCCTTCTAATAGTTGTGTACGAACATTATTGTTCATATTATCAACTACGCCATTTAACATTTGCCCTGCCATAGTTGAAGCAGCCATATTCATCCCTTGATTAATATATATTTCTACCTCTGGCGAAGATGGCTGTGGTGTTCGTAACGATGCTTGTTTTGCGCTAAAGTCTTTCGGAATGACTAATGCTGCGTAATACTCTTGATTATTTAAACCTTTTTGAACTAATTCCTTATTTTTTACTTCTACCCACTTTACCGCAGGTTCTTCATCTGATTTCGATGTTTTTTTAATCGTATCAACGATTGTTTGCCCCATATCCATTTTCGCTTGATTCGGAATTTCCACTCCTTGATCCTCATTCACAATTGCTATTGGCAAGTTTTTCGGCTTAGGTTGAACTGTTGGAAATAATGTTAATGAAAAAATAAAAACAACGACCAGCGTAATGACTGGTGACAAATATAAAAGCTTATTTTTAAACATTTTCTGTTCTCCTCCTTTAATTTTAGTTACAATAAATGAACAACGTGTTGTTTATTTATATTTTGAATTATATGTTTGAGCTAAATCTTATTCAATAATCAAAAATCGTAAATGTGTCGGTTATAAGACACATTTTTGAAATGTGTTGACTAAAATTAAGGAGGGACATGCTTTGCGCGATAGTAATTTAGATTTGCGTGTTATTCGCACAAAAACTGCCATACGAAATGCATTAGTGGAGTTAATTGAGGAAAAAGGTTTTGAAGCAATTACAGTGAAAGATATTACAACGAAAGCGAACATAAATCGAGGTACTTTTTATACACATTATCAAGATAAATTCGATTTAATGACGAAATGCCAAGAAGAAATTATGCATGAGTTTTCTAGCATTGCAAAACGGAAATTTCCAGAAGTTATTGCTGACCTTGGATCAAATCCTTCCCCAACGACGCCGTTTGTACTTATCGCTTCTATTCTTGAATTTCTAAATGAAAATAGTGATTTTATGAAAGCTGTATTAAGTCCAAAAGGAGATTTATCTTTCCAAACAAAATTGAAAGACTTTATGTGGAAAACACTATTTGAAGATACGAATGGTGCTCTCATTAATAAGGAGAATTTACTTGTTCCAAGCCAATACTTAGCTTCTTATATGGCATCTGCTCATATAGGTGTCATTCAACAATGGTTAAATAATGGACAAAAAGAAACACCAAAGGAAATTGCTCATATTTTATCAACAATCGCAATTCATGGTCCTTTCTATGCAGCTGGCTTAAAGAAATAAGCCAGCTGCATAGAAACATGTTTTAATCAATCTCAATTACATCAATAAACTTAAAAATTCTTTTATTACGAAAAACATCCGTACAAGTAATCGTCTCATTTAATGGGTTTATATCAACTACTGTTATGTAATTTTCATATAAATGTAAGCGTATTTTCATTGGAATAATACCCTTTACCAAACTTCTAGGCTGAGTAGTTACTATTATTTTATTAATAACTTGAAATGTATGTTTCTATGAAAAAAGCTGTTGAAAGGAATCCCCTTCAACAGCTTTTCCATTATTAACGATATAAACGAACTGCACCTGCAGAATTATCATCTGCTTGTCCAACGACTTCAAATTTCAATCCAAGTTTCGGTACATTACGCCCTGCATCTGGGATTAAGTTGTTCATATAAGATTTCGAATCATCAAACTTCGTTACACCTGGTAATCCCTTAGACTCAAATGTTCCGCGTGATGGAGATACAACTTTCCACGCTGGTGTTTGGTTAAAGGAGAACGCAGCATCTGCAATTTGATATCGTGTACTATTTTTAACAGTTGGTTTACCGTTTAACGTTCCAACAATTGCCTCTGGGTGAGAGTCAACAACACCTAAGAAACCTTCGCCTGGATGAATACCAACCCAGTTATCTGTAAAGCTAGAGTCTGCATACCATACAACAAGACCTGTATTGTACGGTACACCGCTGCTATATTTTAACGCTTCATCAGCACCAGCATAGTTTCTCCACTCTAAATAGTAGTTATGTTTCTTCTTATAAAAGCCGTCTGATACAACGAAACCGTTTAATTTAAATTGTGGTTCACCTTCTGCATCATCAGAAAACACAACTTTTCCATCGACAGTTAATGTTGCATTATCAAGAGTAAAACCACTTGGTGCCGTAGCGCCATCTGTAATGTATTCGAATACTAATTTTACTTTTTGACCTTTGAATTTGCTTAAGTCATATGATTTATCTATCCATTTTCCTTCTGTTGTGTCTAGACCATTTTTAACATTCTTTTCACCAATTCGATCCACTAACGTTTTCGTACCATCTTCTGTCACTGCATGTACTTCAAGGAAGTCCCAACCAGTTTCAATTTCATACAATGATTTGTAATCAAACTTCGCATTTGTTGCATTTGTTAAATCAAACACTGGCGTTTCTAGTGTCGTATGAAGATCATCGCCTTTTGTACTAAAGTAATATTTCTTACCAAATGCAGGCTCAATACCTTTTACATCTTTATCTGGTAAGTTAACACGAACCAGACCAGGACGAGCTGATTTCGTTACACTTTGATCTAAGTATGTCGCAAAACCGATACCGCGATTTAATTTATCATAGTCAGCCTCTACAATATTCGCCCAGTTTCCGCCAATGTTCTTTTGAAAGAACTCTTTGTTTTGCGGAGAGAAACTTGGTGGCGTTGAACCTGCAATTTTACCTGCCCAGCTGCCGCCGCTCATAACAGACCAAGAGTTAATCGGCTCACCTGATCCAGAGTATTGCGTATCATACTCATCTGGAAGACCTAAATCATGACCAAACTCATGTGCGAATACACCAACTGCTCCGTCTTCTGGCTCAATTGTATAATCGTATGCAGCCATTTTACCGCCATAGTTATCAACTTTTGATTTTGTTCCATCAATTGGATATGGGTTTCCAAGGTTCCAGCGATGTGACCAAATTGCGTCGTCACCTAATCTACCACCGCCTCCATCTTGACCAACTCCAGCGTGAATGACCATTAAGTGATCAATAAGACCATCTGGTTCGTTTTTATTTCCGTCTCCATTACTGTCATATTGATCGTATTGGTCAAATTCTGATAAATCCATACCGCTTGCTACAGCTGCATCTAATGCCTCTTTTACAAAATCACGAGGTCCTTTTGGTCCTTTATTATCATGACCGCCATCGCCAGCATCTGCACCATAATCCGCTGCTTTACCAGGAACTGTTAACCACTTTGTTACTGTTCCATCGACGGTATAACTGCCGCCTGATTGCTGTTCATAATATTGTTTAAATGTTGGGATTTTTGAACCATCAAAGAGTGTAAATGGCTCATCACCAAATAACATTTTTTGATAATGTTCTGGATTAAAATCATTTGAATACATATAACCTGGTACTTGATCAATATTGTTATGCTTAAAGTCAGCAAACTCTACTAGCAATACAAGTACTTTATCTTTACGAACAGGCCCATTATATTCTTTTTGCTTCGCTGAACTAGTTGGTACTTTTCCGTTTAATCCACCTTTAACCTGCTCTTGCCCAGCTACCGGACCACCAGCAGGTTGTTCAGCTTTTTCTTTCATATCTGCTTTTGCATCTTTCACTTTTTTCAAAAAGTCAGAAGCTTCTCTCGAGACACTGTCCCCCGCTGCTGGTTCTTTTCCAGCATTCCTGCCTTTTTTCTTCTCTACGTATTTTTCAACAGCTTTTAATGTGTCTTCTTTCGACACAGATTCACTAATTACACCACGCTGCTTCAACGCGTCTGCTAAACGATCCTCTTGAATTAAATTTTCATCAATTGGACTTAAAGATCCCACTTTAGACGGCGTTGCCGCATAAACAGATTGACTACCAACCCCAAATGTGCAACTAAGCACAGCTGCCGCCGCAAGCGTAGATAGCGCTTTAAAAGGCTTTTTCTTCATCCCTATTCCTCCCTAATCTTAAATACGTAACAATATTTTGATAATAAAGAAAATTCTATAAATTTACAAGATATTGTCTTAATTTGTAATATTTTTGAAAATATCCTATATTTTAGATTGCTATCTATTCTGATTAATCGATATTTCGGGAATATATTGATGAAAGCTGATAAAACTATTAAAATTTCTGTATATAATTGCAATATATACTTTTTCAATTGCGATTTCTGATATCATTGTTGTTTCATCGTCTGCATGACTTGTAAGAGCACTTGCGGAGTAAAAGGTACATCTAATTCTATGGTTGCTTCTTGCATATGAATTCGAATCGTGGCATGTATGTTTTCTTCTACGACAGAGACATTCAAAGAAATCCAATTCACATGCTCATTTTTATTTTCAGTTTCAGGTGATAGCAGCTGGCTTAAAAAAATAAAGAGATCATCCACTATATTTAGTGGATGATCTCTTTATTTATCTAAGGCACAACTACAGTATCTCAATATACCCTTCTGTTCCATGTACCCGAATTCGTTGCCCATCTTTTATTAGTTTCGTAGCATGCTCTACCCCGACTACTGCGGGTAATCCATATTCACGTGCAATCACTGCTCCATGTGTCATCAGGCCACCAACTTCGGTGACTAACCCTTTTATAGACACAAACAATGGTGTCCAGCCAGGGTCAGTAAAGGAAGTAACTAATATATCTCCATCTTCTAAATTCGCATCTTCCATGTTTAAAATAACACGAGCTCTCCCCTCAATCACTCCAGAAGAAACAGGCAAACCTACTATTGCTTCGGCTGGTAGATTTTCTCGTTTATATTTACCTATAATAATTTCACCATCAGACGTGATAACACGCGGGGGCGTTAGTTTTTCATATAATTTGTACTCATTTTTTCGTTTATTAATAACCTCGTAATCCAGTTTATTCGTGCGGACGACTTCGTGGAGTTCTTCAAAAGTCAGATAGTATATATCTTCTATTTCATCGATAACGCTATTTTGCACGAGTTGCTCAGCTTCTTTCAGTAACGCCTGCTTATATATGAAATAGCGATTAATCATGCCGTATTTCGGGTATTCACGATAACCGATAAAATTTCGGATGTTACTAATCATTTGCTTCGTCTCTTCTACTTTTTGTTCGCCATCTGGTACATGCTGCAATCGGTCTAATAACTCTTCTTGCTTTTTCAAAGCCTCCTGCAGCCCTTCTTCAAATTTCCGCTTACTAGCACCAGCTTCAAAGTCTCTTATGTTATTTAAAATCATCGGGATAATTGTAGTTGGCTTTTCACTCCAGCGCGTTTTCGTAATATCGATTTCTCCACTGCATCTCATTCCGTATTTATTCAGAAAAGCATAAATTGCATCTCGAGCTTTTTCCCCACCTTTAAACTGAACTAGTTCATCTAAAAAGCTGTCATCTTCTACATACTGTAAATACTCAATGACTTCTGGATACGGCCGAATCACATCTGCAACATCCAATAATGCTAGACCCATTTCTGACGTAATATTATTTTGTACTGATTGAGAAAGTGTGTCTGCTACGCTTTTTTCACCTAGCCATTGCTTCATCTTTTCATTCATCCATGATGAAGCATTCATACCTGCCATAATTACAGCCATACTTTGCGGGTGAAATAATATTTTCTTTAATTGCTGGATATCTTCTAAAATAAAATCAAGTACATCCAACCCTGATTTCGTTTGAATGTTTTCTTTTAACTCTTCGATTGATGCCTGACTATTCTTTATTAAATCCGTAACGATTGCCGGATTGTTTTCGATTTGTGGTTGTGAACTTGCAGGTGGCACACTTTTACCAAGACGCTTTTCTTTTTCATCATCCGGTAACAATTTGATAAAATCATCTCGCTCTATTACAGTCGTTAATGCATCTTTTATAAGTGGCTCCGATTCCCCTATTGTATTTAATAAAGATTCTCTACTAGCAGGCGAAGCCAATCTTTGTGTAACATCAACAAACAGCCTTCCCCCAGCTTGAAACCTCGGTCCAAAGGATGTTAACTGGAATAAAGACATTCCTAATGGCTTCAAAGGATCAGTCATCATTTGTTGGTGACCAACCGATATATATACATGATTTTCTTGATCATTTGCTTCTGGAATTGGATATAAAGTCGTGATAGGTCGACTTTGGACAATATAAAATGTATCATCAACTAAACACCATTCAATATCTTGCGGACAACCAAAATAAGCTTCAATCTGTCTGCCGATCTGTGCTAGTTGTAATATTTGTTGTTCCGTAAGTGTTTGAATCTTTTGCTGAGTGAGATCGATCTGTTTTGTCTCTGTTCCGCCCTCTTTTAAGGCATAGATAGCCAATTTTTTAGTTGCGATCATCTTATCGACGATTTCCCCTTCTTTTACTTTATAATTATCAGCAGAGACCAGTCCTGATACTAATGCCTCACCAAGTCCAAAACTGGCATCAATTGATAGCACCTTTCGATTAGAAGTAATCGGGTCAGCAGTAAATAAAATTCCCGAAGCCTGCGGGAAAACCATCCTTTGAACGACAACACATATAGAAACTTGACTATGTTCAAAACCATTTTGCATTCGGTAAATGACCGCTCGATCTGTAAATAAAGAAGCCCAACACTTTCTTACATGCTGCAAGATGTCTTCTTTTCCGATGATATTTAAATACGTATCTTGTTGACCTGCAAACGAGGCATATGGTAAATCTTCAGCAGTAGCACTAGAACGTACTGCATAAGCATGTTCATTTCCAAAACGAGAGAGATAACGAGCTACCACTTCCGCTACATTAGAAGGAATTTCTACTTCCATAATGGTTTCTCTAATCTTCTTACTGATTTCACCAATTTGATCTCGGTCCTCAATTTTTAGCCTTGTTAATTGATTCAACAAAGCTTGAAACGCTTCATTTTGCTCGATTGCTTTTTCATATCCTACCGTTGTAACACAAAATCCTTCTGGCACTTGTATACCTTGAATGTTTGATAATTCCCCTAAATTCAATCCTTTTCCACCAACGAGCGAAAGCTGCGTTTTTTGTATTTCCTGAAAATCGAGAACGAAAGAACTCATTTGGCACCTCTCCTTACTATTCGTGTGCTATTGATTGTAGCAAGAGTAAATGAGAATAAACAGTCTATTTTGACCGTTAATTACGTGGTATAATTAAGTTAGGAAGAGATAATTATTTTATTTCTCCCCCTCTAATTCACTTCAATTACATCAATAAACTTAAAAAACCCTCTTATTATGAAAACATCAAATAATCGTCTTATTTAATGGATTTATTTCGACTACTGTTATGTAATTTCTATATAGATAGCTATTAATAAATTAGGGAACAGCTACCATTCTTAAAGTAGCTGTTCCCTAATTTATTCATCTCCTATGCATTTTTAGTAATGTTATCGTTAAATTTTCTAAGTCTCCATCATTTTTTATTTCCTTTATGATTTTTCCTTCTTTCATAAAGAGTATCCGATCACTAATTTCAGCAGCTACATCCATCATATGTGTGGAAAAAATAATCATTGTACCATTTCTTTTTAATGTTTTTAATATTGTTAAAAACTCATCTACCCAATACGGATCCAGCCCATTTGTCGGTTCGTCTAGTATTAAAATTTTAGGATTTCCGAGACACGCTTGTCCAAATAAAAGCCTCTGTCTCATCCCTTTAGATAACCTATGTAAGCGTTCATTTTGTTTTTCATTTAATCCTATTGTTTTAATAATGGCTTGTACTTTTTCTTTTCCTATTTTTCGAAAGGCGGCATAAAACAACAAAAATTCTTGAACTGTCATGTCTTGCTGTGCATGAAAATCATCTGGCATATAGCCTATTTTACTCACATACTGTTTTCTATCTTTCTGTAATTCTATATTACCTAATTGAACTGTACCCGATGTAGGAGTTTTAATTCCAGCTATTATATCAAGGAGCGTACTTTTCCCCGCTCCATTCCCACCACATAATACGATACACTCTCCTTCTTTGCTTTGAAATGAAATTGGAGATAATGCTATTTTCTTTTTATATCGTTTACATACTTCGTTAAGATTTAATACTGTCATTTTTTTCTTCTCCTCTCCATTTTCCAGCTTGCCACAAGCAAGAACACGGTTGTATAGGTAATAAAGTATATGAATAGAACCCAAATAATAGCTTTACTTTGCAAAAACATTACTAGTTGATCATATACTTGTCCAAATATTGCTCCACCACCTAATTGAATTACAAATATAATTCGAAGGAATTCAGCTGGGTTGCAAAACAATAATATTTTTATTAATGGTGCAATTATTGAATATGGAACCAAATTAAGGACACTAATTAACACCGTTGGCCACATCATAATAAGAAGGAACCAAACTCCAATACTTATCGCTAAAGCTTGCCACCTTGTTATAGAAAAAGAACCAATTGTTATTCCCAGTAATAAAAATAAATAGATTAGTAAAACAGAGAAGATATACGTTGCTACCAACCAAAACATATCAAAATTACTACCGCTTACTAACCCAATTATTATACTTACACCAAAACTCATTGAAAAAATAGCTGTTTGCGCTATAAATTGACCGATTGTTTTACCTACTACATATGAAGTACTCGGCAAAGGATACGTACATAAGAGTCTCCATTTCCCATTTTCCACCTCACCTGCAATAGAAAATGCTCCTATAATTAACATAAGTAAAGGCACAATATATAAAATAAGGTTTACCATTGTCCCCGTTACATTTGTATAACCTGCTAAAGACGGAGTATTTCTTTCCATAACAAATAGTAACGAAAACATAGTTATCCAAAGAAACAAAAACATGTATGCAAATTTACCTCTTACTGCACTACGCCATTCTGAATACAATATATTCCACATACCTACTCACCTCTCTACCGAAAAAGACAACCATAGTTGGTTGTCTTTTTCTAACTATTTTGTTCATAACGATAGTCTCTTTTTAATGAGAATGTCCACCACTACCATGATCTTTCTTTTCTTTTCCCATCATCTCTTTATTCATTTCCCATTTATGTTCTGCTAGTTCTTTATAAGAAAGGATTTTCCCAGTATGTTTTTCTACAAAGCTCTCTGCATCTTTCTTCTCTTTAAAAGAAATTACATTATAAGCCATTGGCGTCTTAATTGATTTATCATATACATATGTAGATTTATCCACTGCAACCCAATCTTTTGTATTGTAATCTCTTACAAATTTTTCTTGTGTTTTTTCATTTTTATGTTCATCCATCCATTTATACATACAACCAATATCATCAAATTTTAATGCTTTTCCATTTTCTAAAATAACCTCAGTTGCAAATTGATTATCCATTACTGCCATATTACAAACATCACACTTATCATTTTTTTCATTAATAGCAACCGGCTTCGTTTCTTTCTTACCACACCCTACTACAGCAAATACAAAACATAAACAAATAGCAAATAACGTATACTTTACCTTCATCAATTTTTCCTCCCTAAAAAGAACAATATACTTCCCATTAGTAACATACTTACACTTACAACCAAAATGTTAAACTGAAATCCCATCTCCCCGCCTTTTTGCGGAACAATTTCGGGCCTCATACTAGGCTCTTTGTCTAGCAATAAAGATTGCTCTGGAATTTTTATGAAACTTTGCAAAATACGCATCCCTGGTGATTGAAAGAACAACTGATATTCTGGAATATCTTGTGTTAGCAAAAGAAAATAAGCATCTGCTTTGTATGGAATTTTACTAGTACTTGAACCATCTGTATCTACTTTTAAAGAAGCGTCCCAATAATTTTTATAAATGTTATTTTCCCTACTTTGTGTAGCTTGTGACTCATTAACATTCCCTATCATTACATTTTGAGTTAATTCATTTGCACTGGCATCTTTAAATTGTAAACCAATAAAATTATTAGAAATCGAGTTACTCATAATCGTATTATGACTTGCCTTTTCTACATATATCCCGACTCTATTATTAGCAATTTCATTTTGTAAAACTTTTGTTTTTGTAGCATCATATAATAATATACCTTGTGCATGAACATTACTTTTATTATCAATAAAGTGATTTCCTACTACAGATGTTTCCTTTGTTCCCATAATCATAGCACCTGTTGTATTTTCTTTTGATGTATTATTTTCAAGAACCGTTTTATCAGAATACATAAGATGAATACCATAACGCGACTGCCAAATTGTATTGTCCTTTATTGTATTATTGTCGCTTTGTTCTAAATAAATGCCATCACGAACATTTTGGATTTTGATGTTCTCAATAAGAGTGCGATTTGATTTCCATAAATCAATTCCATTAGCCCGTCTTTGTCCAACAATCCTACTGTTCTCAATTTTTATATTGCTAGCATCTTCTAACTTAATCCCCATGTATGACGCGTGAACCTCCAATCCACTGATGTAGTGCTTATCTCCCGATACAAATATCGCTGGCTGATCTGTATTATCATTACATTGTTCTATTTTCAAATCTTTAAGAATAATGTTTTCCTTTTTCATTGTAATAATAGGATCCTTACCACAAGAGATTATTTTAGTATTTTTATCCCCTTGTATTGTAATCGGTTTCGATATTTTTATCGTTTCATTATAAGTTCTACTTTCTAATTTAATTGTTTCATATGGGGAAGCCGCATCAATTTTTGATTGCAATGTAGACTCAGCATGAATACTTACTCCTAGACTACAAAAAACTAACAATAAAAAAAGAGAAGAACAAATCTTTTTCATATACAGTTCACTTCTCTCAAAGCTATTAGTTATCACTATAAAAAAGAATACCAATTTTTTGTGTGAAATTTGTGAAAAATGAACGTGTTTTTTGTGATACTTAGGACGGCCGTATATAAAAGACGTAGATTCTCTCATACGGCACACTTCACTTCTTTATGTAAAGCGAACCAAGATAGATTCCCACTCTAGTCAATCTCAATTACATCAACAAACTTAAAAATCTTCTTATTACGAAAAGTATCAGTACAAGTAATCATCTCATTTAATGGATTTATATCAGCTACTGTTATGTAATTTTTATATAGATAGCCATCTTTATAATATGTAAGTAAAACCTCTTCCTCACCTAAAAATGAACATAATAGCTTATTTTCAATCATTTCTTTTGCATCCTGCGTTAAGATTGGACGCGGGACTTTCGTTTGCTCATGTATCATTTCTTTAATAGCTACGAACTGCTCTGGCATACTAGCAAACGGTTGCCACTTTACCATACCTCTTCCTTTTGGCATATTAGCATTCTTCACGATTTATGACCTCCTAATAATGTGTTTCTATATCTTGCTGTTGCGACGCTCGTGTAGGAAATCCCCCGTAAAATACTGTTCTTACCAAATCGTGTTCGAATCTCGTCCATGACTTTCGTTAATCGCATTTCTTTTTCTCTTTGTATAATGTTATCGAAAAGTGAAATTTGCTCTTCTCCTTCATTTATTAAATTTGTTAACGAAATACTTATCGATCGAATCGGCTCCCCTGTATGACGCTCGTATAAAAAATATGTACAAACATTATAAATATCCAGCGTTAAATTTGTTGCCCGGTTTAACGTATGTGCCTTTCTTATTCCCCCGCCATATTCCTTGCTATATCCAACTGAAAAATGGATTGTTTGAGCGCATTTCTTTTCTCTTCTCAACCTATAACAAACTTCTTCTACATGCTCTAATAAAATAACGACGAACTCTGCTATCGAGTAATCACGAAATAATATTTGGCTCTTCGCTATAGATGTTGTCGCTGGAACATATTTCTCTGCGATTCTGCTAAAATCAATCCCGTTACTATGTAGATGTAATTCTTCTCCTATTACACCGAAAGATTGCTTTAAATATTTCAAAGGATACTGCGCTAATTCTCCAATTGTATGTATACCTTTTCGATTCAATTTCATTTCTGTTTTATACGATATACCCCAAAATTTACTGAGCGGTCTAATACTCCATAACTTCTCGGGTATATCGTCATATGTCCAATGCGCTATTCCATCTTTATTCTTTTTTGCTTCAATATCCATTGCTACTTTACTCAATAATAAATTCGGCCCGATACCAATCGTACTTTCAATCCTTGTACGTTCATATATTTCTCGCTTGAACTTTAATGCGAACTCGCACGGGTTACTCGCAAACAAATGAATACTTGCAGTCATATCCATGAAAAACTCATCTATTCTGTTGTCAATACTATATTGATGAAAATCTTCCGGTGCAACATATTGCAAAGCTAAACCTGTTATGTAAGTTGAACACTTCATATACGTATGCATAATCGGGTTCACAATAATAATATCTGGCCGATTTGGTATTTCGTACAAACGTGCCATCTTCTTTATTCCTAATGCTTTTAATGGTGGTGTTGCCGCTAATACGATCGACCCACTCCGATTTACATCTCCTACGACAGCCAATTTTGTATAACGTGGATCAAGTCCTCTTTTAATACATGAAACACTCGCATAAAAGCTACGAAGATCTACACAAAGAATAATTCGATTTGGCAATAGAGAATAATCATACAAGGGAATCACTCCTAACAAAAGAACGTTTGTTCTTATTATATACGAACTTATGTTCTTTTAAAAGGTATTTCCATGAAAATTTTGGTTAAAATAACCGTACTTTAAAAACCTGTTTTAAGAAAAACTTAAGGAATTTCCCTCTATATTCATAAGAAGTTTTTTCTATACTGAAAAATGTAAATACGCAAAAGGAGAAACAATAATGAAGAAATTTGCACTTTGCATAATAGGAATAAGCCTTCCTATATACTTACTACCTTTCATGTTACGCGGGGATTTGGACAGATTTAATCCGATTGCTGAAGAAAAAAATGTATACGCCATTGCGAAGGGATATGGCGTTCCGGATTATAATCATAATGGAAGAGCTATGTACTCATTAAAATGTGTTGATGAATCAAGGAATGAGAAAGAATATACAGTAGGAACTAACACTCCTAATGACTTTATAAGAAAAACTTACTTAAAAATTCATGTGAAAGGCAGGTATGTTTATTCTTATGAGGTCATTTCTGAAAAGGATATTCCGGAGAAAATAAAGGGACAATTGTAATATAGTATATAAACAAAAAAGCCGATTTCTTTATCGTATAGGAAATCGACTTTTGGCTTAGTTATTGATTTAGTAATAAAAAATCACCAGTGCTTTTATTAGTAAAATTAGATAACATTTTGACTGATAAAAACCACTTTTTAAAGATAACCATGTAAATACTATAGACGTTGATCTTTCTGGAAATTTAGTCGGAAATGATCCGCATCATTGTAAATAACAAATTCATATCCTTTTTCTTTATAAAATTTAATAATTTCAGGAAGAGCTTGTAATGTTTGCGCCTTTTCATGCATTAAAACAACTTCTACATCTTCTGTTGTCTGTTTTTTTACATCTTCTATAATCTGAGTTGGATTATCTTTTAATTTCCAATCATTTGAGTCTATTGTCCAATCCCAAACTTTTATTCCTGCTTCTACAATTTGATTACGAATTTCCTGAGCGAAGAGTTGTAATCCATCAGATACAGAAATAGACATACAAAAACGCTATCCTTTCTGTATACTTCTACAAAAAGAATAACGCTTTCTATGAATTGTAGATATAAATTCATCCTAAGTTAATAGAAATATATGGTGATTCCTAATAATAAATTACTAGCCACGTCTTCTCATTAATTTTTTTACAACAAAATAGAAAACAGCAAGAGCCACTGCAATAATAGCAAAATATTTAACGTAGGGTCCTGCTACTTCATTTATATTCTCCCACTTTTCACCCAGTTTCCAACCTAAATATACAAATAATGCCGACCAAGGAATAATTGCAAGCGTAGTAAGTGTAATAAATCTAACATGTGACATTTTAGCAATACCTGCAGGTATTGAAATAGCATGGCGCACAAAAGGAATAAAACGTGCTGTAAATATTACACCAGTTCCATAACGATTGAACCATGCTTCCGCATGATCAATATGCTTTTTTTGAATGAAAATATATTTTCCATAACGCTCAAGTACTGGTCTTCCTCCATAACGACCAATCCAGTATATAAATAGCTGTGCTATAACTCCACCAATTGTACCGAATACAACAGCACCGAAAAACGATATATTTCCTGATGATACTAAATATCCAGCATAAGCTAGCACAATTTCACTTGGGATTATTTCAATCATTAGTCCAAGCATAACTCCCCAATAACCAAGCCCTTCTAAAAAAACTAAAATTGAATGGATTAAATTACCTAACATCTTTACACCTACCATATACAAAATTTTTAAACATACTAACAAAATAAAGAGATACCTTATTCCAGGCACCTCTTTATTTTACATAATATACAAATTATTTATAGTAAAATATGATAAAGATTTCTTTGTTATGTACTGGTCTTCTTTTACATAACACCCATTATCAGTAGTAAAACAAAAAACTCATTCCTTCTAGGGTTAGTACCAATGTCCATCAAGCTAATACTTTGAAGTCTCCAAAAAACGTAAAATTTTATTATTTTACAGTTATTTATGAGAATTCAACTTGTTTTTTTCGTTTTGGGGAACAACCAATTTCTTAAGTTGATGGGCATGGGGTAGTACCACATCGCTATCAAGCTAAAATTTTATAGTACCCCCAGAACGAAATTTTGTGTTAACTTATAACAAAAAAATATATATTTAGAACGTACT
>NZ_JAKUHD010000011.1:0-128569 GCF_022664325.1 Bacillus cereus group sp. BfR-BA-01310 | reverse complement strand
TTTCAAAAAAATATACAAATGAAAGAACTTTTACAATGAAACAATTTCGTAGATGTAAAAATGCCTCGGAGCTGCAACATTTTCTTTCTATAGGAACGAACTGATTACGATACCGGTACCTTATACTGATTCTTCACCAAGAAGAACCTTTAGGCTTTTTCCTAACCGCCATTCAGCTACCACCTACTCATTGGACCATGTCCTACCCATTCCTTGAGGTGGGAGTTTTCTGTCGGGAAATGATAAAAATTCACCCTTCATTTGAATTGCATTTTCCAAAAACGTCTCCAATACTACTTTTAAAACAATTGCTCCTATTTTTATGTAGTACAAGCTCTTCTTTCAAATAAAAACTCCCCTAATCTCTTAGGAGAGTCCTGCAACTGAATCTGTATTATCTGTATTTGGTGCTGCTTGCATAGTATTTGGTGCTGCTTGCATAGTACTCGACGCATTTGCACCTTGACCCGTAGTTGTTCCTGTTAGAGTGCCAGCAGGAGTACCTCTCGTAAATGTTGTCGTCACACTATCTCCCGGTTGTAAACAAAGATTCGTCTCAGTTCCGATTATCGTAACAACATCAATACAAGTTGGTCCCGTTGAACCACTATACGTTTTTGAAGCAGTAAACGAAGTATCTCTCAAATTATCACCCGTAAATATATTCCCAGTATTATTAACAATAATAAACTCCTTAATATGCGCAGGCATAATTACACTCTACCTTTCCTTTACTAACCTAGCGTACGTGTACTCGTCGCTAATGGCGGAAGAAACACCGATGTTACAGGCACAACAGCTGCCATACGTTTTCCATTTAAAAATGTCGCCGCGCTAGAACCACCCGCGCCTGTATATATTTTTGCTACAGCAAAAGGTGAGAGATCATAACAATCGCCGACATTGACAGCTCCTGTATTATTTATAATTTTCACTTTACGCATGTTAATTCCCATTTTACCTATCCCCCCTTTATATACTGTATGCAAAAGAAAAAAAACTTGAAACAGACTCGTTTCAAGTTTTTAACAATTAACTATTTTGTTTCCCCTTCGTATTGAAGCATACCGCCAACCATATTCACTGTTTTAAATCCTTGCTCATTTAAATAATGGCATACATTTTCACTACGCATTCCCGAACGGCAAATAAAGATATATTCATTCTCTTTCTCAAAGAAATCTACTTTATTTGGGATATCGCCCATTTTAATATGTACAGCTTCCGGGATTTTCCCTGCTGCTACTTCTTCATCTTCTCTTACATCTACTAAAAATAATGTTTCTCCATTTTCTAGACGTTCTTGCACTTCTTCTGTAGTAATTGTTTTTACTTCTGTCATATGTCATTCCTCCTTATATACAATAAAACTTTCAGTTTCTTCTTTAAATAAACAGTTCTCATCAATTTTAGCATGCAATGGAATGAACGCAAAGAATGGAAAATTTATTCTTTACAAACATAACTCGCGCATTGTATCCTCAATATACTTGTTTAATGAAAGGAGTCGACTAAAATGACACTTTTTCTTTTCATTATGGGCAGCATTTTCTTAGTTTCTGCAGTTATTGCTCTTAGTATGAAAAATAATAAAAAGATAAAATCCCCTCAAGAAATGTCATTTTTATTTTTATTACTTAGTATAGCTTTCTTCGGTTTATCAATTGCTACATATCTTTTCCGTCTACAAATCATGTAAAAAAAGGTGCCTCCTACAAACAATGCACCTTTTTCACATCATGCATTTCCTACACAAAACTAGATACTTTCCGATTTAAAAACTCATAAACTTTCTTTTCAAATAAATGAACATCTAACGCTCCAGCCATATGCCCATTTATACTTTCAATTTCATACACTTCTGCATACTTCCCCTGTTTTTGCAAAATATCTACCATTTTATAATTGGAACGAGGCGGCTGAAGTAAATCTTGTTTACACGGGATCATGAGTACATTCGCTTCTATGTTAGAAAGAGCCTCTTCTAAAGAAGCAAATCCATGCGCAATATCATGTAATAAGACTGCTTTCGCAGTGTACATCCATGAATTTGCATCTACTACATCTATACTTTTGCATGTCACTTTAGTTATTTCTTTCTCAAATGATGTTAATGCAGAAAATTTTTGATAAGGTGCTATTTCTATACTATTACGTGGAAATGCCGTTTCATAAAACTGTTCATCAAATGCATTAATAAACATCATTCTATTCGCTAAATGAAGCCCCTTCATTGGCTGCTCCTCTCCATACTTTCCGCCTTTCCAATTTGGATCTAACTGAATTGCTTCAATCGCATTTTGCGCTACATTTACCGACGTTATAATTGGATTTTGTGGGTTCGTAATAACTCCAATCATTCGCTCTACCATATGAGGATAGTGAACAGCCCATTGTTGTGCAATCATTCCTCCTGCAGATGGCCCCATTACAGCATACAATCTAGTAATATCCATATCTTTTATTAGTTCATATTGCATACGTGCTACATCTAGAAATGTAAAAATCGGAAAATCCATCGCATACTCAAAACCCGTCATCGGATCTATCGATTTCGGTCCCGTTGTAATGACATACGGGTTCTTCACCTGTACATTGCAAAGGTTATCAGTACATATTACAAAATATTTATTTGTATCAATTGCTTTCTCAGGCCCAATTAATCCATCCCACCAACCAGACTCTTCATCATGCTCTGTATATTTTCCCGCTGCGTGACTTGTTGCACTAAAATGATGGCAAACCAAAATCGCATTTGACCTTTCTCTATTTAAAGTACCATAAGTCTCATATCCCATTTGAACAGGAATTTCCCTACCATTTTCAAATGTAAATTCTTTCAAAACAAACTTTTCCTTTTTTACAATTTGCACAGACTCACCTTCTTCTTGTCATATTATGAACTTCTTTACTAAAGGTTTTTTTCTACGCAAACCAATCTCCTCCTGCTTTTCATAAATAAATGAATAAGATACAAAATTAGCCACAAAATAGCACTATATTACAAAATCAAAGAGGGCATACATATGATTTGGAATTGGTTACGTAAGAAAAAAAACTCAAATACAGCAGATACAAAAGGGACAGATGACTCGAAACAACAACCTAACGATCAAGAGAACAATAACACAAAGCAGACTAGAAGCATGAAACATAGCAAAGATAAGAATAGCCAGCAAAAAAATACGGAACAAATTGAGGAACCTTCCAAGCAAAAGGATTCTTCTCAAAGCAAACAACAAGATGCTAAACAAGACCATCCTTCTCAAAGCAATCAGCAAGGTGCTAAACATGAGGATTCTTTTCAGAACAAACAACAAGATGCTAAACATGGCGACTCTTCTCAACACAAACAGCAAGATGCTAAGCAAGGCGACTCTTCTCAGAACAAACAGCAAGATACTAAACAAAACGAGTCTTCTCAAAATAAACAGCAGGATACTAAACAAAACGAGTCTTCTCAAAATAAACAGCAGGATACTAAACAAAACGGGTCTTCTCAAAATAAACAGCAGGATACTAAACAAGACGATCCTTCTCAAAATAAACAGCAAGATGCCAAACAAGGCGACTCTTCTCAGAACAAACAACAAGATACTAAACAAAACGATCCTTCTCAAAATAAGCAGCAGGATACTAAGCAAAACGAGTCTTCTCAAAATAAACAGCAAGATGCTAAACATGGCGACTCTTCTCAGAACAAACAGCAAGGTGCTAAACATGGCGACTCTTCTCAGAACAAGCAACAAGCTGCTGGAAACAACAGTATTTACGACTTTAGTAAACCAAAACAAGACCATATTCATTCTCTACAAGATTTAATAGAGAAGCTTAAAAAGTCTAGTGATTTTATTAATTATCATACATCTGACGATGAAACGATGCCTTATTATATTTCTTACTATCGACCTTCACTTGATGGAGAGAAATTACAAAAATATTTAATGCCTACTCTGTTAGAACGACCTTGTACTTCATTAGAAGAATTAAAAGAACATATCCCGATGAGTGGTATTACAATTACGAACGACTTACAAAAAATTGAGGATATGGTTTTAAAGGGACATGCAATTATTCAATTGAACCAGCAAGATCAAAAATGTATGCTTGCAAACATTGCAATTGATAATTATCGTGCGCCAACTCCTCCTTTAAACGAATCAACTGTTATCGGCCCTCAAGAAGGTTTCGTAGAGGATATTGATACAAATATTAATTTAGTTCGAAAGCGTCTTCCTGTTTTAGATTTACAAACAAAAGAAATGATTGTCGGCGAGTTTTCAAAAACAAAAGTTGTCATGATGTATTTAGACAACCTCGCTGAAAAAGAAAATGTGGATTTTCTCGAGGAATCCTTACGCGCTCTTAAATATGACCAAATTAACGATAGTGCTTATATACAAGAATTAATGGGTGAAAAGTCCATTTTCCCTCTCTATATCAATACAGAACGCACTGATAGAGTCACAAAAGCACTTATTGATGGAAAAATCGCTATTTTCGTTGATGGTTCTCCAAGTGTCCTATTAACACCTGTATCATATTTCGATTTTTTCATTTCACCTGAAGACTATAACGTATCTTGGCTATACGCGACATTTTCAAGAATTTTACGCCTTATCGCCGTTCTATTTTCGATCTGTGCTACACCGTTATACGTTGCAGTTTTAAATTATCATTATGAACTCATTCCAAGTGATTTGCTTGAAACTTTGATTTTATCAAGGGCACAAGTACCGTTTCCACCTTTAATTGAAGCACTCTTTTTAGAACTCGCGATTGATTTATTAAGAGAAGCTGGTGCGAGGTTACCGATGAAGGTCGGTCAAACACTCGGTATTGTAGGTGGTATCGTAATCGGACAAGCATCTGTACAAGCTGGTTTAACGAGTAATATTTTATTAATTATCGTTGCATTATCCGCACTTGCATCCTTTATTACACCTATTTATAAAATGGGTAATGCCGTTCGATTACTACGTTTTCCATTTCTCGCATTCGCAGAAATAGGAGGACTCTTCGGTATATCTCTCGGATTTATCTTTTTATTTACCCATTTGTTTAGACTTACTTCTTTACGTAAGCCGTACGCTCTCTTTTATCCAACGAGACAACAATCCTTTAAAGATTCTTGGATTCGCTTTCCATTAACAATGATTGATACACGAGATGTACAAGCAAGGCCACAACATGTAAAAAAATCAGCAAAAGGGATTTCAACAAGACATCGATCGGACTTTGATGATTAAGGAATGAGGTGCATTTGATGAGTAAAGTTCAAGAAAAATATCAAATATCTCCTGTCTTTGTTTTCTTCTTAATTCACAGTGCACAGTTCGGTGCTGGCGTTCTTGGATTCGCTCGCATTATTGCAAAAGCCGCTGGGTACGACGGCTGGATGGGAGTTGTAATCACAGGAATCTGTATCCATATTCTTATATGGATGATGTATTACTTATTAAAAGAAACAAACGGGAATTTAATTGATTTACAAAGGCAAACATTTGGAAAATGGCTAGGAAACGGCATTAATATCATCTTTGCAGCTTATTTTTTAACCGTCAGTATTTCCGTCATCCGAACATATGTTGAAATTATTCAAGTATGGATGTTCCCTACCGCTTCCACTTGGATGCTAACACTTTTTTTATGCTTAGTTAGCTATTACATTATTTCTTCTGGTTTTCGTGTAATTACTGGCATTTGTGTTATCTCAGTTGGCGGTACATTCGGATATTTATTTCTTTGCCTATTCGTTTTGAAATACTCACATTGGGATAATTTACTACCGATTTTCACACATTCTTTTTCAGATATTTTAAAATCCGCCAAGCTGGCAATCTACAGTATGACAGGGTTTGAGATTTATCTTATGATTTATCCATTTGTAAAAAATCCTAAGCAATCGCATAAATTCGCTCAATACGGGGCACTATTTTCAAATCTTCTATATTTATTTAGTACACTTTTAGCCTTTGCATTTTTTAGTGAAAAACAATTATTAAAAACAATATGGTCTCAACTTTCTATGACCCAAGTAATTCAATTACCATTCATAGAAAGGCTAGAATATATTGCAATTTCAGGTTATGCACTCGTTATTATTACCAGCTTTATCCTTCCTTTATGGGCGGCAACAAGATCAACTCACGAAATATTTCGCGTAAAACAAAGAGGGATTCTAATCGCTTTTATCCTTATCACCCTCATCGTTTCGCAACTTTTAACAAACAGACACAATATTAATAATTTTATTAGTAATGTATCCAAAGTTAGTTTTTGGCTCATCTATGTATATATCCCTATTTTATTTATCATTGTGTGGGTGAAAAGAAAATGGAAAAAATCAAAAACAAAAGCAAATTAATACTTATTTCTTGCATAACACTCTTCAGTCTAACTGGATGTTTACAAAAAAATATTGTCGATGATGTACAGCTTATTCAAGGAAGTGTTTTTGATGTAGCAAAAGATAATAAAGTAAAAGTGACATTCGTTTGTCCTATTCAGAAAAAAGGAAATAAGGTTCAAGTTTTTGAAGGCAGTGCAAATGCGGTAAAACAAGTAAAAGCAGACACATCTTTAGAGTCTTCTCAACCATTTGCTAGCGGACAAATGCGTGTTGCTCTATATACTATAAGACTTGCGAAGAAAGGAATGTCCACTTCATTTGATACATTACTTCGAGATGTGAATATAGGGAACGCTTTATATGTTTCTTTAATAGAGGGAAATGGTACTGAACTTTTAAAAGGAAAATATACGACTTCATACAACGTTGCAATTTATATAAAAAAATTGCTTGAACATAACATGGAAACCGGTCCTTTACCAAAGGATAACCTGCATATAGGAGCATTCCGTTATTATCGAGAAGGACAAGACTACTACATCCCGATTTTAAAGAAACATGCTGATAAAATAAAAATCAACGGAATTGGTCTTTTTAAAAAGGATAAATATATCGGTAAAATTGCGAAAAAAGATATGTTCATATTTAAAGGACTGCTAGAGAAACATAAATTAGATTCACATGAATTTAAAACGGATTCTGCGTACGTAATGATTAATAATATTCGTTCTGTTCCAACTTGCGATATAAAAATAAAAAACGGGAAACCTTCTTTTTTCATTCACGTTAAGCTTGATGCCCGTATTCAAGAACTATCGAAGCAAATTAACTTAGAAAATGTCAAGAACATAAAAAACATTGAAAAAGCTATCCAAAAACAATTGGATACACAAGGTAACAAACTAATTAAGCAGTTTAAATCTTTAGACGTCGACCCTCTCGGGCTAGGAGCAAAATATAAACAGCATTATCGCCCATTCAAAATAGAAGAGTGGCGACGGATGTACAAAGATGTCCCAATTAATTTAAAATACACCGTAAACATTACAAATTCTGGTGTAATTGAATGATAATGATTGAACTCCTCTCTCCGGCATGATACAACGGAGAGAGGAGTTTTTTATTACCAAATATAGAGAGAAAAGATATTCACGGGGGAGCTTATGTCTAAAAAATTAGTAAAACCTATTTTAAACGGTATTTTATTTCTCGGCGTCTTTTTATTTGCTCATACATACTTAAAAAATGTTTCTTTCACACGTTATTTACTTGTCATTATACCGATGCTACTCATCGGAATATTTAGTATCGATCTTATTTTATCCATTTTAATAAAAAAAGAAGAATAACGAGCGAACATCCTATTTCTCATAAGATGTTCTTTTTATTTAATAACTACCTTATGTTACAATAAACTTCGGCATAACGTAAGAAAGGATGAAACAACATGACAAACGAAAAAGGTTTAGATAAAGGATTTGAACTTGTTGCAAAAATGCATGAAGTATTCGGACATCCTGTGACAAACACTCCAACAAAACTAACAGAAGAGCGTGCAAAAATTCGTGCTAGCTTTATGCAAGAAGAGTTAGAAGAATTTCTAGAAGCAACAACTGTCGAAGATCAATACGATGCACTTATTGACCTTATTTACTTTGCATTCGGAACGTTTGCAGAAATGGGCGTACGTCCAGATAAAGGATTTGAAATTGTAAACAATGCCAACATGGCAAAACTATTCCCTGATGGAAAGCCTCGATTCCGCGAAGGCGATGGCAAAATTTTAAAACCAGAAGGATGGCAAGCACCGGAACCACAACTTCGTGCTGAAATCGAACGCCAGCGTCAAGAGGCGGAAAAAAACTGCTAGGATCTCCTAGCAGTTTTTTATTATGTCTTTTTTCACCGATATATTTTTCACGCAATTCATTAATGATCCGCGCGTCCTGCTGCTCCCGCTCCCGTTCCAACTCCACCGGTCCAAGGCTGTTGTTGCTGCTGATATTGTTGTTGCTGGTGTTGCTGTTGACCGTGGTGTTGCTGTTGACCGTGGTGTTGCTGTTGACCGTGGTGTTGCTGTTGACCGTGGTGTTGATGTTGGCCATGGTGTTGATGTTGGCCATGGTGTTGATGTTGGCCATGGTGTTGATGTTGGCCATGGTGTTGATGCTGGCCGTGGTGTTGCTGTTGGCCGTGGTGTTGAACTTGGTGAGTTTGATAATGGACAGCCTGCGGATGAACTTGGTGATGGCCTTGGTGATGTACTTGTTGCTGATGGTGGCCTTGGTGATGATGATGACCATGGTGATGATGTTGACCGTGGTGACCATGATGATGAGCTTGATGAGTTTGATAATGGACAGCCTGCGGATGCATTTGGTGGTGTCCGTGGTGATGTACTTGTTGTTGATGATGACCATGGTGTTGAGGATGACCGTGGTGTCCGTGGTGATCATGGTGATGATGAACTTGTGGATGACCACCTACTCCTCCTGCCACAACACCTACTCCCGGTACAGGGAATCCTGTCTGCACTCCTCCAACGAAAGAAGGGAATGTAGTTGGTACTCCTACTGGAATTCCAGTTTGTGCGCCGGCTACTGATGTCGGAAATCCTCCTGTTAATGTTGGCATTCCAGTTTGCATTCCAGCCACTGATGACGGCATTCCTCCTGTTAATGTTGGCATTCCAGTTTGCATTCCAGCCATTGATGCCGGCATTCCTCCTGTTAATGTTGGCATTCCAGTTTGCATTCCAGCCATTGATGCTGGATTTCCTCCTGTTAATGTTGGCATTCCAGTTTGCATTCCAGCCATTGATGCTGGCATTCCTCCAGCTGCTCCACCCATCCAGCTCGGCATTCCACCGTATCCTTGTTGCCCTGCTCCACCCATTAACATCATTTGTGCATAACTGTCCGATTCGCCTCCGAAGAAGCCATGTGGTGCATTATTGTCCATCCCTTTCATTCCTTTCACCTCTTCTGCTCAATTTAGCCTACCTTTTTTATCATATTTTCTATAGAAGAATAGGTGTTTGTCTGTATAGGAATTCCGCACCTTTTTCTTCGCTATTCATTCATGATAGGATTAATTGACTGATTATTCTTTCCTTATAAAAAGAGGGGGCATTTCCATTGGAGAACGTAACAAAAGCTTCAATCAACGATTTAGACTCAATCATACATATAGATATCGAAATAATTGGAGACAATAGTAGAAGAAATTATATTAAACACGCTATTAATGAAGGACAATGCATAATTGTAAAAGAGGGCAATTCCATTTCCGGTTTTCTAACATACGATACAAATTTTTTTGGCTATACTTTCCTCTCATTAATACTTGTTTCGCCAACTAAAAGAAGAAAAGGTCATGCAAGCTCATTAATCTCATATATGTTAAGCCATTCTCCTACTCAAAAAATATTTTCTTCAACGAACAAATCTAATGAAAATATGCAAAAAGTTTTTCAAGTGAACGGATTTATACGTAGTGGAATGATTGAAAACTTAGATGAAGGTGATCCAGAGTTTATTTTCTACACAAAAAAGCTCAGAGCATAAACGCTCTGAGCTTTTATTTAAAATTAATTAGTTTGCAACAACGTTAACAAGTTTTCCAGGAACTACAATTACTTTACGAACTGTTTTTCCTTCGATTTGTTCTTTAATTGCTTCAAGTGCAAGTTGTTCCATTTCTTCTTTTGATGCGTCTTTTTTCATTGTTAGTTTTGCACGAACTTTGCCCATAATTTGAACAACGATTTCAACTTCATCTTCTACAAGTTTAGACTCATCAAATGTTGGCCAGCTTGCATATGTGATTGTTTCATTGTATCCAAGTTTGCTCCATAGTTCTTCCCCGATATGAGGTGCAACTGGTGCAATCATTTTCACGAAACCTTCTACATATTCTTTCGGAAGTGTTTCAGCTTTGTATGCATCGTTTATGAATACCATCATTTGAGAAATCGCTGTGTTGAAGCGAAGCTCTGCATAGTCTTCTGTTACTTTCTTCACTGTTTGGTGGTAAGCTTTTTCAAGCTCTTTGTTTGGTGCATCAGTAATTTTCTCACTTAATTCACCGTTATCTTGAACGAATAGACGCCATACGCGGTCTAGGAAACGACGAGCTCCGTCAAGACCATTTTCAGACCAAGCTATTGAAGCATCTAATGGTCCCATGAACATTTCGTATAGACGAAGTGTATCTGCACCATGGCTTGCTACGATATCATCAGGATTTACAACGTTACCTTTTGATTTACTCATTTTCTCGTTGTTTTCACCTAAGATCATACCTTGGTTGAATAATTGTTGGAATGGCTCTTTCGTTGGAACCACGCCGATATCGTATAATACTTTATGCCAGAAACGAGCATATAGTAAGTGAAGTACAGCATGCTCTGCACCACCGATATAAATATCAACTGGAAGCCATTGTTTTACTTTTTCAGGATCTACAAGTGCTTCACTGTTGTTTGGATCGATGTAGCGTAGGTAGTACCAGCAGCTACCAGCCCATTGTGGCATTGTGTTTGTTTCACGACGACCCTTTTTACCAGTTTCAGGATCAACAACATTTACCCATTCGTCAATGTTTGCAAGTGGTGATTCACCTGTACCAGATGGACGGATGTTTTCTGTTTTCGGAAGAACTAGTGGTAATTCTTCTTCTTTCACAGCTGTCATTGTGCCATCTTCCCAATGGATTACTGGAATTGGCTCGCCCCAGTAACGTTGACGACTAAATAACCAGTCACGTAGACGGTACGTTACTTTTTGATTTCCTGCGCTTGTTACTTCAAGCCATTCAATCATTTTTACAATGGCTTCTTCTTTATTTAATCCGTCAAGGAATGCTGAGTTTACGTGAGCGCCATCACCTGTATATGCTTCTTTCGAAATGTCTCCGCCTTTTACAACTTCCTTCATTGGAAGATTGAACGTTGATGCGAATTCATAATCACGCTCATCATGAGCTGGAACTGCCATTACAGCACCTGTTCCGTAAGTTGCAAGAACATAGTCAGCAATCCAGATTGGTAATTTCTCACCATTTACTGGGTTAACTGCATAAGCACCAGTGAATACACCAGTTTTCTCTTTCGCAAGTTCTGTACGCTCTAGGTCACTCTTCATTTTTACAGAATTAATGTAAGCTTCTACAGCTTCTTTTTGTTCTGCTGTTGTAATGTCAGCAACAAGTGCATGCTCTGGAGCAAGTACACAGTAGCTTGCGCCAAATAGTGTATCAGGACGCGTTGTGAAAACTGTGAATTTCTCATCTGTACCATCGATGTTGAAGTGTACTTCTGCACCTTCAGAACGACCGATCCAGTTACGTTGCATGTCTTTTAAGCTTTCTGGCCAATCAAGCTCATCTAGATCTTCTAATAGACGATCTCCGTAAGCTGTAATTTTTAACATCCACTGTCTCATCGGACGACGCTCAACTGGATGTCCACCGCGCTCGCTCTTACCGTCAATTATTTCTTCGTTTGCAAGTACTGTACCAAGTGCTGGGCACCAGTTTACAGGTACTTCATCAACGTAAGCTAAGCCTTTTTCAAATAGTTTTAAGAAGATCCATTGTGTCCACTTGTAGTAGTTTGGATCTGTTGTATTTACTTCACGGTCCCAATCGTAAGAGAAACCTAATGATTTAATTTGATTACGGAATGTATTAATATTATGCTCTGTAAATTCTGCTGGGCTGTTTCCAGTATCAAGTGCATATTGCTCTGCTGGAAGACCGAATGCATCCCATCCCATTGGATGAAGAACGTTATATCCCTGCATACGCTTCATACGAGATAAAATATCTGTCGCTGTATAACCTTCTGGATGTCCTACGTGTAAGCCTGCACCTGATGGATATGGGAACATATCTAGTGCATAAAATTTTGGTTTTTCTGTCTCATCTGGCGTACGGAATGTTTTATTCTCTTCCCAGTACCCTTGCCACTTCTTCTCAATTTCTTGATGATTAAAGCTCATGAGATACCCTCCTTGAAATTCTATTTATTTTCACCGCCCAAAATACAAAAAACCTCTCATCCCTAGAAAGGGACGAGAGGTTATAGATTCCCGCGGTACCACCCTAAATTAATGTAAAAATATACATTCGCTTAGATCCGTAACGTGGATTAACGGCAATTGCTACTACTAGTTTCACAACTGCAACTCAAAGGCGAGTTCATAACGAAACGTGGATTGACTTGCACCGACCGTCAACTCTCTAAACCAGCTTCTATTACTACTACTCCTTTTCACTGTTATTACAAGTATGAGTTAATTAAATATATTCTAAAACATGTTACATGTTCCGTCAAACTAAACTGCAATTTTTTCTTCAACTGTTTCTTCTACTTTTACTCGTTTATCATAAATGCTCGTTGCAATAAGCGCTACTACAAGCATTACCATGATCGCTATAAACAATACTTCCATATTGTATAAATCAACAATTGCTCCGCCAACGACCGGTCCGAACATTTTACCTACAGTCGCCGCGCTATTTACAACACCTTGATAAAACCCTAATTTATCTTTCGGTGCAAGTATATTTGCAATGGTCGGAACTGCCGGCCATACGAATAATTCACCAATCGTTAATGTCACCATCGCAACGAGGAACATCGTAAATTGCTGCGCTTGACTTAACACAATGAATGACGCCGCAAAAATGACGATTCCAATCATAATTTGTTGTTTTAAAGAACGCTTCATCCAGCGAATTAGCATACTAACGAGTGGCTGCGCACAAACAATCATCGCTCCGTTTATCGTCCATAATAAACTATAGTGACGAAGGCTAATATTTAATTCCTGCATATGTGTTGCAATCGCCCCTTGCCACTGTACGTATGTAACCCAGCATAAAGCATATGCTACACATACAATAAGAAGTGCTTTGAAGCCTGGTGTAAGTGACCAGCCTTTTTTCGTTTCGATTTCTTTTTGCACTCCTGGCTCTTTTTTGTCTTCCATACCACGGAATCCAATAAAAGCAATTAAGAAGAAAACAAAGTATAAAATAAAGTTCGCTAAGAAAATATAATCAAAACGATACGATGCAACTAATCCACCACACGCTGTTCCAATTGCAATACCAACATTTTGTCCAACATACATCGCATTAAACGCTCGTCTTCCGCCTTCTGGCCAAACCGTACCAACCATCGCATACATCGATGGGAAGACCATTCCAGAGCCAAAGCCGATTAACGCTAGCCATACAACATATAAAGGCCAACCGTGGAAGAACACAAGACCTAAAATTGATACGAGTGTAATCACAATCCCTACTAAAGTTGATTTATAACCGCCCCATTTATCAAATAAAACACCGCCGAGCAAGTTTCCGATTACACCAGTAAGTGAGTTAATCATTAATACCATTCCGGCCACAGATAAAGATTTCCCTAGATGATCATGCAAATAAATTGTATTAAAAGGCCATAAAAAAGAAGCACCCGTGACATTAATAATCATCCCAGCTACTAATAGCCATACTTTCCTTGGCATAGTTTCCCCTCCTATTCTATTTTTTTCGTTCATATATATAACAGTAAAATTGTAGTCGTTTTTAAATAGGAAGGCAACTGATTAATAGTTGATGAAATTCAGATAATAGCACAAAGACGATTAGATTAAATTCTAACCGTCTTCACAACATTTTAATCTATAAATAATGAAATCGTTCCCTTATAGAGTTACCCAACTTCTTTTTTACGTTTTGCACTTTCCTTAGCACTCCATTTAAATATTTTGTCTAGTAGAGAGTATATTCTCCCAGATTCCTTCGTTAATAACGGACCTAACGATGCCAATATTAAAACATACAAGGCCAAGAACGGTTTAATCGTTGCCATTAAGCCACCAGCGATTCCAATATTCGCGACGATAATGGAGAATTCTCCGCGAGATACGAGGGTTAATCCAATATTCGCAGAAGCCTTATGCGATAACCCTGCTTTACGTCCTGCAATCATTCCAGCGGTAAAATTACCGATAAGAGTAATGAAAACTGCTCCTAATGCCAACCACACTGCTCCTCCAAGCGAAAATGGATCTATACTTAAACCGAAGCTAAAAAAGAATATAGCTCCAAAGAAATCACGAAACGGGACGACGAGCTGCTCAATTCGATCACTATGCTCTGTTTCAGAAAAAACGAGTCCTAATAATAAAGCTCCAATCGCTTCCGCAACATGAATTATTTCTGAAAATCCTGCTACAAAGAATAAAATAGCGAATATTACGATAATAAAAATTTCGTTAGACGAAATATCTAATATTTTATTTAGGAACGGCGTAGCTTTTCTAGCGATTACAAAGAATAGTAACATATATCCTATTGCGATTAAAACAGATGTAAGGGCACCTACAAATGACGTTGCACCTCCGAGTACTAATCCAGAAACGACTGATAAATATACTGCTAAAAAGATATCATCAAACATAATGATTCCTAAAATTAGTTCTGTCTCTCTATTACCAGCCCTTCTTAAATCAACGATCACTTTTGCTACAATTGCACTTGATGAAATGGTAATAATTCCAGCAATAATTAATGTTTCTAATAAGGGGAAGCCCATTATATATCCATAAATCAAACCTAATATGAAATTAAGCGATATATGAACGGTTCCCCCAAAAGCAATCGACTTTCCTGATTTAATTAATTTTTTAATTGAGAATTCTAAGCCTAAGTAGAATAGAAGGAATATGACGCCAACACGGCCGAGGAAGGATATTACTTCTCCGCTTTCAATAAACCTTAAATCGATAAGCCCCAAATCCGGGGCGTGTGGCCCCACTAGCATACCGAATATAATGAGAAACGGAATAATCGAAAACTTTAACTTTGCAGCGAGGATAGCTGCAAAAGCGACTAATACTAACGCAGTTCCAACTTCAAAGATTAAAGTATCCATCGATTATGAATCACCTCCTGCTGAAAGTAACTCATTAATAATTCTTTTCACTTCATGTCTTTCGCCCGATAATACGAGCATATCACCAGCTTCAATGATAGAATCTGGGCCTGGATTCAAGAACTTCTTCATATTCTTTTTCAAAATAGCAATGATCGTTACGTTATATGTTTTTCGGACATGTACACTACCAATTGTTTTTTGTACTACTGGTGCGTTATTTTCCACCTTAAACCACTCAATTGATAATCCTTCAAAAGCTATCTCAATCGTGTCTAAAGCTTGTGGTCTATATACCATTCCACCTAATATAGCCGCAATTTGTCTCGCTTCAGAATCGCGAAGGGAAATACTTGAAATACTCTCCTCATGATCAGCATCAAAATGATACATTTCTCTTCGACCATCATCATGAATCACAATAACCATTTTTTCATTACCTTTTGTGATTACTTCAAACTTACATCCAATACCCGGTAGTTCACTTTCCCTAATATTCATATTTTCCGCCTCCTAAAGTTGTTTAGTTACGGCTTTTATAAATCTACATCAATCTCCGTTTTAAACTTCTCATCCTTTGAGATACCTAAATACTTGAGCGTCTCTGATGGAGTCGCGTGATGGAAATGTTTTTGCAACAACGCAATCGCTATTCCTCTTTTGTACGCGTGAAACCCAAATGTTTTTCTCATTGAGTTCGTTCCAATCTTTCCAACAATCCCAACCGCTTCCGCAGCACGATGAATCACACGATATGCTTGTTGGCGCGTAATTGAATTTGTCGTTTTATTAGATTGAAATACGTAGTTCTCCCTTTGAGCATCAAAAGATTGTACGTACTCTAAAAGGGCTTCTTTTACCTTTGTATTTAAATAAATATCTTGTTTAAATTTTTCATCTTTCACAGGAAGAGAATAAAAGTCTTTAACAGTCCCATCTTCATTTAATACATCTTCAAATTTCATGCTAAGTAGTTCTGTAATTTTTAATCCTGTGTTAATCCCAATAACAAATAAAAGATAATCTCGCTGTGAGTGCTCTTTTAAATACTTTTTCATAGCCTCAATTTGATTTATATCTTTTAATGCCTCTACAACTTCCATACATGTATTCTCCTCATCTTATGAACGGTAATTTTCTCATTATCCTGTTCATTTTACCTTATCACGCTATGAGATTTCCATGTATTATCCATTATTTTTACAATATACTGCTGAGGTCCCGACAATTTTTCATTTGGAAATTTACGATTGTACAAATACGGTGTGGTTAGAAAAGAAATGGGGGGATAAAAGTTCAGCTTCTTTCTACAGATCGGATTCCTCCTTTCATTTCCCAGCTGATGATACTCTTATATTATGTTACTTATTTATATTATATTAGATATTTTAGTAACATTAAAGTATTTTTTCTGAAAATAATAAAAACCGAGCAGCTTCGCTCGGTTTTTTATTAATCTTCTTTCGGAAGAACAATTCCTTTATACAATTGAACTGTAATGAAGTAATAAATCGTGTAAATAACTACGAAAATTACGATTGGCACCCAAATACGGAAGTACGGATCGATTAAAATAAATCCGAAAATATTCATACCAACTAATACGTGGGCGATACCTATAATCGCCGGGAATAAGAATACTAAGAATAACTCTTTATAAATTGATTTCGTTAATAATTCACGGCGCACCCCGATTTTACGAAGCATTTGATAACGTGTAATATCTTTTGATGCACCAGAAAGAATTTTAAACATTAAGCAACTTGCCATCATCGCTAAGAAAGCAATTCCAAGGAAGAAGCCCATAAACACTGTTCCACTCGCAACGCCATAGAACATATCGTACGCCTGATATTTACTGCTCATTTGCTCAGCTTTTACATTTTTATATTTAACTAGCTGCAACTCGTCAAGTTTTTTCCATTCTTTTGTATATGCTACAAAATCATCTGTTTTTCCGATAAATGCTATACTTTCTTTACCATTTATCCCATCGTACATTTTTTGATCTACAATTTTAATTGCATGATCTTCATATATATAATATGGATGGATTGTACTAAAAGCATCAACCCATTCTTTTGGAAGTTCTTTAGCATTCGCATCTTTTTCATTCATTTCTCTAGAAACTGCACCTACTGGTAGTTCCTCTGAAACTTTTTTCGTATTCACTAAATCCTTCATCGACTTCATATTTTCCATATCTTTTACTAAAGGTCGATTTTTCTCTAAATCTTCTTTTACATAATAAACGTATTTATCATCAACTTTGTAACGATATTCACTTTTCTCTTTAAATGGAATACCGTCTAGAATTTTCTTTTCTTCAGCTGTAGGGTTATGAACAACTGAATCGTATATTACTAAACCATCAACCATTTTTATAACGTTATTTTTAAACGCCATACCACCTGAAATTGCACCAGCTCCAAGAGCAACTAACATCGCTACTGTCGCAAGCACTTTTGTTAAGCTATTAATACGGAAGTTTAATTGTGCAAAAGTAAAAGCGTTAAGTCCTTTTTCACTACGTTTTTTATTACTCTTTAATTTTTTAATAATAACTGGGAGAAGTGATCCAAATAACATGTAAGTACCAGCTGTTGTTGTAATTAATGCAATAAGAATGCCCATCTCTCTTAATTTTTCCATATAAATCATAGATGCATAACCAATTCCTAATAAAATAACCGCAAGGAATGCAACTACACCTGTCATTTTCCCTTTTACCGCAACACGTTCTGTTTGTGCGTCTGCATGTACAAGTTGCAGTACAGAAATACGTGATAATTTAATACTGTTCATAATTGCCGATAATACAAATAGTGCAAAGAAGAAGATGCAAGTAACAGTCATTGATGGTAAATAAAATGCTTTATAGCCTTTACCAGCAAATTCTAATTGTTTCATTAATAACTGTCCGATACCTTCTGCAAGTCCTACACCAACTATAATACCAATCGCAAGAGACGCAGCACCTAATACGATTGTTTCAATAAACATAAGTAATGTAACTTTATGCTTTTTTGCTCCTAACATCATATACATACCAAACTCTTTTTGACGAAGAGATAGTAAGAAAGAGTTCGCATACAAAATATAGAAGAACGTTATAATAGCTAGTAAAAATGAACCTGCTTGGAATACAAATCCAATTTGGCCAATAGTAGAATTTTCCTTAAGGAAGGCTTCGTTTAACGCTAATGTTTGGAACATATAAAAAATTGAAATGGACATGACAAGACCAACAAGTAAGACGATATAATCTTTCAGCTTACTTTTTAGCCCTGACATGGAAAGTTTAAATAACATGCCCTAGACCTCCTTTCTTACGCATTTTGTGTGCCTATGTCTGCAAGCACATCTAAAATTTCTTTGTAGAACTCTTCACGCGTACCACCACGGTGAATTTCTTTATATAGCTCACCATCTTGAATGAATAAAATACGTTGACAGTAACTTGCACTATATGGATCATGCGTAACCATCATAATTGATACACCTTGTTCTTCATTTAAGTTTGTCATCGCATCAAGTAAACTTGCTGCATTTTTAGAATCAAGAGCTCCTGTTGGCTCGTCCCCTAAAATAATTGCCGGCTCATGCACAAGTGCACGCGCTGCTGCTGAACGCTGTTTTTGTCCACCAGATACTTCAGATGGATATTTTTGAAGAATTTCCGAAATCCCTAACATATCCGCTACTCTTTCTACTTTCGGGCCAATATTACGTGATGGAACACCTTGAAGGGAAAGTGGAAGTGCAATGTTTTCATAAATAGATAAGTTCTCTAATAAGTTAAAATCTTGGAAGATGAATCCTAATTTTTGCGAACGGAAATCAGAAAGCTCACCTTGCTTCATTTTCGTAATGTCCGTACCCGCAATTTCAACAACGCCGCCTGTTGCTTTATCTAACGTTGAAATTACATTTAATAATGTCGTTTTACCAGAACCAGATGGTCCCATAATACCAACAAACTCACCCTCTTGAATTGAGAATGATACACCTTTTAACGCATGTGATTGGTTCTCACCTTTTTTACCGTACACTTTTTGAACGTTTTTCACGTCTACAACTGGTTTCGTCATATATATCCTCCTACGCTTGTTTTTCCATTACCTATTTTGCGCTTTTTGGAGGTGAACTGCTATTTGTTAACATTACATTTACCTTACACTTTTGTAAGAAAAAAAACTGAGCGTGTAAGCTCAGTTTTTTATCCTTTTAAAACAAATTCATTTCCTTCATTAACGATTTTTAAAATATATCGATTTACCGACAAAAACTAACCTAATAAAGTGAAACTTTTATCAGTGGTTTTTTTGTTCATCCCCCACTGATTATTAGCCCACACCAATCGGGCTTTTACGGGTAGCCCGACTCCCCTAGCTACCTCATATTCGCCGAATTTTGAGGTAGGAGTCTTACTGCCCGCAAATAGCAGGGCAAAATAAAACCAGGTCATACTGCGACCTGGTTTACTCTGATTGTTTTGATTTTTGAGGCTGTCCTTTTTTACTGTTGCGTTGTTTCACCTGAACAATCGGATCAAGTTCATTTGAAAACTCAGTGTTATGTCCATTTTGCGTTTTTTGCTCTGGGTTATTTTGATCTGAACGTTTCGCCATTACATTCACTCCTTATTAGTGCGGTGTAATAATCATTTGATGTTGCAATTGGCGAATTGCCATACGTGCTCTATTTAACTGCTCACGTTGCTCATCATTCGCATGTTGCTGCATCGTTTGTAAGTCATTATATGCTTGTTCTAATTGCAACTGAGCATCCGAATACTCCATCGTATTGTAATGCTCTTGTCTCATACCAAGATCTAATTGTTCTTTCGCATATTCCACTGCTTGTTCAGCTTGTGTAATATACGATTCAAGTGATTGACGCTCTGCCATACTTGTCCCTCCTTGCTTCAATTCTCCTTTAGTGTGTCCCTTCCATATGAACCTTATGAGTATGTTATAATGGATTTTGTTTCATTTTGACTCGTCTTAGGAGGGAAAGTAATGAAGGTTCAAAACCCTTTTCCATATACAAACGACAATAAACGTTATCATACATGGAATTATCACTTACGAAATGAATTTGGTGAGAAAATCTTTAAAGTTTCATTAGATGCTGGCTTTGATTGCCCGAACCGTGACGGTACAGTCGCTTACGGCGGCTGCACATTTTGTAGTGCTGCTGGGTCTGGTGACTTCGCTGGGGATCGCCGCGATGATGTTATAACGCAATATCATGAAATGAAAGAAAAAATGCGCTCAAAGTGGAAAGACGGAAAATGTATCGCTTATTTCCAGGCGTACACAAATACTCACGCGCCACTTGAAGTGTTAAAAGAAAAATTCGAACCGCTTCTAGCAGAAAAAGACGTTGTCGGTCTTTCTATTGCGACTCGTCCAGATTGCTTACCTGACGATGTTGTTGAATATTTAGCGGACTTAAATAAACGCACATACCTTTGGGTTGAACTCGGACTACAAACTGTTCATGAACGTACTGCAAATCTTATTAATCGTGCTCACGATTATCCATCTTATGTAGAAGGTGTTAATAAATTACGCAAGCATGGCATTAGAGTTTGCTCTCATATTATTAACGGTCTTCCACTTGAAAATTACGACATGATGATGGAAACAGCTCGTGAAGTAGCAAAGCTTGACGTACAAGGAATTAAAATCCATTTGCTTCATTTATTAAAAGGAACACCCATGGTGAAGCAATATGAAAAAGGACAATTAGAATTCCTTTCACTTGAAGATTACGTAAGTCTCGTTGTCGATCAACTTGAAATCATTCCTGAAGACGTAATTGTGCACCGCATCACAGGTGACGGTCCGCCCGATTTAATGATCGGCCCAATGTGGAGCTTAAATAAATGGGAAGTATTAAATTCCATCGATGCAGAATTTGTACGCCGCGGAAGCTGGCAAGGAAAATATGCAAATGAGGAGAAACAACAATGAAATTAGAACGCGTATTACCGTTTGCACGCACACTGCTGCAAACGGCTGTTAAAGAAGGCGATTATGCAGTAGATGCAACACTTGGAAATGGACATGACACTTGTTTCCTAGCTGAAATCGTTGGAGATAACGGAAAAGTATTTGGCTTTGATATTCAAAAAGAAGCGATTGAAAGCTCTACTATCCGTCTAAAAGAAAAAGAGCTTTTCGAACGTACTGTTTTAGTTCACGATAGTCACGATACACTCTTATCCGTACTACCGGAAGATGCAAAAGGAAAGGTAACAGGAGCAATTTTCAACTTAGGTTACCTCCCAGGCGGTGACAAGCACATCGTTACAAAGCCAAACTCAACAATCTCGGCCATCGAACAACTATTAGAAGTAATGGCACCTGAAGGTATCATTGTCCTTGTCATTTACCACGGACACCCAGAAGGACAAGTAGAACGCGACGCTGTTCTCAAATTTGCAGAAGAACTAGACCAAAAACAAGCTCACGTACTAAGATACGGCTTCATTAACCAGCAAAATAACCCGCCATTTATTGTGGCGATTGAGAAGCGATAAGATATCAACGATTTTTTCGATATATCGATTCTTCGACAAAACATAACAAAAAAAGACGTGCATTCACTGCACGTCTTTTTCTTATTCTCCTATATAATGGATATATACAATATTAAAGGGGACTAAACAATGATTGGAATACTAGCAGGAATGGGTCCAAAATCAACTGGACCATTCGTCGATACAGTTGTAGCACAATGCCAAGCAATATACGGAGCAAAGCATGATATGGACTTTCCTCATATGATGATTTATTCGTGCCCAACACCGTTTTATATGGATCGCCCTATTGATCATGCGATGATGAAAAAAGCGATTATTGAAGGGGCACAAAAACTTGAAAGTACTGGAGTAGACTTTATCGCTATGCCTTGCAATACGGCGCATCTTTATTTCAAGGAATTACAGCATTCCCTTTCCATTCCTATTTTGAATATAGTCGATGAGACGTTACAAGCAATTCCTGATAACACGAAAAGAGTCGCTCTTCTCGCAACGCAAGCTACTGTTCAAGCTGGGATTTATCAAGATGGGATTACAAAGCGTGATATAGAGTACATTCATAATGAAAAATGGCAGGAAATGATTAATCAAATTATTACTTGTATTAAATGTGGGGAAGTTGAAGAAGCTCGCAAATTATGGAGTGCGCTCGTTTTACATTTAAAAAATGAAGTAGATACCGCTATTATCGCATGTACTGATTTGAATGTAGTTGCAAATGAAGATTTTGTAGATTCCTCTCAATGTCTTGCTGATGCCGTTGTTAGGATGTATTTAGCAAATATAAGGAGGACCTAATGAATATACCTTTTGAAATGGGTTATACATTTGACAACAGTCTTAGAGAAAAACCATTATCCCTTGCTGAAATGAAGCAGGGGATTGCATTTTTGAAAGAGCATTTACAAGAAGATCCGTTATACGGAAAAAACTGCGGATTAATCGGCGTTTATGAAAGAATCGTTGGTAACTTTTCTGAAAGTAAATATTACTTACATGAGGCAATTACCTATTTCACAAAATTAGAGAATAACCAAGGGCTCTTTATTAACAAACTACGACTTGCACATACATATCATTGGGAACGGGATTTTTATAAGGCGAACGCACTCTTTACTGAACTTCTACCCACACTGCCAAACTTCCCTACTTATGAGGATTTCCTCTACCAACATTACGGAAAAAGTAAGTTAGATGAAGGCGACTTACATACCGCCTTATCTTATTTTCAAAAGGCGCTTCAAATTCGGTTACAAAAAGGAAATGAGGAACTTATCCGCTCAACTAAGATGTGCATCGAGTATTGCATGTCACACTGATAAATATATCAACGATTTTCCTGACATATCGATTTACCGACGAAATTCGACCAAGCGATCCATCCTTCCCCTAAAACTTTTAACTTTTTTCACAATTCTTTCAAAGTAATCACACTTAATCTCGCTATATTAAATAAGTAATTTATTCATATAGGGAAGGTTAGGGGAACTGAAGTATGAAACTGAATCGTTCGCTTCATTACATTTTTTGGCGATGGCATTTTTATGCTGGGCTTTTTATTACGCCGCTTCTTATTACTTTGTCACTGAGCGGGATTGGGTATTTATTTCGAGAGGAAGTTGAAGATTTCATCTATAAAGATTTATATTTTGGGAAGAGCGCCCAAACTGAATCTATTTCAATGGCTGATTCTATTTCATTAACAGAGAAAAAGTATCCACATTATAATGTGACGAAAATTAGTGAGTTTAATGGAGATTACAATACGAGGCTCACAATCGCAAATGAATATACAGGAACACAAAAATATGTGTATTTAGATAGCAACAATCAAATTGTCGGGGATCAAAACGCAAGTGAAACGTTTGCCAATATTATGCGTGAATTGCATAGTTCCCTCTTAGTCGGCGGTACAGTTGTCAATTATTTAGTAGAACTCTCTGCATGCTGGACAATCTTTTTAATTGTAACTGGGTTGTATATGAGTATACGCCAATTTAAAAACACGCCATCATCCAATAAACGCGAACGAGCAAAACGACGTCATTCTATTATCGGTATTATATTTACAATTCCTCTCGTTCTGCTAGTCGCAACTGGATTACCTTGGTCAGGATTTATGGGCAATCAAATTTATAAAATCGCAACGTCAAATGAATCACTCGGATATCCGAAGTTATATATGTCACCACCTGAATCAAAGTTTAAAGAATTACCATGGGCAACAAGACAGGAAACTCCTCCTGAGTCTAACTCGAATGAACAGAAAGGAATATCAGTTGATGAGTTACAAAAAGGGATTCAAATAAAGAAGCCATATGTTATTTCACTACCAGCTAATCCGAAAGCTGTATTCACTGTTTCGAAATCGAGTGGTTCTGGTATTACAGGCATGCACGTAGCACCGAATGAAGAAATTACTGCCTACTTTGATCAGTATAGTGGAGAGCTTATTTCAAAAACAGACTATCGTGACTACGGATTATTTGCAAAATGGTTCTCTTACGGTATCCCTCTTCATGAAGGACATTTATTCGGATGGCCTAATAAAATATTATGCTTATTAACGACATTATCTTTATTACTTCTCATTTATTACGGAATAAAAATGTGGTTAGCAAGAAAACCGAAAGGAAAATTAGCAGCACCTCCAAAGCAAAGAGATAAGAAAAGCGTATTCGTTTTCTTTATCATGATGGTTATACTAGGCGCTGTCATGCCTTTATTCGGACTATCTGTTTTAGTTATCTTCACAATTGAACTTCTCATATACGTATTTTCAAAAATACGATCATAATAAAAAAACCACTCTCCCTGAGTGGTTTTTTTCATCACTGCGCCATTTTCTTTCGGTACATCTTCCCGTTCCAATAGAAGAATCGTGAGGTCAGTCCCCCGTACTTTACAATGCGCCGTGCCATTTTTTGCATATTCTTTTCAGCGGATACTTTTTGATCTGATAAATAAATACCAAGTAAACCTCGGCTAATAAGACGATGAAACTTCGCATGAGGCAAATCACCAATGCTCTTTTCTGCTTTTTCTACAAAGTGCTTCATGCGTTCTAATATTACTTGTTCGTTTTCATAATAACTACAGAAATTCAAATCTCCACCGATACGGTCTTCTTCTTGATCGATGAAATAATCAAGTAAAATGTGAAGTCCTTGTACATACGGGAAATACCCTTGTCTAATTTTCGCAATATCTTCGTCATGTAATTCATCATGAAATGCATATGCTACAAGACAAAAGATTCCTAACGTTGATCCTGCACACGCCGAAAATTCAAACCAGCTCATCGGTGGTAAATTTTCTTTATGAGCTTCAAACCATGTTTTTAGACGTGGTTCTCTTTCTTCTAATTTCACATGTTTATGAATTTGCAAATCACAATAATAACAAGCAAGCTCATGAAGAATAGGAGCAATTTTTTCATAGTGCTTCGTTTTCTTTAAAACATCTTGGCATGTTTCAACAAGTTCGTCTAAATAACCACCATCATCTTGATCATCACGGTAACGATAATAATTACCGCCCCCTTCAACTTCAGGACTTAACGCCGTTAACATCGACTCATGAAGAGCCGCAAAGTCTTTCGGATCAAGTGATGTACTACGATCACATAAATTATCTAAGTAGTCACTAATCGTTTGATACGCTACGATAAAACGAATACATTCCTCTCGGTGTTCATTTGCTAATAACGCTAAAATGCCACCGCCCTCACAATGAAACGTTTTATGCTCAATACTTGCGATTGCCTGACTATGAAGCTCGTCATTCGGAATATGGTAGGCACGCTCTTTCCACATCGCTAGCTCATGGTGTACAACCGGAAACACATCACGGTATACTTTCGCCATGAGCGTTATGGGATTACTCGGTACGTTCACTTCTTCCTTCATCTCCTCTATTCAATATACAAATAATGATTTATTTGTTTGTTTTTACTATATTATTGACATGCATTTCAGTAAATGACTGAATATAATTCAAAATTTCATCACGTTCATACTCATTTAATAACTCATGATAGCAATTAGGCCATTCTTTATACGCCTTATCACTAATTTTAACATTATCAAACCATGTACGGACACGTGTTTTATCTACAAGTTTATCCTCACATGCCTGCATTAGCAAGAGCGGAACATCTGGAAACTCATCTATTTTTTCATGAGCAATCTCGATAGACTTAATCAACTCACTATACCAACGTACTGATACTTTGCGCAAGAACAATGAATCATTTTCCATCGCATCTCTCACTTCATGATTGCGAGTTGACATTTCTACAGTGAGATTTGTTGCAAATTGTAACTTCGGGGCAACAACATTTAATATTTTCGAAGCTGCACGAAGCGAAGCGGAAGGTGCAGCTAATACGCCTAAACAAGGCGAGCTTAGTACGATTCCATCTATGTCCTCTCTTTTTGTTTCTTGCATCATACGAATAACGACAAGTCCTCCCATACTATGACCAAATAAAAAAATGGGCAATCTATACTTTCTTGCTTCTTTCACCCATAACTTTATTTCTTCTATGTATTCATCAAATGAATCGATATGTCCTCTATTCCTTGAAGTTGTTCCGTGTGCTGGAAGATCTCCCATAACGACGTGATAACCGATATGATTCCACATTTCTGCAACTGCTTCATAACGCCCGTGATATTCCATAGCACCATGCACTATAATAATGACGGCTTTCGCTTCTTCCGCTTCATAGTTCCACATACGAAACTCCTCCATTTCACTCTTTTTCATAATTTGATACACTAAAAGTAGTCTCTAGGAAAGGAAGGCTTTACATGATATATCCTTACAAAGAAAAAAATCCGAAAATTGCGAGTAGTGCTTTTATCGCTGACTATGTTACTATTACAGGCGATGTGACAATTGGTGAGGAATCTAGTATTTGGTTTAATACAGTCATTCGTGGTGATGTATCACCAACGATGATTGGAAATAGAGTAAATGTGCAAGATCAATGTACGCTTCACCAAAGCCCTCAGTATCCTCTTATTTTAGAAGATGATGTTACAGTTGGGCATCAAGTTATTTTACATAGCTGTAAAATTGAAAAAGATGCTTTAATTGGAATGGGATCTATCATATTAGATGGTGCTGAAATTGGTGAAGGAGCTTTCATCGGTGCTGGAAGTCTCGTTTCACAAGGAAAGAAAATCCCTCCTAATACGTTAGCTTTCGGTCGTCCTGCGAAGGTCATTCGCGAATTAACAGAAGAAGACCGTAAAGATATGGAACGTATCCGCACACAATACGTTGAAAAAGGACAATATTATAAATCGTTACAAAAATAATTTTACCGCTGCCATAAGACTGGCAGCTTTTTTCATAAAAAAATCTAACTTTTTCTTTACAAAACATTATTATTCCCTCAACAAAACCTTATTAGAATAGGAGCTAATATCTCCATATATATGTAAATGAGGGAGGAAAAATCTCATGAAGGTCAGTGAATTATATAAAATAGAATGTTACATTTTCAAAGGAATTAACCGCTACTTTGATCAAAAAACATTAAATATCTTTTTCCGTAACATTACTCATATCGGTGGTGCAAGCTTCTCCATCGCGCTTACACTTTCCTTTTTATTGTTTGCAAAAGGCGCTCTATATCAAGCTGCAATTGCAACTGCCATTTCTTTAGCAATTAGCCATATTCCCGTACAAATATTAAAAAAATGGTACCCAAGAAAACGCCCTTATTTAACAATTCAAGATGCGAAATATCCAGTACATCCTTTAAAAGATCATTCTTTTCCATCTGGTCATACGACAGCTGCTTTCTCTGTTTTCGTTCCATTTATTTGCTATAACCCAAGCTTACTTATTTTTCTACTGCCACTAGCACTATGCGTCGGTATCTCCCGTATTTATTTAGGGCTTCATTATCCATCAGATGTATTTGTAGGTATGTGCCTTGGCACCTGCTCTGGCATCATCTCTTTTTATCAATTCATTCCACTTTTCACGTAAAGGAGCGATATGATGAGAGTCGCCATATTTACCGATACATTTACACCACAAGTCAACGGTGTCGCGAAAACATTGGCACGGTTAACACGATATTTTCAGAAAGAAAATATCGCCTATTCTGTTTTCGCCCCTCAGCATACGGCTGAAGATAATTTCGTAGCTAATGTGAACAAAATGAGAAGTCTCCCGTTAACAATATTATATCCAGAATGCCGCTTTTCTTTTCCTACTCCGCGCATTAAACGGGAACTTCTTGCTTTTAAACCTGATATCATTCACATTGCCACACCTTTCAACATGGGACTTTGTGGGTTATATTATGCAAAAAGATTAAACATCCCAGTTGTCGGTTCTTATCATACTGATTTTGACGCCTATTTACGTTATTATAAAATTGAATTTCTCTCCACTATGCTATGGAACTATTTAAAATGGTTTCATAGCCATATGCAAAAGAACTTTGTTCCTTCCCCTGAAACATTATATCAATTAAAGAATAAAGGATTTCAAAACCTCTATATTTGGGGACGCGGTGTAGATTGCTCTCTCTTTCATCCAACTTACAATAAAGACCTATTCCGAAAAAAATATAATATTACAGCGAAGTATGTTCTTTCCTACGTCGGACGCCTTGCTCCTGAAAAAGATATCGACACTCTTCAAACACTTATTCATATGACCAATAAAGAACGTAACGATATTCATTGGCTCATCGCTGGAGATGGCCCTCTTGCAAAGATCTTGCATGAAAATGTTCCAAAAACAAATGTAACCTTTACTGGATATTTACAAGGTGAGGATTTGGCTGAAGCCTATGCTTCTTCCGATCTGATGGTATTTCCATCTGCTACTGAAACATTTGGGAACGTCGTACTTGAATCACTCGCATGTGGTACACCTGTCATTGGTGCGAATAGTGGTGGGGTTAAAAATATTATTAAAGATGAAAAAACTGGATTTCTATGTGATCCAAAAAATGAGGCCTCCTTTTTATCATCTATTTATTATTTATTAAACAATGAAGAAAAATTGAAACAAATGGGGTTAGCCGCCTCGTCTTATGCGAGATCACAAAGTTGGGATGAAATCTTTCTTAATTTACTTAACCAATATGAAGAAGTCCTTCACCGAAACAAGGCAGAGCTACTAGCTTAATTATAAAATAAACTCCCTACAATGAACCGTAGGGAGTTTACTACACAATCGTAAATTTTAGTTTAATAAATGATACATAAGGTGAAGCATAATCTTGTATCTATAGCCATTATAACAGAATAATACATAACTAAACAGACTTGTAATAAAAACCCATAAAAATTAATATATGGTTATATAGTATTTTTACTGTATAATGATTTTAAGAAATCTCCCTTGAAATCAACTTACTCACATACCTTTATACAGTAATTGTTCCCCAATTTCTGTATATCAAAAAACCTTTCATTCATTTGAAAGGTCTTTTTGAGCCTGTACATATTCTTCTTTCGTATTCACATTTATAAACCAATACGAATTCGCTTGCACATCTTCTCCGGCAACATATTTCACATTACATTGTGATAAAAGCTGTCCCATACTTCTTTTTTCTTCCTGAAGCAGTTTATCAATTTTCCCTTTAACTCGTTTATGATACGCTGCCAATAGCGGCTGTTTTCTACCTTCAATTATAGGAACGATCGCATCATACTCATCGCTCGTTTGCTCTATTAAAATTGCAAACCATTCTTTTGAAACATTCGGCGCATCACAAGGCATTATGATATACCAGTCTGAATCTATGTATTCCATTCCTGATACAATTCCAGCAAGCGGCCCGTTCCCTTTATAGTGCGGAATATCTTCTATAACAGGAACTTGTATTAATTGCTCCAATCGCTCTTTTATATCAACATGACTAATGACTACAATTTCTTGCAAAGTACTTTCCATTACTTTCACAATATGCTCAACAAAAGTAGTCCCTTTCCAAATCGCTAACGCTTTCGGTTCTCCGAATCTACTCGACATGCCTCCTGCTAATACAATTCCAGTACACCTTTTCATTGGCGGTGCAGCTCAAATGTAATATGACCTAATTCAGGCAAAATCAATTTATTCATCGCAAGACGAACAGCTCCGCTAGACCCTGGCATCGAAAAGACTACTTTACGCCCGATTGTACCGCCAATTGCTCTACTTAACATTGCACTACTTCCGATATCTTCTAAGTAACTAATCATGCGGAACAGCTCACCAAATCCAACAATCTCTTTATCCAATAACGCTGATACTGCCTCAATCGTTACATCACGCTTCGTAATACCAGTACCGCCATTCGTTAGCACAACATCAACATCTTCTTGATGATAACCAGCTAACACAGCCTGCTGAATACTTTCTTTATCATCTTTCACAATCTCATAAGCAGTCACTTTATGTCCCGCTTCTATTAATAATGCATGTAATAATTGCCCGCTCTTATCAGTCTCTTCCGTACGCGTATCAGAAATCGTAACAATTTTGCAGCGTACCTCTTTTGGTGCTTGTTTTTTATGTTCGATTGCGCTCATTTTGTATCCTTCCTTCCTTAAAGACTTTTCTTCATTTTATCATACATACCTTTACACAATTATGTATGAAGCCACTGATACGTCATGATACAATATAAGTATGTACAACCACAAAAAGGAAGATAAAACAATATACTTTCTTATACTCTTAAACTTCACATCATTAGCTACTCTTTAACTTTCCTTATATTTTCTGCATAGTAGAATTCAATGTTAAAACTTGCACTACAAAATAAAGTGGAGGTCTACATATTATGGAACTTTATAAAAAATTAACAACAACATTTATTCTCTTATTTATCGCTTCCATCACTGTCGGATTTTCCTTGAAAGGTGCAATCCCATACGCTACATTAATGAGCACTATTTTCGCAACACTCTTTTTACTATGTAGTGCATTTTGCGCGGGCAAAGCACGTCAAATGAAAGGGTGATCTCGCATGTTTCATAAAAAGCCAACCGTTTGTCAATCATGCAAAAAAGAAATACAAACGTATGAAAAAGCATGGGTTCATATACCATTTCCGGCAAGTGGGATGACAAATATGAAAAAGTATATTGAACTAGACGGTGAAGTGTATTGTAGTTCATGCATTCAAGTAGTAAATGAAACCAAATAAAAAAAGCTTTGCGCTCACACCGCGCAAAGCTTTTTTTCATATATTATAGACTAGCTTGCTCTTTTAAAGCAGCTGCTTTGTCTGTACGTTCCCATGATAAATCTACATCAGTACGTCCGAAGTGTCCGTAAGCTGCTGTTTGTTTGTAAATCGGGCGACGTAAGTCTAGCATTTTAATAATACCAGCTGGGCGAAGATCGAAGTTGTTACGAACTAGTTCTACTAATACATCTTCAGATACTTTACCAGTGCCGAATGTATCAACTGAAATTGATACTGGTTGCGCTACGCCAATTGCGTATGCAAGTTGTACTTCCGCTTTATCAGCAAGACCAGCTGCTACGATATTTTTCGCAACATAACGAGCTGCATATGCTGCTGAACGGTCAACTTTCGTTGCATCTTTACCAGAGAATGCACCGCCACCGTGGCGAGCGTATCCACCGTAAGTATCAACGATGATTTTACGTCCTGTTAAACCAGCATCACCTTGTGGTCCACCGATTACGAAGCGACCAGTTGGGTTAATGAAGAATTTCGTTTCTCCATCCATTAATTCTGCTGGAACTACAGCTTTAATTACATGCTCTTTTAAATCGCGATCGATTTCTTCCCATGTAACATCTGGATGATGCTGTGTAGAAATTACAATTGTATCTACACGTACAGGTTTACCATTTTCATCATACTCAACTGTAACTTGCGTTTTTCCATCTGGACGTAAGTATGATAATGTGTCATCTTTACGTACTTCAGTTAAACGACGAGCTAATTTGTGAGCAAGCGAGATTGGAAGTGGCATTAATTCTTGTGTTTCATTACATGCGAAACCAAACATTAAACCTTGGTCTCCTGCACCAATTGCCTCAATCTCAGCGTCAGTCATTTGACCTTCGCGTGCTTCTAGCGCTTGGTCAACACCCATAGCGATGTCAGCAGATTGCTCATCGATAGATGTTAAAACAGCACAAGTTTCTGCATCGAATCCGTATTTTGCACGTGTGTAACCAATGCCTTGAATTGTTTCACGAACGATTTTCGGAATATCTACGTAAGTAGAAGTCGTAATTTCCCCCGCTACCAATACTAAACCAGTTGTTACAGTTGTTTCACAAGCCACACGTGCATTTGCGTCTTTTGATAAGATCGCATCTAAAATTGAATCAGAAATTTGGTCACAAATTTTATCTGGATGTCCTTCAGTTACAGACTCAGATGTGAACAGATGACGTTTTTTTGTCATGTGGTAAACCTCCCTACAGTAATTGTATATATTGTACGGAACTCATCCTTAATTTGCCACAAACTGCGACATACATTTATTCTCCCACACAAGCATACAGAAAAACCTTTCCTACTTAACATAGAGGAAAGGTTTAATTTGCTACTTGCATACTGCTTTTTGCCCTTTGCTCTTATCGTTCGAGACCATTAGCCTCGCACAGGTTTTAGCACCTATTCACTTGTTATTTACCATCACAAGTGAGGTTGCTGGGCTTCATCGGGCCTGTCCCTCCGCCAGCTCGGGATAAGAGAGTATCCGTCCCAACCTATACTAAAGAAATGATATTCATTTGTCAATTAATATTCACATTTTCCTGAAAGTTTTTCTCAATAAGCATAGAATGAAATATTAATAAGGAAATGATGCATTCACACAAACAAAAACAAATAAATAGTATACATTATTTATATGATTGTGTTATACTCTTGATGGGGATTACGAGAAATATTTCATTAAATGAAAAGGATGGTATATAAATTATGAGTACTGTGAATGTCCAAATTGGTTTACATGAATTATTGAACGGAAGCAATGCACAGATTCAACTAAGTGTTCCGCAATTAGTGGAAAAAGTATTAATGCGAAATGAAGGGAAATTAACTTCTACTGGTGCCGTTTCTGCTTCAACAGGAAAATATACAGGACGTTCTCCTAAAGATAAATTTATTGTGAAAGAAGCATCGGTTGCTGACAAAATTGCTTGGGGAGCTGTGAATCAACCGATTTCTGAAGAACATTTTAATAAATTATATACTAAAGTTTTAGAATACTTAAAAGAAAAAGAAGAGTTATTCGTATTCAAAGGATTTGCAGGCGCTGATCGCAACTATCGTCTACCAATTCAAGTTGTTAACGAATACGCATGGCATAATTTATTCGTGCATCAATTATTTATCCGTCCAACTGAAGAAGAATTAACAACTCACGAATCGGAGTTCACAATTGTTTCTGCACCAAACTTTAAAGCTGATCCAGCAGTTGACGGTACAAATTCTGAAGCATTCATTATGGTTTCATTCGAAAAACGTATCGTACTAATCGGTGGTACAGAATACGCTGGAGAAATGAAAAAATCAATCTTCTCTATTATGAACTTCTTACTTCCAGAACAAGATATTCTTTCTATGCATTGCTCTGCAAACGTAGGCGAAGAAGGCGACGTGGCACTATTCTTCGGTTTATCTGGAACAGGTAAAACAACATTATCTGCTGATCCAAACCGTAAATTAATCGGTGACGATGAACACGGTTGGTCTGATAACGGTGTATTCAATATTGAGGGTGGTTGCTATGCAAAATGTGTAAACCTTTCTCATGAGAAAGAACCACAAATCTTTGATGCAATTAAATTCGGTTCAGTTTTAGAAAACGTTGTCATTAATGACCAAACACGCATCGCAGACTATAACGATACTACTTTAACAGAAAATACACGTGCTGCATACCCTATGCATGCGATTGACAATATCGTACTGCCAAGTGTTGCAGGACATCCAAATACAATTATTTTCTTAACTGCTGACGCATCTGGCGTATTGCCTCCAATCAGTAAGTTATCAAAAGAACAAGCTATGTACCATTTCTTAAGCGGTTACACTAGTAAACTAGCAGGAACAGAGCGCGGCGTTACATCTCCGCAAGCTACATTCTCAACTTGCTTCGGTTCACCGTTCTTACCGCTTGATGCATCTCGCTATGCTGAAATGCTTGGTGAAAAAATCGAGAAACATGATGCAAAAGTATTCTTAGTAAACACTGGCTGGACTGGTGGCGAATACGGCGTTGGTAAACGCATGAACTTAGGTTACACTCGTGCAATGATTCAAGCAGCACTAAGCGGTGAACTTGCGAAAGCAGAAACTGCAAAACACGACATCTTCGGTCTAGAAGTACCTCGTCACGTTCCAGGTGTACCTGACGAAGTATTAATGCCTGAACAAACTTGGGCTGATAAAGCTGCTTACAAAGCGAAAGCAATTGAGCTTGCGAACGAGTTTAAAGCAAACTTCAAAAAATTCGATAGCGTTTCTGAAGATATTATTAACTTAGGCGGTCCAATCGCTTAAATTTAACTTTTCTGTTGAATAACCCTTTACTCATATGAATAAGTATTGTGTAATCACAAAGTTTCGCGTACTCACCGACAAAACCCAATGCGGCTTAACGGTTACACATACTTACATAAAAAAGAAGCTTACGTTTTTCACGTAAGCTTCTTTCTATATATTCTTCAATTTATCCACATACAAATCAAGTCTTCAAAAATATAAACAGATTTCTCGCTCACTTACTCTTTCTGTTTTCACGCGGCATGGGGCAAAAAAAGGCTCTGACCGCTTCTATCCACCGCCGGATCCTCTATTCCACCTAAAAGGTTCCAAAACCAGTTTTCAATTTATATACTTGGATTTTCTCACATACAAATCAAGTCTTCAAAAATATAAACAGATTTCTCGCTCACTTACTCTTTCTGTTTTCACACGGCATGGGGCAAAAAAAGGCTCTGACCGCTTCTATCCACCGCCGGATCCTCTATTCCATCTAAAAAGAAGCTTTTTTAGCTTTTTTATCTATTTCGTTAATTCTTTTTCATCTTTCATACTATAGTAGCCTAAATTAATAACAATTAAAAAATAACCGCCCATAATACCAACTGCAAATGCCCACATAACCATATGGTGCTCAATTTCATACATAATAATGGCACCAAGAATTGCAGCTGCAAAACGATTAAACATACCAAGTGTCGGCGCCTTTGTTTTCTTTACAATGCTATCTCCAAGCTTCTCAATACGCCTTCCTAAAATCCAAACACAATACATGCTTACAATAAGTCCAATTCCAGCACCTAAAAAATGAGCTGAAAATGGTGTTATCGCCCAACCTAGTAACATAATACCTAGTAGATAATACGCTTGAATTTTAAACGACCTTAATGACATACTAATCATGCTGTACTCCTCTTCAATAGTTTTTATCTATCCAACAAAGCTGTATAACTCACTTAGTTCGAGTCCATACTACTTAAAAATTCATTTACATACCTATTTCATCCAAATTAAAAACAACATAAACACAATGTTTACGTTACTAAAATGTTTTTAGAAAATAATATTATACAAGATTCCTAGTATAGAATCACCGATAAATGTGACGTTTTTCAAAACATTTTTCGTCCATTTATGAAAAAAATGATATCAATCTATGAACATACGGATATGATGTAATAAGCACATAAATAAAGGGGGCGTCTAATGATTTATTTTTTAATGGCTCTCATTCACCTCATTGTCCCTGCCCTTATTGGCCTTTCATTATATTGGTACACGAAAAATCATAGTATCTTCTATGCTGTCCTCGGTGTTCTTCTTCCAGGAATTATTCTTATTACACTCTTCCGCATTCCTTTTCTTAATTTAATTCCACTTATTACTGCCATTTTATTTCTCGTATTTTTACCTAAAATAAAAAAATAGGAAAGCAGATCATAGGTGATCTGTTTTCCTATTTTGATATAGATTCTTGCACGGTAGACTGCGCTTCTACTTTCTCTGACTTCACAAACCATAGACCGAAGAAAATGATGATTCCACCGATAATTTGCTGTAATGAAATATATTCTTTTGCCCATAGAGCTGCAAATAAAACCGCTACAAGCGGTGTAATATACATATATACCATCGTGTGCGACGCACCAATTTTTTGTACACCAACATACCACATAACTAAACCGAATACCGTTACAAAGAAAATAGAATAAAGCAAGGCAAACCATGTCATCCCATTTGCAATATGAAATGGCATTGAAAAAACGTGTGGTCCACTTAACACAGCAAGCGGAATTGCTCCAACAACTGCTGACCATGCCGTAACACGAAGAGCAGAATATTTTTTTATAAGAGGACCTGCTAAAACAGGGTAAAGTCCCCAGCATATTGATGTAATAAGTCCAATTCCGTTTCCGTAAGAGGAACTAACAAGTGAATGTCCCGCCAACAGAACAAGCACAGTACCACCGCAAGCAATAATAGAACCGATTAACTTTCGAGAAGAAAACTTTTCTTGTTTAAGCGAAATAGCAAATAAAGTTGTAAAAATAGGTGAAATAGAAATGAGTAAAGAGGCATTTGTAGCGGATGTATATTTGACAGTTTCCATAAATAACGTTTGATACAGTACAATACCTACAACGCTAACGATGATTAATCTTGGTATATCCTTTCGCTCCATGTAAAGTGACTTTTCAATAAAGAACGTAAGTAATAATAATAACGGTGCCGCTGCCATCATTCGAAGTGCCGTAAACTCAATCGCTGTAAACTCTAAAAGTCCGTATTTCGCAATCGTATAATTGACGCCCCATATAATAACAACACTTAAAATTAATAATTCAATTCCCCATTTTCTCATGCGTAATCCCCTCCGCAAAGAAAATTATACAGAAAATTCAATCACATGTACATTTCATTATGTGAAAAAAACAAAGACAGAGAGGCGTATATGATACGCCTCTCTGTCTTTGTTATACTCGAATATGTAGCTTCATATTCGGATTATAAAACTGGCTCGGACTCTTCAGTAGAAAGTGCCCTCCAGATTCATGTAAATCAACCGTTAACTTATCATCCATAAATACAAGCTTTGTGCGATCTGCAATAAAGTTTAGTGCACTTGATTCAATATTTACATCGCGCTCATCTTTCTCTGAAACGGCTACTAAATCAATAATCCCGCTCATGACACAACCGCAACCTTCATTATCATAAAATAACTTTATATATTTCGCTTCACTTGGAATCGTATCCATAATCTTTTTATATGCTGCATCTGTTACAGTAACGTACATACGTGAATCTACATCCTCTCTTCTCATATCATTCATATATTGTACCACTATTTTTCTTAATTCTTGTATACAGAAAATTAAGACTAATGTTAAAATGGCAATGATAAAGGAGGAATTACAATGCCAGCCTTAAAAGAAATAGAGCGATCGCTTAATCATTTATTCCAAATTGAAAAATACGGAAAAGACAGTTCCTTTAGTCGTTTCATTCCAACTACATATGATCAAATCCAGTTTCCATGGAAACAATTTTTTGAAGCAAATTTTGTTGAACAATTTAATGGTCTTATGATACGAGGGGCTGAAAATGTAAACACAGTATTTTTGGCTGTCTTCCCTACAGATGGTGTTCTTGAAAAATTCATTTCACAATCTATGACAGGTGATTTACTCTTCATGCACCATCCACTTGTGATGGAATGCGGTGATCCGCTCGGGAAATCAGGGCGAGGATTTGTTCCAATTCCATCGAAATATTTGCACGCAATAAAAGAAAAACAACTTTCTATATATACATGTCACGGTCCAATGGATTTTCATCAAACATATGGAACTAGTATTTCAATTGCAAAAGCACTTCAAGCTAATGTAATTGACGGATTTGCTCACGGTGGTCCAGAGCAACAACCAGTCGGCCTTATTTGCGAAATAGATGAAACATCAACAGAAAAACTCCAAAAACATCTAAAAAAACTCTTCAACATTCCGTATACAGACTTTGAAGGTAAACAACATGACTCCATTACAAAAATTGCAATTATTGCTGGCTGCGGTGATGTCGTATCTTTAATGAAAGAAGCCGAAGAAAAAGGTGCTGAAGCTTACATTGCGGGGGAAATCCATTGTCATATTGATAACGAATACGGTAAGCATAAGTACTCACTTATTATGGATTACGTAAAAGAAACAAATATGTCACTCATCGGTGTATCGCACTCTGCCTCTGAATTTTTAGTGAAAAAGACATTGATACACGATTGGTTTAAAGAAAATTTTGATGTGAGCATTACTTTGTTGCCGCAGGAAAAATGGTGGTTATAATTTTTAAAGAGGTATCTTACTTTAGCTACCTCTCTTTACTACACTTAAAATTGCATATGTTACTTTAAAAACATGATTAGCCCCTTCAAATCCTTTCCTTCTCTTTGCCCTCCATAACGCTAAACAAAATTTTGTCCCAGCCTGTTTTGCACATTAAAAGCCATATATTGAGTCGTCTATGTATATTGTTTCATTTTGAAACTCTCATCACTGATTATTAGTTGAACCAATTGGACCTTAACGCAGGATAAACCAATAAAAAAACATCACTTTTGACAAAGTGATGTTTTCTATTTATCTCTTGCACTATCATTAAATCGGCAACATAATCTCTACCGTCGTTCCAACTCCAACTTCACTTTCAAAGTTCAATTTACCGTGGTGATCTTTAATAATTTTTTCTGTAACTACTAAACCTAAGCCCGTTCCAGTTTCTTTCGTTGTGTAAAAAGCTTCATTTAGCTTCGGAATTTTATCTTTGGGAATACCGCATCCCTCATCTATAATTTGAATAACAATTACATCTTCTACTGTAACTTTTACAGTAATAGTTCCGCCAACTGACATTGCTTCAATCGCATTTTTTATTAAATTAAAAAATACTTGCTTCAATCGTTTTTCATCGCATGTGATTGAGGGTATATCCTTACTATAAATAGCCTGTATGTTTACCCCTTGTTCTAAAGCCGGTTTTTCCATAACTCGAATAACATAAGAGATGATTTCTTTTATATTATGAGTTTCTGATTCTATTGATTTAGATTTCTCAAACCCACTTAGTTCTGTAGCGATTGTATTAATACGATCCACTTCCTGCTTCATAATCTCACTATAAATCTTATCTTCTGGATGTTTTTCCGCTTGCTTATTCACAAGTTTTTTTAACTTTGCTAGCGGTCTTTTAATCTTATCGCCAATTACTGTTGCCATTTTTCCAACAGTCGCTAATTTTTCTACCTTTTGTATTTCTTTATCCATCATTTCAAGTGTGCGAACGTAAGATTGGAATCTTAAAAATATAATCCAACATATAATAGCAAAACCGCTGCATAATGCCATTGGAATAAGGACAATAAAGGATTGAACAACGAATCCCATCAGTGCATATTTTCCGACAAGGACTCCGGCAACTAACCAAAAATACCTTTTATTCACAAAGATCGGTGCAAATAAAATAAAGAACCCTTCTACTATATTTCCACCATCAAATTCAGTAGCACTTCCGTAATAAATAATGAAGTTATTAATAAAATCCAATATATTATAGCCAATTAAAATAATATACTTCACAATATATGGATTTTTCTGCTTCATAAAGTAAATTCCAGTAAAGAATAATAAGATCATCAAACTATAGAACCATAGACCTAATCCTTCTCCAAAAACATCTGCGGGCTTTTGATCTTCCACTGATAAAAGGACCATAGCCTTTTCAGCAAAATCATACACAAAAAATATGACGAAGAATAAGCTTAAAAATATTTTTAACGCCTTTATTTCTTCTTTTTCAAATATATAGCCTTTATCCATATGATAGCTCCTTTTACAACACCTCTTACTCTTGTGTTACACTGCGCTCAAGTTTTTTCGGAAGCAGTATTTCTACTCTCGTTCCTTTCTTTACTTCACTAGAAATATGTAATTCTCCAAGGTTCTCTGTAATAATTCGCTCTGCTAACGTAAGGCCTAATCCAATTTTATCTTGCTTCGTTGTATAAAAAGCCTCTGTAACTCTTCCTAAATTCTCTTTTTTTATCCCGAAACCACTATCTACTATACTTATTACTACATAATCTCTTTTTTTATCTTCAACTTGTATTTGCAATGTTCCACCATGTTCCATTGCCTCTAGAGCATTTTTAATAACATACAAAAATACACCTTTTAATTTTCGTTTATCACATTCAATCTCACTTCTATTATGCTCTTCATTAAAGGTGAAATTTATATTTAACTCGTCCATTTTTTCATGCATTTTTTCTACTGCTTGTACTAGAACATCACTTACAATATGTTTTTCATAAACAGAAGGTTTACATGTAGCAACCTCCATTAATTCACTAATCATATTATTCATATTTTCTATTTCAAGAATCATTTGTCCATAAGTCGCATCTTTTTCGTGCTTCTCTTTTTGTAATTGCGTAAACCCTTTTAATGAAGCAAGTGGATTTTTAATTTCATGTCCGACTGTCGCTGCCATTTTTCCGATAACCGCCAATTTTTGTGCCTGACTAGCCTCGGCAATACTTTTCTTGACTGCTGAAAAATATTGTACAAATCGATTTAAAATAATATATGACACGAAAAGCAACAACATATTCATAACAAGAGGTATAAACCGATTCAGTTCTCCAAATACAAATAGGTATATCATATATTTTCCTATAAGAAATGGCGCTAAGATAAATAAATATCGTTTACTTAAAAATATTGGCACGAAGAAAATGAAAATAAATTCGATTACATTCCCTTCATCAAATGCTATTGTATTATGAAAAGCATACCATCCAATATTGAAAATCTCTGCAATCATGTATGCAAATAAATATGTATATTTAACTAAATGTGCTTTTCCTCTCTCAAATAAGTAAACACCGATACCTAATATAATCATGATGTATGCAATCTTCAATATCCCTTTATGCCAATTTTCTAAAGGCATTTTATCTTCTAATATAATCGCATATGCAACCTCATATACAATCACAATGACATGCAGTACCCATAAGAAAATCTTAGCATTTTTCTTTTCTTCTTTAGCAGATAGAAAGCTCTCTCCCACTTCAACACCCCTTCAAAATCATATCTCGAAGAATACCATTTATTATAATAAATGATTTTCATAGACAAACAAAGATAAATTGAACAAATGAGGAAAATCAATCCATGGACACCCAAATAAAAACTCTCTTAGAAATGCAAAAGAGTTTTTTTACGTGTTAAACAAATTGTCAAATTATGTACAGAATCCAAATATGAAATGGATAAAATATGTAAAACATATATTTCATCCACGTCCGATTATAACCTCATTGTCCGTTATAAAGATTACTCCTCCTAATACATATTCTAGTTCCTAAATCCAGAGGGGCTTTTATTATAACTTTCTACTCATATAATATTAAAACGGATAAAAATTCACATATTTCTCACAAATCAATCACTTAAACGATTCTATTTTAATTTATACTAAATGTACAAGTAATACTCCCTAAACCCAGCTTGTCTGTTTACCCCGTTAAATACTATGAAAAAAGAACTTGTATCGTATACAAGTTCTTTTTGTCGCTTATTTAAATAATATATCCTTACTATATTGCTTTCCAATAAGTAAGTCATATTGAATAAGCTCATATTGCTTTAACATTTCTTTTTGTTTCGCTGTTAAACTTTTTATTGCTTCTCCGTCTTTTCCTATCTTCAATTCGTCACGAAGTACGGGAATTTCTTCATATAACTTCGATAAAAATTGATAGAACGGTACCTTATTTAATCCAGCATAATCAAGGACAAGATTTGAAAAATAAATTGGACTTACTAGGCCTAAATTGTCATTTGGTATATCAAAATTTGCGTACATTAATAACGGCGTTTGTGCCATCGCTAATCGTTCACTTGGTGTTTTTTCATTTGTTATATAACCAGTCTCTTTATAAAGAGATTTATTTGTTCCTAGTGATGGGAGATGATCGCCAAAGAATACTAATAATGTAGGTCTATCTAAATTATCTAGTTGCTCTATTAAATATTGCAGAGCTTCATCTGAACGTCTTAATCCTTCTGTATAAGTCTCTAATTCAGCTTTCGATTCTTCATTTTCTAATCCACTAATCTCTATTTGATTTTCGCCAAATCTTCCTTCTGTAAATGGAAAATGATTTTGCATCGTAACTGCATGAACAAACGTAGGTTTCTTTTGCTTCTCTAATTCAGCTATTATCTCTTTACTCATAGATAAATCGCTAATATAATCTCCATCAACTTCTACATTTTCCATCGTATCTTGTGCATTAAACTTATCAAATCCTAACACTTTATATACATCATCCCGTTTAAAGAATGAGCGACCGAACGAATGAATAGCGCTTGTGTAATACCCTTCTTCTTTCAACGTTCGAGTAATGGATGGAATTTCCACTTTATTTGTAACGACTTGCTGATATGGTATAGATCCTGGCTTTAACAAACTCATTGAATAACTCGTTAACGCCTCAAATTCAACGTTCGCAGTATTTCCTCCAAATGTCGGCGAAATAGTTTGTCCACCAGGAAAACTTCCTATATAATGATGCAAATTCGGTAAAGGATCTTCACTAAAGGAAAGATTCGTTAATTTCGTTGGATCCCAAAACGACTCACTCATTACAAAAATAATATTTGGTTTCTCTTTTTGCTTCTGCGCCCCTATATTGCTACCATATTGTTTCTTTATGTCTTTTGCTATTTGAAGCATATTTTCTTTTGAATAGTCTTTCGGCTTTTCAATGACTGTCGTATCTAAATTACTTATAAAGCCTAACACAAAACCATTTGAAGCATAATTTTCATTTTGATTCCACAAAACGAACTCTATATCCGACTTTTGAAACCATTTATTCATAAACGTATTCGTAAAATTACCATACGCATATAAAACAAAAACGGATCCTATTATAAATAGAACTCGTACGCCTGCATGAACTTTTACATTTTGAATATATTTCCTCACATACATACCCACCAAAATACAGGCAACAACACTTACAATAACGAGAAGAATATAACCCCAACTAAAATAATCCATCACCATCGGTATAACAGATTGCATATGTCCAATCTGTGTAAAATCAGAAGGATATAGTGGGTCCCCTCTAAAAATAAGCTTTAAATGGTTTACAATACCTAAAATGACTAACGTGCAACTCGTTAAAATAACACTCAGAAAAAATTTCCCTAGCACACTATATACAAAAACATATATTGCATAAATTACTAGTAAGCTAAATATAAACTGCATATTATAATAGTAAATCCAATTTATCGCTTCTACGAAGTTCATATTAACTTGTAACACAATATAAAATAAAGTTACTACATGCGCTATAAAAAATAATATAAGATACACTCGAAGGGACGATTTAATTATGAACGTCTCTTTTTTATTTGAATACACAAAATATAAGAGTGCACCCCATATTAAAATCATCATACTCCTTAAAATCAACTTATGATTAAAAATATCTTTAATCATATCTAAATTAAAAAACTTTAAAATCATAAACAGCACAGTTGTTACTAGTAAGGTTACCATGCCACTTAACATGGTAGAAATTAATATATTTCTTCTCGGAAGATGATAAAGTGTGGAACCATACTTCACTTCATTCCCTCTTTTCTATCTATTAATTTCACCTCGCATCGTAAAAACGCTTTCTATAAAAATAACATATAACGTGTATTTCGTCTTCCAACTTGCTTTTACTATAAATATATTTTCTTAATTATCCCTTAATAATCAGTTAAATTTTAGAATTTAAACTATGGAGTATTGAAAAATCAAATTACTCCCCTCCACTTTATGATATAATAACTATGTTTTGGAAAACCTTAATACTATTAAGGTTTTATCATGAAAACAAGAAAGAATTAATAAAAAAGGAGCTGCTCATTTTTGTTAAATAAGTTTAAAAATTTGCCTAAAGCGGTATATGTAATTTTGGCGCTTTCTTTCCTGTTGCATGTTTTTTGTCTAGTAAAACAGCCAGGGTTAAATGGAGAAGCAGTCAAAGTAACCTATGGTGCATATGATGCGTTCAACTATTCGTTAACAGCTGAACAGTTACTAAAACACGGTGTCTTTGGATATGTTTATATGGAGCCTAGTGAAGTTCCTGGAAAAAATGCATACATCACACCAGGTCAGCCACTATTATTAGCTGGCGCTATGATTATTTCTGATGTTACATCACTTCCTTACTATTACGTGGCAACTGTCATTAATATGCTATTGAATCTCGGCACAGTGTTACTAGTATTCTTAATAGGAAAAGAGTTATTTGAAAAGAATATTTATGGAATTGTCGCAAGTATTTTATATGCTATTTATCCAAGTAACTATACATACTTCCGTACATTACTAACAGAAGTTCCTTCAATATTCTTATTATCGTTAAGCGTGTATGTATTTGTTCTCGCATGGAAATACAATAAAGCAAAATTCCATATATGGTTTGGAATTGTTGTTGCTATTTTACTTATGTTCCGTCCAAACCCTGCTCCAATGATGCTCATTCCTGTTCTTGCCGTCTTGTTCACATATGGATTTAAAGAATCAATTCGGATTGGATTATTATGGCTCATTGGCCCATTCTTTATTATCGGTGCTTGGGTTGTTCGTAACTATTTAGCGTTTCATCAATTTATTTTATTCTCAACACAAGGTGCGGACCCATTAATTGCCGGCGCAGATCCATTTAACAAAATCGGCTATGAAAATGTGGTTAACCAAATGAGAGCCCAAGGCTTAGAGGATAAAGGTGCCTACGCAAAAGATTTAATCAAAAATGGATTTAAGACGGACTTCACATATTGGTTCTCTTGGTTCACTGTTGGGAAAACAATTGAGTTATTCAAAACAGCTCCTGCTGTAGACCAATACCATATTCATAAATTTATGCAAATGTGTCATAGAGTCTTCATCATTGGTACATTCTTGAGCAGTTTCTGCCTCATGCTAAATTCATTTAAACATAAACGCGTTATGATGCTAGTAGCAAGTTCTGTTATTTACATCATCTTCTCAAACTTATTCTTAGCAATTAATCGCTACGGATTTTTCATTAACCCTCTTATGTGCTTAATTCTTGCATATGGGTTAGTTTACGCTGTGCAGAAGCTTCCATTTTTCCGCACTAACCAAGCATAATAAAAAAGAGGTCGTCCAAAGATGGACGACCTCTTTTTTATTATCCAACACTTTGAACACGACCAATTTGTCCATCTTGTAATCGAACTTTAATTCCGTACGTATGTGTTTCCATGTTTGTAAAAATATCTTTCACAACAACGCTCACAATTTTACTATAATCTTTATCTAATTGGATAACTACATGTGAACCGACCGAAATTTGTGATCTTGTCGGCACGAGTTTCGGAAAACTATTACTATAGAAAAAACCTGTCATATGACAGGTTCTTTTCGTTATTTATTATGCAAGGGAAAATGTTGAAATGATTAGCATGTTTACTATATAAGAGGAAGCATCCATATTTTCCATATGATACTCACGATTACTATAAGTACAAAATCAAAAAAATCTAATCTCGGACCCTTTTTCATAGTCATATCTAGCCACATATGAATCCACTTCACTTCTTTGTATTTATGAATATTTTTCTTTGCAAATCGGTAAATGAGCACTTGCATGATGAAAATTCCAACTACGCAAATGAATAATAAGATGAGAAATTCAACCACGAAATTCCTCCTATTTTTGAAGTGTTTTCTCTACTATATGGTTCCTCAAAACCCATTCCTCAAACTGAGCACTTCCAAATTCCCAGCTCAAATCACGAGCATGTACAGAAAAAACGTAATAACCGGCATATTCGTCCATAAACATTCCTGCCTCTACATCATCTTTCTGAATACCGTATACTCCAAAATTAAAATACACATCCCATACGTCTTCATGCTTCCTCTTATAAGCAATCGATTCCATATCACATTCAGTTCCGAAATAATCAAGATGTAAATGTATGCTATCATCGTATTCGTACTCCATTTTATCACCCCTTATATTTGTACTTCTGTACTACCCAAAAAATTCCTGCTATATACTCACATATGGGCACTAACCTACATATCATGCTTATAGATTAACTTCTAGGAGGTGCCATATAGTGAAAAAATTAATAACCGTTTTTTGCATCATGTTACTAGCTGTTTTCACATTTGCTGCTTGTAGTAGCACAAAAGAAAGTACGAAAGAACAAGCTCAAAAAATTCGAGTTGGCGAAGTTACCCACTCTCTGTTCTACGCACCATTATATGTTGGAATTGAAAAAGGTTTTTTTAAAGATGAAGGCTTAAATATTGACTTACAAACAACCGCTGGCGGGGATAAAACGATGACTACCCTATTATCCGGCGGAATTGATATTGCTCTCGTTGGTTCAGAAACGTCCATTTATGTTCATCAACAAGGAGCAAAAGATCCTATCATTAATTTTGCACAGTTAACACAAACAGATGGCACATTTTTAGTTTCACGTAAAAAATTAGACACTTTTAATTGGAATGACGTAAAGGGCGTTACGTTTTTAGGACAGCGTAAAGGCGGCATGCCACAAATGGTTGGAGAATATGTTTTAAAGAAAAATGGCATTGATCCTCACAAAGATACGAACTTAATTCAAAATATCGAGTTTGCTAATATTGCAAATGCCTTTGCATCTGGTACAGGAGAATTTGTACAGCTCTTTGAACCGACTGCAAGTATATTTGAAAAAGAAGGAAAAGGTTATATTGTCGCTTCTTTCGGAGCTGAATCTGGCACTGTTCCTTATACAACGTTTATGGCAAAAGAAAGTTTCTTAAAGAAAGATAAAGCTGCTGCAGAAAAATTCACGCGTGCGCTATATAAAGCGCAGCAATGGGTTGATACACATAGTCCTGAAGAGATTGCTGATGCTGTTTCTCCACTATTTAAAGACACTTCAAAAGACATTTCAATAAAAGTAATTGAGCGCTACAAAAAACAACATTCTTATGCGACAAATCCATTATTAGATGCTGAAGAATGGAAACAGCTCCAAACGATTATGAAAGAAGCTGGCGAATTACAAAAAGAAGTTCCACATGAAACGCTCGTCAATACAAAAATTGCTGAAAGCGTCATTAAGAAATAGAGGCGAAATATATGAGTTTTTTACAAATACGTAACGTTTCTCACTGCTTTTTTGCAAAAAAAAATGCCAAACTTATTCTTAAAGATATGAGTTTGCAAGTGGAAGAGGGGGAATTTATTTCTATCCTTGGTCCGAGTGGTTGCGGAAAAACAACGCTTCTCTCTATTATTGCAGGGCTACTCGATCCAATTGAAGGGACCGTATTTTTAGATGGTGAGCTGATTACAACTATGACCCCATCTATGGGCTATATGCTCCAGCAAGATTACTTGTTTCCGTGGAAAACAATTGAAGAAAATATTATGCTCGGACTTCATATTCGGAAAATTTATGATGAAAATACGAAAGAACATACATTAAAGCTTTTAAAACAAGTCGGCTTACATGATATAGAACAGCAATATCCTCGTGAACTATCCGGCGGCATGCGCCAACGTGCTGCACTCGTTCGAACATTAGCGACCGATCCAAAAATTTTATTGCTAGATGAACCATTTTCCGCTCTCGATTATCAAACAAAATTAAAACTAGAAGAACTCGTCTTCACATTACTACGTAAATATAAGAAAACATCACTACTTGTGACACATGATATTGAAGAAGCAATTGCGATGAGCGATCGTATTTATTTGCTGCAAGCGAACCCTGGAAAGATTGCAAAAACATTCATCGTCCCAGATAGTATCCGTTCCTTATCGCCGTTAGAAGCACGCCACCACCATGACTTCCCAGCCCTCTTCCAAGAAATATGGAAGGAGTTGGAACGACTTGGATAATATAAAACAACTACATGAACAGTTTCGAAAAAAAGAAAGACAACGTGCATGGTTAGCTCGCTCTTTACAACTTTTACTTCTTGTTCTTTTCTTTGCACTATGGGAAATAGCTAGCAAGAAAGAGTGGATTGATCCTTTACTCTTTAGCTCTCCTTCGAGTATTTGGGATCTCTTCTTAACGAAATGGATTGACGGTTCACTTTGGATTCACATATGGACGACATTACTCGAAACAGGAGTAGGCTTCATTCTCGGAACAGTACTCGGAGCTATTATCGCCACTTTCCTTTGGTGGATGCCCCTTTTAGCTCGCGTACTTGATCCATATCTCGTTGTCCTAAATGCAATGCCAAAAGTAGCACTCGGCCCAATTATTATTGTCATTTTCGGCCCAAACATTTCATCTTCTATCGCAATGGGGGTAATCATCTCCATCATCATTACCATTCTCGTTATTTACAGCGCATTTCAAGAAGTCGATTCCAACTATATAAAAGTAATGCACACATTTGGCGCAAATAAATGGCAATGCTATAAGCACGTTATTCTCCCTTCATCCTTCCCTGCCATTATTTCAACGTTAAAAGTGAACGTTGGCTTATCATGGGTCGGTGTTATTTTCGGAGAGCTCCTCGTTTCTAAACAAGGACTTGGCTATTTAATTAGCTACGGATTCCAAGTCTTTAACTTCACACTCGTCTTACTCAGCGTATTGCTCACTTGCGTCCTTGCAACTCTTATGTATGTATTTGTCGAAGCATTTGAAAAAATCCTTGTTGGAAAACGAAAAAGAAGCTAACTCAAAGCCATACGCCAGAGTCAGCTTCTTTCTTTTATCTTTTATCGCACATTTTTGAATCATTTGTGACATTGCCATTAGCAACTGTAACTGTATGGAAACAATCTTTCACACGCACCGTAACGACATTATCTTTTCGATCAATAATATGATAATCATTAAACTGTTTATTTAATGCACTACGAATTTGCTCTCCTTCAAAAATCGGAAAACCATGAGACATTACCCAAATGAGACCAGCAACAGCAAGAATCGTTTTCATACGCTTCATTACCTCCTCTAGAGTAAACTTATAGCCCCTATAATATGCGCATTATAATTGTGTCTAATTTGTGACATTTTTATACTAATTCTATTTTAAAGCTTCAGTTCCTGCTTCTTTTTATAAAAAGACTGAATTTTCAATTTTATCAACATAAAAAAACGCAAAGAACGAAACGTCCTCGCGTTTTCATTTGATCGACTAAAAATATATCGAACATAAATCCAATTATATCGACTTACCGACAAATAGTGAAAACTACACTATGACTGCTCTATATCCCTCGAAATATTATATAATCCCGATAACACTTCTGCTCTCATTTTTACAAGCTCAGGGAATTGATAGAAGAAGGCGATTTTCTTATACTTTAACTCTGATCCTTCTTTCACCTTTTTTGAATCTTGTAAAATAAACGCTGTAAATGTATCCGCAATATCTTCTGCTACATTTGTCGTCCCATACAGTGAAACAAAATCATCATGCTTTTCCTTAAAGAATTCCATTTGAGCTTCTTCACTTTCTTCCACTTTCTTTTCTGTCCACTCCAGCTCAATTTGTTTCCAGAACAAATTATGGAATTGATTTATATAAGAGCTCTCCTTCGCACATCCTTCTTGTAAGAAAAGAGATTTACATTTATTTTGGTATGATGAAATATCTTTATCTTCTTCAAAAGCTTTTAAGTACTTTTCGTTTACTGGTATTTGTTTATGTCCCAGCGTCAATACATGAGCCGTCTCATGTATTAACGTTTTTATCACTTGATCGATATTTACTGCAGAATCAAGCGTATCTAAACTAATGGTCCACTCTTTCGGATACTCCATACTTGGCATAACGTGGGCGACAATTCCGTCGTAACCATCTGTTACCATGTCAAACTCTTTTATGTCAGTGCGATACTTAGCTGGAATAAGAGTGCTATACATCTCCCATAACGATTCATGATAATCCCTATCTTTACGTTGCTTTAATACTTCTTCTTTCGCTTCCTTATCCTCCGCAAAAGCCTTATTCAATCGTTCACGATCTAGTTTGTCGAAATAAGGATCTATAATTTCATCACCATCAATATAATAAGAAGCTAAAAAGAAATAATTTTCATCATCCTCTTTTTTCTTCTCTGCTTCTTTCCTATCATTACTTACATGTTCTTCTACATCATAATCTTCTGGTACTTCAAGTTCTGAAAGTCCATCTATCTTTTTATATACTTTTTGAAGTGTTTTATCTCCTATTTGCGTGCATTCTTCTGTCGTTTCGCACACATCTTTCTTCTCTCTTTTCGAAGTTTGCTTCGTCATATCACATCCAGCCACTAAGCCAATTGAAATAATAAAACAAACTAACCTTCCATACAGTTCCTTCATATAAACCTCCGTCGTTTCATTCTACAAAAATATAATAATCATTTTCTAACAAATATGCGATAATTACTTATGAAAATATCCCTATTTTTTAAGGAGGTTACTTATGATTCGTGCAGTACTTTTCGACTTAGATGGGACACTATTAGATCGTCGTCAATCTTTAAAGCAATTTATTCACGACCAATACAATCGCTTTTCTCTTCATTTTATAAACATAGAACAAGCCGAGTATTGTTCTCGTTTTCTTGAACTCGATAATAATGGCTACACTTGGAAAGATAAAGTATATGCTACTCTCCTTTCCGAATACAACATTACCACTTTAACACAAGAGCAACTGCTACATGACTACACTACAAACTTTCAACATCACTGCATTCCTTTCCAAAACATGCATGAATTACTTCAGCAACTAACTCAGCACAATATAAAAATTGGTATTATTACAAACGGCTTTACTGACTTTCAAACAAATAATCTTCGTGCCTTAAACATACATACCTATACAAATACAATTCTCATTTCAGAAGCAGAAAAAATGAAGAAACCACACCGAGAAATTTTCGAACGAGCTTTGCAAAAGCTAAGTGTAAAAGCTGAAGAATGTCTTTATGTTGGAGATCATCCAGAAAACGATATGATAGTAAATGAAATTATATTAGCGATTTTCCGAATATATCGACCACAACTCCAAATATATCAGTGATTTTTAAAATATATCGATTTACCGACAGAAACTGACAATAATAAGCGGAGGCTTTGATTCCTGAATGCAAAGGTATATTCACACCATTTTTGGGGGCAAAAAAAGAAACCGGCCATTTTACTTTGTAAAACAGCCGATTTCTTCTATATGTTTCATCGTACGCGCTAATACATCATCGCGCATAATAAAGCTAAATTTCCTATCAGTTTTAATGTTATCAGGAATGTCTTTTAATAAAACAGACCCTTTCGTTTCTTCGTAATGCGTATGCTGCTCTACTGCACTAATTGTTGCAAAATAAATGTTTTTAATGATTATTTTGTCTTTTCCGGATACTTTATATTGTCCTAAGTAAGTTAAATCAGAAACTATGCCGCCGGTTTCTTCATGAACTTCTCGAACTGCCGCTTCTTCCGGTGTTTCCCCGAGTTCGACTTTACCACCTGGAAATTCAAGACCGCGGCGTAAATGATGCGTTAATAACCATTGATCCCCGTACCGGCATACAACCCAAACATGCTTTGGCTCAGGAGAAAATGGGTAACGTTCAAACGATAATTGTACAGTGTTGTGGTAATAATCTTTAAATTTGTACATGCCATTACTCCCCTATTGATGGTTACAAGTTTTTCCTACCACAAATTGTAGCATATTCTCGCTTTTCTGCATAATATTATCCAATTACAATCCGTTGATTATTCCCATTTGCGCGACTAATTCTTTCGTTTCATGATTCCCTAGATCATAAATCATTTTATATGCTTTTTGTAGTTGTTCATCATATCGGTCATTATTCGAATCGTGATGATACTCAACGAATGGAACGTGGGAGCGTACAAACGAACCTAAGTCCTCTTCATATGCTTGATCAAAATACTCTCTTAACTCTGTAATCTCTTCGTCATTTGCATAAATCTCAAAATTATACGTATCCGCCATCTTCACTTGCGAAATTTGGCCATTTCCAACTGATATATAATATGTTTTTTTATTCTCCATGTAACACCCTTCTTTCATCCTTTTAATTTCTATTGTTTTCATCAATTACAAAATTATGTAAAATAAAGAAAAGGAGGGGATTTCATGCTCAAAATATTAATTATCGGCATTATAATCGTCCTAGTCATCCTAGTACTCTCCGTCATGACGATTAATAAAGGCTACGCTTATAAACATTCTATCGATAAACCTGAAGATAATCCTTATGCAGAAAATAAGAAGGAGAATTCATAATATGTTTCGTATACTTCGTATCGCAATCGCACTCACTGTGATAATTATGTCGGCAATTGGACTATATACAGGTCAAAATAACTTTCTACCTCTTTCACAATTTTTATTAGGAGCTTTAATGTTTCTCATTGCAATTGAACAAATAAAAAAGAAAGATTCAGGAACAGGATTTATTTGTATTGTTGCCGGTGCTTTCATTTGGCTTGTTCTCATCATCACTTATATAAAATAGAAGGAGGTCTTTTATGCTAAAAGGATTACGGATTACTTTATCACTTATTGCTTTATCTATAGCAATCTATAGCTTTTTTACTGGTAATAGAGAAATTATGCCTTATATGTTTATCTTTTTAGGAGTTATGGCTTTCATCATTGGTATAGAAGAAATATTAAAACAGCAAAAAGGAGGTAGTGCACTTGCCCTTTTAGCAGGAGCAGCTGCTTTATTTATTGGTTTCTCAGAAATATTTCGTTAAATAGGCTATTTAAAGGCGGTGTACAATGCTAACTGGATTACGGATTTTTCTCATGCTTTTCATACTCTCCCTTTGCACTTATTCTCTTATTACCGATAATTTCATACTTCTCCCATACATACAATTTACTTTCAGCTGTTTCTTTATTCTTATGGGAATTAATGAACTGAAATCTGGACGAAAATCAATGAGTATTCCGTATTTTTTCGTTTCTAGTCTTATGTTCTTCGTTTTAATATCGACCTACTTTCGCTAAATGTAACATGTAATTTTAATCACCTTCTGACTATTACCTTTCACCAATTTTGCTTTTACAAACAGTTAATAAATTTGAGGATAATCTAAAAAACAAAAAAGGTTGGGAATAGTATGCTAAAAACTTTTCGCATTATATCCGCTCTTACTGTCATCTCTCTTGCCCTATATGGAATGTTCACAAACCCGCTTGTTACGATGCCCTATATGTTTATCGCCTTATCTATTATGACTTTCATCATGAGCGCAGAAGAAAAGCAGAAACAAAATAAAGTAAATAGTACAATCTCCTTCTTTTCTGGCGTATTCACTTTAATCGTTGCTATTATGATTATTTTCATTCGATAACACTATGTTTGCCATTCTTTTCATAGGCCTATTTTTCTAAGGAGGATACTACGCTAACAAACCTTCGAATCTTAATAGCTGCTATCTCTTTTATTCTTGCTCTATTTAGCCTCTTTGCACAAATCTCTATTCTTTTCCCCTACGTATTTATCCTTTTAAGCATCATATTTATCCCTTGTGGAATTGATGAAATACAACAAAAGCAAAAATCGAAAGCTATCTCTTGTTTTATCGTTGCAACAATCACTTTCTTCGCTGGAATTTCTGATATACTTCCATAAGAAAAGAAGAACAGGGCAGTTGAAAGAATACGACCAAAACAAATAAGAGAACCAATAAGTGTTAAACAACACAAATTCGGTTCTCTTATAACTAATTGTTATCTTCCTCTACAGACGTTCTTAGAGCAGATAGCTTATCCTTCTAATAGTACAGCCAACTTTGTATAGTAACTAATGGTTCTTGTTTAAGCATATAACGTGCTTCATATCCTCCCTTTTGACTTCAAGGTTTAAAAGAATATGGAGTGTACAGCTTATTAGAAAACATTATGTTTAGATTGTTTCTTCTTATTAATTACCGTAATTTCCAGAAAACTGTTTTACTACAGCTTTTACTTCCTCTAATTTTTCTGGTTTTAGTAGACTAATCATTTTAGGTATAAATTGTTCAATATCCTCTTTTGAGAACGCACCTTCATCTTGTTTCTTGAAGTTTTCTATAAGTATTGCTTTTGCTTCATTCTGCTTATCTTCTTGAACTCTTTGTAAAATAAAATTTAAAAACATTTCTTGTCCTTGCTTGTCCATTCCTTTTACCTCCTAAAAAAACTAAAAATAACACCATTTGGTTTCGTTTTTTATTATAACACCTAAAGGTGTTATGTCAAATGCTATTTTCATTTCGCTTTCCAATAAACTCACATCAATATTCTTGCCCAATTATATTTTTCATTTTGGCTACAGGTGCGTTCGTTTAACGGAAATAGGAATTATCGACAGAGGAAAAATAAAAAACTGCCCTTTCACAGGCAGTTTTTCTTTTATCCAAATACTTTCTCAAGTTCATCTTTATCTTGGCTTAACCAGAAATTCATTAAGCGTTTCGCTCCTTCTAAGTCGTGAAGCTTCGCTTGGCCACACTGCGTTTCATTTGCAGCTGGAATTTCTGTAATTTGAACCGCGTCTTTTAATGTTAGTTCTAATAAATCAATGATTTCACGAACTGTTGGTGTCCCGCTTACAACAAGATAGTATCCTGTTTGGCAGCCCATTGGTGAAATGTCGATAATATCAAAATGCGGATAACGATCAATATGTTTACGTAAATTAAATGCTAATAAATGCTCTAACGTATGAATAACATCTGGCTTCATCGCTTGTTTATTCGGTTGGCAAAAACGAATATCAAATTTATTTACAATACCGTCACTACCTACATTGTGAACTCCGCAATGTCTTACATAAGGCGCCTTTACAATCGTATGGTCTAATTCAAAGCTTTCTACTGATGGCATACAACATCTCTCCCGCTTTTAATTTAATTCCGTTATATCCAATATGATATAACGGAAATCGACATTAGTAAAGAATTATGTATGGTCGTGCTATAATACTTTAAGACTATGCTGAAAAGGAGACCATTATGAAACAGATTTTTATCGGTATTATACGCTTTTATCAGAAGTTCATTTCTCCAATGACGCCACCAACATGTCGCTTTCATCCGACTTGTTCTCATTATGGATTAGAAGCGTTTCAAAAACATGGTGCACTCAAAGGATTTTGGCTTACATGTAAGCGTATATTAAAATGTCACCCTTTCCATCCAGGAGGATTTGATCCTGTCCCAGATAAAAAGGATGACAATGTAAATTCTTAAGCTTCGTAGCCATTCACAACTAAATCTAATTTTCCTGTATCAGGGTGAATAACAAGACCGTGAACAGGTACTTCTTCAGGTAGTAACGGATGGTTGCGAAGTACTGATACACTATGTTCTACACTTTCTTCTACACTAGAGAATCCTCGCAAGAATTTTTCTAAATCGATTCCAGAATAACGAAGCGTATCTAACTTTTCTTCTGTTACACCGCGTTCTTTCATTTTTTCGATTGTGCTGCTTGCTTGAATTTTTGCCATACCACAATCGTGATGACCAACAACACATACTTCGTCAGCACCAAGCTCATATACAGCAACTAAAATACTACGCATAATACTTCCGAATGGATGAGAAATAACAGCGCCTGCTACTTTAATAATTTTTACATCACCGTTACGCATATTCATTGCTTTCGGTAATAGTTCAACAAGACGTGTATCCATACAAGAGATAATTACCATTCTTTTATTTGGAAATTTCCCAGCTACAAACTCTTCATATTTCTTCTCTTCAACGAATTTTTCATTGTACTGCAAAATCTCTTCTAATGACTTCATAGTAAAAAACCCTCTTTTCTCTCATTTACACTACATAAATAGTGTACCAAAATATGAAAAACTCAAAAAGGATATTGTCTTATTATAAAAACAATATATTTTCAGATAACCGACATAATTCTTTCAAAATATACACACAGCTTTGTAACAAGTCACACATACTCCCCCCCTATTTTCACTATAAACTAACTGTAGATAATGTAAAAAGGAGTGAATATTTATTATGTCCGACGTTCTGTTACTGAGTCGTTTTCAATTTGCAATTACTATTTTTTATCACTTTTTATTTGTACCTTTGACAATCGGACTTGTTATTTTAGTAGCATGTATGGAGACTCAATACGCCCGCACATTGAATCCAACATACCGCAAAATGGCAAATTTCTGGGGAAAACTATTTACAATTAACTTCGTAATGGGGATTATAACTGGGATTACGATGGAATTCCAATTTGGAACAAACTGGTCTGAGTATTCCAAATATATGGGAGATATTTTCGGATCACCTCTCGCAATCGAAGCACTCGTTGCCTTCTTCTTAGAATCTACTTTCATGGGAATATGGTTATTCGGTAAAGACAAAATCTCACCAAAGTTCCGTGCTTTCTGTATGTGGATGGTTGCACTTGGAACAAACATTTCTGCCCTTTGGATTATTACGGCAAACGGATTTATGCAAAATCCTGTTGGTTACGTAGTACGTAACGGCCGCGCTGAATTAAATGACTTCTGGGCTCTTGTTACAAATCCATATGCATGGAATATGTTCTTCCATACTGTAATTGGTTGTTATATTGTTGGTGCTTTCTTCGTTATGGCAATTAGCGCCTATCACTTACTACGTAAAAATGAAGTGGAATTCTTCAAAAAATCATTTAAGTTTGGTTTAATGCTAGGGTTATTCGCTGCAACTATTACACCTTTTATGGGGCATCAATCCGGTGTATCAGCAGCTAAGTATCAACCAGCAAAAGGAGCTGCGATGGAGGCTGTTTGGGAAACTGGAAAAGGACAAGGCTTCTCAATCATTCAAATTCCTGATGTGAAAAGTGAAAAAAACTTTGAACTGCTTACAATTCCAAAACTCGGAAGTTTCTTCTATACAAACTCATTTGATGGAGAAATTGTTGGTTTAAAAGATATTCCGAAAGAAGATCGTCCAAACGTTAACCTCGTGTACTATAGCTTCCGCTTAATGGTTGCACTTGGCATGTTCTTTATGGCATTAACTTGGTTCGGTTTCTATTTAAACCGAAAAGGAAAACTAGAAAACTCAAAACGTTATTTAAAAATTACAATGTGGTCTGTCTTACTTCCATATATCGCAATTAACGCTGGTTGGATTGTTGCTGAAGTAGGTCGTCAACCATGGACAGTATATAAATTGATGCGTACAGCAGAATCTGTATCACCTATATCAGTTCCACAAATTTGGTTCTCATTAATTAGTTTAATATTGTTCTACACTTTACTCTTAATTGCAGACGTATACTTAATGCTGAAGTTCGCGAAAAAAGGACCAGCTGCATTAGAAGAACATAATACTGAGGGAGGTGTGGCTCATGTCTCATGATATGCTTGCAATCATCTGGTTCGGTTTATGGGGTGTGATTTGGACAGTTTACTTTATTCTTGACGGCTACGCACTCGGTAACGGGATGATTTTCCCGTTCGTTGCGAAAGATAGACAAGAACGAAATCAATTACAAGAAGCAATTGGACCATTCTGGGGTGGTAATGAAGTATGGCTAATTACAGCTGGTGGTGCAACATTCGCTGCCTTCCCAATCACATATGCAAATATGTTTAGTTACCTGTATACACCACTATTTTTAGTATTACTTGCACTATTTGCTCGTGCTGCTGGACTTGAGTTTATGCATAAAGACGATTCACCAATATGGCAAAAAACTTGTAAATGGGCATTTGCAATTGGTAGTTTCCTAATCGCCTTCTTATTCGGTGTTACATTCGCTAACCTATATTACGGACTACAAATCGGAAAAGATGGTTATGAAGGAAATTTACTTAGCTTACTAAACCATTACGGCATTTTAGGTGGTCTTTTCTTCACCGCTATATTCGTCGTATCTGGTGCCCTTTGGGTTATGATTAAAACAACTGGTGAAGTATCCGATCGTGCTTATAAAATCGCAAGACCATTTTCAATGGCAGCTGCTATCATTTTAGCTATTTTCTATGTAGCAACTGCAAATCGCACAAATTTATTCCAAAACTTTACGGAATATCCTGTACTATTCATTCTTCCAGTACTTGCAATGTTAATGAGTGTACTAGCACTTATTATGGTGTACAAACATAAAATCGGCCTTGCATTCACATTCGTTTGCTTAACAATCGCAATGTTTATGACAACTGGCTTTGCAGGTATGTTCCCAAGAATGTTACCATCACGTATTAACGACGCTTATAGCACAACGTTATACAACGCAGCAGGTAGTCAATTAAACTTAAAAATTATGTTCTTCGTTGCAATGGTCATGGTACCAATCGTTATTGGATATCAACTTTGGAGCTACAGCATATTTAAAAATAAAATTCATAAAGACTCTGCTAAAGGGTATCACTAAGATGAAAAAAGACACTTCAAGCGAAGTGTCTTTTTTCTTATACGTATGATTTTCGATAAGATGTTACATTTCTAATCTAACAACTATGATAAAGAAGAATCACTAACAGCTCACAGCTAAATTGTATCACAGGGCAAACACATCACTTTATGCAATTTTACATATAAAAGTTATAACGTAGATTGAATTACTTGGTCATACACATCGCTATCACTTACATCCGCTGTACTAATACCATTAAATGTTCTCACATTAAATCCAGTATTTGATGACCCCGATCCATTATACGCTTTCGTTTTTTCAATTGGCTGCACATTATATTTATCACCTAAATTAACTGTTCCGTTACAGTTTTCAATAATAACTCCTTCAACAACAGCTGGCATTTTGTCACCTACTTTCATTTCGTTACTTTCAGTGTATGAACAATGCCTATAAAAATAGCTTATTTATATGAGAAAAAGCACCCAGAAGAGTGCTTTTTCTCTAATCATGAATAGCTAGTATGGAGACAGTTGACTTTTTCAAAAATTTATTAGGGGTAATATTTTGAAAAAGAAAGCCTTTCATATGTAGCTTACTACTGATGGAATATATAGTAAATTGATAATCTTTATACGGAAGATTGCCAATGTTTAGTATAGATGTTTTCCACTATTTTAATGGTGATAACTATCTGCACTAAATAGCAAAAAGGCGCCTTTCAAAAAGACGCTCTTTCCCCTGTTTATATACAGCCCATCCCACTTTTCGTAAACACACACTAGAAAACAGAATCATTAATTGTTACAAGATTGTTAGATACAAAAAGAGTAGAGGTAAATGTTTATATAAAATTCTGCTTTATAGCATGTATCCACAACTTATATTTTAATCCTCTTTCCCTGAAAATAAACACAATATGCATAATTACATACCCAAAAGAAAAAAGACACTCTACAGAGTGCCTTCTCAACCATTTTACTTTTAATATATCGCTTTGAATATATTTTATCATATTTATCTATATTATTTATTGAGAAAATTCCGAATCGTTATTTTTATCATTAATAACTTCAATATCATGTAATATTAAAGGTGCTATAAAAACATTATAAAGATTGAGGTGTACAACATTTATGTATTTCGGAATTATTCCTCTTATATTGTTTATTATTTTTCTTTTCTCTTATTTAAAAGATCCACGAAAAATAATAAATGGCTTTTTATTTAATGCCTTTTTCTGCTCATTTCTTATATTTTGTGTTATTGCATCTTTTGAATACGGCAATAACAATTTGCATTTCATTGTAATTCTTCCTATGATAGCACTTATCCTAATGATACCTTTTGGTATTGTCGCTTTAATGTTTGGGTTATTTCTTAATGCAAGGATTTTAATGAAGCGAGAAGGCAGACGCTTCACAAACTCTTTAACTTTAATTGCAGCTCTAGGGATTTTATTATTTATACTACTCCCTATCATAAATCCAACGAGCTTATTTTCACCGCATTTCCAACCTATTTTTGCTGGTATTTCTCTTATAACCGTATATTTCTTTATACATTTATCCAATTTCTTAACAGCATATTTTTTATACCAATTTAATAGACCACGACGTAATCAAGATTTTATCATCGTTCTTGGCAGTGGCTTAATTAATGATAAAGTACCTCCTCTTCTAGCAAGTCGTATTAATAAAGCAATCGACTTTTACTGGAAACAAGTAGCTATTACTACACCACCAACAATCATTTTTTCTGGTGGACAAGGTCCAGATGAAAATCTTCCAGAAGCAGAAGCGATGCAAAAGTATGCTGTTGAAAAAGGTATTCCTCTTGAACATACGGTTCAAGAAAATCGCTCTGTAAACACATATCAAAATATGTTGTTTTCTAAAGAAATTATGGATTCATTAAAACCTGAAGGTAAGTATAAAAGCATCTTTACAACGAACAATTTCCATCTTTTCCGCGCTGGTATATATGCGAGACAAGCCGGTCTTAATAGCCAAGGAATCGGCTCAAAAACAGCATTTTATTACTGGCCTAACGCAATGATTCGCGAATATGTTGCGATCGTCGTTATGGGGCGTAAACGACATATGAAAGTGTGTGGAACTATTCTAGGATTCTCTTTATTCCTAGCTGTAATGAGTATTATATTTTCCTAATAGCCCCATCATTTTGAAAAATACCCTTGCATGAACTTCAGAATTATTTACATAGTAATATGTTGATAATATTCCCTGTATACACCCATTAAAGGAGAATTTTTTCAAATATAATGTTAAAATGGTTGTTAGGCATGAGTCGAACTGATTAACAAACATGCAAGAAAAAGAAACTAGTTTGAAACGAGGAAATTATATGAAAAAAATGATCAAGAGTAAGCCCAATAAGCTGAAGATTGCTTCAAAAGCTTTGATGATTATTATTGGGGCATTTATCACAGCGTACGGATTAGAAGCTGTCTTAATTCCAAATAACGTATCAGACGGTGGTGTGACTGGTTTAAGTATCGTTAGTTCAAGATTATTTGGATTGCCATTAGGAGCTCTAATCGCAGTTATTAACATTCCTTTCGTTTGGTTAGGATATAAGCAAATTGGTAAAAGCTTTGCAATTTATTCCATTATCGGGATTGCTTCATTAGCAGTAGGTACCGTTGTCATGCACGGAATACCAACCATTATTGAAGGCGACACACTTTTAGTTACTGTTGTTGGTGGTATTGTTATCGGTTTTGGTATGGGACTTGCATTACGTAACGGTGGTGCATTAGATGGAATCGATATGCTAGCAGTATTACTTTCTCGTAAATTACCTTTTGGAACAAGTGACCTTATTTTATTCTTAAATATGTTTGTCTTTATTTTTGTTTCAACAGTATTTGGTCTTCAAGGAGCTATCCTTTCGGCAATTGCTTACTTTATCGCTTCTAAAGTAATTCATATTGTTGAGGTTGGTTTAAGTGGATCAAAAACATTTAAAATCATTACAAAAGAGCCTGAGCTAATGGTGGAAACGATTCGCGATCGTTTAGGCCGAAGCGCAACATACAATGAAGTTTATGGTGGTTATTCAAGAGAGAAATTCAAAGAAATTTCTTGTGTAATTAACCGTTTAGAAGAAAGTAAAATGAAAGAACTTATTCAGGAAATTGATCCAAATGCCTTTATTACAGTTTATGACGTAGCAGAAGTAAAAGGCGGTAATTTCAAGAAACATGATATTCATTAATAGTTATAACAAACGAGGCTGTTCCAAAAGAAAATTTGGAACAGCCTCGTTTTATTATTAGGTTGCTAGTGTTTTCAGTTTTTGTCGGTAAGTCGATATATCCCAATAATCGCTGATATAATTTTACTACCCCCATCTTCCTCCACTCTTAATCCATTTTACGTATTTTTGAAAGGCGGTCACTTCATGTTGAAAACGAAGCGGAATACACAGAAATAGAGTACATGTACATACTATCCATAAAATACCTACTACAAAGTGAAATCCCATCGTTGTACTAATAAACAGACTTACAACTAATACGAGGAACATAATTGCACTAAACCTTTTATACATAGTCATACTAATCCCTCCTTATATATTAATTGCACCAGTTATAAAGAATTAATTTCCATAATAAAAAGACCGAAAAGCAAATTCTGCTTCTCGGTCCCTACATTATCTTCTTTTCGTAATTTTTCCTGAGCCGCCAACCCTCGTTTTCGGGGGAGACGTATTCTTTGGCGGAGTTTTAATGGATGATTTCGGCTTCACATCAGATCCACTCGAGCCACCTGGCGTTTTCGTGATTGTCCCTTTGCTTCCAGTAGACGGTGGCGGGGTATTACTTCCTTTTTCCGTAATACTACCTGTATCACCTACTGATGGTTTCGAATCAACATTATCGCCTCGCTTAATAATCGATCCTTTCCCTTCCTTCGTAATTGGAGGCGGGGTTTTCTTTTCTTCTTTCGTAGGTGGTCTTTCCGGAATAACCGGTTTATGATTTTGTCTGTCGTTATATCCGCGATAATCACCATATGATGATTTTCGTGAACCGAATATATCGTTTATTATACTCCCCATAATATATCCTTGTAAGAAGGATGGTTGGTAATTTTGACGGACAAATTCTTCATTACTTATTTCAATTAACGTATCAGATGGCTTCTCTTTATCCTTTTGAAGATTATACATTTTATCAGAATAAACGAGGAACATTTGATTTTCGTCTTCTTTAGATGCTTGCTTCGGTTTCCTTTCGGCTATGAGCTCCTTTGCGACTTCAGGAACTGACCGATTGGCGGCCCTATACACGTAAGATTCTTGTTTACCTTCCTTTGCGACAGACTCAAGCGGATAGCGGTCTTGAATTGACTTCGCTTGACCACTTTGACAGCCTGATAAAGCATAACCCGCAATAACAAGTAATGTAACGATAGCAAGTATAGGGATTACGAACGATTTAATCATGGTAAACAATCGGTTTGACATGATTACGCCCCCCTTATGTTGCTCTTATGATTTGTACATCAGCAGGAATAATTGTTTCTCCCTCATACATCATTGTGCGACCATTTTGCCATTCAATACGCAATAATTTACGATTATCAGACTGGAATTCCCATACGTACTGTTCCTCCGAAGCAGCGAATGGTGTTTTCCCCATTACAACAACACGTCCATTATATTGCTCTTCCATATGGTACTCTGTATCATCCATTTCAATTGTCGTCGGAATTTCATCGATTGAATCTAAACGACCGTCAATTGGTGTATATAATTTGTAATACGTATTTTCACGGTCTTCAATTTTTAAATAGCGAATGTCTTTCCCGTCCTGCAGGGTTAAAACAATCTCCTTACGAGAATGCATGCTCGTTTTCCCAATCAATTCGTACATTACTAACGAAACTTCAATCATATCGCCAGGAGCTAACGTTAAAAGACTCTTTTCTGGTTTCGGTTGCTCCGGGCTTTTCATTATATTTTTAATACGTTTAAATAAGCTCACAATCTACCCCTCCTTTTTTCTTTATAAACAAGCACCTAAAATAAGTGCACCAACGATATGTAATGAACCAGCTAACATCGCATGTGCTACGCTGCCTTCTTTCGTTCCTTCTTCTAAATCAAGACCTACCATTTTTCTTAAAACAAATTCAATAAACATTTCTACAATTAATAAAATAACGAATGAAACTGCTGAGGCAAGAAGCGCTTGCCATAAATCATTCGCTTTCGTTATTGATTGTGACAAGATGTATCCTTGAGCGAATAGCTTCATAACGAAACGTGTTGTCACAGCTGTGTTCCCATTTTTTATTTCTTTTAAATCATTGTATTTTGTAAAAATCGAATCAACCCACATAATTGCAAATAAAAGTACCGCACTCGCCCCTGTCCATACGAGCATAGCTAACACATTCATCCATGTCATTGCAAAACCTCCTCTAAAATATAATAGAAAACCGACATGAATATATTTAGACATGTCGGTCCATTTGTCTCTATTCTATATTATTTCTCATACTGCTTCATAATACGAGCTAATTCATCGTCAACAGCAGAATTTTTGTTTAAGCTTGCGAATTCATCATCTAATGATTTTTCTTTTTTGTAAATTTCACCGCTCGCTTCTGCCTCAGCCTCTAATTGAAGAGCTTTCTCTTCCATACGGCTTAAACCAGCTTTTGCTGTATTTGCATCAAATCCAGACATCGCCTGATTAATATTCTTTTGTGCTTTCGCTGCATTTACACGTGCTACAAGTGTTTCACGTTTATTTTTCAGCTCTGTTAATTGCTTACGCATTTCTTCTAGCTTCGCACGAAGGTTATCAGCAGCAGCTTTATTTTGTTCATAGCTCGCTTTATATTCATTCATCTTTTGCTCTGCATTTTGTTTTTCTTCAAGAGCACGACGCGCAAGATCTAAGTTACTAGCTTGAACAGCCATATGTGCCTGCTCTTCACGTTTTTTCACAAGTGCTTCTTGCTCTTCGAATAATAACTTGAACTTTTTCTCAAGTGCGATTTGAGCAGCTACACTTTTCTCAGCTTCTTGTACATCCGCTTGCATATCACGTAAATATTGATCCGTCATCTTAACTGGATCCTCAGCTTTTTCAATTAATGAATACACATTTGACATTGTTAAATCTCGTAATCGTTTAAATACAGACATTCAAATTCCTCCTATGATATACCTCATATTTCAAATTTACTACTTAGAAAAATTAAAAATCTCCCTTTACAGTAAGAATATTCATTTTTACAACCTATGTGTTTATTATAACAAAACTAAGATATCCTTACATGTTATTTCCAAAATACATCCAATATAATATGACATTCTAGATAGAATATTGTATTCCTACTATATTCTTATTATTTCTTTTCTCGAAATTAACTTATTTTTACATACTTTCACTAAATTACATCATTGTAATGTTACTGTAAGCTAACTCGATAGTTGCATCTCCATATTTCTTATACACTAATACCAGAAGCAACGGAATAACAAAAAAGCTTCTCATAATTTCAGGACTAATACAGAAACGGTATTTACTATAAAACATATAAAAGGAGAAATCATCATGAAAAAATTAGTAGGAATCGGATTGGCAGCAGCAATTTCATTTGGAGCATTATCAGGTTGTTCTTTATTAGGAGAAAAAGCGAACGGCTTTGTATTATACGGAACAGAAGAGCAAGTTCAGCAAATTGCGGATAAAAATAAAAAAGAAGTAAAAGAAAAAGATATGTATAAAATGAAACTTACAACACTTGAAGATAAAAAGGTTCTTGTAATGGATAAGAAAACTGGCGAAGAACTTGTTAAGAAAGAACTACTTAGAAAAGTTGATAAAAATGACGACACAAAAGCAATTGATAAATTACCAGCTGTAACAGCAGAGCAAGGCGTACTATTTGCAAAAGAGAAGGTAGAAAATGCTACACTTGATGGGGCAAAATTAAGCTATGAAGGTAACACAATTATCGGAAGTGGCCGCGCATATGCTGATATGTTCGCAATCGTTGACGATGCAACTTACGGAAATGTAAAAGGTGAAGAAAAATCTGTAGGCGTACTAAAATTCGATAAGGATCCTAGTAAAGAATTCCCTGGAAAAAATGGTGTAGAAGGAGCTCAACTTGTTACAATTAAAAAATAAATAGAAAAAGCTTTGCGAAATCCGCAAAGCTTTTTTTCTATTTATGAGCAATTTGCTCCATATCTGGACTACAAGTTTGCGACTGACATGACTTATTTAAAGAACATGCTGCGCATTTTCCTTTTTTACTTCTCTTTGCAAAATTAACTAACGTATATGCTGCATAGCCAAAAATGATAGCTCCAATTATAATATTGACCATCATTGTAATACATCTCCTTCTAGAATCCGAGTAAGGATCCAACTTGGTATATAATGAGCGTTAATACATAAGCAACAACAAGTGGATAAACGACAGAGAAAATTGTCCATTTTACCGATCCTGTTTCACGTCTAATAACAGCTACTGTCGCTAAGCACGGAACATATAATAAAACAAAGAACATAAATGCGTACGCTGATAAAGCAGTATAATGCGCTCCCATTACATTTCCTAGCACATCTTCTTTAACCGCATAAATAATCGCCATTGTTGAAACGACAACTTCTTTTGCCAAAAATCCTGTTAAAAGGGATGCCCCAGCTTGCCAAGTTCCAAAGCCGAGCGGTGCGAATAGTGGAGCGATAAAACCACCAATCATCGCTAAGAAACTGTCTCCCATATCAACACCAAATCCTGATGGACCTGCATAATTTAATAACCAAATGACAACAGAACCACCGAAGATAAATGTACCTGCTTTACGAACAAATCCTTTACCTTTCTCCCACGTGCTCAGCCATAGTGTTTTCGCTTGTGGCACACGGTAAGGAGGTAGTTCAATTACAAAAATTGACTTTTCCGCTTTTAAAATTGTAAGAGACATAATTTTTGTAACGAGTAACGCAAGAACAATACCTGCAACATATAAAGAAAATACAACAGTCGCCTGACTATGAGGGAAGAAAACTCCCGCAAATAATGCATATACAGGTAAACGTGCTGAACAAGACATAAATGGTGTTACTAAAATTGTAAGTAAACGTTCTTTCTCCTGTTCAATCGTTCTCGCTGCCATAATACCTGGAACGTTACATCCAAAGCCGATAATCATCGGGATAAATGCTTTTCCGTTTAAGCCGAAAAACTCCATAATTCTATCCATAACAACTGCAATTCGCGCCATATATCCTGAGTCTTCTAATAATGAAATAAAGAAGAATAGTGCAAAGATTTGTGGAACGAATACTAATACCGCACCAACACCGGCAATAATACCTTCTGTAACGAGCGCTTGAATAAAGTCAGAAGCCCCAACACTTGCGAGACCAGCTGTAACCCAATCAGTAAGTTGCCCGCCAAAAAATCCATCAAGCATATCAGATAAAGGTGTACCAATCCACGTAAACGTAACTTGAAAAATAAAAAACATAACTGCTAAAAAGATTGGAAGTCCTAAAATTTTATGTGTAATTAACTTATCGATTGTTTCCGAAAAAGGAATTTTTCCTTCTTTCTCATGCTGAATGACATTTGTTTTTAACTTTTCAATATACGCTTCACGAGTCTTGTAAATATGTTCCTCCAACGTACAATCAAGTTTTCCTTCTAAACGAGATCGAATGGCTATAAGTTCCTTATAAATTGGTAATGCTTTCATTTCTTTTTCTACTACTTCGTTATTGCTTAAAAATTGAAGGGCTAACCATCTTGGATGCTCATAATTCGCTGTCTCTAAAAGAGCGATTACCTCTCCGATTCCTTCATCCATTTGTACACCATATGAAATAACGAATGGCTTTTTCTCTTTTTGTTTCTCTTCATGAAGAGTAGCAAGTAATTCTTCACAGCCTTTTCCGCTTCTTGCAACGACAGGAACGACTGTTACACCTAATATTTCTGATAATCGTTTTACATCAATAACAATTCCTCTTTGCTTTGCCACATCAATCATATTTAAACCAATTGAAACTGGCTTACCAAATTCAAGTAATTGTAATGTTAAATGCATATTTCGCTCAAATTGCGAAGAATCCACTATATTTAACATATGATGAAATTCGTCTGTTAGTAGAAAATTCGTAACGACACCTTCATCACGTGAAACTGGATTTAAATCATAAACGCCTGGTAAATCAATTAATGTTCCTTGCTTACCTTTTAATTTACCAACCTTCTTTTCTACTGTTACACCGCTCCAGTTCCCTACATATTCATAAGAACCAGTGAGCGCATTAAATAATGATGTTTTCCCTGTATTCGGATTCCCTAGCAAAGCAACCTTATTCACGCTAATTCCACCTTTATCATTTTCGCGTCACAATGACGAATACTAATTAGCTGTCCACGACACTCCAATGTACAAGGACCTTTAAACATCGCTTTCTGTTTCAGGCGAAGTTCGCTTCCTTCCGCGAGACCGAAAGCAGCCAGTCTTCTCTTTAGTAAATTATCTAGCGACTGAATACTTTGTACTAACACTTTCTCACCAATTTTAATATCTACTAAGCTCATAACCTTCCCCCTCAGAAGAGAATGATAATTATTTTCAAGAAAATTATATCATACTCTATTTCATTTGGACTATATCTTTTTGCTTCATATTTATTAACATTTCAATACAATTATATTTCAATTATTGTCATACAAGGTTCATTTGCCATTCTCATCCATTTCGCTTACAATAAACAATAGCAAATAAAGAATCTCGTTATCACAGGGGGAGCCTTGCCGCTGAGAGGGAACACTTCGTTCCGACCCTTCGAACCTGTTAGTTAATGCTAACGCAGGGATTGTGCAAACGTCCGAAATACATACCTCTTTTTTATTTACGTATTTCGTATCCTCCTATGATATCTATTCTTTTTTGTGTAACTTGGATTTAGGGGGAGACAACATGCGTAACACCAATTTACAAGCGATGATCGAATCTGCAATTCTTGCAGCCTTCGCCTTGATTATCGATATTTTACCATTATCAATTAAACTTCCAACAGGCGGTTCCATTTCATTTGCTATGATTCCTATTTTTATTATCGCATACCGCTGGGGCTTCAAAATGGCTTTCTTAGGAGGGTTAATTTGGGGACTTTTACAAATTGTCGTAGGTGATGCTTACATTTTAACGCCAGTGCAAGCATTCATTGAATACTTCATAGCCTTTGCATTTATCGGCTTTGCTGGATTATTCTATCGTCCAATTCAAAAAGCTCTTGCTTCAAACAACAGTAATGCAGAACATTCAAGTTTTGGCAGTCGCAAAGATAAACCTACATCAAAACAAAACAATGGAAAAAAAGCACTCGTATATATTATCCTTGCGACATTTATCGGTAGCTTTGCACGTTATTTCTGTCACTTTATTGCTGGTATTATTTTTTGGGGACAATACGCGCCGAAAGGACAATCAGCTGTTTTATATTCATTAATTGTAAACGGCAGTACAATGATCGGTTCTTTCATATTATGTACTGTGTTACTAATTCTTTTATTTACAACTTCACCACGCTTATTCAAAAGCATTGGTGCTTATCAAATGAATTCACAAAAAAAGGGCGCTTAATTAGCGCTCTTTTTTTATCAAAGCTCTCAATGAGTAATATCAATAATAAATACAATAAAAGCACAAAGAAAAATAAATACCATCACACCTAGTAAATTGCTATTCACGGCTAATCTACTCCTTACATAACCTCTTTTTCTAACCCGATTATATCGCTTAAAAATAAAGATTAAGTAAAGATAATATGAAATTAAATTAAAAAAGCGTAGATTGTATCATCTACGCTTTTTTCGGTAAATAGAAGTAAAATAACACACCATCTTCTGTATTCTTTGCCCCATATTCAGCATCGTGCAATTCTAAAATATTTTTAGAAATGGCCAGCCCAAGCCCCGTTCCACCTTGTGAACGCTGGCGAGCTGCATCCACTCTATAAAAACGCTCCCAAATTTTATCTAATTGTTCTTCTTCAATGTGAGCACCTTTATTTTCAATACACACTTTTATATGATTCGTCTCGTCTATTGTGGAAATAATAATATCTTCTTTATTTGGTGTATAACGTATTGCATTCGTAATGAAGTTCACGATGACTTGTTCAATACGATTTTGATTTGCAATTACTTCAACTGAACATATATTTTTATGAACATGAAGTTCTTTTTTCTCTATCTCCACGGAAAGCTGTTCGCATATGTCTTCAATTACTGTATCAATATAAAATGAATCTTTTTTCATTTTATATGTGCCGGACTCAAATTTTGCTAACTCAAGCATATCCAAAATTAAAGTATCCATCTTGTCTACTTCTCGCTCCATCGCTTGAAAATAGTACTCTTTTTTATGCTCCGCTACCCCATCTTTTAAAATAGAAATACAGCTTTTCATAATACTTAACGGTGTTTTTAATTCATGTGAAACACCTGAAATAAATTCTTTTCTCGTATTTTCTAATTTTCTTTCCTTCTCAATATCTTGTTCAAGCTGTCCAATATGTGAATGTAGTTTATTAGATAGTGTATTAATATTTTGTGATAAATCACCAATCTCATCTTTTGAAGTAATCGGTATTTTTTCTGTGAAATCTAAATGAGCTATTTTCTTCGTTGTATCATTTATTACTAGTAATGGTTTTGCAATTTGTTTTGAGTAATAGAACGAAGCTAGAAATATAAGAACGACTACAAACGCAATAATGTAAATGTAATAATCTTGCACCATTTGTACAGCCTCATCGACTGGTTGCAAAGATGCCATTGCATATATATATGTCACTGATCCGTCTTTATCTGTTATTGGTTTAATTAATAATTTATATTTTATATCATTTTTTTCATAGTCCATTGTTTGTGTTGTATATTGTATGTGTTTGTTCTCTTTTAATAATAAATCAGTTTGAAATTCTTTTATGTTATCTAAGAAGATGCCATTTTTATAAATTGGATTCACAGGCCCGTTTACATCTGGGAACTGTACTTTCGTAACACGCCCCCCTATATAAACATTTGGTTCTTCGGCAGCTTGTTCCTGGACGGCCGGCCTCTTTTCCTTAACAAGTTGCTCCCTAGCTGCGCTCCTTTTCTCCTCATCTAATTTCATTTTCTCATTAAATGCTTTTTCTAGCGGTTTATTAGATCCGCTTAAATTCTGCTTAGCTAAAGAAAAAGAGAACGGAATAAAACTATCTTCTTTTCTCACTCCAGAAAAATAAATTTCTTGTCCTAAAAACTGCTCTGATAATTTATTATCAATCTCCTCTATATTAACGAGATTACCTAAGGGAATCTTGAATATTTGTTGTCCAAAGCTCTTCTGTTGCCTACGATCTATCGTTACTTCAAAATAAAAATCATCTGCATGTTTTAAATTCCCGTTCTTATCTAATGTCGTAATCCACGTATTATTTTCTCTTAAAAAGTCTTGCTCCAGTTTCTGAATTCCTTCTGCATTTCCTGCATTATTTAAATAGTTATTTTTAAAGGAATCTAAGTTCACTTTAATATTTTCCACTTTTCGATTCGCATAATATTGTTTAAAAAATATCGTTTGCCCAATAAAAATCGTCGCTAAAATTAGCATGCATAATGCTGTTGTAAGAGTAAATAATTTTAGTACAATCCCTTTTCTCATATATTCCCCTCAAATTTATAACCAGTTCGTACTACAGTTGTAATATACTTTGCTTTCTCTCCTAATTTATTTCTTAAATTACGAATATGGCTATTCACCGTTCGATCATCGCCAGCAAATTCATATCCCCAAATTCTTGAAATTAATTGTTCCCTTGTTAGTACAATTCCTTGGTTTTTCATGAAATACACTAATATTTCAAACTCCGTATGCGTTAAACTAACATCTGCCTTATCAACAGTAACAGTACGTGACGGAAAATGGACGTGGATGCCATGGATTGATAACGTATCATCTTCGTTCTCTAAAGGTTTCTTTGATGCTTTTCTACTTTCTAATAATCGTTTCGCTCTTGCTAATAAAATAGGCGGGCTATACGGCTTCGTCACATAATCATCTGCTCCAAGTTCAAAACCAAGTAGCGTATCATCTTCATCAACACGTGCCGTCAGCATAATAATCGGAACTTGGGACGTCTTACGAATTCTTCGGCAAACAGACCACCCATCTAGTTCTGGTAACATAATATCGAGTATAACTAAATCAACCTCTTCTTCTTCAAATAAAACTAAAGCTTCTTTCCCATCTCTCGCTTCAAACACTATATATTGTTCACTCAAAAAATAATCTTTTAATATTTCACGTAAAATCTCTTCATCTTCAACAATTAAAACCTTTTTTGACATAACTTATGTACCCTCCTCTCCCTTTCAGGAACTAGAATTTTATTTTGAATAACTAGCAGTTAATTTCGCCTCAATAATATATCTATCTGGTGCATCCCCTATATAATCAAATGGATAGCAAGTCGTCAGTGTCAAAGTCGGTTCTTCTTTTTTCACAATGACAGTGCGATCATCCGCATGTGTAATCCACTTCTTTTGAATTTCATATGTGTAAATTTTATTGTCATACTCCACCAAAAGACTGTCTTTCTCTTTCAGGTCTCCTAATTCTGTGAATACAGTATCCCTGTGCCCACTTAATACAGTATGTCCTCCACCAGATGGCGTTGTCGTTAAATCACTAACAAACATACCGACTCCTTTTTTTAAAGTTGCATCGCTTGCTCCCCAATATATAGAAAACTTCTTCTTTATTTTTGGAATATGCAACATGGCTACTTTTTCTCCTTCTTTATATTGTATTTGAGTAGAAGGCACGTGGGAAGTTACTGGTTTTTCATTAGAAAGCTGATTATCTTGTATATTTTTAAGGCTCTTTATTTCTTCTTTTGTTAATTCTTGAGCGGAGCTTTTTCCTTTATACCATTCCACCGCATAATATGATCCCATAAATAGCCCTATAGCCATTAATATAATACCGATATAATTGAGTAGCTTCATGTTTCATCCCTCCATGCAAAAAATGGTAGGAGTGACCTACCATTTTTAATATGTGAAATTATCCCATTCTTTATAGGCTAATATTTTATTTACGCTTTAACCTTATTGCGACGATTCAATCCAAATAATGTACCTATTGCGACAAGACAGGCGCTTAATGCCATCATTGCTACATTGCTTGATGCTGTGTTTGGTAATTTTTCACCTTGTACAACTGGCTTCGCTACTTCTTTTTTGGCTACATCATTTTTTTGCCCGGCTTTTATCGCTTCTTCTTTTTTGGCCATATCACTTTTTAACTGTTCTTGTGCTATTCTCTTTTTCTCTTCTTCACTCTTTTTCTCGGCTTTTATTGCTTCCTCTTTTTTAGCCATATCACTTTTTTCTTGTACTTGCGCCGCTTGCTTTTTCTCTGCATCATTTTTTTGCTGTGCCTTAATTGCTTCTTCCTTTTTAGCTACATCAGACTGCACTTGCGCTGCTTCTTCCTTTGTCAGTGTTCCAGTTGAAGCACTCGCTACCGAAGAATAACCTACTGTTAAAAGTGCCATTGCACAAATTGGTAATAGTCTCTTTTTCATCTTCATTCTCTCCTTATACTTTATTCACATCACTTCGCATCGGATGTATCACTAGAATAAACAACAGATATAAATATAAGATGCAGATGAAATATATTTTTTTAAAAGATTTCATTGTAGAAAAATAAAAAAACATCGCAATATATACGATGTTTTTTCGGGTGTGTGTCTCGATATTTATTTGTTACTTTCGCGTGATTTAGAAGTAGAAAGGGCCGGAGTGATAACTAATTGTCTCGGCTCAGTTTTCTTGAAGTGATTTTTGACGTTACACTTACGACGTTGAACAACCCATGCTTTAATAGGGTTTGTTAAAATAATTTTTTGCCTTTCGTTAGGGGCCTCTTCTTCCGATTTACAACTATCGCTCCATTTACTCCATTTCATTGTAAACTTAGAAGAAGAATGATCGTCTTCTCGATCAAACATATGCAAAAAATCCATTTCTCCAGCTAGCATTACGGTGTTACTAGTCGCTAAAAAAGAAAAGGTCGTCCAACGTTTCTCCATGCCCTCCTGCTCCTTTTTCACATATAGAGTGCCTAAAACTTAATTTACCTAAAATATGCTTGCCTTTTACCTTACACTTATAGTTTATCCAAAACACTACTATGCAACTATCGATTTGTCTTACAAATTACCTTACATTTTTGTAAGAAAAGAAAAAACCTTCATTCTATATACGTGAAGGTTTCTCATTTCTTATCTATATGATCTTTCATATCATCCAATCCAGCTTCTTGCAGCTGCGACATCATACCGTGGGAAATTGCACCTAATACTAAAGTCATTCCAATTAGTGAAATGCGAATCGCAGGTACATCAATTACGTAAGCCAACATACCAAGAACAATTGTTAAAAGTAATGCTTTTATAAATGTTACACTCGTATACTGTTTCTTATTCATCATAATCACCCTTTATGGAAGCGTTTTCTTAATATAATCAGTATATCATATCATCTGATTATATTGTGGGTATTTCTGTAAAAAACTCTATTCTTCTTTGACTTTTTCCGTTCTATCCTTTACAGTCGAAATGTTCATAAGTTTTACATTGTAGGAGGATTCAAATGAATATTGAAATAAAAGACACTTTAATTTCTGAAGAACAATTACAAGAAAAAGTAAAAGAACTAGCTCTTCAAATCGAACGTGATTTTGAAGGGGAAGAAATCGTAGTAATCGCTGTATTAAAAGGATCTTTCGTATTCGCTGCTGATTTAATTCGTCACATTAAAAACGATGTAACAATCGACTTTATCTCTGCATCTAGTTACGGAAATCAAACTGAAACATCTGGAAAAGTAAAACTGTTAAAAGATATCGATGTAAACATTACTGGAAAAAACGTAATTGTCGTAGAAGACATTATCGATTCTGGTTTAACACTTCACTTCCTAAAAGATCACTTCTTCATGCATAAACCAAAAGCATTGAAATTCTGTACGTTACTTGATAAGCCAGAGCGTCGTAAAGTGGATTTAAAAGCTGAATATGTTGGCTTCCAAATTCCAGACGAATTTATCGTTGGCTACGGTATCGACTGTGCGGAAAAATATCGTAACTTACCATTTATCGCTTCAGTTGTAACGGAATAATAAAATAAACTTCCATCAATTACTGATGGAAGTTTATTTTCTATCACGGTTCGTAAAAGACAAAGGGAGAGAATAAAAATGACAAAGACAAAATTTGAAAAAGTACTCCTCATCGTAAATCCAAAGGCAGGACAAGGCGATTTACATACTAACTTAGCGAAAATCGTACCACCACTTGCCACCGCTTTTCCTGACTTACACATCCTTCATACGAAACAACAAGGTGATGCAACAAACTATTGTCAGGAGTTTGCTAGTAAAGTAGATTTAATTATCGTCTTCGGTGGTGACGGAACTGTATTTGAATGTACAAACGGCTTAGCCCCTCTTGAAATTAGACCTACACTTGCAATCATTCCAGGCGGAACTTGCAACGACTTCTCTCGCACACTCGGCGTTCCACAAAACATCGCAGAAGCAGCAAAACTCATTACAAAAGGACATGTAAAACCAATTGATGTCGCAAAAGCGAACGGACAACACTTCTTAAACTTTTGGGGCATTGGACTCGTCTCTGAAGTATCAAACAATATCGATGCTGAAGAAAAAGCAAAGCTTGGTAAAATCGGTTACTATTTAAGCACAATTCGAACTGTAAAAAACGCTGAAACATTCCCAGTAAAAATCACTTACGACGGACAAGTATACGAAGACGAAGCTGTTCTTGTTATGGTTGGAAACGGTGAATATCTTGGTGGTATCCCGTCCTTTATTCCGAACGTAAAATGTGACGACGGAACACTTGATATTTTCGTCGTAAAATCAACAGGCATTCAAGCATTTAAAGATTATATCGGGAAGAAGCTATTTGAAGACACAAACGAAAATGACATCTTCCACGTAAAAGCAAAATCCATTCATATTGAAACGAAAGAAGAAAAAGAAGTAGATACGGATGGGGAAAGTTCACTACATACACCTTGTCATATTGAACTATTACAAGGGCACTTTACGATGATTTATAATCCTGCGGTTGTGTAATAAAAAAACGAGTGATATCACTCGTTTTTTCTCTTCTAATCTAGCTATGTCGTTGGATCATTTCTTGTATTTCTTTAACTCTCTCTAAAGTAATTCCATTTCTTTGTTCTATCGCTAAAGGGTGCTCGGTTGGCTCTAATTCAACATACGGTGCCATTCCAACTTCTCTTATATGTACATTCGTTTTTAAATTTAGTGTTTCTGGATAAACTGGTATTTCTACAGATAACCAGCCAAAATAAGGGTCACTATTTTCTCGTCCTCTTTCATCCCACTTTTCTAGTACTTTTTCATAACTTTCTTTACTAAGTGATACCCACACAGTCCAGATAAAATTTTCGTGGTAATCAATTATAGGAAGCTCTAAACATCCTCTAATAAAGTAATGTTCATCGTCCATTATGCAAAGATCTGATGTTAAATGGAAGCGTTCCTCTCTTTCATGAGGCGCTATCTCGTAATAATAATATGGTGCCTCACTTCCGTAACATAAAGGAAGTGTAAAACGATTCATTTGTACTTTCTCTCCGGATTTTCTTCTTCTCTTCATCTCGTTCTCCTATCCATGTCATACTTGAAATTCATCCTATTTTTCTAGGGTGTATTAAAATACTTAATCTTCAATATCATCTAATTGAGTCTTATACGCTTCTCTACACTCTGCTTCAGTCGGTAAAATACCTCTTTCATCCATTAATAAAACTCTTAAAACCTCCCGATCTAGCTCTATGAAAGACCTCATACTAACTGGAGAGTCTTCAATAATATTTGTGTACTCTATTCCTTGTTCAAACTTCTTTCCACTACGTATTTCTTCTATGAATTTATTATTAAAATATTAAATTACATTTCGAACAAAAAGGAGCGGAATTCCCTCTCCTAATTTTCGCATTACATTTTGGACAATATACATATCGTTCTTCTATCTTCTGTCGTTCCATCATATTTAAGGACACTATTCTCATACTACACATAATCCCAATTAAAATAAGGCTAAAAATGAGTAGCACAACTCTCCCTCTCCTCCGCTATCAATACAACTATACATTACCATAAAATAGCAAAACTGATTCTCTCATCGAGAATCAGTTTTATACTTACAACCCTAACTTCGCCTTCGCACCATCAGGAATTTTATCTGTCGTTACTTGTACTTTATCATGTAAGAACTGCCCTCTCGTAATGACATGCCAATACGAGCCTTTCGGTAATTCATCTACTGCATCAATCGTAACTTCTTTTGATTCTCCTTTTTCATTATAAGCTGTCACTTTGTATTCACGGCCTTTATTTCCACCTAACTCTTTCCCATCTGTATCAATAATTGCGTAATGGTGCTCTAAATCAATAAATGGATTCATTCTATCAATCGCAGCACTCCCATTTAATAAATATGCTGCTCCTGCCACGATGATAAATACTGATGCAAGTATAAATCTTTTCATCTATATTCCGCCTTTCATTATGTTTCTCTGTAGGACGTTTCTAAGTATAGAGCGTATTTCTTAATAAAAACTCGTACGGTTTCTTAACATTTTCTTAAACTAAAAGTGAAATATTAATTAACAAGATCAAAACAATATAAGGTAACTCTTTACACTATTATTGACAAAATTACACCTTTAGTGTAATTTTACACTATACAAGAAAGGAAGATGTATGATGGATAAGCAAGAATTTATTGAACTCGTCAATTCAAAATTAAAACTAATCCGTGTTGAAAACGATTTATCACAAGATAAAATGTCAGAGATTATCGGTTTATCAAAGAAAACACTAGTAGAAATTGAAAAGGGTAGACGCACCCTCACATGGGCAGGCGCAGTTTGTGTTGTAACACTCTTTGAACAGAGCGATACAGTCCAGATGACCTTCGGAGATGATGTGAATGAAATTATAAAAACAATCGCTTTTACACATTACAATACGAATTTCCCGAAGACTTTAGGAGGAAAAGTATGGTGGCGACAAATAAAAGAATTAAACGGTTATCAAATACAACAAAATATTCTATCTCAACACTACAGAATTTTAGATAAAGAAGACCGCAGAATATGTCATTCATTTGAATTGGATGAAATTGAACAAAGATTTATGGAAATGGCAAAAACATCTGAATAAAAATATCGAAAAATATTTTATTTATACGAAACAATGAAAGGAATAAAATGATATGAAAAAAATAATTATTACAACTTTATCCCTTGGCCTATTAATGGGATTATCAACTGTTGTGTTTGCAAATACAAGTTCAAAAACTGAAGGTTACACGGCGGAATTAACTCATTTCAAATTAACTAATCCTAATATCACAAGCTCAGAAGTCGATTCAATAATGAAGCAAAGAGAAGAATTAGATGTATTATATAAACAGCTAGATGAATTAGAACTGCGTTATGGAATTCGTGTTGATAATACAAAAAATCCACATAAAGAACCGAAACACCTAGATGATTTACCAACGGCTCAGCGAGAAAAGTGCCTTCAGCTAAGTATCAAAATTTGGGATGAAGAGCTTCAGTTTTTAGATGCGCAATATAAAGCTGGTCTCATAAAAGAAGATATGTATACAGTTGAAAAGAATAATTTTAAGTCCTTTAAAGAAAAAGATTTACAAGAATTAACTCAATTAACTAAGCGCTAATTGATACTATAATCAAATTCCGGAGCGTAATTCAAATGAAAAAACAAACAATCATTACCACTTTAAACGCCTTAATAATTAGTATGTTAATATTAAATCTATTTATTTTCACATCACGAATGAGCTTTTTACCTTGGTATATTGAAGATGGTTGGGGATATTTAGGATTATTATTTACATCCGTTGTTTTCTTAATTAGCTTCTTTATGTCTTGGCAACTTCATAAAAATGGAGAATTAACTTCTTTACAAAAGTTCATCCCTCTTATTTCTGCCATACTTTCAATCTTTGTTCTTATGATTCCATCAAGTGATTTTATGACTATAGTAGCCAATCTGATCAATACAATTTTATTAACAATTTATATAATTGTATTTCAAACAAAGCCTAATTTAAGTAATAAGAATCTATTACATTAAAAAGAAAGGAGAGTTATTCTACAAAATAACTCTCCTTTTATAATTTTTTACACTACTCCCAATGATCATAAACCTTTATTCTATCTACTTACTCATCACTGTACTTCTTCTTTGCCTATACAAATAAGTACCACTCGTAACAACAAGAACAATCCCGCCAAAATACATACCATACTCTATCGCGATCGCTACAATACTTTCAATATGTTGTCCAAATAAAGAACCGAGTACAAAGTAAACGAGTGTCCAAACAAATCCTGTCGTATAGGAATACAAAGCATACGTCTTAAATCGCATGTTATTCATTCCAACTAAATACGGTACGATATGTCTTACAACTGGTATGAAGTAACTTGTGACTAACGCATAATGACCATACCTCTCTACCATTTTTTGAGATTTCAAAAGATATTTCGCTTTTTTCTTTTTCATTAGCTTATCAAGTACTTTCGTACCAAATATTTTCCCTAGTATATAACCTAAAGAAAGTCCGGATACAACACCTAAATATGTTAATAAAAATGCAGGAATGATGCTTAATACCCCTAGTGAGGATACAAAACCTCCACTCATTACAATCATTTCATCTGGAATCGGCATACCGATAATCCCTAACCATAAACAGAAAAATAGTGCCCAATAACCGTATTGCTCAATGTAGGATAATAATTCATTTAATTCCATTACGCATATGCTCTCCTTAGCTCTTTTTTACAGCTAAAGACGTAAGCTGGCGGGAAATTGAGCCACACTTTTTCTAGCGCAATTTCAGGGAAGAAATGCTGTATAAACCCTTTTTTCACAAGTGAATATTGAAATGTAATAAATTCACCGTTCTCATGTATCACTTCCATTACATTGTTTAAAATACGCTTTGAAACTTCTTCTGGTAAAGAAGTAAAAGGTAATCCAGATAAGACGTAATCCATACATTCTATATTGAACTCTTCCATATACTTCTTTATATTTTCAGCTGAACCGTGTACAACAATGACATTCTGCTCATCTTTAAACTTTCTCTTTAACTCTTTGAAAAACACTTCATTAATTTCAATAAGAAGAAATATTGTCTCCTTCTTCTTTCTCTTCATAATCTCTCTCGTAAAAACCCCTGTACCAGGCCCTAACTCTACAATGCATTTTGCTCTATTAAAATCAATTACATCTACCATTTTCTTTGCTAATATTTTCGAACTTGGCGCAATCGCACCAGTATGTTTCGGGTGTTTAATAAATTCATGTAAGAATGTTATGAGCTGCATGTAAACCTCTCCCCGTTCGTTCAATAGTTTTTAACTTGTGTCTAAGTATAACTATCGTTTCTTAATAAAAATTGAGGAGATTTCTTAAGATTTTATGAAGAATTTAAAAACAGCTATCGCCTATAGCGATAGCTGTTTCGTTATTACTTCGCACTCACGATCTTATAGTAAGAACGAACCGTTAAGAAGTAATATCCGATATAAATGACACCGTATACTCCGATACTAATTAGGAGCGGAATCATAATTTCAAATGGTAGTAAGTTTGCTAAACCTTTTAGTGCAAATAGGCTGTGTAAAATTCCGATTACTAACGGAATCGCAAAGATAAAGCTTACTTGTTTTGCAATTGCTTTTTTCATTTCTTGTTTCGTTACACCGACTTTGCGAAGTACAACGTAACGCTCACGATCTGCATTTGCCTCTGTTAATTGTTTAAAGTAAATGATAGAACCTGTTGCTAGTAAGAATACAAGTCCTAAGAACATTCCGATGAACATCATTAGTCCAGTTCCTTCAAGCCCCATATGGAAACCAGTGTAGAAATCTCTAAATGGTGGTGTCATTTCTGATTCACCAGCTGGCATCACTTTTGTTAATTTTTCTGTTAATACTTTACTGTTTCTTTCATCTTTTACATCAATATTTTTTACAACACGTGTTCCAAATGCTTGCTTCGCTTGTTCGTACATTTCATCTGAAACGACAACAACTAGTTCACCTAAATTCGTAATTGCATTATTATTTGCACCTTGGATTGCTAATGTCTTCGTTTCATTTCCAATTTGGAATACCGCTTTACTTCCTTTATATTCAGGACTAAACTCATACCCTTCAATATAAGAGCTATCATATATAAATGCTTCACCGGTAGCTACATTCACTGTCTCTACTTCCATTTTTTTAGCAAGTTTATTAAATTCAGACTGAGACATAAACTGATATTTTTCTGAGATACTGTAGTTCAGATTAAGAATAAAATCAACTTTATTCCCTTCAAACTTTCCTTTTACAGGAACCATCTCGATTTCAAATTGATCTTTTACAGGGTGATCCGCTTTCTCTTCAGCAAGAATCGCATTTACTTTCTTATCTAGCTCTGTACCTTTTTTCTCGTAAGAATAACTGTACGGCGCAACTGCTTTTGATTGCGTAAATGTGTTGTAATACATCGTAACTGACGTACCAACCGCTGTTAATGTTACCGCACTTAAAATAGAAATTGTCGCAAGTGACTTTGCATTTCCTTTAATACGATATAGTAACTGTGACGTTGTGACCATATTCATACCGTTATAAAACGATGATTTATTATTTCTTGCACGTTTCAATACGAATACTGTAAAGAACATAAATAGTAAGTACGTACCTAATACTGTCGCAAGTAAAATATAAAGTGCGACTACCATAAAGTCTGCATACTTAAGTGCCTTCATATACATTAATGCTAAGAAATAACCTGAACCGATTAAGAAAACTGAAATTAATGCCATAATGACTGATCCTTTTGGCATTGCTTCTCCTTCACGTTCTGCACGGAAAAGTTCGATTAACTTAAATCGGTAAATTAGGCGGTACCCTTGAAGTGATGTATACAATATAATCACAAAGAAAATAATTGCTGTATCAATAATTGCAGCCATCGGTACTTCAAAATGAACATTTAAGTTTAATCCCATCATACTTACTAGTAGTTCAAGGAATAGTTTTGAAAGGACGCTACCAATCGCAATCCCGATAATTAAAGACATTAACCCCATTAACATATTTTCATAAAAGAGCATTTTACCAATCTGTCTTTTACGAATACCTAATAAGGAATATAATCCAACTTCTTTTTTACGTTTTCGTGTAAAGAATCCGTTTGAATATATAATGAACACTGCTACGAAAATAATAAGCATGACACTGGAAACTTGGAATGCACCGCTAATTTTTTTAGAACCTTCCGCGGCTTTTTCCATTTGCGAATTGTACTGCAGTGCTTTAAATGTAAAGTAAATTACAATACTAAAAATCATAGATGCAAAATATACAAAGTAGTCTTTAAAGTTCCGCTGTATGTTGCGGAGGGCAATGCTAGATAAGGTCATCAGCCATACCTCCAGAAATGGAAGACATTACGTCAACGACTTTTTGGAAAAATTGTTTACGCGTTGATTCACCGCGGTGCAATTCTTTATATAACTCACCATCTTTAATGAAAATAACTCGTTTACAATAACTCGCCGCAAACGCATCATGCGTTACCATTAAAATTGTAGAGTTATCATATTCATTTAACGACTTCATACTTTCTAATAAATCTGTCGCTGATTTAGAATCAAGCGCTCCAGTCGGCTCGTCCCCAAAGATCATACTAGGATTGGTAACGATCGCACGCGATGCCGCACAGCGCTGCTTCTGTCCACCAGATACTTGATATGGAAACTGACTTAAAATATGATCAATACCGAATTTCTTCGAGATTTCAAGAACGCGGCGATCAATTTCATTCGCTTTCACCTTTGATAATGCAAGAGGTAAAGCAATATTTTCTTTTACCGTTAACGTATCTAATAAGTTATAATCTTGGAAAATGAATCCTAAATGATCGCGGCGGAATAATGCTAGCTTATCATCATTCATCTTCACGATGTCTTTTCCATCAATTAAAATTTCACCGTCCGTCGCATTATCAATTGTAGAAAGAACATTTAAAAGAGTTGTCTTACCAGAACCAGAAGGTCCCATAATTCCAACGAACTCACCTTCTTTTACTTGTAAGTTAATACCTTTTAACGCTTCAAATTTATTACCACCTGTGTCATATACTTTTTTTATATTTTTTGCTTCTAACACCGTTTTCATCTCGACATCCCTCATTTCTTCTATTCTCTATTTTCAACTATATACACTCTCTACTCTTGCCACTATCGATGTTTCTTACACAAACATGACAGTTATGTAAGGCACACAAGTAAAGACATCATAATTTAACCTACTGAATGAAAGTACTTTGTTACTATAACATTGGGATATCATGCCATCCATTCATTCTCCTTACAGGAACATTACATTTTTGTAAGGTTCAAAATGCACCCGACAAAGTTGTGCATGAAATGTCGGATGGAGCTATTTCATTCCTGCTATTCTATTTACAAAGGAGGTCATGTAATGGATTCACTTAAAAATATGAATGCGGCAATGCAATATATTGAAGACAACCTTACACACGAAATTGATTTTAAGAAAGTCGCAAGAATAGCTTTCTGCTCCGAATATCATTTCAAAAGAATGTTTTCTTTTCTAGCTGGCATATCACTATGGGAATATATTCGCTGTCGACGTCTTACTCTTGCGGCCTTTGAACTAAAAGATAGCGATGTAAAAGTCATCGATGTCGCTATAAAATATGGATACAACTCACCAGATTCTTTTTCACGTGCATTTCAAAATTTGCACGGAATAACGCCTTCAGAAGCTCGAAGTACTAGCCGTTCTTTGAAAGCTTATTCACCAATGACCTTCCAGTTATCGATTAAAGGAGGAAATGAAATGAACTATCGAATTGAAGAAAAAGATCCATTTCGAATCATTGGTATACAAAAACGAGTACCGATTGTTTTTACTGGTGTAAATGAAGAAATTGCTTCTATGTGGAAAAGTTTAGACAGCCAATCAATCGAAACATTAAAATCCCTTTCAAATATTGAACCTACAGGAATTATTAGTGCTTCTACTAACTTTTCTGAAAGAAGAATGGAGGAAAAAGGCGAACTCGATCACTATATTGGAGTAGCCACAACGAAAGATTGTCCAGAGCAATTCAAACAACTTGAAGTTGCTACTTCAACGTGGGCTATATTTGAAGTTATTGGTCCATTTCCTAATGCTTTGCAAAACGTGTGGGGACGTATTTATTCCGAATGGTTCCCTTCTTCAAACTATGAACTAGCAGAAGGACCAGAAATATTATGGAATGAACAGAAAGATATCACATCATCAACTTTTAAAAGTGAGATTTGGATACCCGTTTTGAAAAAGTAATATAAGAGTCTAAACTTTTTTCAAAATAAAGAAGCTGCTCTTCCTTTAAAGGAAGAGCAGCTTCTTATTTTATACTTCTTCTCGATTCTTTCTTATACAAGAATATAGTAATAATCGAAATCGCTACAACAACTAAAAAAGTAAATACCCTGTAGTTCCATATAGTATCCGTACCAATTAACAAGGCGGGTATAACAGCCATAATTAAACCACCAAACATACCAACAAACGATCCTACACTTTGCTTTACTATTTGAGTTTCGGATACCCAATCATAATAACCAAATCGATTATTAATAAAAATTCCCCATACTGCCGAAAATAATGAATATGTTATCGGTGTTATTACGATTAAAAGAGAACTCCAAACATCTAGTTTTAACCCTATTATCAGTAATACGGCACTAATAAGTGATGCAGGTATACTTAATGAAAGATTCATAAGAATTTTACTGTCATAAATCATCTTTGGTGTAATAGGCAACGACTTAATAATCCATACATTTTTTCCTTCTAATGACAATGACACACATGTTGTACACGTCAACGAAATCATTGCTGCAATAGCAAATGGCGCAACCTTTTGCAAAACCGTCTCAATTCCAGGATACTCTATTAATTGACTTGGTCCTATCACAACTATAGCCAGTGAGAAAGCTATAGCCATCACAACTCCCATTCCACTATTTATTACATACACTGTAGAAGAAAAGAAACGCTTCAGTTCTTTTTTATACAATGCGACCAATACACTTTCTTTTCTCATACTAGTAATCTCATAATTTGAAAGCATATGATAAGTGGTAATCCCTGTGTTTATTTGCTTATATTTTAACGAAAGTATTTTTACAAAAAGATAATACCAAATAACCGATATCCCAACAAACGGGATGAAAGCTGCAATATCAGCATTAACAATTGCTTTTTGAAACATGTTAGCCAATGGATAAACCTTAGTTAATTGCTCTGAAACCATTGCACCAATTCCGTTCATATCATTAAGGCTATGTTGAGAATTCCCATTTTTCATCATGAAGAAACTAAATGTAATAATTACTATAAAACTTAAAATTGTAGTTATTTTATTCGTATTTTTAAATCTAGAAGCGATTGCCGTAATCGCAGCTCCAAAGACTGCTGCGATTGTTGTTGGAATTAAAGATGCTATAAACATACTGATGAACCACATAAAATAAAAAGAAATTGATGGCTTCTCATTTATGCCATAAATAACTCCCATTGGTAGCATGATTATGATTGAAAAGAGTGTATTTAGCAAATATAAATACAAAAACCTACTTGTAATAACAGTACTTACACGAATCGGTAATGACATTAAAAAATCGTAATCCTTAAAAGCAAAAATCTCTCCATTTGCCTTAAATATAGTGAAAAACAACGTCAATACACTGCTAATAACTAGTGCATAAACTGGGATAATTTCACTTATTCCTAGTTTCACCAACCCATATGCTGAGGCACCACAATATAGCATTAAAATGATACCAACCAAAGCAATAGATGCTGACAGCAAAATCTTATTCTGCTTCTTTTTCTTATCTTTTTCGTATCTAAAAGTATTTAAACCAAGCTGCGTTATCAACCGGATTTTCAAAAGCCCTAGACTATTAGTATTCATTAGCAAGCTCCTTCATAAAGAGCTCTTCCAATGAGCCTTCCTTTATTAAAGAATTCACTTCCCCTGAAAGTGCTAATTTCCCTCTATTAATCATCGCTATTTTATTACATAACTTCTCCGCCACATCTAAAACATGCGTAGAAAAGAAAATCGCACTTCCCTTTTCACAAAGCTCTTTCATAATCCCTTTCAATACTACAGCAGCCTTTGGATCAAGACCAACGAAAGGTTCATCTAAAACTAATAATTTTGGTTTATGCAAAACCGCTGATATAATCGCCACTTTTTGTTTCATACCATGTGAATAAGAAGATATTAAATCTCCTAGATACGGTGTAATCTCAAAAGCATCTCCGTACTTTTGTATCTCCTTTTCCCGATCTTTTGCAGACACCTTAAAAACATCGGCGACAAAGTTCAAATATTGAATTCCTGTTAATTGCTCATATAAATCTGGATTATCAGGAATATACGCCATTACTCTCTTACATGCAATCGGGTCCTTTTTTACTGAATGTCCATCAACAAAAATTTCACCCTCTTCAAAATCTATAACTCCTACTAACGACTTAATTGTTGTACTCTTCCCCGCACCGTTATGTCCAATAAACCCAAAGATATCTCCTGCTTGAACAGTAATATTTAACTGATTTACTGCTTTATTGCCACCTTTGTATGTCTTGCTAAAGTTTATAATTTCTAACATATGATTTCCCCCAATCACTTGTTTATTAACAGAATTTTCAGACCTAAGAGCAAAAAATTTACTCAGTGAGCTTTCGTTATCCCCACTGAGTATTAAAATCTCTTAACACATAGAAACTATAAATATAAAATTTGACTAGTATAGCTCACAATTGCATTTCTTTTTTATACAAAACATAAGAATATAAATTCATTATGATGACAGCAACTACTATAATCCCAAGCATCATATAGGATCTCCAATCAGCCGGTGCAAAAACACTTATAATCATAATAAGTCCTAAAGTCACAAATACTTTTCCGCTAAATCGGTGTGTTTTCCGCCATACTTCTTCATTACTTAACGTCCAAGGATTACGCATCCCAACGAAAAAGTTAGGCTTACACTGCGGTAAATAATTACCCATTACTAAAAATAATACACCAACTAGTAATTCTGGGACTCGATTAATAAATACGTTATATCCTAGTCCACTTGTGATGATATCTATATTTCCTACAAATAATAGCAAGAGTATCCCGTTATTCATCATCATAAAAGCTTTAGAAAATTTCTCGTAATTTGCTTTCTTTGGATCAATCTTTGGTATCACATTTAGAAATATATATAACGCAATCATAATTCCAACCATAGAAATCATTCCGTAAAATTTAGAAGAATAGCCATCTACCTTACCGCCGCTCCAATGTGTCGCGATTGTGTCTGGCAAATGTGGCCAAGCAAACGCCCACGCTACACAAGTTATAACAATTAATATAATTGCAAAAAGATGTTTCTTCATCTTTCCTGCACTCCCCTATTTTTAATTCACTCATTCTATACTATTTCTTTTTATAAATAACATATGACTTTACTGTTGAGATGAAGGTACATATTCATCTCACTCCAACCACCATAAATTTTATATTATTTTATTAAGACCCTATCTCTTTCTTATAAGCCACATAAGAATATCCCATCGTTAGTCCTACTGCCCCAATAATAATCCCAACCATTAAGAAAGCTTTCCATGCTGCCGGTGCGAAAATACTTAAAATCATAATGACCCCTAGTACAACAAACACCTTCCCACTAAAACGGTGCGTCTTTCTCCACACTTCTTCGTTGCTTAATGTCCACGGTGTTTTTATACCTACAAAGTAGTTTGGTTTACATTGTGGTAAATAGTTGCCGATGACTATAAATAAAAGACCAACAAGAATATACGGTGTACTATTCATCGGAATGTCATAACCTAATCCTACTCCAATTACGAGCATGTTTACTAAAAATAATACTACTAATACGCTATAATTCATTATCGTATAACTTCTAGAAAATTTTTCGTAATTCTTTTTCTTAGGATCCATTTTAGGAGTAACTGTTAATAAAACATAGGTGAAAATCATGACCCCAAGTAGCAACAGCATTGCATTAAATTTTGAAGCAAAGCCATTCACACCTTCAGTCCCCCAATGAATTGCCATTGTATCAGGCAAATTCGGCCAAGCATATGCCCAAGCTAAACCAGTTATAAAAATCAATATAATTGCGATAAGATGCTTCCTCATTTCCCCTCTTCCCCCTTATTCGTAAATGTAAACACCCAAGTTAATAAATCTTGAAAGACAGTTGTGTTTAAAGAATACATAACGAATTGTCCTCTTTTTTCATCTTGAATAAGTTCAGCATTTTTAAGTGCATTTAAGTGGTGTGAAATACTCGGTTTAGTCATATTGAAATGTTCAGCAATCTCACCAGCGGTTAAATCGCCTTCTTTTAATAAATCTAAAATTTTTCGCCTTGTTGGATCTGCTAATGCTTTAAATGCTTGATTCAATGTCTTTCTTCCTTTCAACAATTAGACATTTAGATACTTATCTAAATGTTAAAATGATTTCAGTTAATTGTCAATTATATATAAGGCCCTTTTTACTTTTTCCACTTTTGACCTATACTGTTTACTAGCTTATATTTCAACATAATGAAAAGACTTGAAACACATGATACACTATAGCTACAATTGTTTTTTTAGGAGGAATATACATATGTATAAAATTTTAATCGTTGAAGACGATCCAAATATTTCAACATTACTACAATCTCACATTCAAAAATATGGCTATGATGCTGTTGTTACGGAGAACTTCGATGATATTATGGAGTCGTTTAACGCAGTGAAGCCACATCTTGTTTTACTTGATGTAAATTTACCGAAATTCGATGGATTCTACTGGTGCCGTCAAATTCGTCATGAATCGACTTGTCCAATTATTTTCATTTCGGCACGTGCAGGTGAAATGGAACAAATTATGGCGATTGAAAGCGGTGCGGATGATTACATTACAAAACCGTTCCACTACGACGTTGTAATGGCAAAAATTAAAGGGCAATTACGTCGTATTTACGGTGATTATGCGCCAAATATTTCTGAGCGTATCGTTGAAGTAGAAGGGCTAAAATTATTCCCTGAGCGTCCAGAAATTCATTTTGGGGCTGAACAAGTTCTTTTAACGAAGAAAGAGGCAATTTTAGCGGAAATGCTATTATCTAAATTCCCACGTACAGCAAGTCGTGAAGATTTACTAGCAGCTCTTTGGGACGACGAAAGCTTCGTTGAGGAAAATACATTAAACGTAAACATCACGCGTCTTCGTAAAAAGTTCAATGAGCTTGGTATTGAAAATGCTATTGAAACAGTACGTGGACTTGGGTATCGTTTTAACGCAACTTGGAGTGAATAAGCATGAAGCTATTTTTACGTGATCATTTTGCATTTTTTCTACTATATGTATTAAACTTCGGAATTATTTTCGTTCTCTATGATGCAGTAGATGGATTTCAAAATAATAAGTTTTACTTCATCGTTTTAAGTCTATACTTATTTATCTGTTTCCTCGCTTATCGTTACGTTCGTAACCGTAGAATGTATCACAGATTAAGTGAACCACCAGAAAAAATGGAAGATGCGTTTATTGAAAGAGCGACTGCTCCTATGCCCCACAGTGTAAACGAACTCGTTCGTACGCAATATCGTCTATTCCAAAAAGACTTACAAACATTCGAAGTAAAACAACAAGAACACCAATTATTTATTAACCATTGGGTACATCAAATGAAAACGCCCGTTTCTGTCATGCAGCTCATGGTACTTGAAATGGAAGATGAACATTTAATCCCGAAATTTAAAAAAGAGTTAGAACGACTAAATCAAGGACTCGATATGGCTTTATACATGGCGAGATTAAATAATTTCCATGAAGACTTCCATGTTGAGACGATTTCATTAAAAGATACTGTAACAAAAAATATTAACGGATTAAAAGAGCTATTCATTCGAAATGGCGTCTTCCCCGTTTTAGAAGTTCATTCAGATTTAAAAGTTGCTTCTGATGCGAAATGGCTAAAGTTCATCATTTATCAGTTAATGACAAATGCCGTTCGCTATTCTGGTGAACGCGGAAAAAAAGTTTTCTTATCAGCTTACCGAAATGGAAAAGATATTATTTTAGAAGTTCGTGACGAAGGTGTCGGTATTCCGCAAGAAGATGTTCGAAGAGTGTTTGAACCATTTTACACTGGAAAAAATGGTCGTACATTCGGAGAATCTACTGGTATGGGACTTTATATCGTAAGTAAAATTTGTGATTATTTAGGTCATTCCGTGAAACTAGACTCTGAAGTTGGTAAAGGAACGACGATTAAAATCATCTTCCACAACGCTGCGAATAATCAAGCAGAAACTACGGAGAAGGTGACCGAAGCATGATCATAACATATGCTAGCAAAATGTATGAGAACTTACTCTCATACATTTTTTGCAATGAAACTACATATGTACCTTCTAAACGGAGGTACATATTATGACGTTTTGGCAATTTGCATTTAAAAATGTAACGCGCAACTCAAGAGCTTATTTTGCCTACTTTTTAAGCAGTTCCTTTTCAATTGCTGTTTTCTTTTCATTTGCTGTTTATTTATTTCACCCGAAATTACAAAATTTCAGTATGATCTCTGAGATTTCAGGCTTAATGATTTTTTCAGAAGTTGTCATTGTACTGTTCTCTTTCTTCTTTTTACTATATTCAATCGGATCGTTTTTAAAAGTTCGTAAAAAACAATTTGGTATTTTAACCGTTTTAGGTATATCGAAAAAGCAATTACATCGTCTCGTTTTTACGGAAAATATGTTAATTGGTATTTTATCTATCTTTTTCGGCATGCAGTTTGGGCTTGTCTTTTCGCAATTTTTCTTATTAGTAACAGCGAAACTTACGCACGTACCAGGGATATATTTATATTGGCCTACAGACGCTTTCATTTTAACGACAATTGTTTTCCTTAGTCTTTTTATTGTTGTATCTACATTCACACCGATGCTCGTTCGAACAAAAAAATCGGTACATCTTTTAAAGGCAAATGGCGGGAAACAAAAAGAACGAAAACCATCCATACTCATTTCTCTATTTGGTGCTGTATGTTTATTAGGTGGCTACGCTTTAGCGAGCAAACCAATATATTTCGTATCATTAAGCCCGCAAATAGGAATGGTTTATATCCTTTCCAGTATTTTTGTCATTCCGGCACTTGTTTCAATCGGAACATATTTCTTCTTTTCACAAATTAGTTTCTTACTCATTCATATTTTGAAAAAGAGACGAAAATTTTATATGAAGCGTATTAATATGCTTTGGATTTCTGATTTAGCTAGCCGCATTCGATCAAATATTAATATGCTTTTCGTTGTAGCAATGCTATCTACGATTGCTTTTACGATGATTACTTTTTTATATGGATTCGGGAAGTTTATGAAACTTGATGTTGAACGAAATTCACCATTCGCATTTTCTTATTTCTCATATGATGCGAATCCTTTTACTTCCCCGCACTTGAATTGGCTAGAAAAACAATTACAAGATGGGAAATTTTCTTACGATAAAATTAAAGTAGATTTATATGCTACACCTGTAAAAACTGAAAACGGTATAGAAACTTATAATGACACGTATGCCATAAAGCAAAGTGACTATAATAAGCTCGCTACTTCATTACAATTAAAACAACTATTTATAAATGATAATGAAACATATATATTATCTGGAGCAGCATATTTCCCATTGTTTAGTGCATTCGATCAAAATTACACTAGCACACACATTACACTCGCTAACACAAATAATAAGCTACAAGTAAAAGGATTTGAGATAAATAATGCGCTTCCGGCTACTTTTGCGTACGAAACGTTAGTACTATCTGATTCTGTCGTTAACAATTTACAAAATAACACGAGACATATAATAGCCTATAATTACAACGTGGAAAACTGGGAAAATACATATGCTATTGCTGATGAGTTTGTAAAACGAGCTGATAAAGACCGTGCCAGTATCGAGCACGAAGGAGCTCTCATTCGTATTTTCGAAGCCAGCAACTCCCTATATAGAATCAAATCTGGAAGTGCTTCCTACTTCCTCATTGGTACGTTCCTTGGGATTATTTTCTTTATTGGTGCTGGGAGTGTACTGTACTTCCGAATGTATACAGATTTAACAAACGAGCAAGAGAAGTATGCAACGATTACGAAGATCGGCTTAACAGAATCAGAAATGAAGCGTTCAGCGACCATTCAACTCGGAATTTTATTTTTCGTTCCATACATTATGGCTTCTATTCATACGATGTTTGCAACAAAGATGTTGCAAGATGTAATTAATTTATCATTGTTCACTGAAATTACAGCCGTTCTTATTATTTTCGGGACTGTAGAATTCATCTTTTTCCTATTAATTCGTTCGCTTTATATGCAAAAATTATCACAGTATATAAATGGATAAAATATTTAAAACAACTTTTTCGAAAAATTTATTACATGAAAAGGGTATCTATCATACCCTTTTCACGTTCACTCTACTAGGAGGTTAGGTGAATGACATTTTGGCAGTTTGCATTTAAAAACGTGACACGGAACGCCAGAGCTTATTTCGCCTATTTTGTAAGCAGTGCGTTTTCCATCGCAATTTTTTTCTCATTTGCAGTTTATTTATTTCATCCTAAGCTGCATATGACAGACGTTAATTATGCTCTGAGCATATTAATGACAATTTCAGAAGTTGTCATTGTATTCTTTTCATTTTTCTTCTTACTATATTCGATCGGTACGTTTTTGAAAGTACGAAAAAAGCAATTTGGAATTTTAACAGTACTTGGTATATCTCCAAAGCAGTTAAAAAGGCTCGTATTTATAGAAAACATGCTAATTGGTGTCCTTTCCATATTTTTCGGTATTCAATTGGGACTTGTCTTTTCACAGTTCTTCCTATTAATTACCGCCAAAATTACACATGTACCTGGTCTATATTTATATTGGCCTACAAGTGCTATTATTTTAACAACAATAATCTTTCTCGGACTCTTTATTCTCGTATCGTCCTTTACACCGATGCTGATCCGTACGAGGAAAGCTGTACGACTTTTAAAAGAAGGTAAACAACATAAAGAAAGAAAAGCATCCGTACTCATCTCTTTATTTGGTGCGATATGTTTAATATCAGGATATGTGTTAGCAGCAAACCCGCTCTACTTTATATCACTTGGAGATATAGTTGGACTTTTGTACGCCACCACTAGTATATTTGTCATTCCATCACTTATTGCAGCCGGGACATATTTTTTCTTTTCACAAATTAGCTTCTTACTCATTCGTATATTAAAGACGCGAAGAAAGTTTTATATGAAACGTATTAATATGCTTTGGATTTCTGATTTAGCAACGCGAATTCGGACAAACATTAACATGCTCTTTATAGTAGCGATGCTATCGACGCTCGCTTTTACAATGATTACATTCTTATATGGGTTTGGGAAATTCACAAAGTTTGATGAAATAAGGCAAAACCCTTTCCCTTTTACTTATTTATCACATACTGAAAATACGTTAGCTGATGAACATTTAAATTGGTTAGAACAAAAATTCAATGAAGAGCAATTTACTTATGAGAAATTTAAAACGGATATATATGAAGTTTCATCAGGAGAAGAAGTTCCACATCTCTATTATGCAATTAAACAAAGTGATTATAATATACTTGCTAAAGCATTAAATTGGGAAACGCTCACCGTAAGTAATAATGAGTCTTATATCCTTATTAAAGATATAGATGATCAATTCATTGGAACAATTTTTGATCAAGAAAAGAAAAATACTCTTACACTTACTCAAAACTCTTTACCGCTACAAGTAAAAGAATATAAAAGTTATAACCCTTTCCCAAATAGCCTAATATCCCAATTACTCGTACTATCTGATGAAAATGTAGAAGCCTTATCAACCGTTTCAAAACAGATGAGTGTATATAGCTTTAAAGTTAAGGATTGGGAAAAAGCGCATAACATCGGGTCAGCGTTTACAACAAAAATTAAAAAAGATAATGAAGCTATCCAAGCAGAACATCCACCGTTCCATGCAAGTGAAGCGAGCGACTCTCTATACAAGACAAAACTAAATGCCGCTTCGTTCTTCTTAATTGGCACTTTCCTTGGTGTAATTTTCTTTATCGGAGCTGGCAGTGTTCTTTACTTCCGTATGTATACAGATTTAACAAATGAGCAAGAAAAGTATATAACTGTTACAAAAATTGGTTTAACAGAAACTGAGATGAAACAGTCCGCAACAATTCAACTTGCCATCTTATTCTTTGTTCCTTACATTATGGCATCCATCCATACGATGTTTGCGACAAAGATGTTGCAAGAAATATTAAATCTATCATTATTCGCTGAGATTACGGTTGTACTTGTAATCTTTGGAACGGTTGAAATTCTCTTTTTCCTTTTAATTCGTTCCTTTTATATGCAAAAATTATCACAACATATTAAGTTTTAAGGAATAGAAAGGTGATCATTATGGAAGAAGTATTACACATTAAAAACGTCTCAAAAGTGTATGAGGGAAAAGTCCCTCATACTGCTTTGAAAAATATCAATTTACACGTAGATAAAGGTGAATTCGTTGCGATTATGGGACCATCTGGAAGTGGGAAATCCACATTTTTAAACGTTATCTCTACAATTGATTCACCTACTTCTGGAGAAGTCATTATAAATGGAAAACAACCACATACATTCCGTAGAGAAAAGTTAGCTATTTTTCGTCGCCAAGAGTTAGGATTTGTATTCCAAAACTTTAATCTACTAGATACGTTAACAATCGGCGAAAATATCGTATTACCTTTAACGCTAGATAATGTTCCTTTGAAAGAAATGGACGAAAAACTCGATAACATTTCAAAAAAACTTGGAATTGATCACATTTTAAATAAACGTATTTTTGAAGTTTCTGGAGGACAAGCACAGCGTACTGCAGTAGCACGTGCCGTTATTCATCATCCGTCACTTCTACTTGCGGATGAACCGACAGGAAACTTAGATTCTAAAGCCGCTATTGATGTAATGGAGCTATTTACGAAGTTAAACAAAGAAGAAAATGCGACCATTTTAATGGTTACGCACGATCCGTTTGCAGCTAGTTATTGTAACCGTGTTATTTTCATTAAAGATGGTGGGCTTTACAATGAGCTGCACCGCGGATTATATCGCGAAAAATTTTATCAAGAAATATTAGATGTTCTAGCACTATTAGGAGGAAGACGTGGATGACATTTTGGCAATTTGCATTTAAAAATGTCTCTCGTAATTCCAGAGCCTACTTTGCTTATTTTATAAGCAGTGCATTTTCAATAATGGTTTTCTTTTCATTTGCTGTTTATACGTATCACCCGTACCTACAAAATACACAGAGCTATCAAGAACGCGATCCTCTGATGAACTTAGCTAGTACGGCTCAGTTTATTATCGTCATGTTCTCGTTCTTCTTTCTGCTTTATTCACTTGGGACATTTTTAAATGTAAGGAAACAACAATTCGGGGTATTAACCGTTCTTGGTATATCAAAAAAACAATTAAAGCGACTTTTATTTACTGAAAATATGATAATTGGAATTCTAGCTATTTTTGTTGGTATTCAAGGCGGACTTGTGTTCTCTAACTTTTTCTTACTAGTGACTTCTAAATTGACCGGTGCGAAAGGCCTCTATTTATATTGGCCTACGCAGGCAATTATCGTTACAACAGTAATTTTTATCATTTTATTTTTCATCGTTTCTACGTTTACACCGATGTTCATTCGTACTCGTAAAACAACTCGGCTAATTAAAGATAATACAAAAGTAAAAAAAGAAAAAAGACCGTCGATACTCATTTCATTATTCGCGTTAACTTGTTTAGGACTATGCTATTATATCGCTGGTTATCCGCAAGGCTATGTAACAGAAGAAAATGTACAAAATGGCTCTGTATTCTTTATTATGTTATCTATTTTGCCGCTCGTAGTAGTCGGGACGTATTTATTCTTTTCACAAACATTTCTTCTCTTTATCTTTATTTTAAAAAAGCGAAGAAAGTTTTATATGAAGCAAATAAATATGTTATGGATTTCAGATTTAGTTGCTCGTACTCGTAGCAATATTAATGTACTCTTTATCGTTTCTATGTTATCTGCACTTGCATTTACAATTATTATCGGGTTATTTGCTGCTAATAATAATACGAAAGCATCGGTATTAGAGCAATATCCTGTCCCCTTCACATATACATCCGAAGGTGACAATTCACTTGAACAAAAGCACATTACTACAATTGAAACTGAGCTTACAAATGCTAATTTTCAATATAAAAAATATAAATTTACAGTTTTGAAAGACATTGCTGTAAAAGAAGAGATTGCAATTATGAAAATGAGTGATTATAACGCATTAGCTAAACAACTAAATAGGCCAGAAATCACTCTCGATTCTACACAAGTTTATAGTATTTCTCGCTATTCGCCAGAATTATTAAATCTCGTGTCAAACCCATTTGCGAAGCAGGACACTATTACACTTGACTCTAATAAAAAGGAATTTCATATTAAAGGCTTTATTAATAAAGGAATCGAACCATCCTTTGCATTACCTCATTTAATCGTTATGCAAGATAGTGTGATTGAAAATATAATTCCTCATATTGAAACAATTACAGTTTATAACTACTTCGTGGAAAATTGGGAAAATGCAATTGTCCCAACAAAAAATATATTAAAAAGCTTAGATCATGATGCAAACAACTTGTTTGAAGCACATAAGGATGAAGAAGGTTTTATCAAACCGTTTTATATTCATACAGCTACGGATGAACTCGTTCACAGTAAAGAAAATGCAGTTGCCCAATTCTTTATTTGGACGTTTCTCGGCTTTATTTTCTTTATCGGAGCAGCTAGCGTTTTATATTTCCGTATGTACAATGATTTAACGAGTGAAAAACAAAAATATATTACGATTACAAAGCTTGGATTGACAGAAACTGAAATGTTTCGCTCTGCAACGATTCAGTTAGGGATTTTATTTTTCGTACCTTATATCGTTGCTGGTATTCATACAATATTTGCAATCCAATTTTTACAAGCTATGTTTTCTTTCTCTTTACGAAAAGAGTTATTAATCGTACTCACTTTATTCGGGATTATCGAGATTATTTTCTTCTTCTTAATCCGTTCTCTTTACATTAATAAATTATCACAGCATGTTAAAATATGAATAAAATAGCCTTGTGCAGTATGCACAAGGCTATTTTCAATAGTTTTTAAATAATTAGCAGCCATATCCACCAAAGCCGCCATAGCCACAAGAACCGCCGTAACCGCCGTAGCCACCATAACCGCATCCGCCGAAGCAGCTAGCACCGATAATGATTAATAAAATAAACAATACGATTAGAAGCGCAAAGCCGCCTCCATGGCCACGTCTGCGGTCGCAATCATCATGTCTGTGTTCACAATTTTCGCCCATTATTCTATTCCTCCTTTAGTATCATTCATAACAAGTTCTTCTTGTTCTAAATGAGGGGATTCCATTTATATTATGTTTTCAGGGCAAATCGGAAGCTTGCCCTTCTTAAAAATGGGCTTGTTTCATGAAAAGGGCTGCAAAAGAAAAAGAAGATATCTTTAATTATGTACCTTCTTTCTTTTAGTAAATATGTTCAGCTAAAGTGATAATTAATAAGTATGTATCCATATCCTATCCCCCTTGATACGGATTATTTTCATAAAAAAAGAGGGAGTATTCTCCTCCCTCTTCATTTCCTATATATCATAATTAACTACATAGTGCTGCATTGCCGTATTGTAGTAGCCCTCACTATATTCAATTACTTCGCCTAGTTCAGATAGCTTTCTTCTCTATTCCTGAACCGTCACAATAACCCCATCCATATTGTTCCCCGAAATTTCATACTGCTTATTCACCGGAACATTCACGTTCATACGATCTGAAACTTTATAATAAGAAACCGTATATTTCTTACCTTCAACATCGGTTGAAATTTCTTTTCTCTCTTTTAGGAAGTCTAAATATTCTTCTAATGTAATTTTCTTTTTTTGCATAATGGCACTATGAGGTAAACCGACATAACGGATATGCCACGGCTCATATTGAATGCCAGTAATGTTACTTTTATTTTTCGGGTAACGTAAAACAAATCCGTATTTCCATACGTTTTCTTCAATCCATTTTCCTTCAGGAGCTTTCTCCATTTTCTTTTGAGTAGACCCAACGTCCAGTGATAATCCTAAATTATGTTCACTGTATCCTGCTGGGAGTGCATAATCAGATCCCATTTCTTTATATAATTTACTTTGTTCTGTAAAATCTCGATACCCGCTATTCATTAAGAAATGCTGTACTCCATCTTTTCCAGCTGCATCGACAACGTTCAAAAACTTTTTCACAACATCCTTTGATAAGCGAAGATTTCTATCAAATATCACATAACCTCTCACTAACTCACTATTGTGATTTACATTTATAATATCAGACCTAATGCTATCTTTTTTAACTGGGTAATCTTTATTAACTAATAATAGATCCCCTTTATAAATTTCTTCTTCTGTAATCTCTATCTTTTCAGTATTCGCAGCTTTTACCTTATTATCTTTTTCTGCAATTTTAACATCGATCTCCTTTTGAAATAATGGTGATATATAAAAGCCTACACAGACCGTACATAATATAAAAAGAGAAATAAATACCCACTTTTTCATTTCTAGTTCCTCCTTGACCTAACATACGTATAGGATAGAAAAAACTATTAAAATAAAAAGTGGGGTAAAGTTTAAATTTTTATTAAATTTCCAAATTATCCTCTTTTGGTAATCTCACTTCAAATATTGTTCTAATTACATTACTTTCAGCAGAGATTGTCCCCGTATGCTGCTCAACAATATTTTTTGCAATAAATAAACCAAGACCTGTGCCGCCCTGTTGCTTCGATCTAGCCTTATCCCCTGTATAAAACATATCAAAAAGATACGGCAAATCTTCTTCTGGAATACTATCTCCATAATTAATAATTTGTACAACTACCTCTTCACGATCAATATATCCGTTCACATCAACAAACTTTCCATCGTATCCATAGCGAATCGCATTTGTTAAAAGGTTTTCAAATACTCGGGCTAATAATTTCCCATCACCGTTAATAGGTAAATGGGGAGCAATATTCAATCTCGCTTCTAAATCCTTTTTTTCTAATAACGGATATAATTCTTCATCTAACTGTATGAGTAATTCACTTATATCAATTGGTCTTTTCTCAAGCTGCAACATACCATAATTCATTCTCGTGATTTCAAATAATTCATCAATTAAGCTTTCCAGCCTCTCGGATTTCGTAAAAGCAATTGTGGAAAAATGTTTAATTTGTTCCTTCGTCAAATTCTCATCTTTAAGAATTAAATCTAAATAACCTAAAACAGATGTTAACGGTGTTCTTAAATCATGAGCTAAGTTAACAATTAGCTGGTCTTTACTACTTTCCGCAAAATCGCCTCGTTCAACCGCTTCTTTTAACTTTTCACTCGCTACATTAATTTCACGTGCGATATATCCAAACTCATCATTTGATGAAATCCCAACTTGATTTGTGAAATCACCGTTCGCAAGATAATGAATCCCATTAGAAATCTCATCAAAATATTTTAAATACGGTCTAGTAAGAAAGAAGAAAAACATAATGGACAGAGGAATAAATATAATTAAAAAGAAATTAATATCTCCAATTTGTCTTATAACTGAGCGAAATTGAGCTAAAGGATCCTCATAACGAACTACTAATTTATAATAGAGCCGTAATCCTTCATAAATTAAATACGTTACGCCAGCTGCTAATACCATACTTAACGCAAATAGCATAACCATCTTTGAGCGAAAGCTTCTCATCTTTTTAGCCATTGAAAGTATACCCTACTCCCCACACTGTTTTTATTAATTTATTCTTTCTTTTATCTTCCCCAAGTTTTTTCCGTAAAGTACGGATGTGTACCATTACTGTATTTCCGCCTTCATAATAGCCTTCTGCCCATACTTGCTGAAAAATATTTTCCACACTGTACACTTTCTTCGGATGACTCGCTAATAAATATAAAATATCAAATTCTTTTGGTGTTAACTCAATTTGTTCTCCGTACACATTGACCGTTCTTTGTTCAGAATCAATAACAACTCCGCGGACCTCTAAAGCCGATTTATTCTCCACTACTCTCGGTTGATTTAACGTAAGAAATCGGCGCAATTGTGCATTTACACGCGCGACTAATTCAATCGGTGTAAAAGGTTTCGTCATATAATCATCTGCACCTAGTACAAGACCTGTCACTTTATCAAAATCAGATGTTTTCGCACTTAAGAAAATGATTGGCATATGATGTTTCGCACGAATTTGACGTGTCACTTCATAACCGTCCATTTTCGGCATCATAATATCTAAAACCACTAAGTCGATTGGCTGAGTTTGAATAACATGCATCGCCTCTTCTCCATCAACTGCTTTAACGACGTGGTAACCTTCTTTTTCTAAATGTATCGCAATTAAATCAGCAATTTCCGCCTCATCATCAGCTATTAAAATTGAAATGCGCTTCATTTTTGTCCCCTACCTCATTCCGTTTTTATACGCTCGATTGTAAACTAGTCTATCCAATTTGTACAATAAGAAAAGGCTACCCATGAGAGTAACCTTTTCTTGATTCTGTTGAAGAAGTATCGCATCGCATATTAGTGAACGAAATTATATATCGACCGTAACTTGAAATATATCAACGATTTTTTAAATATATCGACTTACCGACAATTAACGACAAAATTATCACGCTATTGGCGGGCAGCCCAATTGATGACGGCTGATAATCAGTGGGGATGCCCCCACACTGATTATTACCTCTCAAACAGAATCCGTTGCTTCGTGATTTTTTCTAACCTCTCGCGGTCTACTTCATACTCACGTTCAATACTTTGCGGTACAATCACTTTCCCGCCCTCTAGCATCACTTCCGGTGAAATAATATCCTTCTCCCAATGTCTACTAGAAGCAGATATATCTCCTGGAATCGTAAAGTTTGGTAACGAAGCTAGGGCAACGTTTTGCGCTCGCGAAATCCCCATCTCTACCATACCGCCGCACCAAACTGGTATATTATGCTCCATACAATAATTATGGATTTGAACTGATTCTGTTAATCCGCCCACTCGTCCCGGCTTAATATTGACGATACGACAACTGCCAAGTGTAATGGCAACGCGCGCATCCTCTAAACTATGGATGCTTTCATCTAAACAAATCGGTGTTTCAATTTTCTTTTGTAATTCTGCATGATCAAGAAAATCATAATCTGCTAGTGGTTGTTCAATCATCATAAGTTGGAATTCATCTAATCTTTTGAGCTTGTCAATATCCGCTAATGTGTACGCTGAGTTTGCATCAGCCATTAATGGAATGCTCGGAAACTCTTTACGAATTTCTTTAAGCAATTCGTAATCATGTTCCGGCTTTATTTTCAATTTAAAGCGCTCATATCCTTCTTCCGCATACTTCTCGATTTGCTTTAACATAGTCGGGATCGTATTTATCCCAATAACAACACCAACTTCAATTTCAGACCTAGTTCCACCAAGTAATGTCGCTAAAGAACTCTTTTGACGTTTCGCATATAAGTCCCAAATGGCTCCTTCAATTCCCGCCTTTGCCATTCGGTTTCTCTTTATATGTTGGAACAGACCTGGCACTTCATTCGGATGAGAGATTTCAGCTTTCAATAAATCTGGTAATAGAAAGTCTTGAAGTACATGTAGCGCTGTCTTCACCGTTTCTTCCGTATACCACGGTTCAGAAAATGCGACGACTTCACCAAAACCAATGTATCCATCCGTGTCTTCTAATTCAATGACAATACTCTCACGCTTTTCGTAAGTTCCGTAACTTGCGGAAAATGGAAAAACTAACGGCATTTCTGTTATATGAAGTGTTGCCTTTTTTATTTCCATTTACATCTCCTCCAGCAATTGTCTTAACTCTCGTCTTAACAATTTCTTCGAAGCATTTCTTGGTAATTCCTCTAGGAAATACACTTTCTTTGGTACTTTATATTTCGCTAATTTCCCCTCACAAAAATGGATAATCGCCTCTTCTGTTACCTCACCAGTTTTCACGATAAAAGCAGCTGGCACTTGCCCCCACTTTTCATCTTTCATACCAACAACACCCACCTCCGCTACCACCGGATGGGAAAGCAATACTTCTTCAATTTGAGCTGGATAAATATTTTCCCCACCAGAAATAATTAAATCACTGCGGCGATCTAATACATATAAAAAACCTTCTTCATCCAAATAACCGAGGTCACCAGTACGAAGCCAGCCATTTTGAATTGTCTCGCGCGTCGCATCTTCACGGTTAAAGTAGCCACCTGTTACGTTCGGCCCTTTTACCACAATTTCGCCCTCAGTGTGAGGTGGTACTACTACTCCGTCTTTCTCAATACGAAGCTGACACTGGAATAGAGGTTTTCCAGCTGATCCTACTTTCGTTAACATATAATCTGCTGATAACGTACAAATTTGCGAAGACGTTTCTGTCATACCGTACGTTTGATAAACTGGAATTCCCTTTTCCACACACGTTTCTAATAACGGTTTCGGCGCAGGTCCCCCGCCCAATAACATACATCGTAAAGAAGATGGATATGTTTCATCTCCAAGTCTATCTAATAAATCTGTTAGCATTTTAGAAACGACAGAAATAATCGTAACGCCTCTCGTTTGAAGTGCTTCATGAATGAAGTTAGCATCATATTTCGGAACGAGTAAAATACGCATACCGTACATAATATTTTTCATTAAAAGAGATAACCCACCAACATGGAACATTGGCATACAAGCTAACCAACAATCATCTTCACGAAGTCCTAAATTAAGTGAAGAACCAACTGCACTTGCCCAATGATTACCGTACGTTAAAATAACGCCTTTCGGTTTTCCTGTCGTCCCTGACGTATAAATAATTGTCATCGCTTCTTCTAAAGAGAATTCTTCTTGTATAGATGCTTCCGCCTTCGGTCCATTCATCACTTCAGCAAATGAATATACGGGAACATCCTTAGCCTCAAAATGTTGATCCGTCACTAAACAAACAACTTCAGCATCATCCATTTGCCAAAGTAGCTCTTCTCTTGAAAGACGCGTATTTAAAAGCACAGCTACTGCACCTACATAAGATAAGGCGTGAATAACTGTAATCATCTCCATACCATTTTTCATCAGAACAGCCACCTTTTGCGCCCGCTTCACTCCTACATGCGAAAGGTGTTCACAAACAGATACTACTTTTTCATGTAACTGCACGAAGGTAACCTTCTCCTCTTCAATTTCAATTGCAGTGCGATCAGGTGTTAAAAATGCGCGTTGCATTAACCAATTCGGCATCGTCTCCATTATTCATTCTCCTTTCATGAAAGAAAGAGACTTGATATGAAATCAAGTCTCTTAGTTGTTTTGTTTCCGCTTTTGATCTTATCCAGCTGCGCCTCCTAGCCCCTTCCGTCTAAGAACCTTCCGCACGAGAAAGTAAAAAACACTTTCTGTGCGAAAGAACCTTAGCCGACGGGGCTAAACAGTCGGCTCCGCTTTTAATTTCATCCAGCTACAGCAGCTAGAATGTTCGGTGGCTTCGCTTCTTCCTACGAGGCAAAAAGCGCCTCTTTGTCAGAAGCTCCATCCCCCTCACATTCTGAGCGAGCCGCTTCCGCTTTTGATCAAGGGAAACGAGGGAATTGACCGAAGTCCGGGCTGCGTTTTTCTTTGAACGCGTCGCGGCCTTCTTTTGCTTCGTCAGTTGTGTAGTACAATAACGTTGCGTCTCCAGCTAGTTGTTGAATACCAGCTAAACCGTCTGTATCTGCGTTGAATGCAGCTTTTAAGAAACGAAGTGCCATTGGGCTATTTGCTAAAATTTCTTGTGCCCATTGTACTGTTTCTGCTTCAAGTTCTTCTAATGGTACAACTGTGTTTACTAAGCCCATATCAAGCGCTTCTTGTGCGTTGTATTGACGGCATAGGTACCAAATTTCACGAGCTTTCTTATGGCCTACCATACGAGCTAAGTAACCAGCTCCGTATCCACCGTCAAAGCTTCCTACTTTAGGACCTGTTTGTCCGAATACAGCGTTGTCTGCAGCGATTGTTAAGTCACATACGATATGAAGTACGTGTCCACCACCGATTGCATAACCTGCTACCATTGCGATAACTGGTTTAGGGATTGCGCGAATTAGACGTTGTAAGTCTAATACGTTTAAACGTGGGATTTGGTCGTCACCTACATATCCACCATGACCGCGAACCTTTTGGTCGCCGCCAGAACAGAATGCACGTCCACCTTCACCTGTTAAAATGATAACGCCAACATTTGCATCATCACGAGCTTGTGCAAAAGCATCGATTAACTCCATTACCGTTTTAGGACGGAATGCGTTATGTACTTCAGGGCGGTTAATCGAAATCTTTGCGATACCATTGTATGTTGAATAAATAATATCTTCGTAATTGCCTTCTTTTACCCATTCAATAGCCATTACTATTACCTCCTTTTATATTTCTGATCTCCTCTATAAGTGCAACTTCCTTCTTGCTGAAAAAAGCATCACTGCATAGTTTTTAGAAATCCCTTTACTATTGTATCAAACTTTTCCGGTTGTTCCACATGAATTGCATGGCCAGCACCATCAATTTTGACAAATTTCGCGTGTGGGATGCATTTTTCGATGTTTTTTAATATGCGAAAGAACTTTTCATCGCTTTCTCCATTCAGTAAAAGGACAGGCATTTTTAGGTTTTCTAGCCCGTTCCACCATGAAGGTTGAGCCCCTGTTCCCATGCCACGAAGACTATTTGCAAGTCCTTTTGGATTGTTAGCAAGTCGTTCTTTCCGCACATCTTCTTTTACGTTTTGGGATAAACGTTTTTGCGTTTCAAACAGCGGAATATTTTCCCACATCGATACAAAACTTTCGATGCCTTCTTGTTCAATTTTATCGGCAAGTCGTTCATCTTTTTCCCGGCGTTCTTTTCGCTCCTCTGCACTTTTGAGCCCAGCTGTACAGTTTTCTAAAAGAAGAGAACGCACATATTCTGGATATAAGCACGCCATCGTAATCGCAAGTCTACCGCCCATTGAATAGCCAAGTATATGTGCTTTTTCAATATGAAGATGATCTAGTAGTTCTTTCATTTGCAGCGCTACATTTTGAATGTCATAATGCGTCACAGCTTCAGGACTTTCCGTTTTTCCGTGTCCAACAAGATCTACTAGAATGACTTGAAACTGCTCGCTCCAAGAAGGAATAAAGGAACGCCACGTTTCCATACTTCCCGTAAAACCATGAAGAAGTAGAAGTGGTTCCCCGCTTCCTACTACCCCATATTCATACGTCACACCTTGCAACGTTACTTTCATTTTGATTCACCTTGCAGAGATGTAGTAATAACGTCCATTGTTTTTGCCCATAATTCACGATGTAATTTCAAGTTTTCTTCGCGATTCGTACAAATTTCTACAACGTGTAATCCTTTTGTCGTCGTTCCCTTTTGTACTTCTTCTCGGAAGTTTTCCCACCCGTTTACACGGCTAAATGAACCATCATACATTTTGACAACATGTTCATAATTAAGCCCAATTGGTGTTCCAAATAATGATTCGAAATGTTCCTTTTTCTCATATTGTGGTAAGAATGAGAAAATACCTCCACCATCATTATTTACAACAACAATCGTTATATTTAACTCATGTAATTTTGCGGCTAATAGTCCGTTTAAATCGTGATAAAATGATAAATCGCCGATTACTAATACGAGCGGATCACAAATAATGCTCGCTCCTAATGCTGTCGAAATGATTCCATCAATACCATTTACACCACGGTTCGCCATTACTTGAATGTTTTTATCCGATGTGAAGAAAAATGAATCTGTATCGCGAATTGGCATACTATTACTTGCAAATAACGTTGCCCCTTCTGGTAATACGCGTACAATATCCGTAATTACTTTCCCTTCAAATGCAGTTTCATATGTTTCCATCTCACGAAGCGTTTCCTTCGTTTTCTCGTTTATATGTTTCCACATTCCGAACCAATCATTCTTTTTCATAACTGGCATTTTCTCTATTAATGCTTTACAAAAATCGTTATCGCTTGCACATACTACTTCAGTCGCAACAAGAGCCGGATCTCTCCATTGCCCTGATTCATCTACAACGATATGAACCGCTGTCGTTTGTTTCTTTATGAACTGAGTTAACGCTTTAGAAACAGGCATACCGCCGAAGCGAATAATCACATCTGGCTTCCATGATTCTTTTAACAATTCATTTCGTAAAAATGTATCGTAACAATCAATAACCATCGTTTTATCATGATGCCCGCTACGAATATTAGAAAGTGGATCTGCTAAAATTGGATACCCTGTTTTCTCAGCAAGTTTCGTAACAACCGCTGTAATTTCTGGATGACTATCATCTCCACAAATAATAAGCCCCTTTTCCATATTTGAAAGGCGCCCTACAAGAGAATTCACATATTCACTCGGCATCGTCACATTCCCTTGCTGAACTACTCCTGTATATTCACCACGACCTTTATCCCATAAGTTTTCTAATGAGAAATCTGGGATTAGCGGCTCGCGAAGCGGAAAATTAAGATGAACAGGTCCTTGCGGTGCTAGGAGTGCGCTTGCTATAGCACGCTGGGTCGTCATACGAGCGTAATGATACATCGTTTCGCTCGCCTCCGGAAGTGCCATCTCCATAAATTGCTTCACAAAAGTACCATATAAATTAAATTGATTCATCGCCTGTGGTGCACCCACATCTCTTAATTCATGTGGTCTATCCGCTGTTAATACGATAAGCGGCACTCGTGAATGAAAAGCTTCACATACAGCTGGATAATAGTTCGCTGCTGCCGTTCCTGACGTACATAATAGTGCAACAGGACGTTTTTTTGCTTTCGCAATACCGAGCGCAAAAAATCCCGCTGATCTTTCGTCTACATGTAAATATGTTTTCATTCCTTCATGTTGTTCCATTAGTAAGGCAATCGGCGTTGATCGTGAGCCTGGACTAATGACAACATCACATACATTTAGACGCGTCAGTTCATCCACGAACGCGCCTAAATAATATGATAATGCTTCTATATGATTGTTCATTTCTTTAATTCCTCCAAAGCACCAAGCATCGGTCTAAACTTCAAACTTGTTTCTTCATATTCAAGCTGCGCTACTGAATCAATTACGATACCACAGCCGGCAAATAAGGATGCTTTCTCGCCATTTAATAATCCGCAACGCAACGCAACCGCAAATTCACCATTTCCTTCATCATCTATCCAGCCAATTGGTGCACCATACAATCCTCTATCTAAAAGCTCTACATCACGGATTAACTTCAACGCCTCATGACGAGGTGTACCACCAAGAGCTGGCGTTGGGTGCAATTCTTCTACCATCGTTAAAAGACTTGAGCCACCTTTTGCTTTCACAGGTGTATATAAATGGATTAAGTTTTTCGTCGTTAATAAGCCTGGGCTCTCCGGAATATTAACAGATTCGCAATGCTCGCTTAGTACACCTCGAATCATGTTAACTACATAGCCGTGTTCTGCCAAATTCTTTTCATCATGAAGAAGCGTCTCACCATTTTGTTTACTTTCTTCTATAGAACTACCATGACCAATTGAACCAGCAAGGCACATTGATGTAAACTTCTCGCCTTCTTTTCGAATCAATCGCTCAGGTGTGGCCCCTAAGAAGCATGCTCCTTTATAATCAAAAGAAAATACGTAACAATCCGGTTGCCCAATGCGAAGCGCTTCTAAAACAAGAGAGGAATCAATATGCTGATCCATCGTTAATTTTAGCTCCCTTGCTAATACAACCTTCTGCACGTTCCCTTGCTTCATCTCATCTTGCACTTTTCCAATCGCATTCATCCAGCCCTTCGGATCAACTTCTACTTTAGAAGTAACTGTTAGTTGTCCTCCTTCTAGTGCACATTTACTCTCTTGTAAAATTCTCTCTTCTAAAGAAATAATTTCGTTATAAAGAGTTTCTGCACAATCTTCAGCTGAAACAAACTTATTAATCGTTAACCACGCTTTTTCATTTTTTACAGTTAATAAAAATGCTGGTAGTAAAAATGTTGTATCTTTAAATTCCTTCCAAAGATCCGTTTTCTCTTTTTCTTGGTCAAATGAAAATCCGCCAAATAAAAGAGGTCCTGTTCCAAATTCGTATCCTTCTCTTTGAACAATCGCTTTTTCCTGCAATTGATGCCACTCATCACGAGCACTTTGAAAGCGTTCGTGAGAAGAATTTGCTATAGTGAAAACAGAGCCAATTCCAGCAAATATTACATGCTGAGCTGGGTCTGCAAAATAACATCTATTTTCGAATGCAATCCTTTTTCCTGCTGCATAAAACAGAAGTGGATCCACCCAATCTATTTGTTTTACAAAACTAACCAATGTTTTTTCATCAGTCGCACGCTTAATAGCTGTAACAAGAACTTCTTGTAAGCCTTTTTGTTTCGTTTGAATCACAATTGTCTCCCCCCTATGGGCGAAAAATAGTCATAATTACGCTTGATTTTAAGATACACCTCAAAGGAAAGGCCTGTCAACGTTTAGCATTTCTGAGAAATTCACCTTCTCTTCCTAGAAAATAAACGTTGACACTAAATGATGCTTTTTCTACACTTAATTGTGTACAATATGTGACCAAGGAGGATTCAACATGGAAATGAACGTCGAAACGAATTCCTCTCCTACGGCGCCAAAGCCAAGTAAACAAACAGGCTGGCGCATTTGGTGGAGTTTATTACGTCCCCATACATTAACAGCAGCTTTCGTTCCTGTTTTCATCGGAACAGCTTATGCAATGCAGGTCGGAGGTATAAATCAAATACATCTTCCTCTATTCTTTATGATGCTTCTTGCTTGCCTTCTCATTCAAGCAGCAACGAACATGTTTAATGAATACTTTGATTATAAAAGAGGATTAGATCATGAAGGTTCAGTTGGAATTGGCGGCGCTATCGTCCGCGATGGCATTAAACCAAAAACCGTGCTTAACTTAGCATTCGGATTTTTTGGTATCGCAATACTATTAGGTGTTTATATTTGTATGAACTCTAGCTGGTGGCTTGCCGCGATCGGTCTTGTTTGTATGGCCGTTGCTTACCTTTACACGGGTGGCCCAATTCCAATTGCATATACACCATTTGGAGAGCTAACAGCAGGATTATTTATGGGTGTCATTATTATCGGTATTTCATTCTTTATCCAAACAGGAGCAGTAACATCAGAAGTAGTTTTACTATCTATTCCAAGCTCCATTTTAATCGGTGCAATTTTACTATCTAACAACATCCGTGATTTAGATGGTGATAAAGAAAATGGTCGTAAAACATTGGCGATTCTCGTTGGACGCGAAAGAGCAGTTGGTGTTCTTGCTTCTATGTTCATCGTTTCCTACATTTGGACAATTGCTTTAATTATCGTTAACATCGTATCACCATGGATGCTTATCGTATTCTTAAGTGCACCAAAAGCATTTAAAGCGACAAAGGGCTTTATCGGCAAAAGCATTCCAATGGAAATGGTACCTGCTATGATTGCAACAGCAAAAACAAACACAATCTTCGGTCTCCTAATGGGAATCGGATTATTACTTGGATATTTCCTATAAGAAAGAGCTGCTTAGGCGGCTCCTTTTTCATATATCAGCGATTTTTCTAATATATCGACCGCAACTCAAATTATATCGGCGATTTTTCAGTTATATCGACCCCCCGCCAAATCACGGCACTGAAATTCATCTCATAATTCCTCTCGCCAACGCTCATACTACATAAAGAAACTGAATTGTAGGAGGGTGGACGACTATGTTAACTCCACAACAAATAAATCAATTTAAATCCATTTTAGAAAAACAACAGCAAGAAGTTGAACAAACAATACAAACCCATGAGAATACAGACCGCGCTTCTGAACGTGATTCAGTGGGGGAATTATCTGCTTATGACAACCATCCTGGTGATATGGCTACAGAATTGTACGAACGTGAGAAAGATTTCGGTCTCATCGAATTTTGGCATAAACAGTTAGAAGATACGAAACATGCCCTGCAAAAAATTGAAGCTGGTACGTACGGAATTTGTGAAGTATCTGGTGAAGAAATTCCGTTCGAAAGATTAGAAGCAATGCCGACTGCTACAACGTGTATTCAGCACACTACAAATAAATTAGATATGAGGGCGCGCCCAGTTGAAGAAGAAGTGTTGGCTCCTTCGTTTCACAAACACGACGAAGATCGCTCTGTTGAATACGATGCTGAAGATGCATGGCAAGATGTTGCAAACTACGGGACGTCAGAAACACCGTCTGATTTAGAAAGACAGGATTCAAAAAACTTTAATGGAATGTACGTAAATAGTGAAGAGAATGTTGGCTATGTAGAGGATTTCGAAAACTTTATCGGAACAGATATGTATGGAAAAAACCCGCAAGTTTTCGCAACAGAGGAACATGAAGAATATGAACAAATGCTTGATGACTTTGAAGAACGCACCTTTAAAGGTGAATTATCTTCAGATGAGTCTGGTTCTAAAGCATAAAAAAAGCATTCCGAAGTTCGGAATGCTTTCTTTTCGCTAGCTAATTAGTTTTTTGTAACGTTAGCTGCTTGTGGTCCGCGGTTGCCTTCAACGATTTCGAAAGAAACTTCTTGACCTTCTTCTAAAGTTTTGAAGCCTTCGCCTTGGATTGCTGAGAAATGTACGAATACGTCTTCTCCGCCTTCAACTTCGATGAAGCCAAAACCTTTTTCGCCGTTAAACCATTTAACTTTACCTGTTTGCATGTCATGTACCTCCTAAATAAAAATGAAACTATGAATCCACATGAAAAGGTGGATATAAAGGACATGAATGTATAACAAGCTTACAGCCTTTAATACAACGTGCTTTATTTCCGTACCACATTATGTAGCTCAATAGTGACTCCACTATATCACGCTCAATCCAATACGTCAAATGAGAACACTTTCATCCCATCGTTTTTTATAATCCTAGTATAACCTTAAATTTTCATTCTATTTTTATTCAAAAATTAACAAAAATACAGTATTCTAATTCCTTTAATTTCTATACAATATAATTACTACATATTATGAGGTGAAAAAATGCAAGCACATGAAATCGAGTATAAATTATATGGCGATGATATGCAGTTCGTTGAAATTGAATTAGACCCAGAAGAAAGCGTTATCGCTGAAGCCGGTGCAATGATGATGATGGAAGATCATATCGAAATGGAAACGATCTTCGGTGATGGTTCCGGACCATCTGGCGGTTTATTCGGCAAATTAATGGGCGCTGGTAAACGTCTCGTTACAGGTGAAAGTATGTTTATGACTGTATTTACAAATACGGGCCATGGCAAACGACACGTATCATTCGCCGCTCCTTATCCAGGAAAGATTGTTCCAGTTGATTTAACAGAATATCAAGGAAAAGTAGTCTGCCAAAAAGATGCATTTCTTTGCGCTGCAAAAGGTGTTTCTATCGGTATTGAATTTACGAAAAAAATAGGCAGTGGTTTCTTCGGTGGTGAAGGTTTCATCATGCAGAAACTTGAAGGTGATGGACTTGCTTTCATGCACGCAGGCGGAACAGTATATAAGCGTGAATTAAAACCTGGTGAAAAACTTCGCATTGATACAGGTTGTCTCGTTGCAATGACAAAAGACGTTAACTATGATGTTGAATTCGTTGGAAAAGTAAAAACAGCTCTATTTGGCGGCGAAGGTTTATTCTTCGCAACGTTAGAAGGGCCTGGAACGGTTTGGATCCAGTCCTTAACACTTAGCCGCTTAGCAGCACGCCTTACAAGCCCAGCAGCTCAAAACAGCGGTGAAGGTAGCGTTTTAGGCGGACTTGGTCGCTTGTTAGATGGAAAAGAGTAAAAAGTAGCGCCCTTATAGGGCGCTTTTTACTTAGGTGGACTATACAAACCATTTTGAATCATATAATATTCCATCACTTCATTAAGCCATACCTCTTCTTCCTCTGTATAAGGAGATGGCATCATCTTATTATATTGTTCTTCTACATCCTCTATTTTTTTACTTAAAGAATACATCGTCCCTTCTCCGACATACTTAAGAGTTGCCTTCATATGCTGATCGACAAGGTTTTGGACTTCTGGATCATCAATCGTTTTTCCAAATAGTCTTTTTACTTCTTTTGATAAGCGTACAAACTCTTTATCCAGTGCTATCATCTCTTCTTCAGGCTTAGTATATAATCCATCAACCATTTCCTTCGGTATATATTCCTCAAGCCATAAACGTTGTTCGTTTTCTTTTTGAATGCTGTTAATTAAGCCCATTAATATGTTACTATCTACCTCTTCATCTTCCTCGAGACATAAAATTGTTCGTTCAATCGCCTTTATCGAAACTTCAAGTTGTTTTTTCTTTTCTTCAAAAGCTGCTCTTTGGTTTTGCAATGTTTCTTTTAAGCTTATATTCAAACTTTTCATATTGAGCATGACACGAATTTCTTCTAAACTATATCCTAATATTTTAAGACTCACTATTTTTTGGAGCTCCAATATATCTCTGTCTTTATATACACGGTGTCCTGAACTCATTTTTTTTTCAGGTTTAAGCAATCCAATTTCATCGTAATATTGTAGTGCCCGTATTGATATGCCTGTTCTCTTCGAAAATTTACCAATTGAATAACCTTCCTTTTTGCTCACACTACACTCCTCCTAACAATATGTTTACAAAAATCATACTTCCTCACGTAACTGTAGGTTCAAGCCTTATTTCCAAAAGAATGAATCAAGTCCCTCACTCATATATTGAACTATACCTTTTCTTAAGGAGGGCTTGCTTGATGCGTACTCCTTTATCCTTTGATAAAGATACTGCCATATTGTTAGCATCCTGCTGCGGTCTAACATATGAACAATATAAACACAACGGGATTTTTGAAATACCTGATGGATTCCAATATGTACAAGGCTTTCAAGGAAAAGCGATTCAAACGACGGATTGGTTTGGGTTCATATTAGAATCTGAGGATACGATTATTGTAGCTTTTAGGGGCACACAAACAGATACAGATTGGATTATCGATTCACTCGTCAACCAAAGGCCATACCCCTATGCTTTAAATAGCGGAAATGTCCATAATGGCTTTCTTTCAATTTATGAATCTTGCCGGGATTCCATTATGGATATGCTCGTATCGTTACCAGCCCATAAGAAACTTCTTGCAACAGGCCATAGCTTAGGGGGAGCACTCGCTACATTACACATACTAGATGCACGTATAAATACTGCCTTCGCACAATACGGTCTTTATACATTTGCCTCTCCAAAAGTTGGAGATATTGCCTTTCGAAATTATTATAAATTGCAAGTAGCTAGTAGCTTTCGCTTTGTCAATTTATTCGATGTCGTTCCTCTTCTCCCTCCGCGACATGTCCATTTTAATGAACAAGATTGGGAATATGCACACGTTCATCACAACATGACATTTACGAAGAACACAAAATCTATTGCGAATAATCATTCCATTACAACATACAAAACATGTCTGACTTCTCATTTTTAAACAGTAAACAATTGGAAATTAAACATTTGTAGACTATAATAATATATGAATTTACTTTCGGATGAGGGGACCTTACATGCTAAAATTTTTCTTTGCACTTTTTCTCATGATAATTTTTTCGTTTACAGGTTTCTTTACATTTTCATACTTTGCGACAGAGGAATATGGCGGAACAGGTATAATTTATACCGCTATCTCATTTCTTTCTTAAGCAAAAAAAGTAAAACGAGCTTAATCTCATTAAGCTCGTTTTACTTTTCTAAGTAATCGTATTCCTGTTTTAAAAGTGAATATATTTTAGAATCATTATACGTATTATTAATTTTTACACTCTGTCTCAATGTACCTTCATATGACATTTTTAATTTTTGCATCACGCGTTCAGAAGCTACATTTTTCACATCACATCTTCCTTCAATGCGGTTCAAACTTAGCTCCTGAAAGCCAACTTCAATAAGTTTCTCTAAAGCTTCCACAATAAATCCTTTTCCCCAATATACTGGGCTAATTACAGCTCCAATCGATGCACTATTATGTGGCATGAGCCATATTCCACACGTTCCAATTACCTTTTGTTTATCATTCAGCATAATAGACCATATAAGAGCCTTACCTTCTCTTATCGTTACAAGCATATTTTCTAATAAACTATGAGTCTCCTCTTTCGTTTTATGCACTTCCCGAGGTACATATATAGCCGCTTCGGAATCCGAATACACTTCAAACAAATCATCTACATGCGAATGTTGTACCTGCGTTAATATTAATCTTTCACTTTCCAAATTAGATTGCTCATACATATATCCCATTCACCACGTTTTAACATAATGAATGAGGATGTCCCCGTTTTGGAACACCCTCTTCTGATTCATAACTTGCTACCATTGTAAACTTTTGTCGGTAAATCGATATAGCTTAAAAATCGCTGATATATTTGGAGTTGCGGTCGATATATTCGAAGAATCACCGATATAATTTCATGCATTATCGTACCGTTCCAAATATGGCAATCTATTTAAAATAGCTTTACCGTATTACCAATACCCCAAATTTCATTGCTGTACTGCAAAATTGTTCGATCACTTGCAAAATGCCCAGATTGTGCAATATTTAAAATCGACATTTCTAACCATTTCGTCCTATTTTCATAGGCTCTACCGACAGCTTCTTGTCTTTCAGCATATGGACTAAAATCTCGAAGAACGAAGTATTCATCATTTTGAATAACGAGGGAATCGTAAATTGCTTCAAATTCAGCCCCAGCATGTGCAAAGAAACCATTCGTTAACTGATCTACCACTTTTTTAATGTGCATATTGTGGTGATAATAGTCACCTGTACGATATCCACCATTTTGATAGTAATGAAGCACTTCTTCCGCTGTTAAGCCGAAAATGAAACAGGCTTCATCACCGACCCGGTCTTTTATTTCAATATTAGCCCCGTCTAACGTTCCGAGTGTAATTGCACCATTCATCATGAATTTCATATTCCCTGTTCCTGATGCTTCCTTACTTGCAGTTGAGATTTGTTCGCTCACATCCGCTGCCGGGAATATATCTTCCGCTAAAGAAACTCGGTAGTTTTCTAGAAAGATAACTTTCATATATTGACTTACGTATGGATCATTATTTACTTTTCTTGCAAGTTCATTTATTAATTTAATAATTTTCTTCGCATAATAATAGCCAGGTGATGCTTTCGCTCCAAAAATAAAAGTGCGCGGGTAAAATGAAAAACTAGTATCCTCTTTTAAACGGTTATACAAGTATAAAATATGAAGAACATTTAATAATTGTCGTTTATAGGCATGTAACCTTTTCACTTGCACATCAAAAATAGAATTTGGATCAATATGAATCCCCATTTTATTTTGAATGCGCTCTGCTAAAATGACCTTACGCTCTTTTTTTACCCCTGCAAGCTTTTCTTGAAAACTAGCATCTTGATGAAAAGCTTGTAACGCTTGCAGTTTAATTGGCTGCTTCTTCCACTCTTCTCCAATCGCCTCCGAAATAAGATTCGTCAGCTGCGGATTCGCCTTCATTAGCCAGCGCCTATGAGCAATTCCATTCGTTTTATTATTAAACTTATCTGGATAAAATTCATAAAACAATCGCATTTCACGCTGCTTTAAAATTTCCGTATGAATTTTCGCTACACCATTTACACTATGACTTCCGACAATTGCCAAATGAGCCATTTTCACAAGGTCATGCGCAATAATTGCCATGTTCTCAATGCGATTCCAATCGTATGAATAACGTTCCCAAAGCTCACGACAGAAACGTTCATTAATCTCTTCAATAATCATATAAATTCTCGGTAATAACGGTTTAAAAATGTGAATTGGCCATTTCTCAAGCGCTTCTGATAACGTCGTATGATTCGTATAGGAAATCGTCTGCGTTGTGATGTTCCAAGCTTCTTCCCATGCTAGTTTTTCCTCATCTAATAAAATACGCATAAGTTCCGGAATAGCTAGAACTGGATGTGTATCGTTAATATGAATCGCAATTTTTTCATGTAACTGACGAAGACTACCATGTCGCTCCCTATGCATACGAACGATGTTTTGCAAACTTGCTGATACGAGGAAATACTGTTGTTTCAAACGAAGTATTTTCCCCTCATCATGCGTATCATCTGGATATAAAAACTCCGATACTGCCTCTGTTTCACGCTTATATTTCAAAATATCTTTACAATTTTGCGGGAAAGGAACTGGCTCTGCATTCCAAAGTCTAAGCGTATTTACAGTACTCGTTTCATAGCCTACAACTGGAACGTCGTATGGTACTGCCATAATAACTTCTGCGTTTGTATGCCGGAACTCTAAACGTCCATCAATTTCTAGTGGTTCAACGTTTCCAAAATAACTTACTTCTACAGCTTGATCATACCTTCTTACTTCCCAAACGTTTTCATGAAGAAGCCACTGTTCTGGAAATTCCACTTGGTAGCCATCAACAATTTTTTGATCAAACAAGCCATGTTTATAACGAATACCACAGCCATGTCCTGGCAAGTTTAAAGAAGCGAGCGAGTCGAGGAAACAGGCTGCTAAACGTCCAAGTCCACCATTACCAAGGCCAGCATCTGCTTCAATCTCTTCTAACTCTTGCAAAGAAATTCCAAGTTCAGAAAGTCCCTTTTCACACACATCTCGAATGCCTAAATTTAACATATTACTTCCAAGCAAACGCCCAAGTAAAAACTCAATGGATAAGTAATACATTTGCTTTTGATCTCCAGACCGATAACTTTCATTCGTTGCAATCCATTGACTATTCATATACTCACGAACCATATGACCAAGCGTATTATACTGATCACGAGTTGTAGAATCTTTGAAACTTTTCCCATACATCGTCTCTAGTTTTTCTAGAAAAGCTGATTTGAAACATTCAACATGAGTAAACATTTTTTCACCACCTAAATGTTATTCCATGAGACTCTTATACAATTCCTTATATGCAAGAGCTGATTTTCTCCAGCTATAGTCCTCAGTCATCGCTTGCTTTACAAGTTGCTCCCATACCGGTTTATCTTGATAAAACTCAATTGCACGAAGAATCGTATGTAACATGTCATGTGCATTAAAATTCGTAAAGCTGAAGCCATTCCCAGCTCCAGTTTCTTCATCGTAAGAATGTACAGTATCATTTAGTCCGCCTGTTTCTCTTACAATTGGAATTGTGCCATATGCTAGTGCAATAAGTTGTCCAAGTCCACACGGTTCAAAAAGCGATGGCATTAAAAATAAATCGCTTCCCGCATACACTTGGTGTGCTAACTCTTCATTAAATCCGATATATACTTTTACCTTCTCTGGATACTCATATGCCATCCATTCAAAGAACTGCTCGTATTCCGAATCGCCCGATCCTAGAATTATACATTGTACATCTTCTTCCATTATTTCACGGAATACAGTACGTACTAGATCAAGACCTTTTTGCTTCGTTAATCGTGTTACCATCGAAATGACTGGTGTATCTTCTTTTTCTGGCAAACCAAAATAACGCTGCAATGCGCGTTTATTTTCATTCTTTTCATCTAATGACTCTGCACTATACTGAGCTGTAATATATGGATCTGTTTCTGGATTATATACGCTCGTATCAATTCCATTTACAATGCCACTAAGCTTATCATTATATTTTCGTAGCAACCCATCTAACTTCTCACCGAAAAACTCATATTGAATTTCTTCTTTATATGTCGGGCTAACCGCTGTAATTTTGTCAGATGCGATAATACCGCCTTTCATAAAGTTCACATTTCCATAGAATTCCAGCTGTTCACTATGAAAATATTCATGACCAAGTTCCAGTAAATCGTACATCACTTCAGGAGGAAATACACCTTGGAACTGCAAGTTATGAATCGTATATACCGTTTTAATATGCTCATATAACGGGTTATCTTGATACTTTTCTCGAAGTAAGAAATTAACCATAGCTGTATGCCAATCATGGCTATGAAGAACATCTACTTCAAAATCAAGATGCGGAATACACTCTAAAACTGCTTTCGAAAAATAAGAAAAACGCTCCCCATCATCATAATGACCATACAGAGAATCTCTCTTAAAATAATATTCATTATCTATTAAGTAATACGTGATTCCGTCCTGCTCACCTTTTAAAATCCCGCAATATTGGTTTCTCCACCCAAGAGGAATATTAATTACTTTATGAAGCGTACATCCTTCTCTTAGCTCTTTCGGGATAAGACTATAGTTCGGAAGTATAATGCGAACATTCACCCCTAATTTTTTTAGTTCTTTCGGGAGCGCTCCTGCTACATCAGCTAAACCTCCTGATTTAATAAACGGTACACATTCTGATACTGCAAATAAAATATTCACCTGTTGTCCCACTGCGCGAAAAGCGTATACATCATAAATCGCTCTCCTTACAGCTTCCTCCCTTCAAGTTTTCATGTAAATTGAAACTTTAATCAGTGGAGATTTTCTTCATCCTCCCCACTGATTATTCACCCGCTATTTACGAATAACTATTGATTGTACTATTTTGAACACTACCCTTTTCTACAACATATGGCTTATCAGCAGTTCCTTTTAAAACTACACCGTCGCCAAGTTTCACATCTTTATCAATAATAACACCATCTATTATACAGTTATCTCCAATTTGGCTCTTTTGCATAATAATGCTATTACGAACAATTGAACCTTTTCCAATTTTAACAGAACGGGAGACAACACTATTTTCTACTTCGCCTTCAATAATACTGCCGTTTGCAATCATTGTGTTTTTCACGACTGCACCCTTTAAGTAACGAGTTGGCGGCTCATCTTTTACTTTCGTAAAGATTGGTGCTTCTTTCTTAAATAATTGCTTCCAAATAACAGGTTGCAAAATTTCTAAGCTATGTTTATAGTAACTTTCAATCGAGTCAATAATAGCTACATATCCTGTATGCTCATACGTAGCAATATGCAGTGATTTTCCCCGCTTTTCTCTCACTACATCAAATAAACTGTATTGCTCCACATCTTTATATGTCTCAAATAAGTCTAACAATAATTGTTTCTTTAACACGTATGTTTGAAGCGAAACTCCTTCATGACAAACCTCGGTAATATCTGCTGCCGTATGTATATGTCGCTCTAACACTGCTTGGAAATTTAACGCCGTTACAAGATGGCTATTCGTAATCACAACATACTCTTCTCTGCTTCTTAGAAAATAATCAATATGTCTTCTAAAATGTGCAAAAGATCCAAATTCGTCCTGATCACATTGGCAATTAGGTGGGAATAAAAATAGTCCATCACGCTTTCTATCTAAATCCCACTGTTTTCCTGAACCGACATGATCCATTAAAGAACGATTTTTATGACTTGTAAAAACCGCTACGCTATGAATATTAGAATTCACCATATTTGAAAGCATGAAATCAATGAGTCGGTAACGGCCCCCAAACGGTAACGCCGCTAATGAACGATGCCCTGTTACTTTCTTTAAGGAAGGAAAACTTCCCGTTGCATTAATAATTCCTAACATTTTTTCTCCCATTCATTTCATCCCCCTTTTCTATTTCCCTTCAGCAATTAGCACTACATCATCAACATTTTTTTCCGGGCGAATTATTGTCCCATCTTCAATAACCATTTCCGATCCAACGATTGCTCTTTCAATCACAACATTTTTACCAATCTTTGCCCCCGGCATAACGACAGAATCAATTACCATACTACCTTCTTCTACCGTTACTCCTTGGAATAATACAGAATGCTTCACGTCCCCTTCAATGACACACCCTTCATTAATAAGCGATTCTTCTACTTTTGCCTGTTCTGCAATATATTGAGGTGGCTCATTTGGATTCACAGAATAAATGCGCCAATTACGATCATTCAAGTTCAACGATGTTTCATCGCGAAGTAAATCCATATTCGCTTCCCATAAGCTTTTTACCGTTCCGACATCTTTCCAATATCCTTCAAACGGATACGCCATCAACTTCTTCCCTTCATCTAATAAAAGCGGAAGTACATCTTTTCCGAAATCATTACTAGATTCAGGATTTCTTGCATCCATCTCTAAATATTCTTTTAAAATAGCCCAGTTAAAAATATAAATTCCCATTGATGCAAGATTACTTCTTGGAAATTGCGGTTTCTCCTCAAATTCAACAATTTCCATCTCTTCATTTGTATTCATAATACCGAAACGACTTGCTTCATCCCAAGGCACTTCAATAACAGAAATCGAAACGTCCGCTTCTTTCTCAATATGGTAATCTAACATTTTGCTGTAATCCATTTTATAAATATGGTCACCTGATAAAATAAGGACATATTCTGGTTCATACTGGCTTAAATAGTTTAAGTTTTGATAAATGGCACTTGCGGTACCTGTATACCACTTCACACCTGAAGACTCCGCATAAGGAGGTAAAACTGTGACCCCACCGTTTACACGGTCTAAATCCCAAGCGTTTCCGATTCCAATATAATTATGAAGTTCTAGCGGTTGATATTGTGTTAAAATCCCAACCGTTTCAATACCGGAGTTCGCACAGTTACTTAACGTAAAATCAATAATGCGATATTTACCACCAAATGGAACAGCTGGCTTGGCTAAATTTTTTGTTAATGCACTTAAACGACTACCTTTTCCCCCTGCTAGTAACATTGCTACGCACTTTTGTTTTTGAGCCATCTTGTTTTTTGCTCCCCTTTCTCGTCTTCACTGGTCGTAATATGGATACGCCAAATGGTGGAATTGTAATTTCTACATGTGCTGCTTGATTATGGTACGGCTCTAGAATCGTCTTGAGACGTTTCTTATTGACTTGCCCCGAACCGCCATATTGTGCAGCGTCACTGTTTAAAACTTCGTTATAATACTCGAAATCTGGTACACCTACTTTATAGTTTTCATATGTAGCTTTCGTAAAATTACATACGACAACTAACGCATCTTCTTGCTTATCCCCTTGGCGGATAAACGAGAAAATACTTTGCTCATTATTATTAGCATCAATCCACTGAAATCCTTCAGGTGAATGATCAAGCTGCCAAAGTGGTTTTGAGCGCTTATACAATGCTATGAGCTCTTTAAAGTAATCATGCATATAACGATGCATTTCAAAATCATGTAAATTCCAATCTAACTCTTCAAGGTCTTTCCACTCATCAAATTGCCCGAATTCTCCACCCATAAAGAGTAATTTCTTACCTGGATGAGCAAAGAAATATCCATATAATAAACGAAGTTGGGCGAACTTATCCCAGTAATCTCCCGGCATTTTATTTAATAACGACTTTTTCCCATGAACGACTTCATCATGAGAAAGCGGTAATATGAAGTTTTCAGAGTAAGCATATAGTAAAGAGAATGTCATTTTCTCATGAATGTATTTCCGGTACTCGGGTGCACATTCCATATATTTCAGCACGTCATTCATCCAGCCCATATTCCATTTGTAATTGAATCCAAGTCCACCCTCGTATGTTGGAGCTGTTACAAGTGGCCAAGCTGTTGAATCTTCTGCTGTCATAAGAAAGTCTTCATCTTCTGCAAACACAGCTTCATTTAACTCTCGTAAGAAAGAAACAGCGTGTTCATTGCTTTGCTCTTTTCCTTCTTTATTCCAGTACAACATATTCGCAACTGCATCTACCCTGAAACCATCAATATGGAAATACTTCATCCAAAATAACGCATTTGAAATTAAGAAATTACGTACTTCCCTCTTTCCTAAATCAAAATTAACAGTTCCCCATACCGGGTTTTCTTGTACATCTATATCTTTATATTCATAAGTCGGTGTCCCATCAAATAAATATAAACCGTGAGCATCTTTACAAAAATGCCCCGGCACCCAATCTAAAATGACACCGATTCCATATTTATGACATTCGTCGACAAAATACATCAAATCATGTGGTGTGCCGAATCTACTTGTTGCTGCATAATATCCCGTTCCTTGATATCCCCAAGAACGATCATATGGATGCTCAACAAGCGGCATAATTTCAATATGTGTAAATTGATGTTCCACCACATACGGAATGAGTTCCTCGGCCATTTCTCGGTAAGAATACAGATCTCCATCTTCTTTCTTTTTCCAAGAACCGAAATGTAATTCGTAAACTGTCATCGCTTCTTTATAAATCGACTTTTTCTTTCTCTTACGGACCCAGTTTTTATCATTCCATTCATATCCCTCTATATCAAAAACTACAGATGCCGTATTTGGTCTTACTTCTGCATATACTGCATAAGGATCCGCTTTTAAAATAACGTCACCGTCCATCGTTTCAATCGCATACTTGTATATTTCCTTCTCTTCAATATGCGGTACAAACAAGGACCAAATCCCCTCTTCTGTCACTTGTAGCATCTTATGTTGCTCATAATCCCATTCATTAAAATCTCCAACAACACTCATTGCTTTAGCATGAGGAGCCCATACTGTAAATCGTACACCTCGCATCCCATCTTCCGTCACAATATGTGCCCCAAAGATGTTATAACTGTCATAGTACTTTTCTGTATGAAACCCATCTCGTTTCACTTCTTCACACTTTATTACATCCAATATGCTCACCTCACTAAGATGACAGAAATTTTTAACACTTTATCATTTCTGCGAAAAACTGAAATATCCTTGTTATTTTTTTAAAAATATACGTTTTTTTCTTGAAAATGTTGAATTTTCTTCATATTTCTATATAAAATATCGAATTTTGACGAATATTCATTGCAAACGCTTCATTTCTCCTCACTATTTCTCACCATTCTTTATTGCTCAATATTTATTTTATTGATTTCTCTCCGTTTTTCACGCTATTTTCCATGTAAAATACCAACAAATTAATCTGCCATAAAATAATATTTCTCAACATTTTTTGTCACAAATTTTATTGAAATGAAAAATTCATAAGCATATACTCGTTCTTAATAAAGAACTACAATTCATTAGTTGAAGGAAACATTACGCCTGAAGCATTCGTAAACGAACGTGGATATTTAGATGAAACATTCGATTATACGAAACTTGGTGCAAAAGTATATGCTACTGATGCTTATCGCCATAAATACGAAAGGAAATTAGACAAATATAGCTTCTTCAGCATAAACGGACTTCCTGTAAATACACGTGACTATAACTTCTATGTAGAAGTGCCAGGTCATTTAACAAGCCGTCTAACAACGAAATTAGGACTAACACCGAAAAAATAACACATAAAAGCACTCTATTCGAAAATAGAGTGCTTTTTTCTATAAACGATCCTTCTCCAGCAACAGGGGTATATTGGGGATATACAAGGGAAACCGGAAAAGGAATTTATATTCATTTATATATGATCAGAGGTAGGAAGCAGTTTCCCGCCTCTGATTCATTTAGCAATTATTATAGTACTGGTGCCATTGTTTCTTTTAATACTTTTACAGAATGAGCGAATTTCGCTTTTTCTTCTTCGTTTAATTCAAGTTCTACGATTTCACGTACACCTTCGCGGTTAATAACAGCTGGAACACCTACGTAAGCATCTTTCTCACCGTATTGACCTTCAAGGTATGCAGATACAGTTAATACGCTGTTCTCGTTGCTTAAGATCGCTTTAGTTACGCGTAGTAGTGACATACCGATTCCGTAATAAGTTGCGCCTTTACGTTCGATGATATGGTAAGCTGCATCGCGTACATTTTCAAAGATTTTATCTAAATCTTCTTGTTTGTATTGTTCGTTGTTCGCTAAGATTGTTTCTAGCTTTTGTACACCTACAGTAGCGTGGCTCCATACTGGAAGTTCAGTGTCACCGTGCTCACCAACGATGTAAGCATGAACGTTACGTGGATCTACATCTAAGTAGTCACCTAACATGTAGCGGAAACGAGCAGAGTCTAAAGTTGTACCAGAACCGATTACGCGCTCTTTTGGTAAACCAGATTCTTTCCAAGTTACGTAAGTTAAAATATCAACTGGGTTAGTTGCGATTAAGAAGATTCCATCGAATCCGCTATCCATAATACCGCGAACGATTTGTTTAAAGATCTTTGTATTTTTCTCAACTAAGTCTAAACGAGTTTCGCCTGGCTTTTGTGGTAATCCAGCAGTGATAACTACTAAGTCTGCATCTTTACAATCTGCATAGCTACCGCTCCAAACTTTTGTTGGTGCTGGAGAGAATGGTACCGCATGGCTTAAGTCCATTGCTTCCCCTTCTGCTTTTGCTTCATTAACATCTACAAGTACGAATTCTTCAGCTACACCTTGGTTGATCATTGAGTAAGCGTAACTACAACCTACAGCTCCTGTTCCTACTAATACTACGCGATTGATACCTTTTTTCATTGTAATTTCCCCTCTCTATTGTTTACATCTATTTTTTATTATTGTTTAAGTAATTAATTAAAATACTAATTTAATGTTGTTTAACTTCTTTACATTCATATTGTAGCACGGATTATTGTGAATTACTTCACAAATTATGACCTATTTGTGAACTTTTTCACATAGAGTGTAAAATGATTAAATCAAGTGTGGAATCAATCTCAATGAAGATGGTTTATAAAGATTGTGAATCGAAATAAACAAGTTTAATTACCACTTTAAAAATGAAAGGTGTTCTTTCTGCATTAAAGTGAATACAATCCATTTAAGAAAATAAATTAAAAATAATAAAGAAATAAACAAAAAAGAGAAAGAAGAAACCGGGAATTTCCAAGGAAGGTTGTGGTGAACATCAAGGTTAGGAATTTTTATTATCTGATTGCAGGCGTCCTTGCGATGCTGTTTGCCGTCACGCACGCATGGAACGGGCAATCCGCTGTGCTACCGACGCTCAACACTGAGGCGATATCCGTGGGTACCCGGACAGTATTCACGTATGTCTGGCACATCATCACGGCGGAAAATCTGGTCTTCGGCATCGCTTTCATTTTCATGTCATTCCAAACCGAGAGATCAAAGATCCGGTTTGCCGCATGGTTGATTGCGGCGATCCTGACCGTCCGACTGATGGTTATTCTTGGTGTAACCGCATTGCTTGACGTATCGGGGCTTACGGATACGCTTATAGATTCGATTGCCATCGTAATCTATGTCGCCCTCATCATACTAGGCACAAGAATGAAGAAAAAGCAGTACGATGGTCAGCAACCACAGTAACAGAGATGTCCGAGTTGTCTTCTAACTCTGTAAGAGGGTAAACCCCATGCCATCAAGTTAAAATCTCATACCACTCCCAGAACGAAAATTTTGTGCATTTTGCTCGTATTTATTGTTTGGGGATAAATCGTTCTTTAAGCCTTATGGCGATTTGGTGCTATCCCTAAAACATCTGGACTTAAATAGCCAACTAAAAAAATGCAAACAAAAGGACCTTTAATCAGTCGTTTTGTTTGCATTTCCTTTTTCTAAAACCACAGAAAAGATAAGTACTATAGTTAACACCATAATAAACCTTACTTCACTTCCATCACTTACAAAAAATGAATACAAAGTATAAATTAAAATTAATATTCCATAAATAATTTTGTGCAATGAACTCCCCCCTTTTTGCCGTATATATTTTTGTGTAAAAATTTAATTCAAGCCCTATATCAAAATGAAAATAAAAAGCACCTGTAATATACACAAAGTACTTTTCTCTTGTCAATTTATCTATTTTCACTATATTTATCTATTTTCTTTTTATAACTCAAACTTCTTCGAATCGTACGTTTAATAATCTCCTGTACTTAAAAGAGTGCACTGTTAATACTTTTTTAATCATTTTGTATTGCCTTCCTTTTGTTTGATTACTTGTATCATAAAACAAGTATCTGAAGTTGATATGTAGTATATCTAGAGTGTATGTAAATTTAAAAAATCTCTAATAAAATGTTTATGTTGTAACGTTACCACCAAAACTATTGCTCCAAACACCATGATTTGAAAAGACAGTACCCCATGTTCTAGCCTTAATTCCTGCTACAGTTCTATATTGAGTAAAACTAGTTGATCCCTATAATATAAAAAGAGCACCACTTTTTGGATGCTCTTCGTTATAACTATATATTATTTAATTTCCTTCTTTTGTTGGTACCATTTTTCCTTCTTGAGAGTCTGTACCCTCTGTTCTTTCAACAGTTTTTGCATGCTCTGGTTTTTCAGGGGCTCCCATTTCAAATCCAGGTTGAGAATCTGTACCTTCTTTTGTTGGTACCATTTTTCCTTCTTGCGAACCTGTACCTTCTGTTCTTTCAACAGTTTTTGCATCTCCTTTAGGAGTTGCTGGCACTGCATCTTTAGGTGCATTAAAGTTTTGTGAGAAAGACGTTGTTCCATCTGCACTTGTTGTAATTGATTGATTTGGACTATTTTCATTTGATTTTAGGTTGTCCATTTTCACATCTTCTGCACCTACTGCACCACCCGCTAATAATCCTGTACTTAAAAGTGTTCCTGCTAATAATGTTTTAAACATTTTTCATTACCTCCTTGTTTGGGAATACATTTAGCATAAGACAAGAATCTATAGTTGATATGGACTGTATCTGGAGATTATGTAAAGAAAAATAGATGGTCGCTTAGTGTGTAGGCAAGAACATATTATTAAAATCAATTTTGAATTAAGACCATAATGGGGCCCCACCACATCGTTATCAACTTAAGAAATTAAATGTTCCCCAAAACGAAAAAAATGAACTGAATTCTCATGGACACATATGAAAAGATGAAATTTTCGTTTTGGGGGCACTTCAAAATGTTAGCTTGATGAGTATGTGGTGTTAGCCCATCGCTATCAAGCTAACAAAACAAAATACCTCCTAAAATGAAAAAATACGCTATTCTTTCTGTAAAATCATAGGAAAGAATGGTGTTTTTTATAGTCATCTTAGATTTGTATCAAATACACAAATGTGTATAGAGAGAATAAAGGTGTTTAATTTTGAATAGAAAAATAAGGGCCTTATTACAATTCACATGTAGCAAGACTCTTTAAATTTCTTTAAATGTAAATCAATCTATTTAAATTTCCCCTCAAAAATAGATAATAAAAATGTTTAATTATGAAATCTTTATGTAAAAACTTTTATTTTACAAGTATTAATATGTCATCTTTATATTCGAATGAATAATCACCTTCTTTTTCTAATAGAACAGGTAAATATTCCTTTACCATTTCAGCAATCCCTAAATTAGAGGGATTCAGTATCCAATCAATGTGTTTCCAATCGAGAATACCTTCTCTTGTTTTTTTCATAGATTCACTATCTAATATTGTATCTATTTCAAATAAATACACATATAATCCATCTTTTTTACGATCACTAGTATCCCATGTAATGACACCTTTTGAATAATACTGATTTACCTTGAATCCTGTTTCCTCAAACACTTCACGAATTGCACCCTCATCAGCAGTTTCACCTACTTCATTTTTACCACCAACACCGTTCCACACTCCCATAATCGGTGCCTTTTCACGATTCAACATCAAGACTTTATCCTTACTTTTTAAGAAACATACGTTATATTTAAACACTTAATATCAGCCCCACACTTAGAATTATTCTTTATTTATAGAAGTATACAATACAAACCATTTCTATACTTTATAACACCTTTATTTGTTTTTAAATGATTTTATTATTTTCAAACAACTTTATTATCTCATTACAAAATGAATGTAAAAACTGTTTTTTTCTTCTTGTTAGGAATATAATCAAGGGAATTTATGGGGAAGGAATGTTGTCACGTATGAATAAACAGAAAGAGTACTGGAATGGAGTAGCAAATGAAAAAGAATTTACGACACCTTTTCATACTCCATCGCGCTCTCCTTTCTATTAGTTAGACGATTGAAATAGAAAAAAGTATACAAAAATCCATAAAAAAGCAGACTATTCAAAGTCTACTTTTACATAACAAAAAAGAGATAGCAGATTATGCTATCTCTTTTAGTATGACCCGTACGGGATTCGAACCCGTGTTACCGCCGTGAAAGGGCGGTGTCTTAACCACTTGACCAACGGGCCAGTTCTGGCAGAGAAGAAGGGATTCGAACCCTCGCACCGCGTTCGCGATCTACTCCCTTAGCAGGGGAGCCCCTTGAGCCACTTGGGTACTTCTCTATAATATGGCTCCGCAGGTAGGACTCGAACCTACGACCGATCGGTTAACAGCCGATAGCTCTACCACTGAGCTACTGCGGAATATTATGGTGGGCCTAAATGGACTCGAACCATCGACCTCACGCTTATCAGGCGTGCGCTCTAACCAGCTGAGCTATAGGCCCATAATAGATAAGCGGGTGAAGAGAATCGAACTCTCGACCAGAGCTTGGAAGGCTCTTGTTTTACCACTAAACTACACCCGCATTAAATTGAAAATGGTGAGCCATGAAGGATTCGAACCTTCGACCCTCTGATTAAAAGTCAGATGCTCTACCAACTGAGCTAATGGCTCATTTTGAAAGTGGTGCCGGCTAGAGGACTTGAACCCCCAACCTACTGATTACAAGTCAGTTGCTCTACCAATTGAGCTAAGCCGGCTTGCATTTTTCAAAATGGTGGCTCGGGACGGAATCGAACCGCCGACACGAGGATTTTCAGTCCTCTGCTCTACCGACTGAGCTACCGAGCCTTTATGTAAAAATGGCGGTCCCGACCGGGGTCGAACCGGCGATCTCCTGCGTGACAGGCAGGCATGTTAACCACTACACCACGGGACCATTTGGTTGCG